>NZ_CP191496.1:2560000-3302500 GCF_050507655.1 Thalassolituus sp. LLYu03 | reverse complement strand
AAACCCCCTCGCCGGAAACCCAAGGGTTCCTGTCCAACGTTAATCGGGGCAGGGTTAGTCGGCCCCTAAGGCGAGGCAGAAATGCGTAGTCGATGGGAAGCGGTTTAATATTACCGCACCTCTTTGTAATGCGATGGGGGGACGGAGAAGGCTAGGCCAGCACGGCGTTGGTTGTCCGTGTTTAAGGTGGTAGGCAGAGATCTTAGGCAAATCCGGGATCTTAATGCTGAGAACTGATGACGGTGACTCTACGGAGTCCGAAGTGGTTGATGCCAAGCTTCCAGGAAAAGCCTCTAAGCTTCAGTTACAAAGAGACCGTACCCGAAACCGACACAGGTGGGTAGGTAGAGAATACCAAGGCGCTTGAGAGAACTCGGGTGAAGGAACTAGGCAAAATGGCACCGTAACTTCGGGAGAAGGTGCGCCGGTTTTGGTGAAGGGCTTGCCCCGTAAGCTGAGACCGGTCGAAGATACCAGTCCGCTGCAACTGTTTATTAAAAACACAGCACTCTGCAAACACGAAAGTGGACGTATAGGGTGTGACGCCTGCCCGGTGCCGGAAGGTTAATTGATGGGGTTAGCGCAAGCGAAGCTCTTGATCGAAGCCCCGGTAAACGGCGGCCGTAACTATAACGGTCCTAAGGTAGCGAAATTCCTTGTCGGGTAAGTTCCGACCTGCACGAATGGCGTAATGATGGCGGAGCTGTCTCCACCCGAGACTCAGTGAAATTGAACTCGCTGTTAAGATGCAGCGTTCCCGCGGCTAGACGGAAAGACCCCGTGAACCTTTACTGTAGCTTTGCACTGAACTTTGAACATATCTGTGTAGGATAGGTGGGAGGCTTTGAAGCTGAGACGCCAGTCTCGGTGGAGCCATCCTTGAAATACCACCCTGGTATGTTTGAGGTTCTAACGTCGGCCCGTTATCCGGGTTGCGGACAGTGTATGGTGGGCAGTTTGACTGGGGCGGTCTCCTCCCAAAGAGTAACGGAGGAGCACGAAGGTCGGCTAATCCTGGTCGGACATCAGGAGGTTAGTGTAATGGCACAAGCCGGCTTAACTGCGAGACAGACACGTCGAGCAGGTACGAAAGTAGGTCATAGTGATCCGGTGGTTCTGTATGGAAGGGCCATCGCTCAACGGATAAAAGGTACTCCGGGGATAACAGGCTGATACCGCCCAAGAGTTCACATCGACGGCGGTGTTTGGCACCTCGATGTCGGCTCATCACATCCTGGGGCTGAAGCCGGTCCCAAGGGTATGGCTGTTCGCCATTTAAAGTGGTACGCGAGCTGGGTTTAGAACGTCGTGAGACAGTTCGGTCCCTATCTGCCGTGGGCGTTTGAGATTTGAGAAGAGTTGCTCCTAGTACGAGAGGACCGGAGTGAACGAACCTCTGGTGTTCCGGTTGTCACGCCCGTGGCACTGCCGGGTAGCTATGTTCGGACGGGATAAACGCTGAAAGCATCTAAGCGTGAAGCCTCCTTCAAGATGAGATCTCACTGAAGCTTTAAGCTTCCTAAAGGGCCCTGGAAGACTACCAGGTTGATAGGTCAGGTGTGTAAGCGTTGTGAGGCGTTGAGCTAACTGATACTAATTGCCCGTGAGGCTTGACCATATAACACCCAAACTTGGTGTGTGATACAAGCCTAAGTTAAAAGACAGAACAGGCAACCGCCGGTTCGCAAGAGAATCCCAATTATACTCATGTATCCAACCGAATTTTTTACTTCCTGCACGCAATAAGCGGTAAGACTGGGGAAGTGAAAAACCAGTTTGCTTGACGACCATAGAGCTGTGGAACCACCTGAATCCATTCCGAACTCAGAAGTGAAACGCAGCATCGCCGATGGTAGTGTGGGGTCTCCCCATGTGAGAGTAGGTCATCGTCAAGCTCTTATCCAAAACCCCTGATTACTTACGTAGTCAGGGGTTTTCTTTTATTGGCTTGCTGATGACCTGACCCTGCTTCGCAGGCTGAGGTCATGGTAAAGTTGGCTTCGCCGATCAAGCTCTTAATCTAAAACCCCAGCAGGCTAGCCTACTGGGGTTTTTCCTTTCTGGGCGATTGAAATTGATCGCCTTTTACAGACCGAATTTAATTTCGATACACACCTGCTTGAGAATGTCATGCTCAGGCATTAGCCTGCTCTGCGGGCAGTTTCCAGGATGGATCAGTTACCCACTGTGTTTTATTCATCCGGAACAGCCGATCTTGAATCGTTTTATCCTCTTTTTATTTTTTATCTCTTATTACGGCTTTTCTGCATCTGCGGTTGCTCTCAGCCTGAAAGACTGCCGGTTATCGCCGGATGCTCAGTTGCACAGCCTGAATGAGCACGTCTTTGGTGGACGACCAGACGCAACCCCTTTATACGCCCGCCACGGCTATGCCTTGTCGTACAACCGGGAATATCACGTGCCGCGCTGGGTGAGCTGGCATGCTTCTCCTGCCTATCGTGATACCCCTAAGCGTACGTCTCGCTGGAGCCAGTTCCGCACCGATCCGGATTTTAATGACGTTACCGATAAGGATTATGCCGGCTGGTTTAATACACCTTATAACTTCGCCCGCGGCCATCTGGTGCCTTATTTTATTTCCGGAGGCGACAGGGATGGCGATGGCAAGGACGCAGAATTTGAAGGCACTCTGGAGGTAGAGGATGCCGATGACGCCTGCACCGTGTTCGAGATCAACGCGTTGTCTAACATCACGCCCCAATACCATGAGCGCTTCAATGGCGAAAAAGGCCTTTGGTATCAACTGGAAGCGCTTGAACGTCGCTTACTTGATCAGGGGCATTCCTACTATGCCTATGCCGGCACAATATTTATGGGTGATATCCCGGTGATGCGCATTGGTAACCGTAAGAAATCGCCCGGTGAGTGGCGCATTGGCGTTCCGCATGGCTTCTACAAAGTGCTGATTGATGCGCAACAGAAGCGCACCTATGCCTTTCTGTTCGATCACGAACAGAACCTTCACGACGGCTGTGATCTCGACAGCAGTCGCGCGGTTACCGACTGTCTGGTGCCGCTCAGTGTGGTGGAGGGCCTGACCTCAATGACCTTCTTTACGGCGTTACCCGCTGACCAGCAACGGCTGTTGCGACAGGTTACGGACGCTGCAGCATTTAACGACTGGCTTGCGCACTGAGCCGGTCCTGCGGGCTTCTGATATACTTGCGCCAATACATGCGTGAGAGTAACCAGAGTGTTTGCTGAAACTGAATTCAATACCCGCCTGATGACCGGCCTGGAACAGCTGGAAATCAGGCAGCCAACGGATGTGCAGTCCCAGGTGATTCCACTGGCGATGGCTGGCCGCGATGTGCAGGTCTGCGCTGAAACTGGCAGTGGTAAAACTCTGGCTTACCTGCTGCCGATTCTGGAAAAGCTGCTGCAGAAAGATGCACCCAATGCGTCCACGCGCGCTCTGATTCTGGTACCTACCCGCGAACTGGCACGTCAGGTATTCAAAACCGCACAGCATTTCTGTGAGCTTACCCACCTGAAAGTTGGCCTGCTGACCGGTGGTGATGACTTCAAATATCAGTCATCCATGCTGCGTAAAAACCCTGAAATCGTGGTATCAACCACAGGCCGTCTGGTTGATCACCTGAAGCGCGAAAGCGCTGATCTGAGCGATCTGGAATTTCTGGTATTGGACGAAGCTGATCGTATGCTCGATATGGGCTTCGCCGAGGACATGGAAGTGATCGTTGGCCGTTCACGCACAGAGCGTCAGACCTTTATGCTGTCGGCCACGCTGCGTCATGAAGGCATTGGCCGCATCGCCCGTGCCATGCTCAATAATCCTGAACAGGTCACCACCAACAGCATCCGTGATCAGCACGAGTTTATCCGCCAGCAACGCATTCTGGCCGACGATAACGCGCACAAAGACCGTCTGCTGGTATGGCTGCTGGCCAACGAAACCTACGATAAAGCCATTATCTTCGTTAATAAACGTACTGAAGTGGATCGCCTGAACGATTTTCTGCGTCGTCACCGCAATGGCATCGCCATGCTGCACGGTGAAATGACCCAGGACGAGCGTAACTACGTAATGCAGTCGCTGCGTGAAGGTAAGCGCAATATTCTGGTCGCCACCGACGTTGCTGCGCGCGGTCTGGATGTGGAAGGTATGGATCTGGTGATCAACTACGATCTGGCGCGGAAGGGCGATGAATACGTTCACCGCATCGGCCGTACCGGTCGTGCGGGTAAAGAAGGTCTGGCCATCAGTCTGATTTCGCCGAACGAATGGAACCTGAAAGCCGCCATCGAGCGTTATCTGAATATTCAGATGGACGAGCGCACCATTGCTGAACTGAAAGGCGCCTATCGTGGACCGAAGAAAGTAAAAGCTTCGGGTAAAGCGGCGGGCACCAAAAAGAAAAAGCCGAAAGATGGCAAAAAAGCCGGTGCGAAAAAAGTGACATCAGATAAGAAAAAGCAGGGGCCGCGTCCAAGCCGTCCTAAGACTGCCGAGCCAAAAGGCAATCTGATGGATAAAGAAGGTCTGGCACCGATCCGTCGTAAGACCAAGCCGGCCGAGTAAACGGCGGGCTGAAAAGCGTCAGACTAAAAAGGCCGCAATCGCGGCCTTTTTTATTGTTCACTCTGCCATTTATCCAGAGCTGCGCGGTCTTTTTCCAGCGCGTCGACCCAGCGTTCTCCGCTGTTCGTCACTTCTTTTTTCCAGAAAGGGGCGCGGTTCTTCAGAAAATCCATAATAAAATGGCAGGCCTCGAACGCCGCTTCGCGGTGGGATGAGGATACGCCGACAAACACAATCTGATCGCTGATCTGCAACGTGCCAACGCGGTGAATTAAGCGTACGCGGTTCAGCGGCCAGCGCGCGCAGGCGTCATTCACAATCTGCTGCAGCGCTTTTTCGGTCATGCCCGGATAATGCTCCAGAGTCAGGCCAGACACTTCCGATCCCTGATTCATCTCGCGCACTAAGCCGGTGAAAAACACCACAGCGCCGTCGGCGCGGTTATCGCGGCGCAACTCGGCGTATTCGTGAGCAATATCGAAATCGGCTTGCTGGACAGAAATAAACTTCATCGTTCAGCCGCCGGTTACCGGAGGGAAAAAGGCCACTTCATCGCCGGCGTTAACGGCAGCGTCGTCCTGAACCAGCATCTGGTTAACTGCCGCCAGTGAGCGACCGCTGGCAAGGCGTTCGGCGTGCTGTGGAAAGGCGGTGATCAGCGCGTTGCGGACCTGAGCAACCGAAGCCGGTAAGGCCACATCCACTTCCGTCTGAGCGCAACCCAGACGCTCGCGCAAGGCGGCAAAGAACAACACCTTCACTGTTTGTCCTCCGCCAGCCAGTGACCGGTTTTGCCGCCCTGTTTTTCCAGTACGCGGATACCTTCGATCACCATGCCCGGGTCCACGGCTTTGCACATATCAAACAGCGTGAGGGCGGCAACGGAAACCGCGGTCAGGGCTTCCATTTCCACGCCGGTTTGACCGGTGAGTTTGCACAGGCTTTCAATGCGCACGCGGTTATGTGCAGGCTCGGCGGAAAAATCCACGGCGACTTTGCTCAGCATTAACGGATGACATAAAGGAATCAGGCTGCTGGTTTGTTTGGCGGCCTGAATCCCGGCGATGCGTGCTACCGAAAAAACATCGCCTTTGTGATGGTCGCCGGCCAGAATTTTCGCCAGTGTTTCGGGGCTCATGCGTACATAGGCTTCAGCACGGGCTTCACGCACGGTCTGTGTTTTGCCGCTGACGTCGACCATATTGGCTTCGCCGCGCTGATTGATATGGGAAAACTCAGCCATATTAACCGCGCGAACCTGTGCCGCAGTGATTGCACTGATTACCCTTTAAACGCAGGGCGAAATTGCACGGGCGGTGACGGCTGTCGAGCTGGCTGGCGATGATGTCATCCCAGGCGGTACGGCAGGCATTGGTAGAACCCGGCATGCAGAAAATCAGCGTGCTGTTGGCTAGACCGGCAACAGCGCGGCTCTGGATGGTCGATGTGCCGATCTGCTGAAACGAAATCTGACGGAACAGTTCACCAAAGCCATCGACGGTCTGATCGAACAGTGGAATTAATGCCTCGGGTGTTGAATCACGCTCGGTAAAGCCGGTACCACCGGTCACCAGAATCACCTGGGTTTTATCGTCGGCAATCCATTGGGATACCTGAGCGCGCAGTTTGTATTTGTCGTCGATAACGATTTTTTTATCGCTTAAAAAATGCCCGGCATCTGTCAGCTTATCGACCAGCAACTGACCACTGGTGTCGTTGTCTTCGGTGCGGGTATCGGACACGGTTAATACGGCGATGTTGAGCGGAATAAACTGATCGATAAAAGTTTTAGCCATGTTGTTCCTCGCGTGTGGCGGTCAGCCACTCTTCACGGGTATTGGTATTGGTTAAGGCATTGCTGTCCGGTGGCGGAAGCTGAATGCCGTCAAACTGGTAGAAAACAGACGCGACGGATTTGCGCGCCTTGCTATCGGTTAATTGCCGCTGTGTAAATTCCAGCACCGCGCTATTAACCGGTAAATAAAGGGGTAAAAAATGGCCGCTGAAACATACAGGCTTCTGTTCACGCTCACCGGCCGCCATGAGCGGACTTAAATCGGCGGCGCTGCAGGCGGGCAAATCCACCGGCAGCAGCAACACGGCATCAAAGCCTGCACGAACAGCCTGCTCCATAACGGCGGCAACGCCGCCCAGTGGTCCGCAATCGCGCATGGTGTCGGGTACGATGCGGGCGTCAGCCATCGGTACCGCCTGATCGGTCTGACGACTGATCCACACCTCCGGAAGCAGCGGGCGCAGCGCATTCACACTGCGTTCCAGCATGGTGGAGCCATTGAGCGTCAGCAGCGCTTTATCCTGTCTCATGCGGCTGGATTGACCACCGGCCAGTACAACACCCAGCGTACGCATATCAGCCACCGAGCATGGCAAAGTGACGTACGGCGCCGGTTTTGCCTTCTTCAAGAAAATGCGTGGCTTTTTTATCACGCAATAATTCGCGGATACGCATTTCCAGCGATACGCTGTCGTCGTTCTGCAGCAGTGGGCGCAGGTCGAAACCTTCTTCACCAAACAGACATAGATGCAGCTTGCCCTGTGCAGAAATGCGCAGGCGGTTGCAGGTGCTACAGAAGTCTTTGCTGTACGGCATGATCAGGCCGATACGGCCGGCGTATTCTGCGTGTGAAAACTCCTGTGCAGGGCCATCATCGGCGCTACGGGCTTTCTGTACCCAGCCCGCCTGTAACAGGCGGGCGCGGATATCATCACCAGACACATGTTGCGCGCGGAAAAATTCCTCGTTGTCACCGGTCTGCATTAATTCAATAAAACGCAGCGATACGTCGGTGTCTTTCAGCCAGTGCAGAAACTGCGGAAATTCGGTCAGATTAAAGCCGCGCAATAACACAGCATTCACTTTAATGCGCGTCAGCCCGAGCGAGCGCGCCATGTCCAGACCGCTAAGAATTTCCTGCAATTTATCGTGGCCGGTAATGGCGCGGAATTGCTGTGGGTCGAGACTGTCGATACTGACATTCAGCTGATCCAGCCCGGCGTTTACCCAGCTTTCAATCTGGTGCGTCAGACGGTAGCCGTTGGTGGTCAGTGCAACGGTGTCGATACCGGGCGTACTTTTCAGCACGCGGATAATCTCAGGCAAGTCTTTGCGCAGGCTGGGCTCACCGCCGGTAATGCGGATTTTGCGCGTGCCCATGGCAGCAAAGGTGCGGGCGATACGGCCGATTTCTTCCAGCGTCAGCGGTACCGGCGTATCGGTGCACTGATAGCCATCGGGCAGGCAGTAATTGCAGCGGAAATTGCAGACATCCGTTACCGACAGGCGCAGATAACTGAAGCGCCGGCCAAAACGGTCTTGCAGTACAGCCGCGTCGTTGCGCAACTGCACGTCGTCTGCCGGCAATACCCGCAAAGGTATGTGCGTAGGCATGTTCATGAATGACACCTTTCCAAATGTGGGAGGCCCGGCCGTTTCCGGCAGAACCCTGGTGGCCACAAGGACCACGGCCTGCAAACCCTGCTGACGGATCAGGTTAGGCGTACAGGCTCGGCGTTGAGTTGGCTCCAGTGTATGCGTTTTCGCCCCTCAGCTGAACACCTGAGCGCGTGCAACGCCGCCGCAACCGGGAATGGCCGCTTTGCAGCCGGGCATCTGCGACGCACTGTTCTGCGGGCGCACCAATCGCTGTTCATTTATCGAGCTGAATAAAAGCGCCAACCGGGAATGGCCGCTTTGCAGCCGGGCATCTGCGACGCACTGTTCTGCGGGCGCACCAATCGCTGTTCATTTATCGAGCTGAATAAAAGCGCCAACTGGGGCATTGATGCTCTGAGAGGAAAGATCGTTCTGTAAACAACCATTCACTCACGGGGAACCAAAGGGTAGGGTGCGGCTCCGCGGGCGCACGCACAGGTGACGGTCCGCTCCCCACCGTGACGAATGGCGAAAAATTTATGCAGTTTAAAGCTCCTTTGCAGCATCTGGCGTTGCTGCTGACTCTCTCCTGGTTGCTGCCGATGCAGGCCGAGGCGGGAATGCGTACTCAGGGACAGTGGTACGGCTTTTGGGGATGGAACCGCGCAACCTACTCGGACAGTGATATTCACTTTCACGGCGCCGATCATGATTTCACCCTGCACAACGTGCAGGCGAAAGACGAACAGAATGACGAAAGCCTGTACCAGCTGTACCACTCGTACCTGAATCCGGGCCGGCTGACCATTCCTCAGTACAACTGGCGCGTGGGCTATTTCGTGGCCGACAACTGGTCGGTGTCGCTGGGCTTTGATCACATGAAATACGTGATGGTGCAGGATCAGACCGTCAAAGCCTCGGGCCATATCAACAAGCCCGGTTTTGAGCGCGATTATCAGGCCGGCGATACCGAAACCCTGAGCGAAGATTTTCTGACTTACGAGCACACCGACGGCTTTAACATGATCTCGCTGGAAACCGAACGTTTCCTGCCGCTGCTGCGCTGGGACGACAAAATGGATCTGGCGGTGTTCGCCGGTTTCGGTGCCGGTATTCTGTACCCGAAATCCAACGTCAAACTGCTCAGCGGCGAGCGTAATGATGAGTGGCACGTCGCCGGTCACAGCACTCTGGTGAAGGCCGGTTTTGAAACCACGCTGTGGAAGCAGTTCTTCTTCCGCTTCACCGGCAAGTTCGGTTATGCCGACATGAACGACGTACTGACCAGCAACAAAGGCGATAAAGCCGACCAGAAGTTCTACTACGACGAGTACATGGGCGTTTTCGGCCTGCGCTTCTGATTCTGTTTCTGCGTTAAAAGCGGCAGCCTCCGCCCGGCGGCTGCTCCTTTATCAAAGCCAGCTGGCACCGTATCATTCCGCCCTGACTTAAAACGCAGGATTCCGGTGTGACTGACTCTTCTTCTACCGCCCCCATCCGTCTGACCGAATACAGCCACGGCGCGGGTTGCGGCTGCAAAATTTCGCCGAAAATTCTCGACAGCATTCTCGCATCGCCGCTGCAGTTTCCGGCCGATGCCAACCTGCTGGTGGGCAACAGCAGCAAAGACGACGCCGCCGCCTACGATCTGGGCAATGGTCAGGTGATTTTAAGCACCACCGACTTCTTTATGCCGATTGCCGATGACCCGTTCGATTTCGGGCGTATCGCCGCCACCAATGCCATCAGCGATATTTACGCCATGGGCGGCAAGCCGCTGATGGCCATCGCCATTCTTGGCTGGCCGGTGAATAAGCTGCCGCCGGAAGTCGCTCAGCGTGTGGTCGATGGTGGTCGTCAGGCCTGCGCCGACGCCGGCATTACTCTGGCCGGTGGTCACAGTATCGATTCTCCCGAGCCGATTTTTGGTCTGGCCGTCACCGGCATCGTCGCCAAAGACAAACTCAAACAGAACAACACCGCCCGCGCCGGTTGTCAGCTGTACCTGACCAAACCGCTGGGTGTGGGCATTCTGACTACAGCGCAGAAGCAGAAAAAACTGAAGCCCGAGCACGAATTTCTGGCGCGCGACGTTATGTGCATCATGAACAAAATCGGGGCCGAGGTTTCGCAGCTTGAAGGCGTAGACGCCATCACCGACGTCACCGGTTTCGGTTTAATGGGCCATCTGCTCGAAGTGTGTGAAGGCAGTGGCGTGAACGCCGTGCTGCACGAAAGCGCGATTCCCGTGCTGGAGCCGGTGCGCGATTACATCGCCATGGGCTGTCTGCCCGGCGGCACTACGCGCAACTTCGATTCCTACGGCCATAAGCTGGCGCCATTAACCGATGAACAGAAAGCCCTGTTCTGCGATCCGCAAACCAGCGGCGGTCTGCTGATTGCCGTGCGCCCGGAAAACGCCGCGCAACTGGAAAGTCTGCTGAGCAACGCAGGTGTACACGCTGGCCGTATCGGCGAGCTGGTGGAGGCGACAGGCCAGCACCGTATTGAGGTGCGCCCATGAGCCGCCCGGACGCCACGGATTTTAAAGAGATCTTTCTGCGCGACACCCCCATGTTCGATACCCGGGCGCCGCTGGAATATAAAAAGGGCTCGTTTCCCTTTACCGCCAGCCTGCCGTTAATGACCGACGCCGAGCGCGCCAAGGTCGGCACCTGTTATAAACAACAGGGGCAGGACAAAGCCATTGAACTCGGCCATCAGCTGGTCAGCGGCAAAGTGAAAGACGCCCGTGTGCAGCAGTGGCTGGACTTTGCCCGCCAGCATCCGGACGGTTATCTGTTCTGCTGGCGCGGTGGTCTGCGCAGCCAGATCGTGCAGCAATGGATGAAAGACGCCGGTGTGGACTACCCGCGCATCAAAGGCGGCTACAAAGCCATGCGCCGCTTCCTGATCGACACCATGGACCGTGTCGTGCGCGATACCTCGCTGCGCATTCTGGCCGGCCGCACCGGCTGCGCCAAAACCGATCTGCTTAACGAATTGCCGTACAGTATTGATCTGGAAGGTCTGGCGCATCACAGGGGCAGCACCTTTGGCAAACGCCCGGGCGGTCAGCCGTCGCAGATCGATTTTGAAAACAAACTGGCCGTCGCCTTTTTACGCGCCGACCACGCGCATCCGGGTAGAACCATTCTGCTGGAAGACGAAAGTCTGCTGATCGGCCGCTGCGCTATTCCGCATGACTTGCGCGAAAAAATGGGTATTTCGCCGATTATTCTGGTCGACAGCACCCTTGAAGACCGCGTCGAACACAGCTTCCGCAATTACATTCTGCACAAGCTGGAAGAATGGCAGCAGGCCGAAGGCGACGAGGCCGGCTTTACGGCATTTGCTGACGACCTGACCAAATCCCTGCAGAAAATTCACCGCCGCCTCGGTGGTGTGCGCTACCAGCAATTAAACGATTTATTGCAGCAGGCATTAGCCAAGCATCAGCGCGGTGACAACAGTCTGCACCGCGAATGGATCCGTGCCTTGCTGGAGGAGTACTACGACCCTATGTACGATTTCCAGCTGACGCAGAAAAAAGGACCGGTGGAATTCCGCGGAAATGCGACCGAAATTAAAGATTATTTAAGCAACCACTAAGGAAACCATAATGAAAAAACTGCTGAAACTGGCGGCCGTTGCCGGCCTGCTGTTCTCTGCTGCCGGTGCGCTGGCCGATACCTTTGTGTTCACGGCGATTCCGGATGAAGACGAAACCCGTCTGCAGCAGCGTTTCGATAAAGTGGCTGCTTATCTGCAGGGCGAACTGGGCGTGGACGTGAAATTCATTCCGGTGAAATCCTATGCGGCGGCGATTACCGCCTTCCGTAATGATCAGGTGCAGCTGGCCTGGTTCGGTGGTTTGTCCGGTGTGCAGGCCCGTCGTCTGGTTCCGGATTCACAGGCCATTGCTCAGGGTTATGAAGATCAGTTCTTCAAAAGCTACATCATCGCCAACACCAGCGCCGGCCTGACCGCCGGTAAAGAACTGAGCGACGCCCTGAAAGGCAAAACCTTCACCTTCGGCGCCAAAGGTTCTACTTCTGGCCGTCTGATGCCGGAATTCTATCTGCGCGAGCGTTTTAACGCGGCACCGGAAGCGGTGTTTGAACGCGTTGGTTTCTCTGACGACCACAGCCGTACCATTGCTCAGGTTCAGTCCGGTGCCTATCAGGTGGGTGCGGTGAACTACACCGTGTGGGAAAACGAACTGGCGGCGGGCAATATTGATCCGGCGAAAATTCACGTGATCTGGGAAACCCCGACTTACCCGGATTACCAGTGGACCATCCGCGGTGATGCCGACAAGCGTTTCGGCGCCGGTTTTACCGACAAGGTACGTAACGCGCTGCTGAACATGAAAGACAAAGACCTGCTGGCGTCGTTCCCGCGCGAATCTTTCGTGCCGGCCACCAATGCCGATTATCTGCCGGTCGAAAAAACCGCGCAGTCCATTGGTTTACTCGATTAATTCTCTGGCCTGTTAATGACGCGACAACCCGATTGTGCACCTCTGTTTGCCCTGCATCAGCAAAGCCTGAGAAAGGGCCGGCACGAGGTGCTGCGCAACCTCAGTCTGGCGATATACCCCGGTGAAAAAGTGGCCTTAATCGGCCCGTCCGGTGCTGGTAAATCCAGTTTGCTGGAATGGCTGTATGAACAGCAGCCGCAGCAGATTGCCCTGTGTCCGCAGCAGGGCGGCCTGGTCGATATTCTGTCGTCGTATCAGAATATGTTTATGGGCGGGCTGGAGCGTCATGGCCTGCTGTATAACCTGATGAATCTGCTGCGTCCGTGGACGCAGAGTAAGCAGGACATCAGCCGGCTGGCCGCAGAACTGGGCATTGCCGATCAGCTGTGGAAATCGGTCGATAAATTGTCCGGTGGTCAGCGTCAGCGGGTGGCGATTGGCCGCGCCTTATATCGCCGCCAGGCGATATTTTTTGGCGACGAGCCGGTGTCGGCCCTCGACCCGGTGCAGGCCGAAGCCGTTCTGCAATTACTGATTGAGCGCCACGACACGCTGGTGGTCAGTCTGCACAACCGCCGTCTGGCACTCGATCATTTTGATCGCGTGATTGCGCTGAAAAACGGCGATATTACCTATGACGGCCCGGCCTGTGAGTTAACCGCTGAGATGCTGGACAGCCTGTATGCGGTCTGACATCAGCACCGGCAAAAAACTGGGCTGGCTCAGTTTTGCCTTTCTTATTTCCGCCTTGCTGTGTTTGCCGTTTGCCGATCTGGCGCTGTATCAGTCTGACCCGTGGCGCGAGCTCGGGCGCATTGCGCTGGGCTTTGTCACGCCCTGGTGGGATGATCCGCAGACCCTGCTGGACGCACTGGGGCAGACGATTGCATTCGCCTTGCTGGCGGTGTTGCTGTCGGTGCCGCTGGGCGTGGTGCTGGCGGTGCTGTACCACTGGCGTGTGGTGCGTTTAATCGCTGCTGCGGTGCGCTCGGTGCACGAAATATTCTGGGGCCTGCTGTTTATGCAGGTATTTGGCTTAAGTGCCACCACAGGTTTGCTGGCGATTTTAATTCCCTATACCGGCGTATTTACCAAGGTATTTGCGGAATTATTCGCCCGCCAGAGCCCGTATCCGGAACAGGCGGTCGCCGCCCGGAACCGTCGCTTCAGCCGCTACGCCTATACGCGTATTCCGCAGGCCTACGGCGAAATTGCCCATTACGTGCGTTACCGTTTTGAGTGCGCGCTGCGCTCCAGCGCCATTCTCGGTTTTATTGGTTTACCGACGCTGGGTTTTCATCTGGAAACCGCCTTCAAGCAAGGCCACTACAGCGAAGCCGCCGCACTGCTGTGGCTGTTTTTTATTTTAATCGCCACCATTCGTTTCTGGCTGAAACCTAAGCTGATTCCTGTGTACGCCGTGGTGGCGGTCTTTTTATTGCCGCAGTCGCCGCCGATGGCGTCGGGGCTGATCTGGCAGTTTTTAACGCACGACATCTGGCCGAAAGCCCTGCTCAATGGCGACTGGACTGCCACAGCGCAATGGTACAGCCGGGTGTGGAGCAACGAAGCCTGGCCATCCTTGCTGCAGACGTTATTGTTAACCCAGCTGGCGCTGGTGTTAACCGGCGTTATCGCCTTGCTGGTGTATCCGTTCGGCAGTCGCGCGCTGGTGGGACGGGCGCGACCTTTGGGGCGTGGCGTGTTGCTGGTGATGCGTTCCACGCCGGAGATGATGTTCGCCTTCGTGCTGCTGCTGTTGTTTGGCCCGTCGGGCTTGCCGGCCGTGCTGGCGCTGGCGATTCACAACGGCGGTCTGATCGGTTTCTTAATGGCCGGCCACAGTGAGCAACAACCAGAGCGTCCGGATGACCCGGCTGGTCTGAACCGCTATGCCTATCTGCACACGCCGCGTCTGTACCCGGGGTTTCTGGCGTTTCTGTTTTATCGCTGGGAAGTGATTCTGCGCGAGAGTGCCATCATGGGCATTCTCGGGGTGGCGACACTCGGTTTCTACATCGACTCGGCCTTCGAGGAAGTACGCTTCGACAAGGCTTTCTTCCTGATTCTGGTGACGGCGGCGCTGAACATACTGGTCGACAGTGTGTCGCGTCGCTTGCGCCGTCTGGCGGGCGCTGAGCAGGCGGGTGGTTTAGGCTGATCGCCCTCAATGCTGAGCTGATGCTTTTGCAGGCAGGTGTTTACGGCTTTCCTGACATGCCTGCCCACTGCTTTGACATTGCCCGACGCTTGCTTTGTAATGGTTTGACGCTTCCACAGGAAGCCGCTTCTTAAAATAAAACCGATAACAAGAAGAAACCATTATGCGTACAGCACCTTCCCCGGCTCGTATCGTTCTTCTGTTCCTCGTTCTGTCGCTGGCCAGCACAGCCCGCGCCACACCGCAGCAACTGCTGACCGACCTGCATCATATGCGTCTGGCGGCCACCAGTATGGTGACCAACTACTACATGTTTTCCGGCCTCGATGCCGACGCCAAATTCAATCGCCTGATCGATGGCAGCATGAGCCGCTTCAACACGGCCATGAAAGACGCTCTCGATATCGCCGCCAACGACCAGATGGCCGACGAAATCACGGCGCTTGAAACCGATTGGCTGAAGCTGTCGCAATTGTTGGAAACCAACCGGCAGGACATCCTTACCCGCGGTTATCCGGAAATCCGGCTGGTCGACGACATGGGCCGTCAGGGTACCCAGCTGGTGGGTGAGATCTCGGAAGATTACAAACTGCTGAAAGGCAAAAGCGGTATCAAGCCCCATGCCGTGGTTGAGAAGGCGCGCGAACTGGCGGTGCTGATGGCGGAAATGACCGCCCAATACGCGGCAGAAGGTACGTCCAATCTGGGCTATCTGTTCGTCGGTACCGGCGAAAATGAAAACTCGCTGGGCATGCTGGCCGACGATTTTCAGGGCAAACTGGCGCAGCTCGAGCAGCTGGTGAAAGACCAGGGCGCGATTATTCTGGTGCGCAACATCGCCAGTAAATGGCGCTTTGTTGAAGACCGCATCCGCAACAACACCGAAAATTCGGTGCCGTTTCTGGTGGTGAGTTACAACGACCGCATCCTCGAACATCTGGAAGAAATCGAAGCCAGTTACCGCTGAGCGCACAGCGCTTTTTACCTCTGAGCGCGCAGCGCTTGCTGCCGCTGCCATTACTCTCCAGACTGGGAGGCCCCGGATCCACCGGGGCACCAGTCTCAGGGAGAACATAATGACCACCGGAACCGTTACTCTGCACCGCGTACTCAACGCACCCGCCGACCGTATTTACCGCGCCTTTCTCGACCCGGCCGCCATCTGCAAGTGGATGCCGCCGCACGGCTTTACCTGCACCGTGCACAGCATGGACGCCCGCGTAGGCGGCCGTTACCGCATGTCCTTCACCAATCTGGACAACGGTTTTACCCACGCCTTTGGTGGCGAATACCTGCAACTGGAACCCGGCCGCTGCATTAAAAATACCGATGTGTTTGAAGACACAGGTCTGCCCGGCACCATGATCACCACAGTCACGCTGGAGCCTGTGTCCTGCGGTACCTCGGTCAGCATTGTGCAGGAAGGCATTCCCGAGCCGATTCCGGTGGAGCAGTGCTACATCGGCTGGCAGCAATCGCTGCAACTGCTGACGCTGCTGGTCGAGGCCACTGTCTCAGAGTGAGGGTGTGAGATCGAGGGTGAGTGAGTGGCTGAACGATGGGCGGGCTGGCAGGGCGCGCTATTGCGCCTGCCAGCCTTTGCTTTTTTGGGAATATTGTTAAATGGATGTTATGAAACACATGACCTACGCCCGCGAGGGCGACCTGTTTTGTCTGGATGACCGGCGCCAGATGAGTATTGTTCTGGCCGTTTTCGCAGCGCTGCCCTTGCTGATTGGCTCGGGCTTGCTGATCAGTATCCTTTACCAGTTATTGTTCACCACCGGCAGCGTTCATGGCGGCATGGTGTTTGTCATGATATTTACGCTGTTCTTTGGCGTCCTGCTGCTGACGCTGAAGTTCGAGCGGTATCTGAGCCTGAGTGGCCGCTACCTGCTCACCCGGCAGCGCTATTTTTTTATTGCCTGGGAAGAAAAACAGCCGCTCGCGCCTTTCACAAAAATTCAGCTGCAACGCGTTTTTGTTCAGGGCAGCAGCGACAATCATTCCGGCTCTGTGATGTTCCGTGTCGCGCTGGATACCCGCTATGCCGAGACCGAATTATCCAGCGAAACCGAATACGTCGTCGCGCGTGCCAAAGCCGAACAACTGGTGCGGCATTTCGGTGTGCCCCTGGAAGATCTCACCCAGGCTGACGCTGTGTTAATTCCGGCGGATAAAATCGATGACCCTGTACCTCTGCAGGTATTGGAACTGCCGACGCCTCCGGCGAACAGCGCTATCCGTTTGTCGACCACAGACGCCGGGCTGCGTTTTACCCTGCCACCGCGTCAGCAGCTGCCTTTTACGGCGTTATTCCGCTTGCTGGTGATTATCGGCGCGGCGCTGTATATGCATTCTCAGCTGTCGGCGAGCGTGTCGTCGGGCATGATTCTGGCCTTTGATGGCGCCATTTTTCTGATCGCGGTATTCAATCTGGTGAAGGCGTTTTATCCGTATTATTTCCGCCCCTGGATTGACGTCAGAAGCACCGGTGTCCAGACAAAATTAAGCGCGTTTAAACGGGCGCAGCCGATGGACCTGCGCGGTCTGGAAGAGGCAAGGGTGCTCGATGGGCGAAAGGTGCGGGTGCAGTCAGACCATTTTTTTGCCGAAATTCCGGTGAACAGTCACGCCGCCGACGCGGAATTTTTGTTGCAGGTTCTGGCCTGGCTGGCCACTATAGGCGCCAGTTTTTCCAGCCCACCCGGAGAGTAACCGATGTCTGAAGACACTATTTTCGGCAAAATCGCCCGTGGCGAACTGCCCGCCAATATCGTTTACGAAGACGACCTGTGCCTGGCGTTCCGTGATCTGTATCCGGCCGCCCCGATGCACATTCTGCTGATTCCGCGTAAGCCGATTCCGCGTCTGTGCGATTCCGCGCCGGACGATCAGGCGCTGCTCGGCCATCTGATGCTGACCGCCAGCAAAATCGCCGCGCAGGAAGGTTTTGGTGAGGCCTATCGTCTGGTGGTGAATAACGGCGAAGGCGCCGGCCAGAGCGTGTTCCACCTGCACCTGCACATCATTGGTGGCCGCAGCCTGAAGTGGCCACCGGGCTGATCCGCCCCACTTCTGACTAACATTACGGCGACGATCCAACCAGCGACCAGACCATTATGCGTTTCTCTGATATTCAGGCCCGTCTGCACGACGGGCGACACCTGCAGGTTGCCGGCTGGCAACTGAATCCGGGCGAATTCTGGGCCATTGCCGGCACCAACGGCAGCGGTAAAACCGTGCTGTCGATGCTGCCGGCCGACCAGTGGCTGGTGCTCAGTCATGGCACCTGCGAGCAATTACCGCAGACCGTGCGTTATGTGTCGCTGGAAGCGCAGGCACGTCAGATTGAGCAGGAGCGTCATGACGACGAATCCGACCTCACCGATATGCCGGACAAAGGCACGCTGATCCGCGATTATCTGGCGCCGTTAGAAGAAGTCGCCGACTGGATCGAACGTCTGGGCGTCGGCCATCTGCTGGATTCCGGCTTCCGTGCGTTATCCACCGGCGAAAGCCGCAAAGTGCTGTTGATTAAAGCGCTGCGTGAACGCCCGGATCTGCTGGTGCTGGACGAACCGCTGGAAGGTCTGGATGCGCGCAGCCGCGACGCCGTAACCGAGGCGCTGGCGGGTCTGGCCGCGCAGGGGCAGGCCATGCTGTGGGTGGCCAACCGTCTCGATGAACTGCCGGCGTGGATTACTCACGTCGCCTTTATGCACGATGCGCGTTTGCTGTATCAGGGCAAAAAAGACGAAGTACTGGCGCAGCCGGAACTGCGTGGTTTGCTGCATTTCGACCGTCCGCTGCCGGAGTTTCCGGCCAGTGGCCGCGCACCGCTGAAACTGGCCGATGGTGAGCCGCTGGTGGGCATGACTGATGTTTCCATCCGCTACGACGAGCGCACCCTGTTCAGCGACCTGAACTGGCGCGTGGAGCCGGGCGTGCACTGGGCCATTCAGGGCCCGAATGGCTGCGGCAAAACCAGCCTGCTGCAGCTGATTACCGGCGATAACCCGCAGTGCTACCGCAACAATCTGCGTTTGTTCGGCATTAAGCGCGGCAGCGGCGAAAGCATCTGGGATATTAAAAAGCACATAGGTCTGGTGTCGGCGTCGCTGCAGTGGGAATACCGCGCCACCACCAACGTGCTGAGTACGGTGATTTCCGGTTTGTACGACAGCATTGGTCTGTACCAGAGCACGGGCGACAGCGATAAGCAGCTGGCGCTGCAGTGGCTGGATATCATCGGCCTGCGCGATAAAGCCAACAAAAGCCTGCAGCATCTGTCGTACGGCGAGCAGCGCTTAGTGCTGATTGCGCGCGCGTTGATCAAACAACCACCGCTGCTGATTCTGGATGAGCCCTGTCAGGGGCTGGATGATCCGAGCCGTATGCTGGTGCTGGCCTTTATTAATCGTCTGGCCGAACAGACCGCCAGCACCCTGCTGTACGTGACGCACCACACCAGTGAAATACCGTCGTCAATTACGCACAGGTTACAGTTTGAACCGGAGAACGGTTGCAGTCGGATACGAATTTCCGCGCTCTGACGGTGGCAGTTACTGCCACCCGCTTTACAATTAGAAGAATAAAATCTCAGGAATTAATCACGTGATCGGCTCCGTTACCACCACCCGTGACGGCCGCAAATTCCGCATCAACAAACGACACATGCGCAAGCAACTGGACGTGTCACAGCTTACAGTCGGGATGTACATCGTTGAGCTGGACCGGCCCTGGCATGAGTCGCCATTTTTATTTCAGGGTTTCCTGATCGAAAATGAGCAGGACATTCACACCGTTGCCGACATCTGCCGCTGGGTGCTGGTGGACGTGGTCGAAGAGGAGTGGGAGCCGCTGGACGGCAATACCCACAACCGGCCGCCCAGTACCATCCGCTACGTCGAAAAGCAGGACATGGCGCGACAACTGACCGAAGCCAACCGCACGTATCAGGCCACCAAACAGCAGGTCAGGCAGCTGCTGATCAGTGCCCAGCTGGGGCAGGCCCTGAACATGAAGCAGGCGCAGATCGCGGTAAAAGACTGCGTCGAACGCGTGGTATCCAACCCCAACGCCATTCTCTGGTTAACCCGCTTAAAGCATCAGGACGAATACACAGCCGAGCATTCGGTGAACGTTTGCCTGCTCGCCATTGCGCTCGGTCAGCAATGCGATCTGGCACCGTTTGAGCTGGAAAATCTGGGTATTTGTGGCCTGATGCACGACATTGGCAAAATGAAAGTGCCGCCGGAAATTCTGAATAAACCCGGGCGTTTATCGCCTGAGGAATTCGAAGAAATGGCGCGCCACACCACCTACGCGCGGCAATTATTACTGGGCCGATCAGATATTTATCCGGGCGCGGCCGACGTGGCGTTCAGCCATCACGAACGGCTGGACGGCAAGGGATATCCGCGTGGCATTAACAGCACAAAATTGTCGCTGTTTACGCGTATTGTAACGGTGGTCGACGCGTACGATGCCATGACCAGTGACCGCTGTTATAAAGCCGGTATGTCGTCGCTGGAAGCGCTGAAAATTCTGAACAATAACAGCGGCACGCAATTTGATGGCGAGCTGGTGAAGAAATTCGTCGCCATGGTGGGTCTGTATCCGCCCGGTTATTTACTGGAGATGAGCAACGGCGAGGTCGGCATTATTTTATCGGCCGATCCGGGCTTTCAGCTGAAACCCCGGGTGATCATGATTCTCGGACCGGATAAACAGCCGCAACCCGAGCGCATTATTAATCTGGCGCACGGGCCGCAGGACGACAGAGGTCACCCCTACGAAGCCAAAGGCGTATTCCGCAGTGGCTGTTTCGGGGTGAATGTCAGTGACTATGTGCAGAAAGGTCTGCGCATAAAAGGCTTTGATTACAGTCTCGCGACCTGAAACTCAGCCTGCGCTGGCAGGCTGAGAGTCTTCTGATACCGGAGTGGCTGCGGCAGGTTCAGCAGCCGGAGTTTCAACAGCCGGAGTTTCAACAGCCGGAGTTTCAACAGCCGGAGTTTCAACAGCCGGAGTTTCAACAGCCGGAGTTTCAACAGCCGGAGTTTCAACAGCCGGAGTTTCAACAGCCGGAGTTTCCACTGCCGGAGTTTCAACGGCCGGAGTTTCTGGTGCAGTTTCTTCCGCCGCTTCAACCACAGCGGCTTCATCTTCAGCCGTTTCTACCACCGCGTTTTCTACCACCGCGTTTTCTACCACCGCGTTTTCTACCACCGCGGCTTCTGCCGCAGCCGGTGCGCTGACCGGCGTGCGGGCTTGCTGGGTCTGACGGGCGCGCTGGTCTTCCTGAATGTACTGAATAATCGCCAGAGTCTGATCTTTAAACGCCATATGACGCATATCGCCGGCGCCGGCGGTCAGGGCAATCTGGTGCAGCAGGTCTTCCTGTTTCAGCGCCGCCTGTTCGGCCTGTTCGGCGCTCAGACGTTGCAGGCGTTTGGCTTCACGGCCAATAAACAGCGCGTGCTGGGCAGAACGCAGGGCGTCCAGACCAATGGTTTCCGACTGCAGACGGTCGCTGTAATGCGCGCGGATAAAGAGTTCGGCTTCGTCTACCTTGTCTTCCGCCTTACGGAAGGTCGCGGCGGCGGTGTCGTCGGCGTCCTCGTCTTCGGCTTTATCCAGCGTATCCATCGCCGGCTGCCAGTGCAGCGCCAGCATGGTGTCGAGTTCCAGCTCTTTCATGTCGGTGATCAGGCCGGCGGATTTTTCCATGGCCTTGGCCGACTGACCGGCTTCGATCAGGGCGATCAGATCGCTCAGGTCGTCGATCAGGTCGCGGTAGTCTTTTGGCAGCACGTTGCCGGCTTTAATGCCGTCGAGCACGTCTTTCTGGGTAAACACAGGCGCCAGCAATTGCAGGGCGGTGGTTTTGTTTTTCAGACCGTTATCGAGCAAGGTCATCACGCGGGCAGAGGCCTGCACGCTGTTACCGGCCTGGCCGGCCAGTTCGGCTTGCTGGGCTTCTTTCAGCGCGGCTTCCAGCTGCTTCATATGCAGCGGGGCGTAGAACGCCAGCTCTTCGTCCACCGCCTGCTTGTAGGCGGCCTGAGCCTGTTCCAGCGCGCGCTCACTGTCGCTGCCGAATTCACTGGCTTTGGCCGACGACTGGGCGGTCAGGGAATCCTGATCGGCCAGCTTCTGACTGGCACAGCCACTCAGTAACAGCACACCAACGGCCAGCAGGGGGATACAGCGCTTAATCAACTCAGACTCCTTAGAAACGAAAATGCCCGCAAATTTGCGGGCATTATAAAGGCTGAAACGAACCTTGTGTGTAAGGTTACGCTCAGTCGAGCAGGCTCTTGTCGCGAACGGCGCCTTTGTCGGCGCTGGTGGCGAACTTGGCGTAGGCTTTCAGAGCGGTGCTCACTTTACGTGGGCGCTCTTCCGCTGGTTTCCAGCCTTTTTTGTCCTGCTCATGACGACGGTGAGACAGTTCTTCCATGCTCAGCAGCACGTCGATGGTGCGGTTCGGAATGTCGATCTTGATCGGATCGCCATCTTTCAGCAGACCAATGGCACCGCCCGCCGCCGCTTCCGGAGAGGCGTGACCGATGGACAGACCAGAGGTACCGCCCGAGAAACGACCGTCGGTCAGCAGGGCGCACACTTTGCCCAGACCTTTGGATTTCAGGTAAGAGGTCGGGTACAGCATTTCCTGCATGCCCGGGCCACCTTTCGGGCCTTCGTAGCGAATGATCACCACGTCGCCGGCCTGAACTTCGTCCGCCAGGATGCCTTTTACCGCGCTGTCCTGAGATTCGAAAATCTTGGCTTTGCCTTCGAACAGCAGAATGGAATCGTCCACACCGGCGGTTTTCACCACACAGCCGTCTTCGGCGATGTTGCCGTACAGAACCGCCAGACCGCCTTCTTTCGAGAACGCGTGCTCGAGGTCGCGGATACAACCGTTGGCGCGGTCGCCGTCCAGAGTTGGCCAGCGGGTAGACTGACTGAACGCAGTTTGGGTCGGGATGCCGGCAGGACCTGCCTTGAAGAACTCAACCACTTCCGGGGTTGGGTTACGCATGATGTCCCACTGATCCAGCGCGTCTTTCATGGTTGGCGCATGCACGGTCGGCAGGTCGGCGTGCAGCAGACCGGCGCGTTCCAGCTCGCCCAGAATACCCATGATGCCACCGGCGCGGTGTACGTCTTCGATGTGGTATTTCGGGGTGTTCGGCGCCACTTTGCACAGCTGCGGTACGACGCGGCTCATGCGGTCGATGTCTTTCAGATCGAAATCGACTTCGGCTTCCTGCGCAGCGGCCAGCAGGTGCAGGATGGTGTTGGTGGAACCGCCCATGGCGATGTCCAGCGTGATGGCGTTTTCAAACGCTTTGAAGCTGGCAATCGAACGTGGCAGTACCGACTCGTCATTCTGTTCGTAATAACGCTTGGTGTTTTCCACGATCAGACGCGCCGCTTTCAGGAACAGCTGTTCGCGGTCGGCGTGCGTTGCCACCACAGTACCGTTGCCCGGCAGAGACAGACCAATGGCTTCGGTTAAGCAGTTCATGGAGTTGGCGGTAAACATACCGGAGCAGGAACCACAGGTAGGACACGCGCTGCGCTCGTATTCAGCAACCTGTTCGTCGGTCGCGCTGCTGTCAGCGGCGATTACCATGGCGTCAACCAGGTCGAGCTTGTGTTCAGACAGCTTGGTCTTACCGGCTTCCATCGGACCACCGGACACAAACACCACAGGGATGTTCAGGCGCAGAGCAGCCATCAGCATTCCGGGGGTGATCTTGTCGCAGTTGGAAATACACACCATGGCGTCGGCACAGTGCGCGTTCACCATGTATTCCACCGAGTCGGCGATGATTTCACGCGATGGCAGGCTGTACAGCATACCGTCGTGACCCATGGCGATACCGTCGTCCACCGCAATGGTGTTGAACTCTTTCGCCACACCACCGGCTTTTTCGATTTCGCGTGCAACCAGCTGACCCAGATCTTTCAGGTGCACGTGGCCCGGAACGAACTGAGTGAAAGAGTTAACAACGGCAATGATCGGCTTCTGGAAGTCCTCGTCTTTCATCCCGGTGGCGCGCCACAGCGAGCGGGCGCCCGCCATATTGCGGCCGCCGGTGGAGGTCTTGGAACGGTATTCAGGCATGGTGTCTCTCGTCTGATCAACGGCTGAAAAAAGAAAGGCGCACATTGTATCAGCCGCAGGGCAAATGCTCATCTGTGGATTTTATCGCCAGTTCCTCCGGCACTTTACCCCGACTTATGCCCAGATTCTGTGAATAACTTTGTGAGTAACTTCTGGATGAATGCCTGCAAACAAGACAATTCGGGCCACGAGGTCAGATTGCTGAAAGTTTGACCGCTTGGGCAGGAAAACGGATGGCCGCAGAAAAGGCCAGTAGTGGCAAGGGTTTTGTTCTTGTTTTTTGTAACAGATTCAGCAGCTTGGCAGAAAAGCCTGAGGTGGGATGTCAAGGCTTGGCAGCGAGATAGCAGTGAATGGTTTTGTGGATAAGTTTGGGGGTAAGGTGGTGGGGAGTTGTGAGTATTGAATACAGCCCAAAGCGGCCGCTTCGTTGTTTTATTGATATGTGACTCATAGTCCGTAGATCTATAGGCATCAAACTTCAATGATCAGCCCTTTATCGGGGGGCTGATATGGAAGACGCTTTACTGAAAGCATTTGGAGTTCATCTAAAAACATTGCGGGCCCAAAAGGCGATAAGCCAAGAGGCCTTGGCGTTAAAGGCAGGTTTAGATCGCACCTATATCAGCGGGGTTGAGCGCGGGCTTCGCAATGTCAGTTTGATTAACCTTAAGAAGTTATCGCTGGCGCTTGAGTTGCCTTTGTCAGACTTGATGGATTTCACAGAGAGTAGCCATGATTAACCGTAGCTACTTTAGTGCTCGAATAGACTCCTTTCTTCAGTTCTCTGTCGATGAAATTATCGGCAAACTCACCGAATACCATACCCAAGACATTGTCTTTCAGCAGCGAAATGCCTGGAAAGAGCAAATCGAGATATTGCAGTCTCAGCTCGAAGCCTACGAGGACGGATACATTCACTTTGAGTTCTTGATACCACGCATGGGAAAGCGGGCGGATGTCGTTGTATTCGTTCGTGGCGTTATTTTTGTACTCGAATTTAAAGTCGGTTCGAAAGCGTTTTTTAGAGGTGATGCTCTACAGACGTTGAGTTACGCCTATGATTTGAAAAACTTTCATCAAGGTAGCGAGCAGCGGGTTATCGTTCCCATTCTTGTCGCTACCTCCGCTAAAAAAAGCGATTTTTCATTGGATGTAGACGATCAGCTCGTCGCTGGTATTGTCGAATCCAGTGGAGAAAATATAGGCAGAATCATCGAGGCAGCGCTCGTAAAGTTTGATCCATTATCGAGTTCAACTTCTGACTATAACGCATGGATTAATTCTTCTTATAAGCCAAGTCCAACGATCATTCAGGCCGCTCAGGCGCTCTACGCTAATCACCGTGTTGAAGAAATATCGAGAACCGAAGCTGGGGTCGAAAACCTTTCAGTGACGACCAAGAAGATTCAAGAAATCATTCACCAGACGCGTATCAATAAGCAGAAGTCTATTTGCTTTGTTACTGGCGTTCCCGGCGCAGGAAAGACACTCGTCGGTTTAGATGTAGCTACTCGGTCTGATCGTGGTAGCGAGTCAGCCGTTTTCCTCTCAGGCAATGGACCTTTGGTTGCGGTTCTAAGAGAAGCCTTGGCTCGGGATAAGAGAAAGAGAAATCCCGACTGCAAAGCTGATGATGCAAAGCGTGAAGTGGCCGCATACATTCAGAATATTCATCACTTTAGGGACGATGCGCTGGCTGATAGTGGCGCCCCAAACGAAAAAGTTGTGATTTTCGACGAGGCGCAGCGGGCATGGGATCTCAATGCAACTAAGAAATTTATGGAGTCCAAGCGAGGTCAGAGAAACTTTAATCAGTCTGAACCCCAGTTTCTGATTAATGTAATGAATCGCCATGAAGACTGGTGCGTTGTTATTGTTTTAATTGGCGGCGGCCAAGAAATTAATCGCGGCGAGGCTGGTGTTGTCGGATGGTTTGAAGCTATTAGTGAACATCCTGAATGGTGCGTTTACTATGCCGATCAATTGACCGACAAAAGCTATTCGGGCGCTTCCTCTGATGGCTATTCAAGTAGTTCTAACTGGCTGAAATTGGAAGAACTTCATCTTAAAACCTCATTACGTTCATTTCGGGCGGACTCAGTATCTTCATTCATTCACTCGTTGATTCAGAATGAACCTAAGCGCGCACGTAAAGAGGCTGATGATTTTAAAGCTAAATATCCCATTAAGATCACCAGAGATCTTGATGTGGCAAAAGCGTGGTTGAAGAGCAAAGCTAAAGCGTTAGAAAGCAAGGGAATGCTGTCATCATCCAGCGGAAAGAGACTTCGTGCGACCGGCTTTTTTGCTCCTGATTCCTTAGTTCCAGAGAAGTGGTTTCTGAGTGAGCAGGACGATGTACGCAGCTCCAATATACTGGAAGAAGCGGCAACAGAATTTGTTGTTCAAGGCCTTGAATTAGACTGGTGTATCGTTGGCTGGGATGCAGACTATCGCTATCAAAACGGCCAATTTGAGCATTGGAATTTTAAGGGCAGCAAATGGCAACGGCGCAATCAGGACGAGGTTAAGCGCCATCTTGAAAATGCTTATCGCGTCATTTTAACCAGAGCCCGGCAGGGTATGGTGATATACGTTCCGGTGGGTAGCGATGACGATGAAACGCGGTTACCCGCGCACTATGACGAAACTTATCGCTACTTATTGGCTTGCGGTTTCGATGAGCTGGCGAACTAGTCTCAACCCAGCCCCATCTGCACCAGCGCCATATACACCGCTGTGCCGCCCACAATACTGACCAGCGCCTGCCGGAAGGCGAGGTGCAGGGCGGCAACCAGTGTGAGGCAGCCCAGCTCAGGCAGAAAATCCGCCGACCAGGCAATGTCGTTTTTAAACGAATACACCAGCAACAGCACCATCACCATGGGCGGTAAATAGCGGCCCAGATGTTCCAGCAGTGGGTGGTGCGCCACTTTATACAGCACCACAAATGGCAGTACGCGGGTGAGGAAGGTCACGGCGGCCATCACGGCGATGGCCAGCGTCAGGTACAGCAGGTTGTCGTTCATGGCTGGCGCTCCGCGGGTGCCGCTGCGCGTCGGCTCAGGCGGGTGCTGCGCGCGGCGTATTGCAGCAGTAATACGCTCAGACTCATGAGAATGGCGATCAGCAGCACCTGATCACGGCTGATCAGCAACAGGGTGCCGAGCCCTATGACCAGCGCGGCAATAAAGGGGCGTACATCGCGCAGGTGTTTGTACTGTTCGATGGTCAGCACCATAAACAGGGCGGGTAGTACAAAGGCGATGCCATCAGTGGGGAAGCTCAGCTGGCTGCCCAGCCAGGCGCCGAGGGTGCTGCCGGCAACCCAGTAAATCTGGTGCACGGCCGCCAGTCGCAGCTGAAAACCAGCTTTGCTGACGCCGTCAGGCAAGCGGGTGGAGGTTAGCAGCGAGTAGGTTTCATCGGTCAGGCTGAATATCTGATACAGCCGGCGGACGCCTTTGCTCTGCAGCTGGCTCATGGCCGACAGACCATAAAAAATATGACGGGCATTGAGCAGAAAGGTCGCCACGGCAATTTCCATCAGTCCGGCGTGATTGGCGAGCAAGCCGACCGCCAGAAATTGTGCGGCGCCGGCGTACACCGTCAGCGACATCAGGGTGGCAAACGACCAGTGATAACCCAGTTCCGCAAACAGCACGCCAAAGGCGGCGCCCAGTGGCACATAGCCAAACAGCACGGGCAGGGATGTGCGCAGCACCAGCGCATTCAGGGACGGGGTCGGGCTCAATGGGGTATCCGGCATCAGCAAAAAGGCGCTGATTCTGGCTGTGCCGGCCTGACGGAACAAGGGGCTCTTTGTGAACGCATTATTTCAGCGCGTAATTCACTGACGGCCGTGCCGCACAGGCGGGTATACTGCGCCTTCCTCCACCGCGAACCATGCCCGGATTTGTCATGACGCCCACAGCTCAGGATCTGTTGTTTCTTCCCCTTGGCGGTACCGGCGAGATCGGCATGAACATGAACCTCTACGGTCATGACGGCCAGTGGCTGATGGTCGATTGCGGTGTCACCTTCCCCAAGCCGGGACGCGTCAGCGCCGATGGCACCCGTCATCATTCCGGTGAGCCGGAAATCCAGATGCCGGACCCCTCTTTTATCGCCGAACGCCGCGACCGTCTGGCCGGGCTGATTATTACTCACGCCCACGAAGACCATATCGGCGCGGTGCCTTACCTGTGGGAACAGTTGCGTTGCCCTGTGTACTGCACGCGTTTTACCGCCGAGGTGCTGAAGAAAAAGCTGGCCGAACACGCCTTGCTGCATCGGGTAAAAATCATTGTGCCCGAGACCGGCGAGCGTCTGCAGATCGGCCCGTTTGATGTGCAGTGGTTAGCGCTGACTCACTCCATTCCCGACCCGAATGCGCTGATGATCCGCACCCCGGCGGGTAATGTGTTCCATACCGGCGACTGGAAGCTCGACCCCGATCCACTGGTGGGCCACGGCTATAAAGAAGAAACCTTCACCCGGCTGGCGGCCGAAGGCGTGCGCGCCATGGTGTGCGATTCCACCAACGCCACAGTGAATGGTCACTCGGCGTCGGAAGCCGATTTATACGCAGGCCTGCGTCATTACATCGAAAGTGCGCCGGGGCGAGTGATTGTGACTTGCTTCGGCAGCAATATTGCCCGCCTGCTGACGCTGTCGCACATCGCCGACGACACCGGCCGTTATATGGGGCTGTACGGGCGCTCGCTGGTGAATATGTTCCAGTGCGGTAAGCGCGCCGGCGTCTGGCCTTACAGTGCCGGCACTGTGGATACCGGGCATCTGGGTTATCTGCCGCGCCATGAAGTGCTGGCAGTGGCCACCGGCAGTCAGGGCGAACCGCGTACCGCGCTGCGCCGTCTGGCGTCGGGCACGCACCCCGATTTTGAGCTGGAGCCCGGCGACCGGGTGATTTTCAGTGCGCGTCCGATTCCGGGTAACGAAGAAGCCATTGGTGGTCTGATTCAGCAGCTGCAGGCATTGGGCGTGGAAGTGATTACTGTAGATAACGCGACACTGCCGATTCATGCCTCGGGCCACCCGGCCCAGCGCGAACTGGAAACCCTGTATTCCTGGGTGCAGCCTGAAATCTCAATTCCGGTGCACGGCGAAGACGAACACATGCGTGCGCACGCCGAACTGGCGAAAAGCCGCGGCGTGCCGCGCGCGCTCACCGGGCGCAATGGCGATTTGTTTATGCTGGCGCCGGTGGCCGGTATTCAGCGGCAGAAGGTCGCCACCGGGCGGCTGGGCTGGGAGAAGGGCAAGCTGGTGAAGGTGGTCTGAGCGGGTTTTGTGATATTCCGTTCGGGCCGTCTGGCGCTGATTAAACGAAAAATTAGAACAAGAACTTCCATTTTTTGAGATTTTTTACGGTTTTTCCGAAGCGCATCATGGTCACCATATTCCAACGCACTGACGGAGAATTCCAATGGCGACCCTTCTTTATGTAAAAGGCAGTATCTTTGGTGACCACGGCCAGTCCAGTCAGCTGGCTGAGCAATTCATTAACCGCTGGAAAGAAAGCCACGACAACGCCGCCGTTGTTGTGCGTGATCTGGCCACCGATGTGCCACCGTATCTGGACGCTGCCCGTGTCAGCGCGCTGTTCACGCCGGCCGAAAGCCGCACCGCAGAGCAGAACGAAGTGGTGGCTTACTCCGACGCCCTGATTCAGGAAATCAAAGACGCCGACGCCATTGTTCTCGGTATGCCGATGTACAACTTCACCATTCCGGCGCAGCTGAAGTCTTACCTGGATCACCTGTGCCGCGCCGGTGTGACCTTCAAGTACACTGAAACCGGCCCGGTAGGCCTGCTGGAATCCAAGCCTGTGTACGTGATCACCGCCCGCGGTGGTTTCTACAAAGACACCCCACTGGACAGCCAGACCCCGTTCATCAAGACCATTCTGGGCTTCATTGGTCTGTCCGATGTGACCATGATTCACGCCGAAGGCCTGAACATGGGCGACGAAGTGAAAGGCAAGGCGCTGGAATCAGCGTCGGCTGAGATCGCCGCACTGGTGTAAGTGCTGTGATGTGAAAAAAGGCGCTGCGGCGCCTTTTTTTGTGCCCGCTCAAACGCGCTGCGTGTCTTTCTGTGAAGCCTTGTGTGCCTTTCTGCTCAGAGTCTGAGCGGTGAGTGAAACGTTATTGTGGTTTTTATCCAAGATTTCTGTGGATAACTTTCTGGAAAACTTTTGGGTAAGGTGCTGAATCGCCTGCTATGCGGGCGTCGTGCTCAGATCGGTGAATTTTTAAACGCCCGTTTGCTTCGCCGGCTGAGGTCAGCCGTGGCAAGGGTTGGCAAGTGATTTTTTGTATTTAAATCAGTTGGGTATCGCATCTTTCTGTGTTATGTCCTTAGAAAGCGATGCTAAGTGCTTGTTCTTTGTTTGTGGATAACTTTGTGGGTTATCTCTGGACAGGGTCTGCATAACCGCCCTTTGTGCACAGTGGCCGTGGTTTGCCCTCCGGTTTGTTTGCTTCACCCGCCGGGCCATTTTTGCGATAATCCCGCGCCTTCCGAATGCATAACTGAACACATCCTGATCAGGTCTGATTTCCCCTATGAAACCGCAAATTGCCGAGCTGCTGTCTGCCGCTGTTACCGCTCTTAAGAGTCAGGGAGCCCTTCCCGCCGATCTCGAACCCCGTATCCAGATCGAAAACACCCGCGACAAGGCCCACGGCGACCTCGCTACCAATCTGGCGATGATGCTGGCGAAACCCGCCGGTAAGAATCCGCGTGAACTGGCGCAGGCGCTGGTGGATGCGCTGCCGGTCAATAATCTGGTGGCCAAGGTGGAAATCGCCGGTCCTGGTTTTATTAACTTCTACCTGAGCGACGCCTCGACCGCGAGCCTGGTAAAAGCCGTTCTGGAACAGAAAGACACCTACGGCCGCAACAACGATGGCGCTGGCCGCAAAGTGCAGGTGGAATTCGTATCCGCTAACCCGACCGGCCCGCTGCACATTGGTCACGGCCGTGGTGCCGCGGTGGGCGACTGTATCTGTCGTCTGCTGGAAGCCACCGGCTGGGAAGTGACCCGTGAGTTTTATTACAACGACGCCGGTGCGCAGATCAACAATCTGGCGCTGTCGGTACAGGCGCGTTGCAAAGGTCTGACCCCGGACGACGCAGGCTGGCCGGAAGACGGCTACCGTGGCGATTACATCGTCGATCTGGCGACCAGCTACATGAACGGCGACACCGTCGAATCCGCTGACCAGAGCTACACGGGCGCCAAAGACGCCGACGATCTGGACGCCATCCGTCACTTCGCCGTGGCTTATCTGCGTCGTGAACAGGATCTGGATCTGAAAGCCTTCGCCGTGGACTTCGATGTGTATTTCCTCGAATCCTCCCTGTACAGCGATGGCAAAGTCGAAGACGCGGTACAGCGCCTGATCGCCAACGGCTACACCTACGAAGACGGCGGCGCCCTGTGGCTGCGCACCACCGACTTCGGTGACGACAAAGACCGCGTGATGCGTAAAACCGACGGCGGCTACACCTATTTCGTACCGGACGTGGCCTACCACCTCGACAAATGGAACCGTGGCTTCACCCGCGTGGTGAACGAACAGGGCGCAGACCACCACAGCACCATCACCCGTGTGCGTGCCGGTCTGCAGGCGCTGAATACCGGTATCCCACAGGGCTGGCCTGACTACGTGCTGCACCAGATGGTAACCGTAATGCGCAGCGGCGAAGAGGTGAAAATCTCCAAGCGTGCCGGCAGTTACGTCACCCTGCGCGACCTGATCGACGAAGTGGGCCGTGATGCGACCCGTTACTTCCTGGCCGCGCGTAAAGCCGACAGCCAGCTGACCTTCGATATCGATCTGGCGCGTTCGCAGTCGTCCGATAACCCGGTGTACTACATCCAGTACGCCCACGCCCGTGTGTGCTCTATTTTCCGCAAGCTGGCCGAAGCCGGTCAGAGCTGGAATGTGGAAGCGGGTCTGGCGTCACTGAGCGCGCTGGAGCTGGAATCCGAAAAAGAACTGATTGTGAAACTGGGCCGTTTCCCTGAGGTGGTGAAAAACGCCGCCAACAATAACGAGCCGCACATGGTCGCGACTTACCTGCGTGAGCTGGCCGGCGATTTCCACGCCTGGTACAACTCTGAGAAAACCCTGGTTGAAGACGAAGCCCTGCGTAACGGCCGTCTGGCGCTGGCCGAAGCCGTGCGTCAGGTGATCAGCAATGGTCTGAATCTGCTGGGCGTCTCAAGTCCGGAAGAAATGTAACGAATGGCCGCTACTTTGGCGGCCAAAATGCGTTAAAGTCTGGCCCGGGTTCTCCGGGCCTTGCCTCTGAATTCCCTGAACTGAACTCCGCTTTCATCATTCATTGCAGGTAGCAGCATGTCAGACAGCTCAAGCCATATTCCGAAGTGGGTCTGGATCACCACCCCAACTCTGGCCGTGGCTTTTATCGGTTTTATTCTGTTTTTATCCACCATTCCGTCCGGCGACGAGCTGGATGCGGTAAAAGGCGACGCGCGCAAAGTGCTGCAGCAGGGTGTGGAAAAAGCCAAAGAAGAAACCGCCAGGCAGGTCGATAAGCAGAGCTACGAATTCTACAAGCTGCTGGAAAAGCAGACGGTCGAAGTACCGGAAGTGGATGCCTATCATTCGACGCCAAAAGACAACGAGACTTATCAGTATCGTCTGCAGGCCGGTTCATTCCGCAATGCTGAAGATGCCGAACGCATGCGCGCCAGTCTGCTGCTCGAAGGGTTAACCGCCTACCGTCAGGAAAGCACGGTGAACGGCACCACCTGGCACCGGGTGTTTGTTGGTCCTTTCACGGACCGCTCGAAAATGAACAAGGCGCAGGACATTCTCGCCGAGCGCAGCATCAGCCCGCTGGTGGTGAAAGAGCCGCTGAAGAAATAAATAAAAAAACGCCTCATCTGAGGCGTTTTTTTATGGGCGCTTTTCCGCTTTTCCGCTTTAACTGCGGTTACGGCCGTACACTTCTTCCACCCACGACGGGTGTTTCCACAGAATGCGGATATCGCGGTAATGCACAACATCGCGCCACATGCTGACGAATTCCGCGATCACCAGCCGCAGCGGGTTGAGGGTGGTGGCCGGGCGGAAATTCACACCGTAGCGGATTTCACCGGCGTCTTTCTCATCGACAAAGGTTCCGAATAAACGGTCCCAGATAATAAGCATGCCGGCGAAATTGGTGTCGATCTGTTTCGGGTTGCTGCCGTGATGCACGCGATGATGCGACGGCGTATTAAATACCCATTCAGACCAGCGCGGCAGTTTACGCACCACTTCGGTGTGCACAAAAAACTGAAAAAACAGATTCAGTTCCAGCGCGATCACCGCGTGCTGCAGGCTGAAGCCCACCAGTGCCGCCGGCAGCATGGCGACCAGCATAATGCCGTTGAACGACACCACCGGCGTCTGGCGCAGGGCGGTGGAAAAATTAAAGCGTTCTGAACTGTGGTGCACCCAATGTCCGGCCCAGCCGTAACGCACGGTGTGCATAAAGCGGTGTACCCAGTAAAAGCTGAAATCAATCAGCAGCATCAGCAGCAGGAAATTCAGCCACGGCGATGGTGACTGCCACTGCAGGCCAATGGCGTGCACGGCCAGATACACGGTCGAGGCAATAAAAATCACCGACAACGCATCCAGCACTTTGTAGATCAGGCCGGTGCCGATGTTGGCCAGCGATTCTTTCAGGTCGTAGGCGTCGGCGCGGCCGTGGCGGATCAGCCAGGCGCGTTCGGCAAACATCACGGCAAAGAACACAGGTCCGGCCAGCACGATGAACAACAGAGCGTGTAAGAAGTCTTCCATCTTTTTCTCCGGGTGGTTTGACAGGGTCTGCAATCTACCGGGAAACTGGCCACTCTTATGACGCTTACGTGCCAGGTTTTTAGCATTTCATGCCAACCCTTCAATCCGCCGGCATTATCCGCGTAACCGGCAGCTGGATCCGCCTGCTGACCGACTGGCTTGACCGGGTCGGTGCCGAGGCGCCGGCGCTGCGTGCGGCGGTGGCGGCTTACAGCCCGACCGACAACGTGCCCATCGCCGACTGGTCGCGCATGCTGGAGCAGGCCTTTGCCCTGCGTCCGCAAGACCGGGCGCCAACGCTTGATCTGGCCTCACTGGTGACGCTGGCCCACACCGGCGTGCTCGGCTATCTGGCGGCGGCCTGCGACAATCTTGGGCAGGCGCTGTTGAGTTATCAGCGCTTTGAGCAGTTGTTTTACGGGGCGTCGATCGCTCAGATCAGCGCTGAAGCGCAGGACAATACGCCGTGCGTGTCCATTCGCTGGCAGCCGTTACCGGCCATGGCGCAGGTAGAGGAAGTGGCCATCGCCGCGCTGGTGGCCATTACCCGTCAGCACCTGGTGCGCGATGTGCCGCTGCTGAGCGTGCATTTTCATCATCAGCCGGATGCGCAGCGCCGGCAGGCACTGGAGGCATTTTTCGGCTGTCCTGTGCTGTTCGGTCAGCCGCAGATCCGGTTGGTGTTTGCCGCGTCGGTGCTGACCCTGCCGTTAATGCGCGGCGAACCGGGCCTGCGCGGCTTGCTGGAAGAACAGGCGTCGTCCATGCTGCGGGCAGTGCCCGAATCGGATGAATTTCTGCGGCAGCTGCAGGCCGAGCTGGTACGCGTGCTGCCCGAGGGCGAAGCGACCATCGAGTCACTGGCGCCGCGCCTGTTCTGTTCGGTGCGCACGCTGCAGCGGCGGCTCGATGCCAAGCAGCTGACCTGGAAAGCGCTGCTCGACCGCACCCGTGAACAACTGGCCTGTCAGTATCTGGCCGACCACAGTCTGAGCCTGCTGGAAGTGTCTATGCTGCTCGGCTACCGCAATCAGGGCACGTTTTCCCGTGCTTTCCGCCGCTGGCGCGCCATGAGCCCGCTCGCGTTTCGTCAACAACTGCGCTGCTCGTAAGCGGGCATAACGGATGATGCCAATGACAACCACGCACGACTGGCAGCCTGTGCTGCAACAGCACTTTGGATTTAACGCACTGCGCCCGGGTCAGCAGCCGGTAGTGGAGGCCCTGCTCAGCGGTCATTCGGCGGCGGCGATTTTCCCGACCGGTTCCGGTAAATCTCTGTGCTATCAGCTGCCGGCGCTGATGCTGCCGCATTTAACGCTGGTGATTTCGCCTCTGTTAGCCCTGATGCAGGATCAGGTGCAGTTTTTACGCGGCAAAGGCATTGCCGCCGCGACCATCGACTCGACCCAGAGCCGCGACGAAACGCAGGAGGTGATGAACGGCGTGCGCAGCGGCACGGTGAAAATTCTGATGGTGTCGGTCGAGCGTCTGAAGAACGAACGCTTCCGACAGTTTATCGCGCAGGTGCCCATCTCATTGCTGGTGGTGGACGAAGCGCACTGCATTTCCGAATGGGGCCACAATTTCCGCCCGGATTATTTAAAGCTGCCCGATTACTGCCGCGATTTCCGCATTCCGCAGGTCTTGCTGCTGACGGCCACCGCCACGACAGCGGTTATTGATGATATGCGCCGCCATTTTGCCATCGCGCCGCAGCACGTGGTGTGCACCGGTTTTTACCGGCCGAATTTACGCCTGTTAGCGCAGCCGACGGCGCCGGCGCAGCGGCTGGAAAAATGCGCGGTGTGGCTGAATTATCTGGCGCAGAAATGTGCGGAAAAACAGCAGGATTTTGCCGCCATTGTGTACGTCACGCTGCAGGCCACGGCCGAGGAAATCGCCAGCGAATTAAACCGGCGTTTACCCTTTGCGGTCGAGGCCTATCACGCCGGTCTGGAAAGCGGTGCGCGTGAAGGCATTCAGCAGCGTTTTATGACCGGAAAAACCCCGGTTATTGTCGCCACCATTGCCTTCGGTATGGGCGTCGATAAAAGCAATATCCGTCAGGTGATTCATTACGACCTGCCGAAATCCATCGAAAATTACAGTCAGGAAATCGGCCGTGCCGGACGCGACGGCAAGGCGTCGGACTGCATTATGCTGGGCGACGATTCCGGCCTGACCGTGCTCGAGAATTTTGTCTACGGCGACACGCCGGAGCAGGGCAGCATCGGCATGGTGCTGGATACCATCCGTGCGCAGCAGAGCGGCGGGCAATGGGAAGTGCTGATGACACCGCTGTCGGCCGCCAGCAATGTCCGCCTGTTGCCGCTGAAAACCCTGCTGGTGAATCTGGAAATGCGCGGTGTGCTGACCTCGTTGTACAGCTATTTTGCCGAATACAAATTCCGGCTGGCGGTCACTGAGGGGGAATTGCTGGCGCATTTTCAGCCGGAACAACAGGGCTTTTTGCAGACCCTGCTCGGCAGCTGCGATAAAGGCCGGGTGTGGTACAGCTTAAATACCGAGGCGCTGGAAAAAGCGCTGCCGGCCGCTGATGTGCCGGTGCGCGTGCGCGCGCTGAGCGCACTGGAGTTCTGCCAGGAGCGCGGCTGGCTGCAGCTTGAAAGCAAGCAGATGACCGACGTCTACCGCGTGCATGAAGCGGCGCTGATGAATCCGCAACTCGCCGGTGAGCTGTATCAGCATTTTCTGCACAAGCAGCAGAGTGAGATCGCGCGTATTCACGCCATGCTCGATCTGTTCCGCCAGCCGCGTTGCTTAAGCCGTCAGCTGGCCGCCTATTTTGCCCAGCCGCTCGACAGCGACTGCGGGCATTGTTCAGTCTGTCGCGGTCAGTTTGTGCCCTGGCCGGACGCTGCTCAGCAGCCCGCACTGACGCTGGATATCGCGCCCCTGTGCGCGCCGCTGGAGCAGGCCATTCAGGGCGCCTTCGGGCAGCCGGCCAGCGACGAGCTGTTAACCCGGTATTTATGTGGTATTCATGTGCCCTGGCTGAGCAAGGTCAAAGCCCGTGCTCTGGGTGCCATGGGGCAGCTGGAGCACTGGCCATACGCGCAGGTGCTGGCTCGGGTGCAGCAGCGCCGCTGATCGGTGGGCAAGGAGTCCGGAGATGTTATGAGTGTGGAACGAAGTACCGAGTACCTGCAGGTGGTGACCCCGGAAGGGCCGCGGCGCATGGCGTATCAGCGCTGGACGGACACAACGCAGACACCAACGCGCCTGCTGATCTGCGTGCACGGCCTGACCCGCAACAGCCGCGATTTCGACGCGCTGGCGGAGCGGCTGGCGGGTGAGTATCTGGTGATCTGCCCGGATGTGCTCGGGCGCGGTGACAGCGACTGGCTGGTTCAGTCGGCGCTCTATGGCTACCCCCTGTATCTGGCGCAGATGCAGCAACTGCTGCTGACTCTGGCGGCCCAGACAGGCCTCAACGACTGTGATTGGGTCGGTACCTCCATGGGTGGGCTGATCGGCATGATGCTCGCTGCGCAGCCCGACAGCATGATCCGCCGGTTGGTGATGAACGACGTCGGTCCTTTTATTCCCTATGCCGCGCTGGCGCGTTTGGGTCAGTACGTTGGCAAGGCGCCACTGTTCGATTCGGTTGCATCGGCGGAGGCCTTTCTGCGGGTGGTTGCGGCGCCCTTTGGTCCGCTTACGGACGATCAGTGGCGTCATCTGGCCGAGCATGGTACCGAACCCTGCGAAGGCCAGTTACGGCTGCGCTACGACCCGGCGATTGCCGAAGGTTTTGCGCTGGTAACCGGTGATATCGACCTGAGCGTTGTGTGGAACGCAGTGACTTGTCCTGTGCTGGTGATTCGCGGTGGTGAATCCGACCTGTTGCTGGCCGGCACGGCGCGCAGCATGCTGCAACGGCCGGATACCCAGTTGGTCGAATTTCCCGGCATCGGCCATGCGCCTATGCTGATGGCCCGCGATCAGATCAATGCGGTAGAGCATTTTCTGTTCGGCTGACCTGTTAGGCCTGGGTTACAGAACCCGTACAAAATAACAACAAAAATCACTCCTAATGGCAGAACAGCCGTTCAATGTTGTTCTAAAATTACGACATTAAAGGTCATTCGGAGTGACTGGCGTGAAATTATACGAGCTTGGTCCGGAGAAAGAGGATCTCAGTGAGAATCAGATGCTGCATATCCACATTGCAGCCGCGCTGGTCAGCAGCCTGTTTTTGTTCATCGTCGCGTTCATCATTATCAGCTGAGTCTGATAGAAAGCAGGGTAGATCCTGCTACGACAAAGCCCGCGTAAGCGGGCTTTTTTGTTTCTGCTGTTCGACAATGTTGTCTTGTGAATCGAACTCGTGAGATGACGCCTGAACAACAGACATAAAAAATAGCAGGCAATAAAAAAGCCCGTACATTTCTGTACGGGCCTTTCGAATTTGGTGGTGCCCAGAGGCGGAATCGAACCACCGACACGGGGATTTTCAATCCCCTGCTCTACCGACTGAGCTATCTGGGCGTCTCTTCGACACAATCTTGTGTTCGTCGAGTGGCGCGTATTAAACCCGTAACGCTTTCAGGTGTCAAGCGCCTGTTTCAAATTATTTATCTTTATTTTCAGGCACATAGCCTTCGGCTTTGTCGAAGGCCTCACCACTGAAGAAAAGGTCGCGCTGTTCGGTCAGATATTTGCGCGCCTGCATGTCCATCATGTTCAGGTGTTTCTCGTTGATCAGGCGGGTCTGGTGCTCGGTCCATTCGCCCCAGGCTTTGGCTGACACGTTCAGGTAGATGTCTTCACCTTTGGGGCCGGGGAATGGCGCGGCACTCAGGCCTTCCAGTTCTTGCTGGTACTTTTTGCAGAATACGGTGCGGGTCATAGCAGGTCCTCAGCGCTGTGGCGGTCGAGCAGCATTTTAACAGGTGCCGCCAGTCCGAGGGTGCTGGGGCGGTCGGGATCATACCAGTGTGTGGTGTCAGGCGCTTCGCGCACCGCCGACGGCTGTGCATGCAGGTGGAACACCAGTGGCTGAATATCCAGATGGTAGTGACTGAAGGTGTGGCGGAAGGCGGTCAGCCATTCGCTGCGCCAGTGAACGCCCGGCAGGGTTTGTGTCAGCCAGCGTTCGGCGGAACCGGCGTCTTCGGCCTCGGGAAAACTCCACAAACCACCCCAGATGCCCTGCTGCGGGCGTTGCAGCAGCAGATATTGGCCATCGGGATTGCGCACCATCAGCAGCAGTGTGCTTTTTACCGGCTTCTCTTTTTTCGGCTTACTGTTCGGGAACTGGGTTGGCTTGCCGGTCTGCAGGCCCGCGCATTGTGGCTGTAACGGGCAGATGCCGCAGGCGGGTTTGCTGCGTGTGCACAGGGTGGCGCCCAGGTCCATCATGGCCTGAGTATATTCGCGGGAGCTGTGATCGGGCGTCAGCTCTTCGGCCAGCGTCCACAGCCGGTTCTGAACCTTGAGTTCACCCGGCCAGCCGTCGATGGCGAAGAAGCGGGTCAGGACTCGTTTGACGTTGCCATCCAGAATCGGGGCGTTAATGCCCATGCTGATGGAGGCGATGGCGGCGGCAGTAGAGCGGCCGATGCCGGGCAGTTCGCTGAGCTGCTCCACCGAGCGCGGAAATTCGCCATTAAGATCGCTGACGATGCGCTTGGCGCAGGCGTGCAAATTACGGCCGCGGGCGTAATAGCCGAGCCCGGTCCACAGGTGCAGAACGTCGTCTTGCTCGGCGGAGGCCAGCGACTGTACATCCGGGAAGCGCTGCATAAAGCGCTCAAAGTAGGGGATAACCGTGGTGACCTGAGTCTGCTGCAGCATGATTTCAGACACCCACACGCGGTAGGGGGAAATAGCCTGCTGCCAGGGGAGGTCTTTACGGCCGTGCTGGTGGTACCAGTTCAGCACGGCTTCGCTGAAGGTAAACGCCTTGCTCATGATGTCCGTTCGGGATCAGGGGGCGACAGTATACGTCATTGCACCTGACGGGTATCGGATTCGCGCAGGCGGTCGCTTTCGCTCAGGAACTGATGCAGCTGGCCCAGCGACAGCGGCCGGCTGAACAGGTAACCCTGTCCTTCGTCGCAGTTGTTCTGCCGCAGGAACTGCAGCTGCTCCTGAGTTTCCACACCTTCGGCCACCACAGTCAGCGACAGTTTATGCGCCATGGCAATCACCGCAGCGGTGATGGCCATGTCGTTTTTGTCGCCGGGAATATCCATCACGAACGAGCGGTCGACTTTGAGTACGTCGATCGGGAAACGCTTGATGTACGCCAGTGACGAGTAGCCGGTACCGAAGTCGTCGATGGCGATGGTGACGCCGGTTTTCTTGATTTCCTGCATGATCTGAATCGCCGATTCCACGTCTTCCATCAGGGTGCTTTCGGTGATCTCCAGCTCCAGACACTGAGGCGGAATGGCGGTGATTTCCAGCACGTTGCGGATGCGCTGCAGCAGGTACGGGTCGGTGAACTGACGGGCCGACAGGTTAACTGCCACTTTGGCATTGGCTGGCAGTACCCGGCTGCGGATCAGTGAGCTGATCTGGCGGCAGCTCTGTTCCAGCACCCAGCTGCCGATCTCAAGAATCTGGCCGGTTTCTTCCGCCACCGGAATAAAGCGGTCGGGCGTGATCATGCCTTTTTCCGGATGCTGCCAGCGGATCAGGGTTTCGACCCCGGTAATGCCGAAATCGAACAGGCTGATTTTCGGCTGGAACACCAGGCTGAACTGCTGACGGGCGATGGCCTCGTTGATTTCTTTTTCCAGCGACAGGTGTTCGAGGATGGAGTGGTTCATGTCCTCGGAGAAAAACTGGAAGTTATTGCGGCCGAGTTCTTTGGCGCGGTACATGGCCAGGTCGGCGTTTTTCATCAGGGTATTGGCGTCGGTGGAATCTTCCGGCGTCAGGGTAATACCGATACTGACGGTGGTGACTATGTCCTGACCCTTGATGCGGATCGGCTTGGCCATGGCGTACAGCAGCTTCTCGGCGACCACTAAAACGTCGGAGGTGTGGTGCACGTCGGTGAGCAGAATGGTGAACTCGTCACCGCCGATGCGCGATACGGTGTCGTTTTCGCGCACCGTGTTGCTCAGGCGGTTGGCCACTTCTTTCAGCAGAATATCGCCGGCGTCGTGACCCAGGGTGTCGTTTACGCGCTTGAACTGGTCCATATCGAGGAACATCAGCGCCATCGACGAGCCGGAGCGCAATACACTTTTAACCGCTTTTTCGAGGCGGTTACGGAACAGACGGCGGTTGGCCAGACCGGTCAGCGGGTCGTAGAAGGCCAGCGTTTCCATCTGGATCTGCGCGGCTTTCAGTTCGGAAATATCAGAGATGGCACCCAGGTAGCCGAGCAGTTCGCCGTTGCGGTCGTGCAGGGCACTGGCCAGCAGCTGAATCCAGATCGGGCTCTGGTCGCGGCGCAGCAGACGCAGCTCGAGCGCCACGCTTTCCTGCTCACAGACCAGACGGTTCCACGCCTGTTGGGTAGCGGCCAGATCATCGGGATGAATGCGGGCAAACCATTCCTGCAGGCCGGGCATTTCATCCTGCACACCGTGAATATCACGCCAGCGCTGGTTAACGTATTGCAGGCGCTGTTTCGGATCGACCTGAAAAATACCGACCGGCGACAGCGCGGTGAGTTTGCGGAAGCGCTCTTCGCTGGTTTTCAGCGAGGCGTTTTCTTCTTCCACCGTGCGCAGCAGGCCATTGAACAGGTCGACCAGATCGCCCAGTTCGTCGTGATTCTCTTTGTCGGCGCGGATCGAATAGTCCTTGCGCAGCATGATGTGACGCAGGGTGTTGCTCAGATCGCGCATCGGACGCGCCACCACTTCCTGCAGCCGGGTGGCCAGAAGCACCGAGAGAATCACCGCCGCCAGCAGAATCAGACCGGAAAAGATCAGGAACTGGCTGATGCGCTGCATCAGGTCTTTGTGGCTGATCTCGATGTACAGCGTGCCGATCGGGGTTTCGTCGAGCAGGATCGGAAAGAACTGACTGAAGTTCACGTTACTGTTGGTTTGCAGTATGTGCAGCTGCTTCGGACACGGCTGGGTTTCGTCGCCGGCAATATAGCTGGCCGCCAGTGTCTGAGGATCGGCATAAATACAGCCGCGGATGACGCTGCTGTCGGCCTTCAGGGTGTTCAGGTTGGTGGTCAGCAGGTCGTAGTCGCTGAAGGTGAGGGCGGCAGTGGCCCGGCCGGCGATCACTTCGCCGAGCACCGCCATCTTCTTCTGCACGTCCTGACGGGCGAGGTAATACTCCAGCGAGATGAACGCCATATTGGATGAAACCAGCGTCAGGCCGGTGATGATCAGGACGATGATCAGCAGCTTGCGGCGCAGGGTCTGGGCGCGGAGCATGTTAATCATGACGGGTATCTGCCACGGGCGGTGCTGAAATCAGCAAGGAGATAAAGCGCCAAACGCGGGCTTGAATGCTGGTCATGGAATCCTGCAGATGGTTACAACTGAACGGTTGATAGTGGCAATCCGCCGCCCACCATGCAAGCACAGCATCCGGAAAGCGGTGCAGCCTGTGGTGCTGATCACTTTATAAGATTAGGAAGTCCGGGCCCTGTTGTCAGGTTTGAGGCAAAAAAAACTGGCCACAAGGGCCAGTCGGAAGGGGGAGGAAAACAGCAAGGAGAGAGTTGCTGTCTTATTTGTTCACATCCTCGGCGGAAAGTTCCGCAAGCAGATCATTCATGCTGATGTTCTGCAGACGCTCGCTCAGCTGGTCGCGGTAGGTTTTCACCATGCCGAGGCCGGCAATCACGGCGTCGTAGATGCGCCAGCTGTTGGTGTCTTTGTCGAAGTACAGACGGAAATCGACAGGCACCGTCTGGCCGTTGTTCTGCTTCAGGGTGCCTTTCACCAGTGCTTTGTCGTTGGTGTCGTTCAGCAGCGGGTCTTCAAACACGAACTGCTCGCCGTTGAACGCCTTGAACGCGCCGGCGTAGGTGCGGATCTGACGTTCACGGAAACGTTCAATAAAGGCCGAGCGCTGTTCCGGGGTGGCACGGCGCCAGTACTTGCCCAGTGCGCCCATGGCGATCTTTTCCTGATCGATGGCCGGCACAATGTAGGTTTCTACCAGACGACGCACTTCCGTTTCGGTGCGTTCTTCCGGGGTCAGTTTGTTCAGTTCAGCAATGATGCCGTAGGTAGCGTCCGTGACAACGTCTTTCGGGGCTTTTGCTTCAGCGGCCATGGCGGCTGAACCCAGCACCAGTGCGGTCAGAAACAGGACGAATGCAGACACGGACTGCAGCGCGATTCTCATAGTTATAAGGCTCCGGATATTCAACCGATGGCACAGTATGGCGTGGGGGGAATATGAATAAAAGCGGGGGCGGGTGAATATTTTGTTGCATCCATGCAACATATGCGGCCATTTATGCTGGATTGTATATAAATATGCCGTTTATCAGTTGGAAGTGGCGACGCGTCAGGGCGCCCTGCAGGTAATCGGGCACAGACTCCAGCTGCAGGCTCTGCTGTTGCTGATCGGCCCAGCGCTGCATCAGGTGCAGCATCTGATGCATCACGCCGCGGCGTTGGGTAATGGCGCGCACGCCGGCGTCAGAAATCACGACACCCTGTTCACCTTCTTTGGCCAGCACCGCCCCTATGATGCGGTCGTTGAACCGGCCTGCCATGATCCAGCCACCATCGGCCAGAAATTGCTGCAGAGAGGCCGCATCCGGACGGAAGCCGTCGGGTGCCGTTTCTGCGTGGATTTTGTTCAGGTCGTTGAAGTCAGCCTCGGTTGGCTGATGGATGTGTTCGAGTCTTACGGGCACGGGTGGCTCCCGGTGGGAAGTACAGCCTGTTACTGCGGGGCTGTTAAAACGCTGGGCCGTCGCAGTACGGCCTACTTTCTTGGGCGCTTTGCTTTATAATGCTTTCCTTTCCATTTTGCGAGAGTTGGAGCAAGCCCATGACCCGCGCAGCCACGGTCGAGCGTAATACGCTGGAGACCCAGATCAGCGTGACCATCAATCTTGATGGCACCGGTAAATCCCGCTTTGATACCGGAGTTCCTTTTCTGGAACACATGCTGGATCAGATTGCCCGTCATGGTCTGATCGACCTCGACATCACCTGCAAAGGCGACAACCACATCGACGACCACCACAGTGTGGAAGACATTGGTATCACCCTGGGTCAGGCCTTTGCCAAAGCGGTTGGCGATAAAAAAGGCATCGTGCGTTACGGCCACTCTTATGTGCCGCTGGACGAGGCGCTGTCACGCGTGGTGATCGATTTCTCAGGCCGTCCGGGTCTGAACATGAATGTGGAATTTACCCGCGCGTCCATTGGCAAGCTGGATACCCAGCTGTTCTGGGAATTCTTCCAGGGCTTTGTGAATCACGCTGGTGTGACCCTGCACATCGACAACCTGAAAGGCTTCAATGCGCACCATCAGGCCGAAACCATTTTCAAAGCGTTCGGCCGCGCCCTGCGTATGGCGCTGGAGCTGGATCCGCGTATGGCCGGCGTAATGCCATCCACCAAAGGTTGCCTGTAAGGCCTGACGGATTTTAAGGAAAGACGTGCATGAGCAGTAAAATCTGTGCAGTGATCGACTATGGCATGGGCAACCTGCACTCGGCCCACGGCGCTTTGCAGACCGTGGCGCCGGATACCAATGTGCTGGTGACCAGCGATCCGGAAACCATTCTGAAAGCCGACCACGTGGTGCTACCGGGTGTTGGCGCTATCCGCGACTGCATGGCCGAAATCCGCCGTCAGGGCATTGATCAGGTGGTGGCCGAGGTGCGTAAAACCAAACCTCTGCTGGGTATCTGTGTCGGCATGCAGGCGATGATGAATTCTTCTGAAGAAAACGGTGGCGTGGATTGCATGGGGTTATTCCCGGGTGCGGTGCGTTTCTTCGGCAAAGATCTGATTGAAAACGGTGAACACCTGAAAGTGCCGCATATGGGCTGGAATCAGGTGTCTCAGGTTGCGCATCCGCTCTGGGCCGGTATTCCGGACAGCAGTCGCTTCTATTTTGTGCACTCCTTTTACGTGCAGGCAGAAAAGCCTGAACAGGTGAAAGGCCGCGGACATTACGGCGTTGATTTCGCCGCCGCCATTGGCGAAGACAACGTCTTTGCTGTGCAATTCCACCCGGAAAAAAGCCACAACGCCGGCCTCGCGCTGCTGCGTAATTTCTTAGCCTGGGATGGTCAGGCCTGATTTTCTGAAACAGTTTTAAGGTACAACAATGCTGGTAATTCCTGCGATTGATTTGAAAGATGGTCAGTGCGTGCGTCTGCGTCAGGGCCGTATGGACGATTCCACCGTATTCGGTGACGACCCGGTTTCCATGGCGAAACGCTGGGTAGATGCCGGCTGCCGCCGTCTGCATCTGGTTGACCTGAACGGCGCGTTTGCCGGAACCCCGGTGAACGGCGAAGCCGTGACCGCCATTGCCAAAGCCTTCCCTGGCCTGCCGATTCAGATCGGTGGCGGTATCCGCACCCTGGAAACCATTGAGCACTACATCAAAGCTGGCGTCAGCTATGTGATCATCGGCACCAAAGCGGTTAAAGAGCCGGCGTTTGTAAAAGAAGCCTGCAAAGCCTTTCCGGGTACTGTGATTGTTGGTCTGGATGCTCAGGATGGCTTTGTTGCCACCGACGGCTGGGCTGAAGTATCGACTGTTAAAGCGGTTGATCTGGCCAAACAGTTCCGGGATGACGGTGTGACTTCTATTGTTTACACCGACATTGCCCGCGACGGCATGATGCAGGGGGTTAACGTCGAAGCCACGCTGCAACTGGCGGTTGAAGGCGGTATTCCGGTGATCGCTTCCGGTGGTGTAACCAATATCGAAGATATCCGCGCGCTGTCGAAAGTGGCGGGTCAGGGTATTCTCGGCGCTATTACCGGCCGTGCCATCTATGAAGGCACCCTGGACGTGGCCGAAGCACAGACGCTGGCCGACGAGTTAACAGGAGCCTGATATGGCGCTCGCGAAACGCATCATTCCCTGTCTGGATGTGGATAAAGGCCGCGTAGTAAAAGGCGTGAACTTTGTCGGCATCCGCGACGCCGGTGATCCGGTGGAAATCGCCAAGCGTTACAACGATCAGGGCGCCGACGAAATCACGTTCCTTGATATTACTGCCAGTCACGAAGGTCGCGACACCACAGTGCACATGGTTGAAGCCATTGCCGAGCAGGTGTTTATCCCGCTGACTGTGGGTGGTGGTATCCGCGAAATCGACGACATCCGTCGTATGCTCAATGCCGGTGCCGATAAGGTGTCGATCAACTCGGCGGCTGTGTATAACCCGGATTTCGTGAAGGCTGCTTCCGATAAATTCGGTGCACAGTGCATCGTGGTGGCGATCGATGCCAAGCAGGTGGCCGATGGCCGCTGGGAAATTTTCACCCACGGCGGTCGTAAGCCAACCGGCATTAACGCCGTGGAATGGGCGGCAAAAATGGAGCAGTTCGGCGCTGGCGAAATCCTGCTGACCTCCATGGATCGCGACGGTGTGAAATCCGGTTTCGATCTGGGTGTTACCCGTGCCATTGCTGATGCAGTGAATATTCCGGTCATCGCCTCCGGCGGTGTCGGTAATCTCGACCATCTGGTCGACGGCGTAAAAATCGGCCGCGCGGATGCGGTACTGGCCGCCAGTATTTTCCACTTCGGGGAATACACAGTGCAGCAGGCCAAGCAGCATATGGCCGCCGCTGGTATTGAGATGCGTCTGGACTGAGCGCACAGCAATTGACCACAAAAGAGCCCCGCCTCTGCCTGAGTCGGGGCTTTTTTGTGCCTGTCGTTCAAAAAAGCGGGCTGGCGCATTTTCAAAACGTGGCGCTTGTTGTGTAATTGGTCACTCGTATCCGTGTCAGGGATGAACATGAAACGACCAGCCTGCGGCTGTTTTCTGCTGCTGACGTTGGCCAGCCAGTCAGTGGTATGGGCCGACGATTTCTTTGAGCCGGAAATTCCCGAAGTACTGACGCCGGTGCGTCTGCAACAGCCGCTGGCGGAAGTACCCGCCAGTGTGACCGTCATTACGGCTGAACAGCTCCGCCTTTGGGGCGTGAAAGACATCGCCTCCGCCTTCCGTTTTGTGCCCGGAATGTTTGTCGCGCAGGAACTGGCAACCAACAGCAGCAGTGTGGTGTACCACTCGGGTGAAAGCATTCTGGCGCGCCGGCTCGAAGTGCTGGTGGATGGCCGTTCTGTTTATAAAGCCTCGTTTGCCAATGTGAACTGGGATCAGCTCAACATCGCGGTGGACGACATCGCCCGCATTGAAATCACCCGTGGTCCCAGTGCCGCCAGCTATGGCATGAACGCTTTTCAGGGTGTTATTCACATCATTACCCGTCACCCTGCCGATGCCGAAGCCGGTGTTGTTGCCCTGACAGCGGGCACCGGGGAGCGACGCCACGGTTATGCCTCGGTGGCGTTTCAGGGCAACGAGTGGCAACAATCGCTCAGCCTGCACGGGTTACACGAAGGCGAAGACAATACCTTTCATGCCGACAGCGGTGATGTGGGCGGATTTCCGGATTTTCGCCAGAGCGCCGGGCTGTTCTGGTCCGGAGCCGTACAGCTGGATGGTGACGACTATCTGCGCTGGCAGGCCGGGCGTGAACGGACGTTGCGTGATGTGATCGCGGACTCCAATTTTCAGACAACCTCTCCGCAGGAAGATGCTGTAAACGACATGCTGTGGACGCGCTGGCGCCATCAGCAGTCGGCCAGTCATGAGTGGCAGCTGCAGGCGTACTGGAATGCCACCAATACGGAATCCGGTTTCGGGGCCTGTGTACCGACGGTCAGTCTCGATCCTGATATGTCGGCGCTGTACCAGAGCAATCCTGATCTGGCGGAGGTGTTGGGCCTTGCCGTGCTGGGATGGCAGAACGGCTCGCTGACGGATCAGCAGCAAGTGCTCGTGCCGCAACTTTTCAGCGGGCTCGCGGCTGGGCTGATTAGCGTGCCCGAGCTTGAGAGTCTCCTGCTGCAGCTCCGTAGCCGGGGTGTCGCCATCAATGACGACGATTATCAGTTGGCGCGCCGTGTGGCTGCGTCGGCAGTTGCAGCGGATGGGCTTGCCGAGTCTGCCTGTGGCGAGGGCAACCTTGATATCTATGAGCAGCGACTGGATCTGGAATGGCAGGACACGGTGCGCTGGAATGATCAGCTGCGCAGTGTGCAGGGCATCGGCTACCGTCGCGACGAAGTGAATTCAGAGACTTACATGAACGGTAGTGTACGGGAAACCCAATGGCTGGCGTTCACCAACATTGAATACCGGCCACTGCCGGAGCTTATTACCACGTTCGGACTGATGGCCGAATACCGCCCCGATGAAGACGTGCGCTACTCACCCCGGGTGGGTCTGAACTATCTGCTGGGGCAGCAACAAAGCATCCGTTTTCAGGTGGCCCGCAGCCGGCGGACACCGGATCTGGCGGAACGCTATCTGGATGCTCAGGTACGTCTGCGAGGCTTGTCTGACAATTACCTTGGCCTGTCGCAGGGCAGTCTTTTCTATCGGGCCCGCGCCTCGGATTATAAGCATCAGCTGATGGATGAGGAAATCGTGGCGGCCGAAATCGGTTACTTCCAGTATCTCTCTGACCCAGCGGTTCAACTGGATATCAAATTCTATCAGGAACGTCTTCTCGATCTGATCAGCAGCCACATAACGCTCAGGGAAACCGTCATAGATAACCATGGGTCGATGACACTGCGGGGGGTTGAGGGGCAAGTCAGCTGGCAGCCTTTTAATGGACAGAATCTGGCCGTGGGCTGGCTTGCGCAGGACCGTTCAGTGAATAACGAAAATGAGGTTAAGCTTGGAGCGGAAAACAGTCTTCGTCTGAGCTGGTCTCAGAGGAACGATAACCGCGAAGCCATGCTGGGTTTGCTGTGGGACATCAATCGAAACAGCGTTGCTGCAGGTGCTCCTCAGGGGCGTTACGAGCAGAGAACCCTGCTTGGCCGCTGGGCGTTCAACTCCGGATTTGGCACCTGGAGTGTCTCATCTGAGTACAACCCGCTGGCCGGGCAGGTGTTGTACGAGCGCTCGCCGCGCTGGCTGAATCGTCTGGGCTGGCGCCTGTCGTGGTAAGTGCTTGGGGCAGTTGCAGTGATTGACGTGCAATAAAAAAGGCAGCCGGAGCTGCCTTTTTTATTGGAGCGGAATTAATCAGTACAGAACGCGGGCACGGATGGTGCCTTCAACCTGTTTGATTTTTTCCAGTGCCAGTTCAGATGCATCTTTGGAAACGTCGATCACCACGTAACCGACATCTTCCACGGTCTGCAGGTACTGACCAGAGATGTTGATCTTGTTCTCGGCGAAGATGCTGTTGATGGCATTCATCACGCCCGGCACGTTCTGGTGAATGTGCAGGATGCGGTGGACGTTCGGGTTGGATGGCAGCGCCACTTCCGGGAAGTTCACAGAAGAGGTGGTGGTGCCTTTGTCGCTGTACTGAGCCAGCTTCTCGCCCACTTCCTTACCGATGTTTTCCTGTGCTTCCAGGGTAGAACCACCCACGTGCGGGGTCAGGATCACGTTGTCGAACTCACGCAGCGGAGTTACAAACTCTTCGCCGTTGGCGCGTGGCTCAACCGGGAATACGTCGATGGCAGCGCCCAGCAGTTTCTTGCTGCGGATGGCTTCGGCCAGAGCGTCGATATCAACCACAGTGCCGCGGGAGGCGTTCAGCAGGTAAGAACCTTGCTTCATCCAGCCGAACTGTTCCGGGCCCATCATCCACTTGGTAGCGATGGTTTCCGGTACGTGCAGGGATACCACGTCGGCCAGATTCAGCAGTTCTTTCAGGCTGCCAACCTGCTTGGCGTTACCCAGTGGCAGTTTGGTTACTACGTCGTAGAAGTACACGTCCATACCCATGCTTTCTGCCATAACAGACAGCTGAGTACCGATGGAACCGTAACCCACGATACCCAGTTTCTTGCCACGGATTTCGAAAGAGTTGTCGGCAGACTTGTTCCAGCCACCACGGTGACACTGGGCGTTACGCTCAGGGATACCGCGCATCAGCATGATGATTTCGGCCAGAGACAGCTCTGCAACGGAACGGGTGTTGGAGTAAGGTGCGTTGAATACCGCAACACCACGCTTGGTGGCGGCTTTCAGGTCGACCTGGTTGGTACCGATACAGAAACAGCCAACGGCGATCAGTTTTTCTGCCGCTTCAAAAATCTCGTCCGTCAGATGGGTGCGGGAACGGATACCGACAAAGTGCGCGTCTTTGATGCGCTCTTTCAGTTCTGCGTCCGGCAGCGAGGTTTTCAGGTATTCGATGTTGGTGTAACCAGCAGCGTGCAGGGTATCCAGAGCAGACTGATGCACACCTTCCAGCAGAAGGAACTTGATCTTGCTTTTATCCAGAGACGTATGGGCCATGGTGGTACCTATAAGACAGTAGTAAAAACTGTGCGGTGGCCTGATCCGGTGCAGATACGCTAAACAGATTCTGCGGAAACAGACGCCGGGGTCACCGGGAGTGAAAACCACTCCGAAAAATAAGGCGCGTATGCTAGCATAGCCGGCCTGTTAACGTGAGCCTCAAACCCGGTTTTCATCACGAAGATTACTCAATTTGAGGTGAATTGCTTTCATCTGAGCGGATTCCCCATGACTGCCCTGACCCAAGACGCCCTGATCGAACGCCTGTCGGCCATTGTTGGCAACGACAAGGTTCGTACCGATGCTGATTCTCTGCAGACCTTCGGTAAAGACTGGACCAAGGTTTACGATCCGAAGCCTTCTGCCATTGTGTTTCCGAAAACCACCGAGCAGGTGCGCGACATCGTTCTGCTGGCCAACGAGCACGGTCTGCAACTGGTACCGTCCGGTGGTCGCACCGGTCTGAGTGCGGGTGCCGTAGCGGCCAATGGCGAAGTGGTTGTGGCGTTCGATTACATGAACCAGATTTCTGAGTTCAACGCTGTCGACCGCACCGTGAAGTGTGGTGCCGGTGTGATCACTGAGCAGCTGCAGACTTACGCGGAAGAGCAGGGCTTGTTCTACCCAGTCGATTTTGCGTCAGCCGGTTCCAGCCAGATTGGTGGCAACATCGGCACCAACGCCGGCGGTATTAAAGTGATCCGTTGGGGGATGACACGCGAGTGGGTGGCTGGTCTGACTGTGGTGACCGGTAAAGGCGATATTCTGCGCCTGAACAAAGATCTGCTGAAAAACAACACCGGCTACGATATGCGTCAGTTGTTTATCGGTGCTGAAGGTACGCTGGGCTTCGTGACCGAAGCGACCATGCGTCTGACCCGTCCGCCGAAAAATCTGACCGTGCTGGTGCTGGCGATTCCGGAACTGGACGACGTCATGAAAGTGCTCAACCAGTTCCAGTCGAGCATGGACCTGACCGCGTTTGAGTTCTTCTCTGACAAAGCCATGAGCAAAGTGCTGGCCCGTGGTGATGTGCCGGCACCGTTCGAGAGCAATGCTGATTTCTATGCGCTGGTTGAATTCGAAGCCATTACCGACGCCGACATGGATCTGTCCATGAGCCTGTTCGAGCAGTGTGTGGAAAATGGCTGGGTGGTCGATGGTGTGATCAGTCAGAGTGAAACTCAGGCCGCTAATCTGTGGCGCCTGCGTGAAGACATTTCTGAAACCATCGCCCAGTGGACGCCGTACAAAAACGACATCTCTGTGGTCGTTTCCAAAGTGCCGCCATTCCTACGCGAAATCGACGAAGTTGTGACCCGCGAATACCCGGATTTCGAGATCATCTGGTTCGGTCACATTGGCGACGGTAACCTGCATCTGAACATCCTCAAGCCGGATGCGCTGCCGAAGGAAGAGTTCTTCCCGCGTTGCAATAAGGTCAGCAAGTGGGTGATGGAAATCGTCGAGAAATACGACGGTTCTATTTCTGCGGAACACGGTGTGGGCATGACCAAAAAAGCCTACCTGCCATACACGCGCTCTGACGCTGAAATTGCTTACATGAAAGCGCTGAAGCTGGTGTTCGATCCGAACAACGTCATGAACCCGGGCAAGCTGGTCGATCTGTAACCCCGGTCTTCAGGCAATAAAAAACGCAGCTCAGGCTGCGTTTTTTATTGGGCGCCGTTCCCGGCATCTTGATTCGTTCGGCCGGATGCTCAGAAGAGCTGCTCCGGCGTCACTTCGCTCTGGCCTGAGCTTTCCAGTTCGCTGTCGCCGGCGGTATTGCTGCCAGCGAATTCGTGCGGTACGTCTTCTTCACGGAAATACTCGAAGATGGCGTCGGTCTGACCTGGGCGGGCCAGCAGCCCGGTGGCCGGGTCGATGCGCACACTGACGATACCATCGGGTTGTTCGAACGGATGCTGAGGCACGCCTTTCAGGGCGTCACCCATGTAGTCGACCCACACCGGCAGGGCGGTGTTGGAGCCGAACGCCCATTTGCCCAGCGTTTGCGGCTGATCGAAACCAATCCATACAGTGGTCACCAGATCCGGACTGAAGCCTGAGAACCAGGCGTCTTTCTGATCGTTGGTGGTACCGGTTTTGCCCGCCAGATCGTCACGGTTAAGTGCCAGTGCGCGCTGACCTGTGCCCAGACGTACAACGTCTTTGAGCATGCTGATCATCAGGAAGTGCGTGCGCTTATCCATAATGCGTGGCGCTTCGTTGGTCGGTGCTTCAGCAACAACCGGGGCGGCAATTTCGTCGTCGGCGTCAGGCAGCTGTCCGCTGGCAGCGGCCAGTGCCGCGCGTTCTTTCGCTTCCTCGCAGGCGTGACAGACCGCCACAGGATCGGCGCTGAACAGAATATTGCGGCTGTTGTCTTCGATGCGGTGAATCAGGTAAGGCTTCACGGCAAAGCCGCCGTTGGCCAGAGCGCAGTAGCCGGTGGCCAGCTCCATCGGCGAGACGGCCGACGCGCCTAATGCCAGCGACAGGTCGGCATTCAGCTTGCTGCGCGGGAAGCCAAAGGGTTCTACGTATTTCACCGCGGTACTTGGGCCTATTTGCTTCAGAATGCGGATGGATACCAGATTCTGAGAGCGGTAAAGGGCTTCGCGCAGACGGGTCGGACCATAGAATTTGCCGTTGTGGTTTTCCGGGCGCCAGGTGCTTTCAAGGCTGGCATCTTCGAAGACCACGGGCGCGTCATTGATGATGCTGGCCGGTGTGAAGCCGTTGGCCAGCGCTGCACTGTAAATGAAAGGCTTAAATGCGGAGCCGGGTTGGCGGTCTGCCTGAATGACGCGGTTGAACTGATTGCTTGACGGAGAGAAGCCTCCGACCAGAGCCTGAATGGCGCCGTCGTCCGGCTTCATCGACACCAGTGCGCCTTCCACTTCCGGCAGTTGCGCCAGAACCGGTCCTTCTTTTGTATCTTCAATCCAGATCTGCTGACCAACCGTCAGAACGGCAGATGGCTGCGTCGGCTCTTTGCCCACGATGTTGACGTCGACATAGGGCTTGGCCCACAGGATGCCGCTCATTGGCAACCAGAACTCAGCGCCATCGCGCAGGAACCACACGCCGGTCTTTTCAATTTTGGTCACAATCGCCGGAGCAATCAGGCCAAGTTCTTCCTGTTCGCGCAGGACTTCACTCCAGTCGTCCAGGGTTTGTGCCCAGTCGATATCGCGTGAGGCGTCGGCCTTGTCCTGCCATTCCTTCAGGGATGGGTCGGATGGAACGTCAAGCATAACGGGGGCTACGGACGGCTTGGGCGCGCGGTAGCCGTGGTCGCGGTCGTACTTAAGAATGCCGGCCTGAAGGGCGCGGTTGGCCGCCAGCTGGCGCACGGAATTGACTGTGGTGTAAACGCTGTAGCCGGCGGTGTAAGCCTCTTCGCCGAAGCGCTCGACCATGTCACGGCGTACCATTTCAGCAATGTAGGGAGCGGAAATTTCGGAAACAGCGCCGTGATAGCGGGCGGTGACCGGCGCGCGCGCGGCCTCTTCGAATTCTTCACCGCTGATCATGTCCAGTGTGCGCATGCGCGCGAGCACGTAGTTGCGGCGATCCATGGCGCGTTGCGGATTGTTGATCGGGTTGGCGGCCGACGGCGCCTGCGGCAAACCGGCGATCATGGCCAGCTGGGCGAGGTTCAGCTCTTTGATGGATTTGCCGTAGTACACCTGCGCGGCGGCTTCGATGCCGTAGGCGCGCTTACCGAGATAGATCTTGTTGATGTACAGCTCAAGGATTTCCTCCTTGGTCAGGGCCTGCTCAATTTTCAGGGCCAGCATGATCTCGGTGAATTTGCGGGCGAAGGTTTTTTCCGAAGACAGGTAGTAGTTTTTGGCAACCTGCATGGTGATGGTTGAACCGCCCGATTTCTTACGGCCGGTACGCATCAGTTCGAAAACCGCCCTGGCAAGGCCCTTCAGATCGATGCCGAAGTGCTCAAAGAAGCTATCATCTTCAGAGGCCAGAAGGGCATTGATGAACTGTTTGGGGGTTTCTTCATAGGTCAGTGGTGAGCGGCGCTTTTCACCGAACTCGCTGATCAGACGGCCGTCTTCGGTATACACCCGCAATGGCGTCTGCAGTTCAACGTTCTTCAGTTCTTCGGTATCTGGCAGGGTTGGGGCGAGGAAAAGATAGATGGCCAGAATCACAGCACCGGAGCCGGCGAATATGGACATTACAAGCCAAAAAACAAAGCGCAGTATCGGGTGTGACCTGTTCATAAAATTGGGGAGCCAAATGCCTCAGAAAGCCAGTGAATATGCGGGTTGCGGCATTATAAGGCTTTTTTGTTCTTTTAATAGGAATGTGCTTATAATGACTTTGAGCATATAGGATTTGAGTGAGCTTAATTAGCTAAGTTCATGATTCTCAAGGGGATTTGTCGTGTTGGCCAGCCTGTTTCAGAAAAAGAGCAAGGCATTGCTTGGGGTGGATATCAGTTCCACCTCAGTCAAGATTCTTGAACTGAGTCACAATAACGGTAGATATCAGGTGGAAGCCTACGCCTGTGAGCCCCTTCCCGCAAACGCGGTCGTCGAACAAAGCATCAGCAATGACGAAGCGGTTGGCGAGGCCATCAAAAAAGCATTGTCCCGTTCACGCGCCTCGGCCAAACGTGCTGCGCTGGCCGTCGCCGGTTCTGCAGTCATCACCAAAACGGTGCAGATGAACGGCAAGCTGAAGGAAGATGAAATGGACTTCCAGATTCGCGCTGAGGCCGATCAGTATATTCCGTACCCTCTCGAAGAAGTTGCCATGGACTGGGAAGTTCAGGGCCCTTCCGATAGCGGCAACGACATGGTTAACGTGTTGCTGGCTGCTTGCCGCTCAGAAACCGTCGAGCGCCGCAAAGACGCAGTCGAATACGCGAACCTTGAAGCTGCGGTTGTTGATGTCGAAGCCTTTTGTACTGAACGTGCATTTGAGCTTATCGAAGCGCAACTCGATGGCGATGAAATTGAAACCGTTGCCATCGTCGATATTGGCGCAACCATGACCACGCTGAGCGTTCTGCACAACGGTAAATCCATTTATACCCGTGAACAGCTTTTCGGAGGCAGGCAGCTGACCGAGGACATTATGCGTCGCTACGGTCTGGGAGAGGACGAGGCCTCCCGCTCCAAGCTGGAAGGCGGTTTGCCGGACGATTATGAGAGTGAAGTGCTGGAGCCGTTTCGTCGTGCGGTTGTACAACAGGTCAGTCGCTCCCTGCAGTTTTTCTACTCATCCAGTCAGTTTAATGACGTGGATTACATCGTGCTGGCTGGCGGTACATCCTCCATTGCTCATCTTGCAGACGAAGTGCAGGAAGTGTTGGGTATAGCCACTGTGATCGCCAATCCTTTCGTAAACATGACATTGTCTCAGCGAGTGAATGCTAACCTTCTGAGCAGTGATGCGCCGTCGCTGATGATTGCGTGCGGGCTGGCCATGAGGAGTTTTGATTAATGGCAAAGATTAACCTCCTACCTTGGCGTGAGGCGCTTCGAAAGGAACGTCAGAATCAGTTCTATGGCGTTATTGGAACTGTTCTGGTTGTCGCGGCAGCCATCGTTTATGTCGTAAACGTGAGTGTTGAGGGGGCAATTGATTCTCAGCGACTTCGTAATGATTTTATTGTCAAAGAAACCAAGGTTATCGACGCCAAAATTGATGAGATTAAGGCCCTTAAGGAGACCAGGCAAAAGTTGATTGAGCGTATGGAGCTCATTCAGGCATTGCAGGGTAATCGCCCAATTATTGTAAGGGTTTTTGATGAGATGGCGCGTTCAGTGCCTGATGACCTTTATTTTTCATCAGTATCCGTCAAAGGGACTGACGTGATGATAAAAGGGGTTGCTAAATCAAATAACCGTGTGGCTGCATTGATGCGGAACTTTGATCAATCTGATTGGTTTGCTGAGCCTGCTTTAATTAAGGTCCAGTCTAAGAGTGAAGGTGTGAACGAGTTTGAAGTCAGTATGAAGCGCGTTCAGCCGAAAGCCGAGGAGGAGTGATCATGGTCGATCAGAATAAATTTGATCTCAAAGCCCTTATCGCTAAGGCAAATGAATTCAAGGTTGATGATCTAAACGATATTGACTGGGAGAATATGGGGTCTTGGCCCATCGCAGGGAAAGCTTTCTTTTGTGTGCTTCTGTTCGCTGGAGTTCTTGTTGGTGGATTCTTTGGTTTGGTGTCAGACAACCTTGACGCTCTTTCGCGTGATCAGGCAAAGGAAGTTTCGTTGAAGAAGGACTTTGAGGGCAAGGCCTTTAAGGTTTCGAATCTGGCAGCGTATAAATCTCAGATGGAAGAAATGCAAGAAAGCTTCGGCTCGTTGTTGAAGCAGCTCCCTCGAGATACTGAAGTTCCGGGTTTGATTGATGATATTAGTTCGGCGGCACTTAGTGCAGGTCTGAAGCTAAATGCAATAGATCCCCAGAAGATGGCAAAGACGGAGTTTTATAACGAATTACCTATCGATATTGAGGTTGTCGGGGGGTATCACGAGATGGGGGCATTTGTGTCCGCCGTTGCTTCGCTGCCCCGAATCGTGACGTTGCATGATTTTTCGGTCGAAGGAACCGGAAGTTCAGGTATGCTAAAAATGAAAATTCAAGCTAAGACCTATCAATATGGTGGAGATGAAGGGGGCGCGAAATGAAGCGCTTCGTTTGCCTTTGCTTGCTGGCTGGTTCTTTGTTGGGGTGTGGCGGAGACTCAGATGTTAGTGATCTTAAGAAATTCGTAGACACTACCCTGAATCGGCCTCGTGGCCGTATCGAGCCGATTCCGGTTTTTAAACCATACGAATACTTTAACTATAGTGCGGCCGGATTACGTTCTCCGTTTGAGCTTCCAATTATTGAAGATACTCAGGTCGAGGTTCAGCAAGGGGCTGACATTCATCCGGATATGGATCGACCCAAAGAGCACCTTGAACAATATGCATTAGGCTCTTTGGCTATGGTGGGAACTTTAACGCGGGCTGATGGCGTGCTATGGGCGCTGGTGCGGGATGGTGATGGTAGCGTTGTTCGGGTTAAAGAGGGCCAGTATATGGGGCAGAACTTTGGCCGCATTATTTCTATTGGCGACTATAAAATTAATCTGATTGAAATTGTGCCTAACGGTATGGGTGGCTGGATTGAGCGGCCGAGAACTGTTGCGCTTGAAGGACTAGGTGGAGAGTAAGTCTATGAATATCGTGAAAGCCTTCAAAGCGGCGTTCGGAGTGTTGTCATTTGCAGTTTTTGGGGTGGCATCTGCTGTCGTATCGGCAGCCACGCTCAATGATATGAGTTTTTCCTCCCTACCTGGGGATGTCACAGAAATTCGGATGCAGTTCGATAGCGCTCCGCCTAATGTCAGTGGCTACACAATTGAAAAGCCAGCTCGAATCGCCATAGATTTACCTGGCGTTGCCAGCACACTTAAAAATAAGCGCCATGAAATTGGCTCTGGCAATGCACGTAGCGCAACTCTGGTTACAACTAAGGATCGTTCCCGACTAGTTGTAAATCTTTCTAGGCTGGTCAGCTACAGCACTGCGGTAGAAGGGAATGTTCTTCTGATTCGTATCGGTCAGGCTGAGGGCGACAAGGTATTCACTGGTGCGGTCGAGTCAGTCGTGCCGATGTCTTCTGACATGAAAATTGTGAATGTGGATTTTCGACGTGGTGATTTGGGCGAGGGCCAGATTCAGATCATGTTGAACGATGCCAGAGCATCGGCGAATATTCGTCGCGAAGGTTCAAAAATTATTGCTGATCTGGAAGGTGTTCGTCTGCCTGACGATCTGAGTCGCAGACTGGATGTTTCTGATTTCTCCACTCCTGTGCGCTTTATTGATGCTAAGCGTGATGGGGGGTCTGCACGAATCGTGATTGAGCCCAACTCAGATGAGTTTGAATATCTCGCTTACCAGACTGATAAGCTCCTCTCGATCAATGTTTCTGTGCCTCCTGCGGAGCAAAAGGAAGAGCGTAAAAAACAGTTTCCGTTTACCGGTGAGAAGCTCTCTCTGAACTTCCAGAATATTGAGGTGCGTGCGGTGCTTCAGCTCATTGCTGATTTCACGGGGCTCAATCTGGTAGCTTCAGACACCGTGCAGGGCAATATTACTTTACGTTTGCAAAACGTCCCTTGGGATCAGGCATTGGATCTGGTAATGAAAACCAAAGGACTGGGCAAGCGCCAAATGGGCTCTGTTCTGTTGATTGCTCCTGCAGAGGAAATTGCAGCTCGTGAGAAGATTGAGCTTGAGGCGGTCAAACAGGTGGAAGACCTTGCGCCGCTTGTTACGGAGTACATGCAGCTTCGGTATGCAAAGGCTGCAGATCTGGCGAAGCTTCTGACGTCCGAACAAGGATTGTTGTCGGAACGCGGCTCTGCGGTAGTCGATGAGCGTACCAATACGCTTCTAATGAAAGACACCGCCAGCAATCTTGAGAAAGTGCGTGAAGCGCTCACTATGCTGGATGTTCCTGTTCGCCAAGTCTTGATTGAAGCCCGTATCGTTGTCGCTACGACCAGTGTAGGTGAGGAGATGGGCGTTAAGTGGGGTGGTGCGGGTTACAAAAACAACGGCAGTAATTGGACAACTGTGGGTGGTAGCCAGACGACTCTGACAGAAGGTAATCAGATCTTATTTGATCGCGCCTCTAGTGGATCATCAGACCAAACTATAGACCTGACAAGTGCAAACGTAGTCAATTTTGGGGTTACCAATACGGCAGCAACCACCTTTGCAGTTGGCTATCAAACGGCAGATTATCTGTTGGATCTGGAGTTGGCCGCTATTGAAACAGACGGCCGTGCCGAGATTGTTTCTCAGCCTCGAGTCATCACTGCAGATGGTCAGACAGCAACCATTGAGTCTGGTACTGAAATCCCGTATCAGGAAGCCAGCTCCAGTGGTGCAACCAGTATTTCGTTCAAGTCTGCCGTGTTGAAGCTTGAGGTGACGCCACAGATCACGCCGGATGATCGCATCATTATGGATCTGGTGATCAATCAGGATTCTGTTGGTGAGCTGACGTCAGCAGGCCCGAGTATTAATACCAATGCCGTTGAAACCCAGGTTCTGGTTGATAATGGAGAGACTGTGGTTCTGGGGGGAATCTTCCGTTCTGAAGAGATCTACTCCATCAGCAAAACCCCGTTCTTCGGTGATCTGCCGTTGATTGGTGCGCTGTTCCGCTACACCAATCAGTCTACTGATAAGAGCGAGCTGCTGGTGTTCATCACGCCTCGTCTGGTCAAGGATTCGCTCAGCAATCGTTAATCATGAAGCGAACGCAGTCTGTATTTCTCGTAGGGCCGATGGGTGCTGGTAAAAGCACCATCGGCCGTCTTCTTTCCGCCGAACTCAAACTGGAATTCATCGATTCCGATAAAGTTATTGAAGAACGCTGCGGGGCGAATATTCCGTGGATCTTCGATAAAGAGGGCGAACTCGGCTTTCGCGAACGCGAAGAACAGGCCATCGATGACCTGACTCAGATGGATGGCATAGTACTGGCCACTGGTGGTGGTGTCGTCATGCGTGAAGCGAATCGTCGTAACCTGTCTGGGCGTGGGACAGTGGTCTATCTGTGCACCTCCGTCGAGCAGCAACTTGCTCGCACTTCGAAGGACAAAAACCGTCCGCTGCTGCAAAATGACAATCCTGAACAGGTGTTGAGAGATTTGTTTGCAAAGCGCGATCCCTTGTATCGCGAAGTCGCAGACATCATCATTCAGACCGATAAGCGCAACCCTCGCTGGGTTGTGCAGGAATTGCGAAACAAACTGAAAGGCTGAGCCTGATGCATACCCTTACTGTCGATCTCGGCGATCGTAGCTACCCCATTTTTATCGGCACGGGTCTTCTTGATAATCCTGAGCTGTATAAGCCCTATATCAGTGGTCGTCAGGTGCTGATTGTCACCAACGAAACCGTGGCACCTCTGTATCTGGATAGAGTGAAAAGCGCACTGGCTGGCTATCAGGTTGATGCAGTTATTCTGCCGGATGGCGAAGCCTATAAAGATCTGACGACGCTGAATCTGATTTACGACGCTTTACTGGAAAAGCAGCACAACCGCACGACCACTCTGCTGGCTCTGGGTGGTGGTGTTGTTGGGGATATGTGTGGTTATGCGGCGGCGTCCTATCAGCGCGGCGTAAATTTTATTCAGGTGCCGACCACGCTGTTGTCTCAGGTTGATTCTTCGGTCGGCGGTAAAACCGGCGTGAATCACCCTCTGGGCAAGAACATGATCGGAGCCTTTCATCAGCCCCGTGCCGTGATTGCTGATACCGAAACACTGAATACTCTGCCGGTTAGAGAGTTGTCTGCCGGTCTGGCTGAGGTCATCAAGTACGGTCTGATCTGTGACCGCGGCTTCTATGACTGGATTGTGGATAACATCGATGCTCTGATGGCGCGAGAACCAAAGGCGCTTGCCTATGCCATTGAGCGTTCTTGTCGCAACAAAGCCGAAGTCGTCGCGCAGGATGAAACCGAGTCGGGTATTCGCGCCATTCTCAATCTGGGCCACACCTTTGGCCATGCCATTGAATCTCACCAGGGCTACGGCAACTGGCTGCACGGTGAGGCTGTGGGTACAGGAATGCTGCAGGCAGCGGATCTTTGTTGGCGCATGGGAGATGTGTCGGCTCAGGAACTTGCCGACCTGCGTACGCTGCTGATCCGAGCGGGTTTGCCCGTCGTGGGGCCGGATGATATGTCCGAGCAAGATTACGTGACTCGCATGCAGGTAGATAAAAAAGTATTGGACGGACGCATCCGGCTGGTGCTGATGAAGCGCATTGGCGAAGCCTATGTGACCTCCGATGTTCCTAAAGACTTATTGACTCAGACACTGGTGGCAGGCGATAAACTCGGTCAGCCCTGAAACCAGGAGGCAATATGGACGCGGATTACGAACTGGATGACGAGATCCTGATTGGGCAGAACGATAATCTGTCTGCAGGGTACAAAGCGTTGTCACTTCCTCATCTGCTGCCATCGCAGCACAAAACCATCGAATTACTCAGTCATCTGGCGTCTTACAGTGAACTTCTGGTCACTGTGAGCGGGCCGGATGGCAGTGGCAAATCCGTTCTGGCGCAAGCACTGGCTTCGCTGCGTGAAGACCCGGAAGATGCGCTTCTGCTCACGGGTGATCTGATGCTGGGAATGCCCGGCATTCTTGGTGCGATTGCCGATCGTTGGGATCTCCCGCGTCTGCCGGATGATCTGGTGGCCGCACGTGAGCGCGTGCGCAACGCGGCCATCGAAAAGTCAGATGCTGGCTATTCACTCACTGTGATCATTGATCAGGCGGAGCAGCTGGATGCCGGTACCCTGAACGAAATTGCGCATTTTGCTCTGCTGGTGCCTCAGATTATTTCCTTTTCGCTCTTCGGCCTCACCGGCTTCGAAGATGCTATCCGTGCAAATCCCGCCAATGCGCCATTGCATCGTGTCGAGCTGGAACCACTGACGCTGGACGATGCTGCCATTCTGCTGCAGGAGGCTTTATCTCCTGGGCAGCCACTGCCGTTGAGTCACGACGAGCTGTTGTCCATTTGGGAATCCAGTGGTGGTTGGCCGGGTGCTTTGCTGCACGAGGCAGAAGACTATCTGCTGGGCTCAGTTGCGCCGGCGCCTGTCGCCCATGTGCAGGCCAAGAGCCGCTTTCCGGTCACTCACATTCTGGCGATTACAGCCGTTGCAGCCGCTTTGGCTATGTCCTTCCTTTATAGTGATTATTCGGCTCAGAATATCGAGTCCACTGACGCCAGCAGTGGCTCAATACTCGCCACGGCTCCGGCCACGTCTGGGTTAGCCGGCGCAGCGGATGTCCCGGGTGCTGACATTGCGCCAGCGACTGAAGAGGAACCGCTGCCGGAAAGCGAATCCGCTTTGTCCGCTTTTGATGGTGAAACCGCCGAGATCAACCCTCCGGTCGTTGCTACTCAGCCCGATTATAACTACGGTGGAGCAAAGCCTGTTGAACCGGCATCTTCCGTTCAGCCTGAGCTGGAAAGCAACGTCGCCGACACCCGTACTGAAGCATCTGAGCCGGAAGTTAAGAAGGTTTCGCCAGTGGCGCAGCCTGCCAAAGCGGTTGATGCGGTAGCCAAGGTTAATAAGCCTGTGGTTACTCAGTCGGAAGCTACTCAGTCAAAAGCTACTCAGTCAAAAGCGACTAAGCCTGCTGATACGAAAGTGGCCTCGCCAAAGGCGGTGGCGACTACCAGAACGGCGGCAGAGCAGCAGTTGCTGGCCGCAAAAGAAGGCTTTGTTGTGCAGTTGTTTGGTACTTATAAAGCAGACAACGCGTCGTCCTTCCGCAAAGAGTGGCAGGATCAGGTCGCGGGTTCTTTGTATCAGTATCAGGCGTCGCACGAAGGTAAGCCATGGCATGTGGTCGTGTGTGGCATCTTTGCCACCAGAGCGGAAGCGCAGGCTGCCGTGAATGCGATGCCGCAGACGCTGCGCAAGCAATCACCCTGGATCCGGGACGTCCGGGCTGTGCAGGAGGCCCTGCGCTGACGCTGGTTTTTCACTGATTCCTTCCAGCGCCGGCCTCTCCGGCGCTTACAAAAAAACTCATATTGCTCACACATTTGTGGCAGGGGGCCCAGATGTGTAGAATGGGCGTCCTTTTGCCTACACGTAGCTTGAATTTAGAGTATTGGGCTGCTGCAAGCACTTGATTTTTAAATCGTTTTTAAAGATGAGAGCTGTTCTATGAGAACTGGTCTGTACACCCCAGGCGACTTTAAGGACAACTGTGGATTCGGATTGCTGGCCCATCTGGAAGGTCAGCCGAGCCACCGGCTGTTGAAGACAGCCATTGAGTCCTTAACCTGCATGACGCACCGCGGCGGTATTGCTGCGGATGGTAAAACCGGTGACGGCTGTGGTCTTCTGATCCAGAAACCGGATTCCTTCCTGCGCGCGGTAGCCACAGAAGCAGGCATTACCCTGCCTGAACAGTACGCCGTTGGCATGCTGTTTATGGACCTGGATGACGCGGTCTTCGCTAAACAGAAAGCGGCCGTAGAACAGGCGATTACCTCTCAGGGCCTCTCTGTTCAGGGCTGGCGCACCGTTCCTACCGATAACGCTTTCCTCGGCCCGATGGCGCTGGATTGCCTGCCGCGTTTTGAGCAGGTATTTGTCGCTCCGGCTGCCGGCATGAGTGAAGCCGATTTCGGTGTGAAGCTGTTCTACGCCCGTCGTTATGCCGAGAAAGCACTGACCGAATTCCGTGATTTCTACATCGCCAGCCTGTCCGACAAAGTATTGTCTTATAAAGGTCTGATGATGCCGGTGGACCTGCCGAACTTCTACCCGGACCTCGGCGACGAGCGCATGGAAACCGCTATCTGCGTATTCCACCAACGCTTCTCCACCAACACCATGCCGCGCTGGCCTCTGGCTCAGCCGTTCCGCATGCTGGCGCACAACGGTGAGATCAACACCATTCAGGGTAACCGTAACTGGGCCAATGCCCGTACCCCGAAATACAACAGCGATCTGCTGCCGGGCCTGAGCGATCTGGCGCCGCTGGTAAACACCACCGGTTCTGACTCTTCCTCCATGGACAACATGCTGGAACTGCTGGTGACCGGTGGCGTATCCCTGTTCCGCGCTATCCGCATGATGATTCCGCCAGCCTGGCAGAACGTAGAAACCATGGACGCCGATCTGCGTGCCTTCTACGAATACAACTCCATGCACATGGAAGCCTGGGACGGCCCTGCGGGTCTGGTCATCACCGACGGTCGTTATGCCGTCTGTGGTCTGGACCGTAACGGTCTGCGTCCATCGCGTTGGGTTATCACCAAAGACAACTTCATCACTGTGGCGTCCGAAGTGGGCGTGCACAGCTATAAGCCGGAAGACGTGGTTGCCAAAGGCCGCGTGGGCCCTGGCCAGATGCTGGCAATCGATACTCAGGAAGGCAAACTGCTGACCACAGACGATATCGATAACGCGCTGAAAGCAGAGTTCCCTTATAAGAAGTGGCTGAAAGAAAACGCGATCCGCATGGAAAGCCAGTTGCTGCTGCAGAAAGTGGACGACGCGGAACCGCTGACCGGCGACCTGCTGAACACCCACCAGAAACTGCAACTGATCACCAATGAAGAGCGTGATCAGGTGCTGCGTCCTATGGGCGAAGAAGGCCAGGAAGCAACGGGCTCCATGGGTGATGATACCCCGATGGCCGTTCTGTCCCAGCGCGTACGTCATATGGCCGACTACTTCCGTCAGCAGTTCGCGCAGGTAACCAACCCGCCGATCGACCCGCTGCGTGAAGCCATCGTGATGTCGCTGGAAACCTGTATCGGTGCCGAGAAGAACGTCTTCGAAAGCAGTGCCGATCATGCCAATCGCATCATTCTGACATCGCCTGTACTGTCGCCACTGAAATTCCAGGGCCTGCAGACCACAGGTCTGGAAGCCTTCCGTTGTGTCACTCTGTCCATGGCATTCGACCCGGCTGTGGGTCTGAAGCAAGCAGTGACCGATCTGGCTGACAAGGCCGAAGCGGCCATGCGCAACGGCGACGTGATCGTTATTCTGTCTGACCGCGAAGTGCGCGAAGACCAGCTGCTGATCCCGGCGGCCATGGCGACCGGTGCTGTGCACCACCGTCTGGTGAAAACCGGCCTGCGTACCAATGGCAACATCGTGGTTGAAACCGGTGCTGCCCGAGACGCGCACCAGTTTGCTGTGCTGATTGGTTTCGGCGCGACCGCCGTTTACCCGTGGCTGGCCTACGACGTGCTGACCGATCTGCATCGCAGTGGCGAACTGCTGGGCGATCCGCTGAAATCTCAGCAGAACTTCCGCAAGGCCATCCGCAAGGGCCTGCTGAAAGTGATGTCCAAAATGGGTATCTCTACCGTGGCTTCTTACCGTGGTTCGCAGCTGTTCGAAGCTGTGGGTCTGAGCAAAGAAGTGGTGGATCTGTGCTTCGCCGGTGTGCCTAGCCGTATCGGTGGTGCCACCTTCGCCGACTTCCAGGCCGATCTGGAACTGGTGCGTGGCAACGCCTGGAAAGCCCGTAAGAAAATCGAACACGGCGGCCTGATCAAGTACGTTCACGGTGGCGAATACCACGCCTACAACCCTGACGTGGTGAAATCCATTCAGGAAGCTGTGCAGTTCAACAATCAGGATGCCTACAACCGCTACGCCGATCTGGTGAACAAGCGTCCGGTAGCAACCATCCGTGACCTGCTGGCTCCGCGTAAAGACGTTCAATCTATCGACATCAGTGAAGTGGAACCGGTAGAAAAACTCTACCCGCGTTTCGACACCGCCGCGATGTCGCTGGGTGCTCTGTCGCCGGAAGCGCACGAAGCGCTGGCGCTGGCGATGAACGATCTGGGTGGCCGTTCCAACTCCGGTGAAGGCGGTGAAGACCCGCTGCGTTACGGCACCAACCGTAACTCCAAGATCAAGCAGATCGCTTCCGGTCGTTTTGGTGTAACCCCTGCTTATCTGGCCAGCGCAGAAGTGCTGCAGATCAAAGTGGCTCAGGGTGCCAAGCCGGGTGAGGGCGGTCAGCTGCCAGGTGGTAAGGTTAACGACCTGATTGCGACCCTGCGCTATTCAGTACCCGGTGTAACCCTGATTTCACCTCCGCCGCACCACGATATCTACTCGATCGAAGACTTGGCGCAGCTGATTTTCGACCTGAAGCAGGTGAACCCGGAAGCGCTGGTATCGGTGAAACTGGTCTCTGAGCCAGGCGTCGGCACCATCGCCGCCGGTGTGGCCAAGGCTTACGCCGACCTGATCACTATTTCCGGTTACGACGGCGGTACCGCGGCATCGCCGATTACCTCCATCAAATACGCCGGTTCCCCGTGGGAGCTGGGTCTGTCCGAAGCGCATCAGGCACTGCGTGCCAACGATCTGCGTGGCAACGTACGCGTACAGACTGACGGCGGTCTGAAAACCGGTCTGGACGTGGTAAAAGCGGCCATTCTGGGTGCAGAGTCTTTCGGTTTCGGTACTCTGCCGATGGTGGCCGTGGGTTGTAAGTACCTGCGTATTTGTCACCTGAACAACTGCGCGACCGGTGTTGCGACTCAGAACGACGACCTGCGTGCTGAACACTACATCGGTACGGCGGACATGGTTAAGAACATGTTCCGCTTCATCGCTGAAGAAACCCGTCAGTGGATGGCCAAGCTGGGTGTGCGCACCATGGAAGAACTGGTGGGCCGTACTGACCTGCTGGAAATGATCGATGGCCTGACCGAGAAACAGCGTCACCTCGACCTGACTCCGCTGCTGGCCAACGACCTGATTCCGGCCGACAAGCCACAGACTGTACAGATTGCCCGCAACAAGCCGTACGACGAAGGCCTGCTGGCCGAGCGCATGGTCGAAGCGGTTCTGCCGGCTATTGAAAACAAAGCCGGTGGCGAATTCAGCTTCCGTATCACCAACTGTGACCGTTCCATCGGTGCCCGTCTGTCCGGTGAAATCGCCAAGCGTCACGGTAACCAGGGCATGGCTGACAAGCCAGTGCGCCTGAACCTGACCGGCGTGGCCGGTCAGTCCTTCGGTGTGTGGAACGCCGGCGGTCTGGAAATGGTGCTGGAAGGTGATGCCAACGACTACGTGGGTAAAGGTATGACCGGCGGTAAGCTGGTGATCTTCCCGCCAAAAGGTTCTGCCTTTAAGTCCAACGACACCTCCATTGTGGGTAACACCTGCCTGTACGGTGCGACCGGCGGTAAGTTGCTGGCAGCCGGCCGTGCCGGTGAGCGCTTTGCCGTTCGTAACTCCGGTGCTCATGCCGTGGTTGAAGGTGCCGGTGATCACTGCTGTGAATACATGACCGGCGGTATGGTGTGTGTGCTGGGTTCAACCGGCTACAACTTCGGTGCGGGTATGACCGGTGGTTTCGCCTACGTGCTGGATATGGATAACACCTTCGTGGACAAGTACAACCACGAGCTGGTCGATATTCACCGCATCTCGAACGAGCTGACAGAAGCCCACCGCAGCCACCTGCGCAGCACGCTGCGCGAATACGTTGCGGAAACCGGCAGTGCCTGGGGCCAGACCATTCTGGACGACTTTGATGGTTTCATCGGCAAGTTCTGGCTGGTCAAACCAAAAGCGGCCGACTTACAACAACTGCTGAACAACACCCGTGCTCGTCCTGAGTAATCAGGCCAGGGCGAGAGAGAGAGGTTCGAGATGGCACAACGTCTGAACAATAATTTCCAGTTTGTCGAGGTGGGTCGTAAAGACCCATCCAAGAAGTCCATCGACACACGTAAAGTGCAGTTCGTGGAAATTTATGAGCCATTCAAGCAAGAGCAGGTGAGCGAGCAGGCGCACCGTTGTCTGGCTTGTGGTAACCCGTACTGTGAGTGGAAGTGCCCGGTTCACAACTACATTCCTAACTGGCTGAAACTGGCCAGCGAAGGCAACATTCTGGAAGCGGTGGAACTGAGCCATCAGACCAACACCCTGCCGGAAGTGTGCGGCCGCGTATGCCCACAAGACCGTCTGTGTGAGGGCTCCTGTACCCTGAACGACGGCTTTGGCGCAGTGACCATTGGTAACGTTGAGAAATACATTACCGATACCGCGTTCGCCATGGGCTGGACACCAGACATGTCCAAAGTGGTTCCGACCGGTAAGCGCGTTGCCGTAATCGGTGCAGGCCCCGCGGGTCTGGGCGCGGCTGACGTGCTGGTGCGCAACGGCGTTACCCCTGTAGTGTTCGACAAATACCCGGAAATCGGTGGTCTGCTGACCTTCGGTATTCCAGAGTTCAAGCTGGAAAAGAGCGTGATGGTTAACCGTCGCAAAGTCTTCGAAGGCATGGGCGTTGAATTCCGCCTGAATACCGAAGTAGGTAAAGACATTGCTTTCCAGGACATCATCGATGAGTTCGATGCCGTATTCCTGGGCATGGGTACCTACAACTACATGAAGGGCGGCTTCCCGGGCGAAGACCTGCCAGGCGTTTACGACGCGCTGGATTTCCTGATTGCCAACGTGAATCACAATCTGGGCTTCGAAAAAGCACCGGAAGATTTCATCAGCATGAAAGGTAAAAAGGTCGTGGTTCTGGGTGGTGGTGACACCGCGATGGACTGTAACCGTACCTCCATTCGTCAGGGTGCCAGCGCGGTTACCTGTGCGTACCGTCGTGATGAAGAGAACATGCCTGGCTCCAAGCGCGAAGTGCAGAACGCGCGTGAAGAGGGCGTAAGCTTCCTGTTCAACCGTCAGCCGATTGCCATTGTTGGTGAAGACAAGGTTGAAGGCGTGAAGGTTGTGACCACCAAGATGGGCGAGCCGGATGAAAAAGGCCGTCGTCGTCCTGAAGTGATCGAAGGTTCCGAAGAAATCCTGCCAGCCGATGCGGTGCTGGTGGCGTTCGGTTTCCGTCCAAGCCCGGCACCATGGTTCAAAGACTTCGGTATCGAAGTGAACAGCTGGGACGGTGTCGTTGCTCCGGGCGAACAGAAATTCAAACACCAGACCACCAACCCGAAAGTTTTCGCGGGCGGTGACATGGTGCGCGGTTCTGACCTGGTCGTAACGGCCATCTGGGAAGGTCGTAACGCTGCCGAAGGCATCCTCGACTATCTCGATCTGTAAGTGACATTGCCTTCGGGCAGAATGTGACAAGCGGCATAAAACGCGGCTTACCCGGTGGGTAGCCGCGTTTTTGTTTATGGCTCTGCTTGCGGCGGTAGTGTTAACATGCCTGACGTTGTAAAGGTTACGTCAATATGGAGTATTGAGCATGTTTAAGCCCACCGCACTGACAACTCTGCTGCTGGCGGCAATGCTGACTGCCTGTGGTGGTGACAGCAGTGGTTCTGTTTTAGGTTCTTCGGATTCATCGTCAGATGGCGGTCAGACAGATACTGTCGATGACGGTTCCGGCGGCACAGATACCGTTACCACAGATACCACCATTGAGCGTCCTCGTCTGGGAACCGGCAGTGGCTCAACCTTCGTCGCTGGTGCTCTGGAAGTCAGCTCTTCCAGCCTGAGTGCTGGTGGTACAACCAATGTATCAGCCAATATTGTCGACCCTGATAACAGCAACGCCAAAATTGTCTCCAAGCAATACGGTGTGGAATTTACCTCCTCCTGCTCTGAAGCTGATCCTGCAAAAGCCGCATTCAGCCGTGGTGAAAGCATTACCTCGAGTGGCGAAGTGTCGGTAACTTACGAGGCTAAAGGCTGCGCCGGCACCGATATTATTTCTTTTAAACTTTATGATGCTATTGATGGTATCGTAGATAAAACCGCCGTTCTTCATACAGCGACTGCCACTGTTTCTGTACAGGCTCCAGAAGTAGGTGCTATTGCCTTTGTCGAGACCAGTGCTCCTGCTATTTCTATTTCAACCATCAGCAACCCGGTACTGCCTAAGCTGACCGAAGTGAGTTTTGTCGTACTGGATCGCACGAATAACCCGATTGAGGGTAAGACAGTAACGTTCGCTCTTACGAATGCTGTGGGTGGTATATCGCTTGCCCAGTCGTCCGCAGTTACCAATGAAAATGGTATTGCTAAAGTCTCGCTGCAGTCTGGTTCAACGCATGCAATGACCACTGTTATAGCGACAACAGTAGCAAGTGACGGCGTTACTAAAATCTCTACTTCGTCTCAGGCGATTTCTGTGACGACCACAGGCTTACCCGATCAGAACAGTTTCGATGTTGTCGCAGATATACTTAACCCTGGCTCTTACGATGTTAGTGGTATCCTAGTGGTAGTTACGGCGTTTGTTGGCGACCATTTTAACAACCCCGTTCCTGACGGCACTCTGGTTAACTTCATTGCTGAAAGTGGACTGATTCCAGCCTCTTGCCCGACCAAGGATGGAAGTTGTTCTGTGACATGGAAGAGCGCCGGCTACCGACCAGGCCAAGAAAACTCAAGTCAGTACGCTTCACAGAACTGGGTGAATGAAACAGATCCTCGCCGCAGTGGCGCCTCTGTATCTGGCCTCACCACTATTCTGGCTTATACCGTAGGCGAGCCGGGCTTTACCGATCTTAATGCCGATGGTGTATTTGACAGTTCCGAGCCGTTTGTCGCGCTTCCGGAAGCCATTCTGGATAGCGATATCCTGAATGCGACACTTAATGCGGATACAACCGATCTGGATGCCGGATCAGAAGAGTTTGTAGACTTCGATGCTGACAATGTCAGGGATTCTGCGCCGACAGTTTACGAAGGGGCTCTCTGCTCAACAGCAGCGCTCGGACTTGGACATTGCGCGAGTTTGGTGCACGTGCGTGATACCGTCGTCATCGCTCAGGCAGACTCAAATGAAACTGTATTGGAGCTTTATACCCGCGCTGGCAATGTTTTCACTGCTTGGGATGGTGATCTGGATCTGGATGACAATAATGCAGCGGATGATGCGGGCACTTTCTATGTATTCCTGACAGATGTGAATCGTTCAATGCCTGCCAATGGCACCACGCTGGAAGTTACAGGTGATGGTTATGAAATTACTGGTGAAAGTGGTTCTGTTGGAAACACCGTTGGTTTGATTCCTTCAGCCTACACCGGCTTATCCTCAAGTTTCGGAAAATTATACCGTGTAGAATTCGCTACCGATGTCTCTCCGAAGAAAATTGAGCTTACTGTCACTAGTGGTGGGGCGAAGAGCAGTGTGATTTTGCGCCCGACACTTTAATGCAGAATAGAATCCCGGCTCCGGCCGGGATTTTTCTTTCTGCTTACTCAATCTCACACCTGTGTATAGCTCTGGTAAATCCAGAGCTTCCCGCCATATTTACCTGTGCCGCAGTGATAAGCTCGGAACCGATGTATTCTGTTTCCGGGTGTGTAAATGCTGCGCAAATTTTCATTTTTACTGTGTATTTTTTCGCTTTTAGCCGGTTGCGGCGGCAGTGAGATGGTGTACGACGAATCGGACTCTGAGGATTCGGATTCCAGTGATGACAGCAGCTCAGAAACGTCGTCGACTGTGAGCTTTTATCCACTGGCCTTCTATGAAGCGGGCACCGATTACGGCGTCGAGACCGATGCCTTCCGTTTGCATTCATCCGAGCCTTTCATCAGCAATTACGTTATTACTCCCGTTGACGCAGAATCACTTTCAGCGGTTGATACTGCTGCCGTTTCCGATTTTTCGATGACAGTCGATGGTCTCGCTGTCGACAGTGATGAAAGCTTCCCTGTGTTGCAGAAAATTCTGGGTATCGATATTCAGCTGACCACGGCCATTGTTATCGACACCAGCGCCAGTATGGATGCCGTTGATCAGGCTGCTCTGATTACCGGGGTGAAAGACTTTATTGCCGCGGCCCGCGCCAGCAGTAACAACGTCATTGCCACGCAGAACTTCACCTTGTGGGCGTTTGCTGCAGAGGACGAATACGCCGGCTGCACAGGCACCACGTCGGCGGAAAATATCGTCAATCTGCATAGCATTACCGACGACGATGATGCGCTGGCGTCGGCGCTCGATACGCTGCAAAGCAACTGGGCGGCGCATGCTTACGGTCGTACTTCTGCTCTGTACGATGCTGTGATTAAGGCGGTGGGTAGCTTTATCGGTGCCGGCACGTATGAAGCCTGCTCCAGCATGGAGTATGCGTTTAACGCCGATGGTGATAATGATCTGGTGGATCGCACCACCCTGGATCAGATCCGTCTGAGCGATGTGGTGGTCATTTCGGCTGGCAGTCGCACCGTCGGCGATTTCGATGCAGAAGCTGTCTCCACCGCGCTGAACTGGCAATCGCTCAGCGTGTTTGATACCAGCTCCGATGATTACTCGCTGACGGAGTCCGGCAAGCCGTTGTTCTACGTCACTATGGGGGATGCCGATGACGGCCTGTCGGATCTTGCAGATACGGTTATCAGTGTCGGTTCCGCAACCTCGTCAGGCGCCTACAGTTTTGCCAGCTCCCTGGTGGCCGCTCAGGTCGCTGCGGTCAGTGAACGGGTCCATGATGGCGAGCAGTACGTTTATCGCTATGCGTTTTTACCGCGCAACGGCGTCCACGAAACCGTGTTATCGGCGACAACGGACTACTACAGTATGAGTCTGACCGGCGAGGTGGATCTGTCGGACGGTTCGGCCGCGGGCGTTGGTACGCCCGAGGAAGAACTGAGCTCGCTGGTAGAGATTACGGGCGCGGCCAATGAGTATCTGGCCAATGGTCAGATCAGTCTGGCGGATCTGACCCAGCTATACCCTGCAACCCGCTGGACCACGTCCACCTACAGCGCGTCCGATTACAGCTGGACGGTTGGAGGCAGCACTCGTTCGGCCGACAGCAGCGGGGCGATCACCCTGACTTCTGCCGACGTCGGCAAGACCGTCATTCTGACCAACACGGCCCGTGGCGAAACGGCATCGATACTGGTGGCGGAATAACCACGCGCTGTCTTCCCTGCCTGATAGCCTGAGTCTGGCGGCATGATGAGCAACGTCAAAATCCCTGATGCGGATTTTTTGTTATCATGCCGCGCAAACTTATCAGCCAGATATCAGGTATTCCATGTCAGAACTGAAAAACGACCGCTTCCTTAAGGCCCTGTTACGCCAGCCGGTAGACCGTACCCCCGTGTGGATGATGCGTCAGGCTGGTCGTTATCTGCCGGAATACCGCGCCACCCGTGCTCAGGCCGGTGACTTTATGGCGCTGTGCAAAAACCCGGAGCTGGCCTGTGAAGTGACCATTCAGCCGCTGGACCGTTTCCCGCTGGATGCCGCTATTCTGTTCTCCGACATCCTGACCATCCCGGACGCCATGGGCTTAGGCCTGTACTTTGAAACCGGCGAAGGCCCGCGTTTCAACAAAATCATCCGCACTGAAGCCGATGTGCAGAGCCTGCAGGTGGTGAACACCGAACGTGATCTGGATTACGTGCTGAAAGCGGTTTCTACCATACGTCGTGAACTGAACGGCCGTGTACCACTGATCGGTTTCTCCGGCAGCCCGTGGACGCTGGCGACCTACATGGTGGAAGGCGGTTCTTCCAAAGAATTCCGTCACGTAAAAGCCATGATGTACGACACGCCGGAAATCATGCACCAGCTGCTGGATGTGCTGGCCAAATCCGTTATCGATTACCTGAATGCACAGATCCTTGCCGGTGCCCAGGCGGTGCAGATTTTCGATACCTGGGGCGGCAATCTGAGCGATGTGGCGTACCGTGAATTCTCGCTGCAATACATGCAGCAGATTGTTGCTGGTCTGATCCGCGAGCACGAAGGCCGTAAGATCCCGGTCATTCTGTTCACCAAGGGCGGTGGTCAGTGGCTGGAGTCGATGGCGGCGACCGGTGCTGATGCGCTGGGTATCGACTGGACCACCGACATTGGCAATGCGCGCTCACGCGTGGGCGATAAAGTGGCCCTGCAGGGCAATATGGACCCATCCGTGCTGTACGCCTCTCCGGCCACTATTCGTGCGGAAGTGAAACGCATCCTCGACAGCTACGGCAAAGGCTCGGGTCAGGTGTTTAATCTGGGTCACGGCATTCATCAGTTTGTCGACCCGGAGCACGCCAAAGCCTTCGTTGAGGCGGTGGTAGAGCTGAGCCCGGCTTACCACGAATAAGCGCCCGCCGCTTCGTTCTCCAAAAGGCCAGCCATCGTGCTGGCCTTTTTCGTCTTACAATTCTTTGCACCCTTTGTTCTGCGCCCTGCGGGTGTCCGGGATACCATGCTATCTTTCTGATATCGCCGGAATTTCCCGGTGGATGACTGGCTGAGAGGCTTTTACTGCATGGAATTATTCTGGATTCCTCTGCTGACGGCGCTGGGAACCCTGATGCCACTGATGGCCTACCGTTATGGCCGCCGTGTCACGCTGGCGGCCACGGCCCTGATGCCCGCGGCGGCGCTGGCTTTGGTCCTGACCTTACTGCCGGATGTGCTGAACGGTGCTGTATTGCGCTGGAGCCACGGTTGGATTGAACAGGCCGGACTGACGCTGGCATTCCGCCTCGATGGTCTGGGGCTGCTGTTCAGTCTGCTGATTCTGGGTATCGGCCTGCTGGTCATTCTCTACGCCCGTTATTACCTGTCCGACAAAGACCACATGGGGCGTTTCTACGCCTTCCTGATGTTGTTTATGACCGCCATGCTCGGCGTGGTGTTGTCCGATAACCTGCTGCAGCTGTGGTTCTTCTGGGAGCTGACCAGCGTCAGTTCTTTCCTGCTGATCAGTTTCTGGTGGCATAAAACCGAAGCACGCAAAGGCGCGCGCATGGCGCTGGCGGTGACCGGTGCCGGTGGTCTGGCTCTGCTCGGTGCTTTTATCCTGATCGGTGACACCGTAGGAACCTACAGTCTGGACGTGGTGCTGAACAGCGGTGATCTGCTGCGCCACAGCGCTGTCTACCCGGTCATCATTGCGCTGTTCCTGCTCGGCGCCTTTACCAAGTCGGCGCAGTTTCCGTTTCATTTCTGGCTGCCGCACGCGATGGCGGCGCCCACCCCGGTGTCGTCGTATCTGCACTCGGCCACTATGGTGAAAGCCGGTGTGTTCCTGCTGGCGCGTTTTTATCCTGTACTGTCCGGCACCGACCTGTGGTTTGCCGTGGTGTCGCTGGTGGGCCTGACCACGCTGTTGGTGGGCGCTTACACGGCGCTGTTCAAACACGATTTAAAAGGCCTGCTGGCGTATTCCACCATCAGCCATCTGGGTCTGATTACCCTGCTGTTTGGTTTGGATACGCGCATGGCAGCCATCGCGGCGGTGTTCCACATCATCAACCACGCGGTGTTTAAGGCGTCGCTGTTTATGGCGGCGGGCATCATCGATCACGAGGCCGGTTCGCGTGATATGCGCCAGCTCAACGGTCTTTGGAAATACATGCCGTACACGGCCACGCTGGCCATGGTAGCGGCAGCGTCGATGGCCGGCGTGCCCTTGCTGAACGGCTTCCTGTCGAAAGAAATGCTGTTCACCGAGACTCTGCATCAGGTGACGCTGGGTTCTATGTCCTGGCTGATCCCGGTACTGGCCACCTTGGGTGGCGCGTTAGCGGTGGCTTACTCACTGCGCTTTATTCACGACGTGTTTTTTAACGGTGAGCCCATTGGTCTGCCACGCACTCCGCACGAGCCGCCGCGCTATATGCGCGTACCGGTGGAGGTGCTGGTGGTGCTCTGTCTGCTGGTGGGTATCGTGCCGGAATTTGCCGTGGGCGATCTGCTTAATGCTGCGGCCAGTGCTGTGATTCAGGCGCCGCTGCCGGAATTCAGTCTGGCGGTGTGGCACGGCTTTAACATTCCACTGCTGATGAGTTTGCTGGCCGTCGTCGGCGGCAGCCTGTTGTACGTAAACCGCCGCTTCCTGTTTGAGTTTCAGGGTCAGTTTGCCGATATCGACGCCAAGAACGAATTCGAGCGCTCGGTGCAGTGGCTGGTCGGTAAAGCCACACGCCTGCAGAGTGTGATCGACAGTGGCCGCCTGCAGAGTTACACCACCTGGCTGGTGCTGGCGGCGTTAGTCGCTGCCGGCTGGCCGCTGCTGAACATGGCCAATGCGCGCGGCAGTCTGGGTGTGCAGCCTGTGGATTTACCGGTTCTTGCCGGTGCTGCGTTGCTGCTGATCGGTACTTTTACCACCGTGATCTTCAGTCATCTGCGTCTGCTGGCGCTGGTGATGGTGTCGATTGTCGGATTGGTCGTTGCCATTGCCTTTGCCTGGTTCTCGGCGCCCGATCTGGCGCTGACCCAGCTGTCGGTGGAAGTGGCGACCATTATTCTGTTTATGCTGGCGCTGTATTTCCTGCCGCAACAAACGCCGCTGAAAGAAAGCTCAGCACGGCGCATTGTGCGTGATCTGGGCATCGCGGCTGCCGTTGGCGGTGTGGTCGGCACTCTGTGTTACGCCATGCTGACGCGTCCGCTGTCCAGTATTTCCGACTTCTTTGTGGCCAACAGTAAAACCGGCGGCGGTGGCACCAACGTGGTCAACGTGATTCTGGTCGATTTTCGTGGCTTCGATACGCTGGGCGAAATTACTGTACTCGGTATCGCCGCCCTCGGCATTTATAAACTGCTGGCCGGTATGCGCCTGTACGTGCCGGCGGCGGATGCCGACGGCCGTCCGTGGGCGCTGGATAAAAATCCTATGATGCTGGCGGTGATCTCCCAGAGTCTGTTACCGCTGGCGCTGCTGGTGTCGGCGTATATTTTCCTGCGCGGCCACAACTTGCCGGGCGGTGGTTTTATCGCCGGTCTGATTACCGCCATCGCTTTAATTCAGCAATACGTTGCCCATGGTGTGGAGTGGATGAAGGCAAGGCTGAATTTCCCGTATCACGCCATGATTGCCATTGGCCTGACGCTCGCGTTGGGCACAGGTCTGGCCAGCTGGTTATTCGGCCTGCCGTTCCTCACCACCTGGTTTGATCATTTCCATCTGCCCTGGGTGGGAGAATTCGAGCTGGCCAGTGCCATGGTGTTTGATCTGGGCGTCTACTTCACCGTCATCGGTGCCACGCTGCTGATTCTGGCCAACCTTGGTCAGCTGACTACCAGCGAACGTCCACGTCCTGATAATCGCGGAGATAATTAATGGAAACGATTTACGCCATTTGTGTCGGCGCGATGACCATGGGCGGTATTTTTCTGGTGCTGCGCGGCTATACCTTTGCCGTGGTACTGGGCCTGACCCTGCTGTCGTACGCGGTGAATTTATTTATCTTTGCCAGTGGCCGCTTAGTGATTGATGGTGCCGTGATTCTCGGCAGCAGTGAACAATACGCCGACCCGCTGCCACAGGCGCTGGTGTTAACCGCCATTGTTATCGGTTTCGCCATGACGGCGTTTGCTTTGATTTTAGCGCTGCGCGCGCGTTCTGATCTGGGTAATGATCAGGTGGATGGACGCACGGAAATTCACGATGAATTACCGCACAAACACAAAGGCGGGGAGCATAAATGAGTTTTACTGAACACCTCATTTTCTTCCCGGTACTGCTGCCGATGCTGGCCGGCATTCTGTTGCTGTTACCCGGATTTCACGCACACATTACGCGCCAGCGTTTACTGGGGCTGGCGGTGAATATAGGCTTAATACTCTCGGCCATTGCCTTGCTGCAGCAGAGTCTTCAGCAGAGCCAGATGTACATGATGGGCAACTGGCAGGCGCCGTTTGGTATCGCGTTGGTGAATGACAAACTCACCGCCGTGATGCTGCTGTTGTCGGCCATTCTCGGTACCGCTACGCACATGTACGCCAGCGGTGGTGACGATAAGCGCGGGCCGTTTTTTCACCCGCTGTTTATGTTCCAGCTGATGGGTATTAACGGCGCCTTTTTAACCGCCGATATTTTCAATTTATTCGTCTTCTTCGAGATTCTGCTGATCGCCTCGTATTCGCTGCTGATTCACGGTGGTGGCAAACAACGTACGCAGGCCGCGGTGCATTATGTATTGCTCAATTTAACCGGCTCGGCGTTTTTCCTGATTGGTCTGGCGGTGATTTACGCCGCTTTCGGCACTCTGAATCTGGCGGACATGGCGTACAAAGCAGCGACACTGGATGAAAGCAACCGCCAGCTGGCACAGGCCGGTGGGTTATTGCTGCTGGTGGTGTTTGGCCTGAAGGCCGCGCTGTTGCCGCTGCATTTCTGGCTGCCGCGTACCTATGCCTACACCTCGGCGCCGGTCGCGGCGTTATTCGCCATTATGACCAAGGTAGGTATCTACAGCATCTGGCGCGTACACACCGCCGTGTTCGGCGATTACGCAGGCCCGCTGGCCAATATTGCCGACGGCTGGTTGTGGCCGCTGGGCTGGCTGACGCTGGTGGCGGGTATTATTGCCGTGCTGGCGAGCAATACACTGAAATTACTGGTGGCCAATCTGGTGGTGGTATCCGCCGGTACCCTGCTGCTGATGCTGGCTCAAAACGAAATCGCCGCCACCGCCGCGGCTCTGTATTACCTGCTGCACAGTACCTTGATGGCCGCCGCGCTGTTTTTACTGGCCGGCATGATTACCGCCCAGCGTGGTCAGGCGCAGGACCGTTTTGTAAAAAGCCGGCCGCTGGTTCAGCACGGTCTGCTCGGCAGTCTGTTTGTGATCGCCGCCGTGGCCATGATTGGTCTGCCGCCGCTGTCGGGCTTTGTCGGTAAAATTCTGCTGCTGCAGGCATCCGTAGAAAACGCCGGGTGGGTTTGGGTACCTGTGCTGCTGTCGGGGCTTGCGGCCATGGTGATTCTGACCCGCGCCGGCACCAGTATTTTCTGGCGTGTGCAGGGTGTCGCGCATGTGGCCGACAAAGCCAGCCCGTTACAGGTGCTGGCGGTGGTTTTATTACTGGCCATGTCGCCATTAATGGTGGTGTTTGGCGGACCGCTCACTGAGTTAACCATGGCCGCTGCCGAACAATTGCATCAGGCGCCGGTGGCGATTGCGGAGGTGCGTCCATGAGATACGGATTACCTATGCCGCTGCACAGCCTGATGCTGTTGCTGGTGTGGTTATTACTGAACGGGTTTTCTGCCGGGCAGCTGGTGCTGGGCGCGTTTCTGGCGTGGCTGATTCCTGTGCTCACCTGGCCTTATACCGATCATCAGAGCAAAGCGCGTAAACCGCTGAAAGTGCTGCAGTACGTGCTGTGTTTATTGTGGGATATTCTGGTGTCGAATATTGAAGTTGCCCGGCGGGTATTGCGCAGTAACCGCCATTTAAATCCGGGATTTATTGCGTATCCGCTGAGTCTGCAGGGCGATTTTCCGCTGACGGTTCTGGCCAGCACCATTTCGCTGACGCCGGGTACCGTGAGTGTGGATTTTTCAGAAGACCGTCAGTGGCTGTACATTCACGCGCTGCACATCGACAGCGAGCAGGCGATCATCGACAGCATCCGCAGCCGCTACGAAAGTTTATTGCAGGAGATATTCGTATGAGCAGCGCCCTGATCTTAAACGCCGCCATTCTGATCACCTCGGTGCTGGTGCTGATTTCTCTGCTGCTGAATGTCTGGCGCATGCTGAAAGGGCCGGATATTACCGACCGCATTCTGGCGCTCGACACCCTGTACATCAACAGCATCGCGCTGATTATTCTGCTCGGTTTGTACAACGGCTCGGCGCTGTATTTCGAAGGCGCTTTGCTGATTGCCATGCTGGGCTTTGTCAGCACCTCAGCGCTCAGTAAATACCTGCTGCGCGGCGACATTATTGAGTGATTTTATGAACGATATTCTGATTATTATCGCGGCGGTGCTGTTATTGATCGGTGGATTCTTCGTCTTTATCGGTTCGGTCGGTCTGATTAAATTGCCGGATTTTTACACCCGCCTGCACGCACCGACCAAGGCCACCACGCTGGGTATCGGTTCTGTGTTGCTGGCGTCTATGCTGCTGACCACGCTGCGCGATGGCGGATTCAGCGTGCACGAGCTGGTGATCAGCCTGTTTCTTTTCATCACCGCGCCGGTGTCGGCCCATATGATGGCCAAAGCGGCGTTGCACAAACACATCCGCACGCAGGACAACACCCGCCGCCGGGAGCTGATGACCCGCATCGCGCGCCAGCAGGATCCCGGCAGCGCCGACTGACCGCTTTGCGCAAATCAGGCCCGGGCAACCGGGCGTAATGCCATGGCTCTGCTAATATAAAAGCCTGTTATTGCACAGGCGGTGGCCTGGGCAGCCAGTCAGTACCGGTAGCCAATCATCATGCAGACATCACCGAGTAAGAAATCCGCGCAGGGCGTGCTGTTGTTCCGCCTGAACATGCGCCAGATGTTTGCCATCGGCACCCTCAAGGTGCGCGAGATCATTCCCTTTGAACCCCTCAATGCCATTCCGCGCTCGCATCCGGCCGTTGCCGGTACTGTGTATACCCGCGGGGCGACCATTCCTGTCATCGATCTGGCGGCGGCTGTCGGCTACCGCCCGGTCAATGAGGAAGAGCGCACCAGCTGCGCCATCATAGTGACCGACTGCCAGCGGCAGATTGTGGGCTTTCTGGTACGTAAGATTGAACGCATCATCGACACCAACTGGCGCAGCATTGTGAACGTGCCGGAGAGTGCCGGGCGCAACAATTACGCGTCGGGCATCATAGTGCAGGATGACGAACTGATTCAGTTGCTCGACATCGAAACACTCTTGTCGCATCTGTTCCCGGTGGAATCCAACCAGCGCCGCGGTTCGGTTACGGATGTCGAGCGGGAGCTGCTGTTGCGTCATCCGATTCTGATGGTCGACGACTCCGCCATTGCCCGTAAGCAGTTGTCGGAAGCGCTCGATTACATCGACGTGCCGTACGACGTATGCACCGACGGCAAGCAGGCGCTGGATAAAATGCACGAGGCCATCACCGAGGGCGTGCCCTACGATATTCTGGTCAGCGACATCGAAATGCCGGGTCTGGATGGCTACGAGCTGGCGTTTGAAGTGCGCAACGAAAAAGCACTGGCGCACATGTATCTGATCCTTCACACCTCGCTTTCCAGCGAGATCAGCATCGACCGCGCGCATCAGGTTGGCGCCAACGAAGCGTTGGAAAAATTCGAAGCGCAGGAGTTGCTGGACGCTATGGTGCGTGGCGCTCAGCAGATCGAGCGCGGGCGTGTCCGCCCCGGCGTTGAAAGCCGCATTCACGAAGATTAACGCGGCCGGATGTGATCCGGCCCGTTCACCTCACAGGCTGTCGAGCGCCTGCTGCAGTTTTTCTACCCCGATAATCGTCATACCCGGCACCGGCTGACGCGGCACGTTGGCCTTGGGCACGATGGCGCGGGTAAAGCCGTGCTTGGCGGCTTCTTTAATGCGTTCCTGACCGGACGGCACCGGGCGGATTTCACCGGATAAGCCGACTTCACCGAACACGATTAAATCCTGCGGCAGTGGCTGATCGCGGAAGCTGGATAAGGCCGCCAGCAGCAGTGCCAGATCGGCGGCGGTTTCGCCGACTTTTACACCGCCCACCACGTTGATATATACATCCTGATCACCCAGATGAATGCCGCCATGGCGGTGCAGGGCGGCCAGCAGCAGGTTCATACGGTTCTGATCGAGACCCACGGCCACGCGTTTCGGATGGCCGAAATGACTGTCGTCGACCAGCGCCTGAATTTCCACCAGTAACGGCCGCGTGCCTTCCCAGATCACCATCACCACACTGCCGGCGGCGGCTTCACCGCTGCGGCTTAAGAATATCGAACTGGGGTTTTTCACTTCCCTAAGGCCGGTGTCGACCATGGCGAACACGCCCAGTTCGTTGATGGCACCAAAGCGGTTTTTAATGCCGCGCAGGGTGCGGAAACGGCTGTCGCCATCGCCTTCCAGCATGATGGAACAGTCGATCATATGCTCCAGCACTTTCGGGCCGGCCAGCGTACCGTCTTTGGTCACATGGCCGACCAGCAGCAGAATGGTGCCGGTCTGTTTGGCGAAGCGGGTGAGGGCGGCGGCGCTCTCGCGCACCTGCGACACACTGCCCGGCGCAGACTCTACGCCCTCCACATGCATCACCTGAATGGAGTCGATCACCACCACTTTCGGCTGGTGCTGCTGCAGCGTTTGCAGCAGGCGGTCGACGCTGGTTTCACTCAGCATATTGAGCTGATCGGTGGGCAGGCCCAGACGTTTGGCGCGCATGGCCACCTGTTGCAGGCTTTCTTCACCGGTGACGTACAGCGCCGGCATACGTGCGGCCAGCGCGCACATGGTCTGCAGCAGCAGGGTCGATTTACCGGCCCCCGGATGACCACCGATCAGAATGGCGGAACCCGGTACCAAGCCGCCGCCGAGTACGCGGTCGAATTCCTGCATGCCACTGCTGACGCGCGGCACTTCTTCCAGATTCACATCGGCCAGACGCTGAATGCCCTGACTGCCAGCGCTGCCGGCATAGCCTGCCAGTGCGTCGCGGGCCGGGGTTTTCGCCGCAGAAACGACAAACTCCTGCAGCGTATTCCAGGCGCCGCAGTCGGTGCATTGTCCCTGCCATTTGGCGTGTTCAGAGCCGCAGTCGTTACACACGTAGGCGGTTTTGCGTTTGGCCATTGTCCGTCTCATTTATAAAGTTGGCCTGAGTTTACGGCCCGCCGTCGCCATTGCAAACCACAGGGCTGTGCAAAGGGCAGGGCACAGGGATGAGTGGGCTGTCAGTAAGGGTTGATGTTGATACACTGCCGCCGGCCGCAGCGGAAATCTGCGCCCATAACAACGACAACAAAAATGAACAACACAATGCCATGACATCAGGCGCAGCCTGATGGCGCACAACACGGAAGAACGGCCATGAACCCAGACAATATGAAGCCCGAAACGCTCGCCATTCACGCCGGTTTTGACGACGACCCGACCACCCGCGCGGTGGCGGTGCCGATTTATCAGACCACTTCGTACAGCTTCCGCGACACTCAGCACGGCGCCGACCTGTTCGATCTGAAAGAGCCGGGCAATATTTACACCCGCATCATGAACCCGACCAACGACGTGCTGGAAAAGCGCGTGGCGCTGATGGAAGGTGGTATCGGCGCGCTGTGCATGGCGTCGGGCATGGCGGCCATTACGGCCAGCATTCAGACGCTGGCGCGAGCCGGCGACAACATCGTCAGCGTCAGCCAGCTGTACGGCGGCACTTACAACCTGTTCGCGCATACCCTGCCGCAGCAGGGCATTCAGGTGCGCATGGCATCCGGTGATGACGTGGCGGCTCTGGAAGCCCTGATCGACGACAAAACCAAAGCCCTGTTCTGTGAATCCATCGGCAATCCGGCCGGCAACGTGGTCGACCTGCAGGCGCTGGCGACCATGGCGCACAAACACGGCGTGCCTGTGATTGTGGATAACACAGTGGCCACCCCTTACCTGTGCCGTCCGTTTGATTTCGGCGCCGATATTGTCGTGCACTCGCTGACCAAATACATGGGCGGCCACGGCACCACGGTGGGCGGCATTCTTGTCGATTCCGGAAAATTCCCATGGAAAGACAACCCACGCTTCCCGCACTTTAATCAGCCGGACCCGTCGTACCACGGTGTGGTGTATGCCGAAGCCTTCGGCCCGGCCGCCTTTATCGGCCGCGCGCGCGTCGTCCCGCTTCGCAACATGGGTGCCGCGCTGTCGCCGTTCAATGCCTTTATGATTCTGCAGGGACTGGAAACCATGCCGCTGCGCATGGACCGTCATGTTGAAAACGCGCAAAAAGTGGCGGAATTTCTGGCCGCTCACGAGAAGGTCAGCTGGGTGAATTACGCCGGTCTGCCCGCCAGCAAATACCACGCCGTGGCGCAGCGCATGGTGAAGGGCAAGCCGTCGGCCATTCTGAGTTTCGGTATTAAAGGTGGTGCTGAGGCCGGTGCGAAATTCATTGATGCTCTGCAGCTGATCAAGCGGCTGGTGAACATCGGCGACGCAAAAAGTCTGGCCTGTCACCCGGCTACCACCACCCATCGTCAGCTGAACGAGCAGGAACTGGCCTCCGCCGGAGTCAGCAAAGATCTGGTGCGTATTTCGGTGGGTATTGAGCACGTCGACGACATCATCGCCGACATCGCGCAGGCGCTGAAAGCGGCCGTCTGATGGGCGGCCTGCCATAAGCGCGGGCCATACACTCAGACCAAAAAGGGCGGATTTTCCGCCCTTTTTTGATGGCCCGGGCTCAGGGCTGCCGGTCGTTAATCGCAGTGACAACCCTGAGCGCATAGTTTTGTCATCGTCGCGGAATATCGGATAGGGTGCCCTGTGGGGCGGTGATACTATATCGCCCGTTTCTGTCAGCCTCCGGTGGAGAAAACCATGTCGTTTGGTCAGTTTGTTGCCCTGATAAGTTGTGTGCTGTCGATGGGCACCATTGCGGTCACCTATTGGGTCGGCACCCATGCGGGTACGGCCGAGCTGTGCAATCCCTTCTTCGACGGTTGTACCGACATTACCCACACGGGCATGAAAGGCGACGGTGGTTTTATTTTCCGCGGTGGCATGATCGCCGCCAGTGCCTTTTTTATTGTCTGGTGGCAGGTCATGCGCGTCTGGCTGAGCGGTTTCAGTCATCGTCATGCGCTGACGGTCATGCAGTTTTTCGGTGTGCTGGCGGCGCTGGGTCTGCTGGCCGGAACCGCTGTGCTGCTGCCTGAAAAAGCCGACACCCGCTGGGATGTGCATGTGCGCGGCGCCAACCTGTTCTTTCAGGGCATGCTGTTTGCCCTGACCATCAATTATGTGCTGATTTTCCGCGCCCGCCGCGCCGGGCTTATGGTGCCGTCCTTTATCGCCAAGACTGCCGTGGTGGCTGTGCTGTGGCTGATGTTCGCGGGCTTTGCCGGTGTAACCGTCGGCGTTGAGATGAGCCATGGCAAGCGCATCATCGAGTGGTGGGCCACCCTGTTCATCGGCGTTTATTTCCTGACTTCGTACTGGGACTGGAAACACGTCCGTCTGGTGAGTCAGGCGCACAACTGACCGGCGTCATGAATCGGCGAATTGCCGATCGCGCTGGCCGTTTCATGGGCGTATGCTGGATCTCCGCACAATCAATAACAACAGGAGTGACCCATGCCCATATCTCAGGATCTGGTTCATGAAATGACGCTGCTGGCGCAGTTTGATCTGCACAGCATGCAGCAGGGCATTAAAGTGCACACCGATGCCGGTGATTCTATGATTGCAGCCGCGCGGCGCCTGCACGATAAAGGTCTGATCGACCGCGATGATGGGGGTTATCTGACCAGTCTGGGTCACGATGCCGCAGAACACATTCAGAACCTGCTGCAGATTCTGAAAACCTGATCTCCAATCCCAAGCTGAACAGCGGGGCGTTAAAAATCGCCCCACTGATACTGAAAGACACTCAGTGCCGCCAGTGCGGCGGTTTCTGTGCGCAGAATGCGCGGCCCTAAGGTCAGACCGGCAAAGCCTGCGTTGACCGCCTCCAGCACTTCCATTTCACTGAATCCACCCTCTGGTCCGACCAGCAGAGCCAGGCTCGCCGGCGTGGCGTAATCACGCAGCGGCTTCTGGTCGTGCGGGTGCAGAATCAGGCGCAGGTCGGCGTTGCTGGCTTTTGCCCAATCGGCGAAATACACAGGTTCATGAATCACCGGGATGCGGTTGCGGCCGCTCTGCTCGCAGGCGCTGATGGCCACCTTCTGCCAGTGCTCCACTTTTTTATCGAGGCGTTCGCCTTTCAGACGCACTTCGCAGCGTTCACTCCACAGGGGGGTGATGTCGCTGATGCCCAGTTCGGTGGCTTTCTGAATGGTGAAATCCATGCGGTCGCCTTTGGACACCACCTGTCCCAGATGCAGGTGCAGAGGCTGTGCCGCGTCGGAGCGCAGAATATCGCCGACCAGCACGTCGGCGCCTTTCTTACTGACATTGCACAATTCACCGGCGTACTCATGACCGTCGCCGCAAAACAGACGCACGCTGTCGCCGTCGGTGAGGCGCAGCACGCGCACCAGATGGCCGGCCGCCTGATCGTCCAGCGTGAAGCGCAGTCCGCTGTGGAGTGGCGTCGGGCAGTAGGTACGTGGGCCGGTGCTCATGCAGTGTGTCCTGTGGGCGTGAAACGGAAAGCCGCATGATAACAAAAAGGCGGCGGCCGACGCAGAGGCCGCCGCCGTGAATCAGAAGGGCGTTCGGATGGTGCGCAATCAGTGATCGCGCAGATGGCGCAGGGTGCGGCTCTGCAGCTGGAACAGGTGCTGAATCAGCAGCTCCTGTTCGGCTTCTTTCAGGTCTTCAAAATTCACCCGCACCAGCCACGGATTTTCCGGGTCCGGTACTTTTTCGACGCCAATGATATTGCCGGCCAGCGCCAGCACCGCGTTGGACGGTTTCAGCTGCAGGTTAAACAACAGGTGTGATTGTTTGCTCAGATCGACATTGGTGCTGAACGCCATGCCACAGGCGCTGAGGTTCACCCGCACGCGGGCTTCGGTCGACGACAGCGCCAGTTCCGGATGGGCTTCGCTGTCGCCAATCAGCAGATTAATTTTGCGGTTGAACAGCTCCATCAGGTGGCCCAGGGTCGGGTGCTGTGAACGCAGCTGGTGGAGCAATGCGCCGATTTCCTGTTCCAGTCCCTTCAGCTCGCTTTTCTGCAGTGTCTGATGTTCTTTCCAGTTGGCGAATTCTTCTTGCGTGATGGCGCGGAAATCCATCACCACTTCGTCATCCAGGCGGAAAAACCGGCGTCTTTCTTCCATCTATGCGTGTCCTGTTCAGAAAATCTCGTTCGGCTTTAACTCGAAATCTTCCGGCTTGGCGTTCAGGGCGTCTTGCACCTGAGCGTCACCGGTTTCAATTTCCGGTTTTTCGTCGTCATCATTTTCACTGGTGCGCAGAATGATGATTTCCACGCGGCGGTTACGTTCGCGCGATGCCGGGTCGGTATTCGGTACCAGCGGCATGGTGTCGGCGTGGCCCACGATCTGGAAGCGCTTTTCATCCATTTCCGGTGCAGCGAATAACTCCTCAGCAAACGAGGCTGCGCGTGCGGACGACAGCGTCCAGTTCGAGCGGAACCGCCCGCCGCTGAGCGGAATATCATCGGTGTGACCTTCCACCGAAATACGCCCGGGAATGGTCACCAGCACGCTGCGGATTTTGTCGATCACCGGCAGGAATTTATCGTCGATGTAATCCGAGCCCGATTTAAACGCACCACGCTGCTGAATGCGGATAATGATTTTCTTGCCCACGGTTTCAATTTCGACCTGTCCCTGCGCAATTTCATTTTCCAGCTTGGCGGCCATTTCCATGGCTTCGGCTTCGGTCTTTTTGTTTTCGATGTCTTCTTTCGGCACCACAATTTCGCGGGTCTGCTGACCCTGTTCGCCCTGACGTTCAGTTTGTTGCTGCACTTCGTCCTGACACAGGACTTCCAGCGAACTCTTGGTGATGTCCGAGGTTTTCTGGCGCACTTCGTTAATCGGTGTTGGTTCCGGAATCGACGGGCTGAAATGACGGGCAATCACGCTGGTGCCTTTCGGTGGATCACTGACGTTCACCACGGTCTGCACGCCGAATGCTTCTTTCAGCTCACCGGCCAGACGTTTGAATTTCAGCGCGTCCATTTCAGAAAACGACAGCAGCAGCACGAAGAAACACATCAGCAGCGACATTAAGTCGGCGAAGGTGTTTACCCAGCCAGGTATCGCGGGACAGGGGGGACAGAGATCTTCATCATCCATAATTTAATCCGCCGATACCTTACGTTTGCCTTCCTGAATGTAGGCCTGCAGCATAGATTCAATCACGCGCGGGTTCTGACCACTCTGAATGGCCAGCAGGGCATCAATAATCATGGTTTTCAGCCGGTCTTCCTGCGCTTTACGCAGACCCAGCTTGTCGGCAATCGGCATGGCGATCAGGTTGGCAATCATGGCGCCATAAAGGGTCGTCAACAGTGCTACCGCCATCGCCGGGCCAATGGCTTTCGGGTCGGACATGTTGGCCAGCATGGCCACCAGACCAACCAGAGTACCGATCATGCCCATCGCCGGGGCGATGTCGCCTAAATTTTTGAAAATAGAAATGCCCAGATCATGGCGCTCACTGGCCTGACGCAGTTCTTTGCTCATTAACGTGCGCACCACATCCGGGTCGTGACCGTCGACCAGCAGTTGGATACCTTTGGACAGGAAGTCATCGCTTACTTCCTTACCTTCAAGTGATAGCAGGCCGCCTTTGCGCGCCAGACCGGCCAGCTCTACCACCTCTTCAATGATGGTTTCGGGTTTGCTCATTTTGAAGGAGAAGGCTTTGATGGCAATTTTGACCGCACCGAGAAACTGGCCCAGTTCAAATTTCATCATTACGGCGAACAGACCGCCGCCCACCACAATCAGGACGGATGGGATATCCACGAACATACTCAGATCGCCGCCCAGAACCATGGCCATGATGACCATGGCGAAACCGCCGACTATCCCCACTATCGATGCGAGATCCACACTGGCTCCTTGCATTGTACCTTCGCTTAATGACTCTGAGTGTAGTCAAACATTTGTGATCTTCCTGTGCCGGACGCCTGCATTGACGAATTTGTTGATAGGTCGCAATGGCACTCGCCTTGACCCTCGCAGGCTCTGGGTTTAGTGTGGCCGCACCCTGACGGAGCCCCCTATGACCGACGCAAAAACCCCCTTTGATTTCGAGACCGCGCTGAGCGAACTGGAGCAGCTGGTTGTGCAGATGGAACGCGTCGACCTGTCGCTGGAAGAGTCCCTGCAGGCGTTTGAACGGGGTATTCGTCTGACCCGCAACTGTCAGCAGGCGCTGGCCACCGCTGAACAGCGCGTACAGATTCTGCTGGAACAGAACGGCGCCAGCGTGGCACAGCCGTTTGAGTCCGGGGAATAAGCATGCGTGAGGCGTTGAAGGTCATTCAGCAGCGCACCGAAGATCAGCTGCGGGCCGAACTGGCGCAACTGGCGCTGGCCGATGCCCGTCTGGCCGATGCCATGATGTACGGCGTGCTCAACGGCGGTAAGCGTCTGCGGCCGTTTCTGGTATACGCCACCGCCGAAGCGCTGGGTGGTTCGCGCGAGCAGGCCGATGCTGCCGCCGTTGCCATCGAAATGGTGCACAGCTACAGCCTGGTGCACGACGATCTGCCGGCCATGGACGACGACGATCTGCGCCGCGGCAAACCCACCTGCCATATTGCCTTTGACGAAGCGACCGCCATTCTCGCCGGTGATGGTCTTCTGACCGCCGCCTTTGAAGTGCTGGCCAAGGCGCCGCATCAGAATGACCGTCAGCGCCTGACTCTGATTCGTCTGCTGGCCAACGGCGCCGGTGGTGCCGGCATGGTGGCCGGGCAGAGCATCGACCTTGGCCACGTCGGCAAACAGATGACGCTGCAACAGCTGGAAAACATGCACCGGCATAAAACCGGTGCCCTGATCCGGGTGTCTGTGCAAATGGGCGCAGCCGCTGTGTGCGACACGCTGGCGCCAGCAACGGAACAGGCGCTGATCGCTTATGCCGATGCTGTCGGCCTGGCCTTTCAGGTGTGGGATGACATTCTCGACATCGAGGGCGACACCGCTGTGCTGGGCAAGCAGCAGGGCGCCGATCTGGCGCTGAACAAGCCGACTTATCCGGCGCTGCTGGGCCTCGAAGGCGCACGCCGCAAGGCGCAGGAGCTGATTGCCGATGCCCACGCCGCACTCGCCAGTGTGCCCGGCGACACCCGTCTGCTGGCCGATCTGGCCGACTACATCATCAGCCGCGATCACTGATCCGGCCTGTCTGACCGCCGCCGCCGCGGCTGCGGCGCTACTCATTACCGGCAACAGCCGGTAGAATGCTCCCCTTTTTCACGGACGGCGGTTTCAGATCGTCCGGTATCCAATGCACCGAAGTAGCTGATGACACTGACTGATATTCCGGCCTCAAGGCCCAGTACCCCTCTGCTGGACAGCATTGATTCTCCGGCCGATCTGCGTGATCTGGAGCCAGAACAACTGCCGCAACTCTGTGCCGAGCTGCGTGAGTTTCTGGTGTACAGCGTGGGTCAGTCCGGTGGTCACTTTGGTGCCGGTCTGGGGGTGGTCGAGCTGACCGTGGCTCTGCACCACGCCTTCAACACGCCGGACGACCGTCTGGTGTGGGACGTGGGTCATCAGGCGTATCCGCACAAAATTCTGACCGGCCGCCGCGAGCAGCTGCCGCTGATCCGCAGTGCCGAAGGCCCGGCCGCGTTCCCGCTGCGTACCGAAAGCGAATTCGACACCTTCGGCGTTGGGCATTCCAGTACCTCCATCGGCGCCGCGCTGGGCATGGCACTGGCCGCCCGGGCGCAGAAAGTCGACCGTCAGGTGGTGGCCGTCATCGGCGATGGTGCCATCACCGCCGGTATGGCGTTTGAAGCCATGAACCACGCCGGCCATGAAAAGGCCGATCTGCTGGTGATCCTCAACGACAACGACATGTCGATCTCCAACAACGTGGGTGCGCTGAACAAATACTTCACCCGCATCTGGTCAAGCCGCACCTACGCCGCGCTGCGCGAAGGCAGCAAGCGGGTGCTGGAAAAGATTCCGGCGGCGTGGGAGTTTGCCCGCCGTACCGAAGAGCACATGAAGGGCATGGTGGCCCCGGGCACTCTGTTTGAGGAACTGGGTTTCAACTATTACGGCCCGATCGACGGTCACGACCTCGATGAGCTGCTGCTCACCCTCGAAAACCTGAAAAAGCTCAAAGGCCCACGCTTCCTGCACGTGGTAACGCGCAAGGGCAAGGGCTTTGGTCCGGCCGAAGAAGACCCGATCAAATACCACGCCCTGAAAGGCGCCAAGGCCGCTGGCGGGGCGAAAAAGCCGACCTACTCCAATGTGTTTGGTCAGTGGCTGTGTGACATGGCCGCCGCCGACGAGCGTCTGATGGGGATTACCCCGGCCATGCGTGAAGGCTCGGATCTGGTGCGTTTCTCTGAGCTGTACCCGGAGCGCTACTTCGACGTGGCCATTGCCGAACAGCATGCGGTTACGCTGGCGGCGGGTCTGGCCTGCGACGGCTGCAAGCCGGTGGTAGCGATTTACTCGACCTTCCTGCAGCGCGCCTACGATCAGCTGATCCACGACGTAACCCTGCAGGATCTGGATGTGCTGTTTGCCATCGACCGTGCCGGTCTGGTGGGCGAAGACGGCCCGACCCACCACGGTGCTTACGACCTGAGCTATCTGCGTTGTGTGCCGAATCTGGTGGTGATGACGCCATCCGATGAAAACGAATGCCGCCAGATGCTGTACACCGGCTACATGCACAAAGGCCCGGCGGCGGTGCGTTACCCGCGTGGTTCGGGCACCGGCGCTGAGCCTGACTTCGATATGCAGGCACTGCCGCTGGGCAAAGGCGTGGTACGCCGTCAGGGCAATGCTGTGGCCGGCCAGCGCGTGGCGCTGCTGGCCTTCGGTGCGCCGCTGGCGGAAGCTCTGGTGGTGGCCGATCAGCTGGACGCCACCGTGGCTGACATGCGCTTTGTGAAGCCGCTGGACGATGCGCTGGTGGCGGAACTGGCAGGCAGCCACGATCTGCTGGTGACGCTCGAAGAAAACGCCATTATGGGTGGCGCCGGCAGCGCCGTGCTGGAATCGCTGGCGGCGGCGGGTATTGCCTGCCCTGTGCTGACGCTGGGCATTCCTGACCGTTACATCGAACACGCGTCTCCCGCGCAGCAGCAGGCCGATATCGGCCTCGACGCCGCGTCCGTACTGGCGGCCATTCAGGCCCGCCTGTAAGCCGCACGCGCGGCGGGCTGGATCCCGGCGCGCGCCTCCCTTCTTTCCGATCCGGATTTAGGTGCTTTACTTACAGAGCACTCTGCAGCTGCGGAGTGATTGTCTGTTGAGTGAGGAGCCTGATGCGCCGCTATCTCATCCTGATCATTCTGGTCGTTCTGGCCACCGCCGCTGCGGTGTACGACGGTGTGCTGCGTTTTGAAAAAGACCGCATCCGCAATGTCAGCGACCATCTGCTGGAACGCGTTTACAGCCGCTCCATGCGCGAGTTCTACACCCTGCTGGCCGATGCCCGGCTGGTACTGGAGCAGGGCGGTGGTAACTATCAGCTGCTGACGCTGCAGCAGAGTTCGCCGCTGTCGCCGTTTCTGGATGCCGCCGACGACCCGCAACTGCTCGCTCAGCCCGGCGACTGGCAGGTGCGTCTGGGTCTTGAAGAGCTGAACGCTGACATTTCAGTCAAGGGCAACGCCACCGGCGATTCCGGCCTGCTGCTCGATCTGTATTCCCGCTACGGCAAACAGCACCTGTACCTGCGCATCGATCTGCAGAACTGGATGGCGCAGACCACCGACGATCTGGGTCTGGGCATGATGCCCTGGCGGGTGAACTGGCGTGGTCATACCCTGCCGCCACAGGCTGGTGGTACGAATGCCCTGATGACGCTGTTCAGCGATTTTCTGGTGCCGGAATTCAGCCTGTACCTGAGTCACGAAGAAATCGAAGGCCTGTTCCATGCACGTACCGAAGCTGTGCTGATGGCGGCTCTGGTGGCCATTCCCGAGCTGTTGCTGCTGTTGTGGCTGTGGCGCCAGTATTTCCATGGCCGTTCACTGGAGCGGGCGCTGGAGCGCTCCAATCTGGATCTGCGCCAGCAGCGTCATCAGAACCAGCTGCGCTCACGCATGCTGCAGCACGCCTCTGAACAGGTGAAAGGTCTGAATCAGGATCTGGAGCACGCACGCAAACGCATGGAGCTGTCGGAGCGGCTGGCGGCGCTGGGGGAAATCTCGGCCGGCATTGCCCACGAAATTAATAACCCGGTGGCCTACAGCCTGAGCAACATCCGCACCCTGAGCGAAGACGTGTCGGTGCTGGCATCGTTTATCCGCCGTCTTGACGAAGCCAGTGATCAGCTCGATCCGAAATCGCCGTTTTATCTGGAGCTGGCCGCCGCTTACCGCTCGCTTGAGGTGGGCGACGCACTGGCCTCGGCGCCGGACCGCATCAAAGACGCGACCGAAGGCATAGAGCGGGTCGGCCGCATTATTCAGGACATGCGCAAGCTCAGCCGCGGCAGCAACGAAGACCGCACGCTGGCCGATCTGAGCAGCCATCTGACCAGTGTGATCAACATTGCCCGCAGCCGTCTGAAGGGCAACATCGAATTCGTCACCGATCTGGTGGAACTGCCGCCCATTTACTGCAATCCGTCCCAGGTCGGGCAGGTGGTGCTGAACATTCTGGTGAATGCAATTCAGGCCATTGGCAACGACCGTGGCTGCGTGACGCTGACCGAATTTCTGCACCAGCACGAGCTCGAAATCCGCATCTGTGATGATGGTCCGGGCATGAACGAGGCTGTTGCCGCCCGCGTGTTTGAGCCCTTTTTCACGACCAAGGCCGAAGGCGAAGGCACGGGCATGGGGCTGGCTTTGTGCTATCAGTTAATACAGGCGCACGAAGGGCGCATCGATCTGAAAACAAAACCCGGCGAAGGCACCTGCTTTTCTATCTGGCTGCCACTGAATGCTCAGAACGCCGGCGCAGGAGACGAGACACATGCTGAGTGAAGGTTATGCAGAACGGGAACGTGAAAAGCACGGACGCCTGCTGATCGTAGACGACGAAGAGGCCGTATTACAGGCACTGCGCCGGCTGTTTCACCGTCAGTACGATGTGGTGACGCACACCAGTGGTGCGGCGGCTCTGGAGCAGTTAAAAACCGAGTCGTTCGACATGATCATTTCTGACATGCGCATGCCGGCTATGACCGGGGCGGAGCTGTTGAAAAACTGCTTTGAGCTGTACCCGGCCATGATCCGCGTGCTGCTCACTGGCTACTCCGATCTGGAGTCGGCCATTAAAGCCGTTAACGAAGGCAATATTTACCGCTACATCTCCAAGCCCTGGGACAACGATCAGCTGCGTGCACTGGTTGCCGAGGCCATTGATACGCGCGACCTGAAATCGGCCAACGAAAAACTCAATGCGCGCATCGTGGAGCAGAATCAGGAACTGGAACGCCTGAACCGCGAGCTGCAGGTTAAATATCAGGAAAAATCCAATCAGGCGGGTCAGGCAGAAGAGAAACTGGCCGACGCCTACCGCTCGCTGCGGCAGGAATTCAACAGCATGGTGCACATTCTGGTGGGCATCATGGAGCGCCGTAACGGTGAAGAAAAAGGCTCGTCGGAAAAACTCGCGCGCCTGGCCAAAGAATTCGCGGAGTTTGCCGGCCTGCAGGGGCAGCAGATTCAGGATGTGTATTACGCCACCCTGCTGAAAAACATCGGTAAAGTGCAGTTACCCGATACCGTACTGGATAAATCCATCGCCCAGATGAGTACTGGCGAGAAGCAGGAATTTGCCCGCTTTACCATCAACGGCCAGACCACCCTGATGCTGCTCGAACCTTTGCAGCACGCGGCCAATATTATCCGCTCACACATGGAATTGTTTAATGGCAAAGGCTTTCCCGACAAGCTGGTGGGCGAAGCCATTCCGAAAGAAGCGCGCATTCTGCGCATCGTCAGCGATTACGCCGAAATTCAGCGTGAACACAACTTTTTAGGTGAAGCGCTGGATGAAGAAACGGCGCGGGCTTATCTGCTGAAAATGGCCGGCCAGCGCTACGACCGCCAGTTGGTGGATGTGTTCATGGAAGTGCTGAATGAATACGAAAGCGACGTTGGTTCCAACAGTGAGCGCATTCCGATTCACGACGCGCGGGTGGGCATGGTGCTGAGCGGTAACCTGTTCAGTCCGGCTGGCGTGGTGCTGTTGTCGGAAGGCACAGAGCTGACCGAACGCCACGTCGCCAAACTGCAGGCCATTCAGCGGCAGTACGAAGGCCACGAAATGCGTCTGCATGTGCGCCATGAGAAACACGGCGACAAAAAGTAGGTGGGCCTGAAAGCCTGAAGCGAAAGCTCCGGGCCAAAACCCAGAGACAAGACCTCGGGCCAAAACATCGGGCCAAAACATCGGCCCAGAACCGAAACCGCAGAAACAAAAACAGCCTCCGATGAGGCTGTTTTTGTTGGTCGATGCGGAACCCTCGTCCGGCGTTATACGTCGCCGTCTTCGTCGTCCTGATGGGTTGGCAGGCCTTGCGGCGGCACATCCAACGGCAGGAAATGGCCCAGTTTCGATGCTTTGGTTTTCAGGTAGCCATCGTTGTGCGGGTTACGGCCCACTTGCAGCGGTACGCGTTCGACCACATCCACGCCGGCACCCGACAGCGCTTTCACTTTACGCGGGTTGTTGGTCATCAGGCGGATGGCCTTAATACCCAGATGGTCCAGCATCGGCTGACACATGCTGTAGTCGCGCATGTCGGCGCCAAAGCCCAGACGTTCGTTGGCTTCTACGGTATCGGCACCCTGATCCTGCAGGTTATAGGCGCGGATCTTGTTCAGCAGACCAATGCCGCGGCCTTCCTGGCGCAGGTACAGCACCACGCCACGGCCGGCTTCCGATACCGAACGCAGGGCTTCTTCCAGCTGATAGCCGCAGTCGCAGCGCATGCTGAACAGGGCATCGCCGGTTAAACATTCGGAGTGGGCGCGGGCCAGTACCGGCTCACCGCTGCCAACGTCACCCATGGTCAGCGCCACATGTTCCTTACCGGTTTCACTGTCCTCAAAGCCATGCATAGTGAACACACCGAAAGGCGTGGGCAGTTTGGATGAGGCGATGTAGTTAATACTCAATGGGAGTACTCCGGGGTAAAACAGGGCGCGTATTCTAGCAGCAGTTGCGCGGCACTGACTAATCGGAAACCGGGTGCAAATCCGCCGACACTGCCCGGCCATCCTGACAGGATAGACAAATCACCGGCACAGAGCCGGTGTGATGCGCGTTCCAGAGCCCTTCGTATGCCGCCGGGCGCTGCAGTAGAATCCTGCGCTGAACAATGAATACAGGAATAAAACCCAATGATCTGGCTGATTCTGCTCGTTTTGCTGGTGGCTGTGCTGGTCGGCCCCTGGTACTGGATTCAGTACGTGCTGCGCCGCCACAGCGGCGTGCGTGACGACTATCCGGGTACCGGCGGCGATATGGCGCGTCATCTGCTCGACAAGCTGGGTCTGGATCAGGTAGGGGTAGAAGCAACCGACGCCGGTGATCATTACAGCCGGGCGGCCCGTTGTGTGCGTCTGACCGCCGATAAGCTGGACGGCAAAAGCCTGACGGCGGTAGTGATCGCGGCGCATGAGGTTGGCCATGCCATTCAGCATGCGCGTGGGGAAGCCTTGTTCCGCGCCCGCGGTACGCTCGATGTGCTGGCCATGCTGCTGAACCGCATTGCTCCTATCGCACTTTTGCTTGCCCCTGTGCTGGTGGGCTTGTGGCCGGTGGCGGGCCGTTTATCGCTGCTGGTGGCGGTGGGCGCCATGCTGGTCAGTACGCTGGTGCATCTGGTGACGCTGCCGGTGGAATGGGACGCCAGCTTTGGCAAAGCCCTGCCGTTATTGCGTGATGGCGGCTATCTGGATGAGCAGGATATGCGCCACGCCAGAACCATCCTCACGGCCGCCGCCTTTACCTATGTGGCGGCGTCACTGATGAGCATGCTCAACGTCGGCCGCTGGTTGCGTCTGCTGCGACGCTGACCGCGAAGCACTGACGCAGGCCGGCGCCCGTGTTACCGTGTGCGGCATGGATGTAGTCAGGGCAGCGAGCGCCATATGAACAGGTCGGCATGGCCGTTAAAGCGGATTTTTTTCAGTCTTTTTCTTTTCGGCGCCGCGTCGCCGGTTTGGGCGGCCTGGCCTGAAATCTCCGGGTTGGCTGCTTTGCTGCAAAGCGAATGGCAGCAATTGCACGACGCCTTTCATCGTCTGCTCAGTGCCTGGGATTTATTACTGCACGGCATCCCTGCGGGAGAACGTACGCGGGTTATTCTGCAAAGTGGCTTGCCGTTAGTGCTGCTGTTTCCCGCCCGCTGGCTGGCCAAGCATTTTGCCCACCTGCTCACCGGAGCGCTGGCCGGCCTGCACAACCGTCTGATCAGTGGCAGCATCCGCCATCAGGGGCTGCGTGCGCTGGCGCGTTTTATTTCGGCCATTACCCCGCTGTTGCCCTGGTTATTGCTGTTATGGCTGAGCCTGTATCTGCCGCAACCCGCGGAGGATGACAGCGGGCACGAACTGGCCGGCATCGGCGGTGCCTTGCCTCTGCTGTTGCAGGTGTATTTCCTGTACGTGCTGGTCAAACTGGCCAGCGAATGGTTCCTGATGAGCGTGTGTCAGGGCGCAGGTCTGTATCTCAATGGCGAGGGTACAGCGCGCCTAGAGCAACGCACGCGCGCGTTTACCTCCTGGTTATTACTGCCCTGGGTGCTGATTGCACTGGCCGACTATTTATTTCATCACTCTGTGATCAGCCAGCTGGTGGGCGCGTTTGTGTGGCTGTTCAGCTGGGTGGTTATCAGCTACCTGCTGCAGTTTTACCGCGAAGAACTGGTGCTGAATTTAAAGCGCCTGCTGCCGGAAACGCTGGACCCAGTTGTCGAAAAAGCCGGCAGCGGACGGCTGATGATTCTCACCCTGCCGTTGTGGGTGCCGTTTAATTTAGTGCTGTTTCTGAAAGCCTTTATTGCGGACCTTCTGTCGGAATTCACCTGGTATCAGAAACTGAATGCGCGCTGGTTCCGCATGAAAAATCAGGTGGCCGACAATGATGATGAAGACAATGGCGAATGCACCGACGACAATTACCTGCGCTGGTTTACCGCCAATGGCGACTGGGAATACCCGATCATCGACACCGGCCTGAGCAGCGCCGTACGCAAGCATTTCGATACCTGGAACAGCGAGCGCAGTGATGAAAATGTGCTGCTGATTACCGGCGAACCCGGCATAGGTAAAAAGTCCGCCGCCAAACGTTTTGCCAATGCCATCAGTAATGATCTGCAGTTGCAGCAAAGTGAACAGCGGGTGGATGTCCGTTTACTCGATGTGCCGGCCAAAACCACCGGTGCGGATGATCTGCACCGTTTGTTGGGCAACGCGCTGGGGCTGGATTTAACCAATGGCCCGCTGGCGCTGGCTGAGCAGGATGAAGCCCTGCCGCCCACTGTGATCATTCTGAACGACGCCGAAAATTTATTTCTGGCCGACGTCGGTTGCCTCGATGGCTGGCGCGCACTGCTCGCGCTGACCAATGCCCGCGTGCAAAACCTGTACTGGTTAATTGTGATTAATAACCAGAGCTGGGCGTACTTATGTAATGTATTTGGCCGCGATTATCAGATGCGCAACGTGGTGCGCGTCAAACGCTGGACGCAGGCAGAAATCCGCTCGCTGATTCTGTCGCGCAATCAGCAGAGCGGTTATCGCCTGCAGTATGACGATGTGCTGATCGATACCCGCACTCACGCATCGGCCACGGTGCGCAACGCCGAACAACGGTATTTCAGCCTGCTGTGGGACGCCTGTCATGGCATTCCGGTCACGGCGCTGATGCTGTGGAAGGAATCGGTCACCACCCACCGTGGCGTGGTGACCGTGAGTATTCCGCGCCTGCCGACCGGCGCCCGGCTGGAAAAATCCGGTCCGAAAATGATGTTCGTATTTGCCGCGATTGTAACGCACGGCAACCTCACCACTGGCGAGCTGATGCGGGTGACGAATATGCCGGAGAATGTGATCCGCTTTATTGTTAAAACCGCGCTGGAAGGCGACATGATGGAAAAGGGCGCCGATGGCCGCTATCGCATTACGGCGCTCTGGTATCACACCGTCGTGAGTACCCTGAACAGGATGAACATGCTCAATGAATGAAACCAACGGTCTGGTCGACGGCCTGCTCAGCATTGCCGGCATTTTTAATTTTTACGCCATTTTTTTGCTGATCTTAGGCGGCTTTGCCCTGTGGGGGCTGGCGCAGGGGCTGAATAACGTCAGCGGCCGCTTAATGGAAAAAATACCGGCGCGGCGTTTTCTGATTCTGCAGATGTCGACCCTGCTGAGTTTTGCTCTGTATATTTTCGGTACCGTCGGCCTGTTTCTGGCGGTACTGCAACCGCCGAAAGAACTGGTGTTTGCCGCCGCGGGTTCCGTTGCGGTGGCGCTGGGTTTTGCGTTAAAAGACATCGCCGCCTCATTAGTCGCCGGCATTTTGTTATTGTTCGACCGCCCGTTCCGCGTAGGCGACCGTGTCAGCTTTGGCGACACCTACGGCGAAATTGTGTCCATCGGTTTACGCACCGTGCGCATGGTCACCCTCGACGACAATCTGGTGACCATTCCCAATTCGCGCTTTATTACCGACGTAGTGGCCTCGGGTAATGCCGGTGAGCTGGACATGATGGTGGTCACCGATTTTCATCTGGCCCTCGATGCTGATCTGGCCGAAGCGCAGAAACTGATTGAAGAAGTGGTGGTCACCAGCCGCTACGCGTATCTGAAAAAGCCGGTGGCCTTTACCCTCGAAGAAGTGGAGGTTGCCCGCGCGCTGGCCATTCGCCTGCGGGTAAAAGCCTATGTGCTGGATGTGCGCTACGAAAAGGCCTTTCAGTCCGACATAGTGCTGCGTGGCACGGCGTTGCTGGCTGAGCATAAGATTGCCCGGCCGAAACCGGCGCTGGCCGTCTGAACCTTAATTTATTGCTGTAAACGGTTGTGCTATGACGCTCGAATTTACCTATCACCCGGCTATTATTGCCGGTGAAGACAGCCCGCAAACCTTTAGCCTGTATTTTCTCGGCGAGCGCCTGATACTGCCAAAGGGCGTAATGGCCGATGCGCTGCATCAGCTGCCGTGGACGCAGGATTCCGTCAGTGCAAAGCCGGTCCTCGAACTGGTGCTGGGCGACGTCAACGGTCAGGCACTGCGAGTGGTGGAATTAGCAGAAATACCAGAAGGCTATGAGGAGGTGAGCCTGCGCGATTATCTGCTGGCCAGCAATGAAGACACCTTCCGCGTGGTCAATGCGGCGGCACAGTTGCGCTATTGGCGCAGCACCCAGAATTTCTGCTCTCGCTGTGGCACTGGCTTAACGCCCATCGCCAATGATCGCGCACTGGTGTGTCCGTCATGCAGCTACCGTTCGTACCCGAAAATTTCCCCGTGCGTGATCGCCGTGGTGCGCAAAGGCCGGCAACTATTACTGGCCAATTCCAACCGTCACCGCACGGCTATGTACTCCTGTCTGGCCGGATTTATTGAAGCCGGCGAAACCGCTGAAGAAGCACTGGTGCGCGAAGTGTTTGAAGAAGCCGGTATTCAGGTTAAAAACCCGCAGTATCTGGTGTCTCAGGCCTGGCCATTTCCACACCAGCTGATGCTGGGCTATTTGTGCGAATACGACAGCGGTGAACTTAATATCGATACTACCGAGCTGAACAGCGCCGACTGGTTTGATATCGATGATCTGCCACTGCTGCCGGCGCCGCAGACGGTAGCGCGTAAGCTGATAGAGGCAGCGGCAGATCGGGTGCGCACCGGCGTTTAATAGTCCGCAATATTTATGTGCGGCTGATCGACACGCCGCCATCCGCTAACAGGGCAATACCAGTTGAAAAACTGGAATCGTCGGATGCCAGATAAAGCGCCGATTTTGCAATTTCTTGCGGCTGCGCCAGTCGTTTAAGAGCGTGCAGGTGTTCGACAAATGCGCGCGCCTCCGGAGTGGCGGTGGCCTCTTGCCCCATTGGGGTGTCGGTGCCGCCCGGCAACAGCGCATTCACGCGAATGTGGCTGGGGGCGCATTCGCTGGCCAGCGCTTTGGTCAGCCCAATGATGCCGGCTTTGCTGGCTGCATAGGCCGACATCCCGGGCAAACCGACGGTATAACCCACAAACGACGACACAAATACCAGCGAACCACCACCGGCTGCCCGCAACGCCGGTATCTGATATTTAGCGCCGAGAAAGGCACTGCCTAAATTGGTATTCAGAGTGTGTGCCCAGTCGCTGACCGACAAATCTTCAATCGGCCGTGCTGCACCGAGCGTACCGGCGTTATTGACCGCTATGTGCAGCGCACCGAACGACTTCTGAGCAAATTCGACCACCGCCCGTGCGGTGTCTTCATGACTGACATCGCCGGCATAAGCAACGGCGTGACCACCGGCGCTGGTGATGTCGTTAATTAATGCCTGTAATTCATGCTCACGCCGGGCAACGGCGACCACGTTCGCCCCCTGTTCGGCGAATAGCAGCGCTGTTGCCCGGCCAATGCCGGAGCTGGCGCCTGTAATAAGGGCGGTTTTTCCACTGAGCTTTTTCATACTGAATCCTTGTTACCAGTTGGTTGAAAGACTCAGGCAGTGTGCGGACGACGCCGGGAGTATTCGACCCGGATCTTGCTGACAGTGATGCGTTCTATTTCAGGTGGCTGACGGAAAATGGAGACTAGGCGACGGTGTGTTATCGGCTTGTTCACACACCGGGTGATATTGTGCTGTATTGCTTTCTCAGGCCTAGATGCCGTGCACCGTCGGCCTGAGTCTGCGTCGGCGGTTATTCAGGAACGTGGCAGACGGCCTCGATATTGTGACCATCGGGGTCCAGCACGAACGCGCCATAATAATTCGGATGGTAATGCGGGCGGATGCCGGGTGCACCGTTATCACGGCCACCTGCCTCGAGGGCTGCGCTGTAAAATGCATCGACCAGCGCGCGGGTGGGAACCTGCAAGGCTACGTGCACAGGCGTGTTGGTGGCTTTGCCCTGGCTGATCCAGAAATCGGGTTTGTTGGCTTCACCGAATCCGGCGACATGGGTTGTGCCTGTCACGGACGCGGGAATCTCCATCATTAATGCGTATCCCATGGCCGATAAAGCGCGGGTATAGAATGTCTTACTCTGTTCGAAATCGCTTACCACTATGCCGATATGATCAATCATCTGGGGCTCCTCCCTGACGTGTTGGCGTCTCAGGCTTTTCTCGCTGTTGTCATTAAACCTATGTTAAGCAGACAGATTTCAGGATGGGTCAGAATTCTGCCGGATTATGATGGTTAGAAACGGCGCGCCTGTGGAAGGTCAAATAACGTCATTAACTCTGGTTGTCTTCAACCAATCACCAGCAAAGAGGCCTGCAATACCAGCCAGCCGAATAAACCGGCAATCACGTCGTCGATCATAATGCCGAAGCCACCGTGTACTTTGGCGTCGAGCCATTTAATCGGCCAGGGTTTAAGAATGTCGAAAAAGCGGAACAGCACAAAGCCGTACAGCAGCCAGGCCATGTCAGTGAGCAGGTCGCCGCTGTGTGGCAGCCACAACAGGGTTATCCACACGCCAATCCATTCGTCCCAGACAATACCGCCGTGGTCGTGTACGCCTAAATCGCGTGAGGTCAGTTCGCAGATCACTACGCCTAAAGCAAAGCCTGCGATCAGAATGCCAAGATAGGGCAGGGTGGGCATGCCCTGCAGCAGAAACCACCAGAATGGCAGGGCGGCAATGGTGCCGAAGGTGCCGGGGGCTTTAGGGGCCATGCCGGAACCTAAACCAAAGGCGAGCAGATGAATGGGGTTGGCTAAATTCGGGCGGATTTTTCCGGTCACGGCGCGGCTGCCTGGTAATTAATTCGCCGCGGATAATAACAGTCGTGACGGATTAATTTCCATGATGGTCACGTCTTGCTGACCCAGCCGCACGCCTTTAAGCCAGCGCCGGCCAAAGCCCGGCATATAGTCCTGTTGCTGATCGTCGGTTTGCCCCGGCGTGCAGGCAAATACTTCGCCGACGTCGTCTACTTTCAGGCCCAGAATCTGCTCGGGTGAGACCTGCAGCATGATAACGGTCGGACGCACCTGACTGGTGATCATAGTGCGCGCATCCTGAAATAAATTACGCAGACGCACCAGCGTGCTGAACTCGTGTTCGGCCAGCGTGGCCAGTGCCTGTTCGGCCTGGCCCTTTTCAGCCTGATCCAGCAGTTCACTGGCCAGTGCATGCAGGCGGTGATGCGGTTCGTGAAAGCGTTGCAGCAGGGATTCGAGTTGTTGGTTATCGGTGTGGAAGTCGTTAATCCACAGGCCAAAGGCACACAGTTTGGGGTCGCGCTGGCCGGCAAACGGCTGGCCGGTTTGCAGCGCCTGCCGCAGTTTTTCCAGCCAGCTGATGTGGTCTTGCTCGCGGGCATCCAGCAGGGCCAGTAATTCGCGGTTTTGCGCGCCTTCCGACGACTGATTGAGCAGGCGCGCCAGCGACAGAATCACGCAGGCGCGGCCGTCGTATTCCACCATGGCGAACTGATGACTGTTGCCGGTGGCCACCTGTGTAGGGGTCAGGGCATTTTCAGCGGCAATAAAGCGCACGGTGTCGATGGGCACGGCGAAGTGCTGTTTGCGGTGACGGAAGCTTAAGTAGTCCATGTACGGCGATTCCTGGCGGGCTGCCCAGACAGTATAGATGCCTGTCGCTATCCCGCCGTAAAGCCGTTGGCCGGGCTGTCACACGCCTCTGGTGGCGTAAGCCGATTGCCTCAGCCGATGGTCAGCACCAACCGTTCCGGACCCTGATAATGCCAGGCCTGTGTCACCTCCGAGAGCGGCATGGCGCGGGTAGCAATGCTGAGCCCGGCCGGAACCGCCCACTGCATCACATCGGCAATGGCCTGCATCAGTTGTGCATTGCTGACGCTGCCGAGGCCGGAGCCACTGAGCATCAGATTTTTCGAGCGCAGGATGCCGGCGTTGAGCGCAATGTCGGCGCCGGCCAGCGAGCCTATGTTCACAAAGCGCAGCGGCTTCGGTGTTTTGGGAATGGCGTTCAGCAGGCAGGCGGCCGGTGCGCCCCATAAATAGTCGAGCACGATATCGACCTGGTATCGGGTAAGGGCTTCTGCGAAGGCTGCGGTCAGTTCTGTCTCGCTCTGATTCAGGTTCACAAACGCATCGGCGCCCAGTGCCCGCAGTTCGCTTTCAACCGCTGCGCTGCGTGCCGTGGCGATGATGTGGCCGGCGCCCATATGGCGCGCCAGCTGAATCGCCAGCCGCCCCGAGGTTCCTGCGGCACCGTTGATCAGCACGTTGTCGCCCGGCTGGAAACCGGCGCGGTAACGCAATGCAGCCACCGATGACATGGCGGGATTCCCCAGTGCGGCAGCGGCAATATCGTCCAGCTCGTCCGGCACCGGCACACACAGCCCGCGGGCGACGGCCACCTGTTGCGCCATGCTGCCATTGCTGCGCGGGAAGGCGAAAAACACGCGCTCGCCGTCCGGTGTTATGCCAACGCCATCCACGCCCGGCACCGCAGGTAAGGTCTGGTCGCTGCTGTAATGACGGCCGCTGGCTTTGGCGCGCACCAGCTGACTCAGCGCTGCGGCGGTCGGGCGCAGCAGGATTTCGCCGGCAAGGGCTGCCGGGGCGGCAAATTCACCCACAGCGGGTGGCTGGTTAAAGTCGGTGACGAGGGCGGCGAGCATGGTCGGGGCGGATGTGGTCATGGTGGTCTCCGGGAAAACGAATCTGGATACAGCGGCGGGTGACGGGTAGCCGAGCCGGTTCCGTCTGAATCCTGTCGCTGAGTCTGCTCAGTTTGCCCTAAACTGATTGGCGTACTTTTCATAAGCAGACAACTTATGCAGGAAACCCGACAAGACTGGCAACGGGTGCCGCTGATCACCCTGCCTGCCGGCAAACCCGTGCGCCCGGTCAGTGTGCTGTATCGCCAGCTGGCGCCGCAGACCGTGGTGGCGGCGCATTCGCACAACTGGGGGCAGCTGGTGTACTGCAGCTCTGGGGTGCAGGACGTGATCACGCCGCAAGGGCGTTATCTGTTGCCGCCGGATCTGGCGGTGTGGGTGCCGCCTAATATGGCGCATGAAATCTCGACGCTGTACGGCGCCGAAATCGCCAGCATTTATGTGCTGCCGGACGCCATGGAAGGGCTGTCGGCCGACAGCCGGGTGCTGCAGGTGAGCCCGCTGCTGCGCGCCCTGATTCTGGAAGCTTTGCAGCTGCCCGCCGATTACGACTGGCTGAGCCCGGCCGGCCGCCTGTTCCGTACCCTGCGCGATCAGATCGCTGCTGCGCCGCCGGCGTCCCTGTATCTGCCGCTGCCGGTGGATCCGAGGTTGCGCACCCTGTGTTATCAGCTGGAACAGGACCCGTCGTTGCCCTATACGCTGGCGCAGTGGGGGCAGAAGGTCGGGGCGTCGGAGCGCACGTTACAGCGCCTGTTTGCGCAGGAAACGCACATGAGCTTTCAGCAATGGCGCCAGCAGCTGCGCCTGCAGGCGGCGCTGAAGCGGTTGGTGGGCAGCCGCGATGCGGTAACCACCATAGCCGCCGATCTGGGCTACGAGTCGGCATCGACCTTTATCAGCATGTTCCGCAAACAATGCGGTATGACGCCGGGGGAATACCGTCAGTCGCTGCAGCGCTGACGGCCGGTGTTGTTCTGAAGGAGACGTTCAGTCTGAAAAAGACAGACGGAGAAGGTCCGAAAGGAAAGATCAGAAAGGTAGCGTCACAGGGTATCGATCGGGTCGATATCCAGATGCCAGCGCACCTTGTGCAAACCTTTGTGGTTATCGAGAAACTGCACCAGCGCATCGGCCAGACGGTGCAGCGGCACTCGCTCTTCGGCGTACATTTGCAGCTGAAAACGGAAGCGTCCGGCGCGTCGTTCCATAATGGCCGGAAACGGCCCCATCAGGCTGACCGGCGCCCGGCGCGATGACGGGTGCTGATGCTGCAGCCAGCTCTGCATAAAGGCCCGCGACTCCTGTAACAACTGCTGGGCCTGAATGCGGTCTTCGCTTTCACTGCGCAGCAGCGCCATATGGCTGTACGGCGGCAGTTGCTGCAGCTGGCGTTCCTGTAACAGCGCCAGCGCCAGCGCGTGATAGCCGCTGTCGAGCAACAGGTTGAGCTGCGGGTGGTCGGCGTACAGGGTCTGAATCCAGACTTCGCCCGGCGATTCGGCGCGCCCGGCGCGGCCCGCCACCTGGCAGATCAGCTGGGCGCTGTGCTCCATGCCACGGAAATCGGCACTGAACAGACCGGCGTCGGCGTCGAGAATCACCACCATGGTCACGTCGGGAAAGTGATGCCCTTTGGCCAGCATCTGGGTGCCGACCAGAATGCACGAGCCGCCGTCGTGAATATCGTCGTACAAATCATCGAAGGCCTGTTTGGTGCGCACCGTGTCGCGGTCAACGCGCCGCACCGGCACCTGCGGAAACAGGGCTTCGAGCTGTTCCTGAATTTTTTCGGTGCCCTGACCTATGCCTTCTACCTGCGAACCGCCGCATTGCGGGCAGATGGCGGGAATGCCCTGCTGATAGTCGCAGTGGTGGCAGTGCAGGTGCGGCGGATGGCGGTGCAGGGTCAGGCGTGCATCGCAGCGGCGGCACTCGGCCATCCAGCCACAGTCGCGGCAGGCGAGCAGCGGCGCAAATCCGCGGCGGTTAATAAACACCAGCACCTGTTTACCGGCGTTCAGGTGCTTCTGCATATTGGCCAGCACAGGCTGGGCAAAGCCTGAAATCAGCGGCTGATGCAGAATGCTGTGCAGCTTCATACCCGGCGCGCGGGCGTTGCCGGCGCGCTGGGTCAGTTTGATGTGCAGGTATTTGCCGGTTAAGGCGTTGTGCAGGGTTTCGAGCGAGGGCGTGGCCGACCCCAGTACAATCGGCACGCCGGCCCGGTGGGCACGCACCAGTGCGAAATCGCGCGCCGAGTAGCGCAGGCCGTCCTGTTGTTTGAACGAGGCGTCGTGTTCTTCGTCAAGAATAATCAGCCCCAGATCGGGCATGGGCGTGAACACCGCCGAACGCGTGCCGATCAGAATGCGCGCACCGCCTTCACTGACCTGACGCCAGCCCTGCAGACGTTCGCGGTCGTTCAGGCCGGAATGCAGCAGCGCCACCGGCACGCCGAAGCGGTCCTGAAAGCGGCGTACCGTTTGCGGAGTGAGGCCGATTTCCGGCACCAGCACCAGCGCCTGCTGGCCTTTGCTCAGCACTTCTTCAATCAGACGCAGATACACTTCGGTTTTGCCGGAGCCGGTAACGCCCTCCAGCAAACAGGCTTTAAAACGCCCGAGTTCGGCACTTAATAGTTTCAGTGCATGGTGCTGCTGGCTGTTTAAGGTGTGGCATTGCTGCTGTTCCAGCGCCACCGGCGGCAGTGGCAGTTGCTGGCGTTCTTCGATCAGACCGGCATCGGCGAGACTGCGCAGTTGCGCCAGACTGAAACCGCGCTGGGTCAGATCGCTGTGCGCCCAGTGTTTCTGCACCTGAAACAACGCCCACAGGGCTTGTTGCTTGGTACCGCGCAAAGGTTTTTCCGGCGCCTGGTCTGTGGTTATCCACACCCGCTCATCGGCTTCGTTCAGGTTCGCACCGCGGCGCAGCATGGTCGGAATCATGTGTTCCAGCACTTCGCCCATGCTGTGGTGATAGTAATCGGCCAGCCAGCGGCACAGGTTCAGGCTGTCGGCGCTGATCAGTGGGGTATCGTCCAGCCGCTCCAGCAACGGGCGCAGTTTGCTTTCGGGAACGTCGGTCTGGTCACGGGTGCCGAGCACATAACCCATCAGCAGCTGACGGCCGAACTCCACGCGCACGCGCTGGCCGGGCTGATACCGGCTGGCGTCTTCGCCTGCCACCGGCAGGTAATCAAAGGTGCGGCGCAGCGGCAGGGGCAGGGCGATGTCGACAACGAAGAAAGGCATTCAACCGGGCTTAATGGGCTTGGGGAGGGCCATCATGACACGAAAATCAGGTGCTGCGGACAGGAAAAGTGGCGCCGGGGTATGCTAAAAAACTTGCTGCGGGGGGTGGCTCTGGTATCATGCGCGTCCTTATTGCCCCCAGCAGGGGCGCGGGACGCTGAAATGCCCCCGGTTTTTTTGTAAATCCAGTAACGCGGTGCTTGCAGACACAGGGTCGGTAAGTGGCGGCGTGAAGACTACGAGGTGACTCATGAAAGAAGGTATCCATCCTGAGTACGCTGCGCTGGAAGCAACCTGCTCCTGCGGCAACGTGATCAAAACCCGCTCCACCAAGCCAGGCACCATGTACCTGGACGTGTGCTCCGCTTGCCACCCGTTCTACACCGGCAAGCAGAAGATTGTTGACACCGGCGGCCGTATCGACCGTTTCAACAAGCGTTTCGGTGCATTCAAGAAGTAATTCTTGGCCGACGCAAAAAACCCGCCTTGTGCGGGTTTTTTTATGCCCGCCGTCCGTGGCGGTCACCCTTCGGGCCAGCATAAAGCTGTTGACCGGCCGCTCCCGGCGCCGGTGCTATGCCCACCGTCCGTGGCGGCCACCCTCGGGCCAGCATCAATGCTGTTGACCGGCCGCTCCCAGCGCCGGTGCTATGCCCGCCGTCCGTGGCGGTCACCCTGCGGGCCGCGCCGACGCGCGTCAGCCTTTTAACCCTTCTGTCCTGTTCTTCCGCACTGCACCTGTCGACAAAGCCGACATTTTGCCAATCAGAAAGCCGCGGCTGGCGCTCAGAATTAGCCCGTACGGCCTGTATGGGAAAGTTTCTCTATGGTTTGCTTAAGGTTCTATAGCCGATACCTATGGCACCCTTTAAGAAGTTCAATTTAAAACCGTCATCGATTACCCCTACTATGCTCCTCGTTCCCAACAAACTTCCCAATAACTGATTGGAGCTAAACCATGATCAACACTGAAATCAAACCGTTTAAAGCTACCGCATTCAAAGCTGGCCAGTTCGTAGAAGTGACCGAAGCTGATGTGAAAGGTAAGTGGGCGGTTTTCTTCTTCTACCCAGCCGACTTCACTTTCGTATGTCCAACTGAACTGGGCGACCTGGCTGACAAGTACGAAGAACTGCAGAAACTGGGCGTAGAAGTTTACTCTGTGTCTACCGACACTCACTTCTGCCACAAAGCATGGCACGACAGCTCTGAAACCATCGGCAAGATCAACTACTACATGCTGGGCGACCAGAACGGCAACATCACCAACAACTTCGGCGTAATGCGTCCGGGTGTTGGTCTGGCTGACCGCGCTACTTTCCTGGTTGACCCACAAGGCATCATCCAGGCAATGGAAATCACTGCTGAAGGTATCGGCCGTGATGCAGACGACCTGATGCGTAAAGTGAAAGCTGCTCAGTACGTGGCTGCTCACCCAGGTGAAGTTTGCCCAGCTAAGTGGAAAGAAGGCGAAGCAACTCTCGCTCCTTCTCTGGACCTGGTTGGCAAGATCTAAACTTACTTCGTCTGTGGGCGAACGTCCCACAGTCTTTGTAAGTCGTCTTGCACGCTCTGCGTTGCAAGACGCTTCGTGACACGCGAAGCGATCATTGGCTGAACAGCATTAACGCCGTTCAGCCGCCGATAATCCGGGTATTAACGCCCGGATTATCCCGCCCTTAAGGGCAAGAATTTTTAAAAAGCGTAGTTATCGCAATCTGTTCTGCTGCATATCAAGAAAGCCGGAAGGGTTTGTCGTTTACGCTTGAACGATATCGTCATCATTTAAATACGGATTAACCAACATGCTTGATTCAAATCTGAAACAACAATTGGACGCCTATCTGCAACGACTCGTTAATCCGATTGAGTTGACGGTAGCCGTCGATGGCTCTGCAAAATCCAATGAACTGCTGGAGCTGGCCAAAGAAATTGACGGCCTGAACAGCAAGATCAGCCTGACCGTGCTGGAAAATGCCTCTGGCCGTGTACCGCGTATGGAAGTCGGCCCGCAGGGTCAGAAAGCCCGCGTTACCTTCGCTGGCATTCCGATGGGCCACGAGTTCACCTCGCTGGTACTGGCGCTGCTGCAGGCGGGTGGTTACCCGTCGAAAGAAGAGCAGGCGCTGCAGGATCAGGCCAAAGGTCTGCCCCGCGAACTGAATTTCGAAGTGTATGTATCGCTGTCTTGCCACAACTGTCCGGACGTAGTACAGGCACTGAACCTGATGGCCGTGCTGAACCCGAACGTGACCGCCACTATGGTCGACGGCGGTGTGTTCCAGGCCGAAGTGAAAGAGCGCGACATCATGGCGGTGCCAAGCGTTTACCTGAACGGTGAATTGTTCGGTAACGGCAAAATGACACTGGCCGAAATCCTCAATAAAGTGGATGACGATGCCGACGCCAAAGCCGCTGCTGCATTAAAAGACAAAGCACCGTTCGACGTACTGGTGGTGGGCGGTGGCCCGGCTGGTGCATCCGCTGCAATTTACGCTGCGCGTAAAGGCATCCGCACTGGTGTTGTGGCCGAGCGTTTCGGTGGTCAGGTATCTGACACTGTGGGTATCGAGAACTTTATTTCCGTGCCGTACACCGAAGGTCCGAAACTGGTCGCGCATCTGGAAGAACACGTTAAAGAATACGACGTGGACGTGATGAAAGCGCAGAAAGCCGTGGCGCTGCGTAAAAACAGCAATGGTCTGAACGAAGTGGAACTGGCCAACGGTGCAGTGCTGCAGAGCAAGACCATCATCATGGCCACCGGCGCACGCTGGAGAGAAATGAACGTACCGGGCGAGCAGGAATACAAAGCCAAAGGCGTGTGTTTCTGCCCACACTGTGACGGCCCGCTGTTCAAAGGCAAAAAAGTGGCGGTTATTGGTGGCGGTAACTCAGGTATCGAAGCCGCGATCGACCTGGCCGGTATTGTTGAACATGTGACCGTGCTCGAATTCTCCGACGTGCTGCGTGCTGACGCGGTACTGGTGAAAAAAGCCGAGTCGATGAAAAACATTAAGATCATCAAACAGGCGATGACCACCGAAGTTCTGGGTGATGGTCAGCGTGTCGTCGGTCTGAAATACAAAGACCGCGTAACCGACGAAACCCATGTGGTTGAGCTGGCCGGTATCTTCGTACAGATCGGTCTGGTGCCGAACAGCGAGTTCCTGAAAGACTCTCTGGCACTGACCAACCGTGGCGAGATTGTGGTTGATGCGCACGGTCAGACCAGCATGGCAGGTGTATTTGCCGCTGGTGACGTGACGACTGCACCGTACAAGCAGATCATCATCTCCATGGGTTCAGGTGCGACGGCAGCACTCGGCGCCTTTGATTATCTGATCCGCAATTCCTGATCTTTATTTAAAGGTCAGACCCGATCCCGCAGCACCCGGCGCCACGGCGTTACAGCGGCCACTGTGATTGCTCATCTCACAGTGGCCTCCGGTTTGGGAACCGACCGGCCCGGCGGCAATGATTGCCCCGGGCCGGTTTTTTTATGTCTCTTTTTCACGTTTGTCACCTTCAGGCCCCCGGCCTGATCTGCCTACCCATCAATTGGTATCGAATATGGCGCCGGGCCGGACCATAATGCCGTGGTAACGGCCACGACGGTGGCGGTGCGTCGGCTCCCGACGGGCAGGAATGTCGAAGGGCGTGAATTTCTTAGAGCAAACCGGGGTAATAAACATGGGTCAGGGCGATAAAACTGCGTGGCTGGATCAGCTGCCGCAGGCATTTCAGGATTACCGAGGCGGGCGCAAACTGGACGAGGTGGAGTGTATTGTTCCCGACCTCAACGGCATGTCGCGCGGTAAAGCGATTCCGCTGAATAAATTCTCGCCCGACAAAGCCATTTACCTGCCGATTTCCATTTTCTATCAGACCATCACCGGCGAAGACGTGGAAATGGACATCGAAAATCAGTGGGCCGAAAGCGATATGGAGCTGCGCCCGGATATGTCGACGGCCATGGCGGTGCCCTGGGCCAAAGCGGCTACGCTGCAGGTGATTCACGATCTGTACAGCAGCCGTGGCGAGCCTGTGCTGTGCGCCCCACGCAATGTGCTGAAGCGGGTGATTGCGCTGTTTAATGAACAGGGCTGGAAACCTGTGGTGGCACCCGAGCTGGAATTTTATCTGACCAAGCCCAACGTCGATCCGAACGAGCCGATTGAGCCGCCTGTCGGACGTACCGGCCGTTCCGGTACGGCGCGTCAGTCGTATTCCATGTCGGCGGTGGACGAGTACGGCGAAGTGATCGACACCATTTACGATTACGCCGAAGCCGCCGGTCTGCACATTGATTCTGTGATTCAGGAAGACGGCGCCGGTCAGGTGGAAATTAACCTGACCCACGGCGATCCGCTGCTGCTGGCCGATCAGGTGTTTTATTTCAAACGCATCATCAAAGAAGCGGCGCTGAATAACGGCATGTTCGCTACGTTTATGGCCAAGCCAATGCGCGATCAGCCGGGCAGCGCCATGCACATTCACCAGAGCGTGGTGGATATCAAAACCGGCGACAATATTTTCTCGGACGCCGACGGCAGTGAGTCGGACGCTTTCCGCTTTTACATCGGTGGTCTGCAGCAATATCTGCCGCAGATGATGCCGCTGATTGCGCCCAACGTGAATTCGTACCGCCGCTTTGAATCCGATACCAATTCCAGCGCGCCGACCAATATGGCGTGGGGTTACGACAACCGCGCCACGGGCCTGCGCATTCCGAATTCCGGCCCGCAGGACCGGCGCATTGAAAACCGGCTGGTGGGCGTCGACACCAACCCGTATCTGTCGATCGCCGCGAGTCTGATCTGTGGCTACATGGGTCTGACGCAGAGCATAGCGCCGGCCGAGCCGGTGGAAGGCGAGCCGGGCGACGAGTTCGCCATTCCGACCACCTTTGATGAAGCCTTGCGTCTGTTCACCAAAACCAGCGACGTGCACCGCACACTGGGCGAGGATTTCTGCGAATTATTCGCCTGCGTTAAACGAGAAGAACTGCGCCAGTTCCATCGCGAAATTTCCCCCTGGGAACGCGAGCACCTGCTGCTGAATGTGTAATTGGCATCAGGCCGCGCCGCCTGGCGCGGCTGCCTTAGCCGTGCGCTTTACCCGGTAGCGCGGCTGATTCACCGGCTCGCCGTTGCGCGGGTCGGTGAGTACCGGAACCACGGCATCGCCGGTGTCGCGGTCGATCAAACGCACGTCCACACCGGCCGGCGGAAAATGCTGGTTGCCCCAGGTCATCAGCGCCATCAGCACCGGGCGGAAATCCAGCGCCGCCTGAGTCGGCAGGTATTCATAGCGCGGCGGTTTTTCGCTGTATAACTGCTTTTCCAGCAGGCCGGCTTCCACTAAGCCGTCGAGCCTTTTGCTCAGCATATTGGGCGCAATGCCTAAGCTTTTCTGAAATTCGTCAAAGCGCTTCAGGCCAAACGACACGTCGCGCAGAATCAGAATGCTCCACCATTCGCCCACCTTATCCAGCCCGCAGGCAATGGGGCAGCCCATGTCGGCCAGACTTTTACGACGCATACCGCCTCCTCAGCCGCAGAGTGCAGAGTTACTTTTAACTTGCAAGTAACTGGCATTCTGCAGAAACTATCAAATTGAAAGTTACTATAACTCAGGCCGCCGGTGTCGTGAATCTGCACGGCGGTATCCGCGTAACGCCCGGACATCAGGGCATAGTGAGGCGTATATGACAGACATTCAGGCAGCAGAACTTCATCCGTTTGATCAGGCTGTGCAACTGGACGGCCACGACGGTCTGTATCAGGGGCAGACCACGGCGGCGTTCGCCAATATGGTGGGGCCGTTTGGCGGCATTCTGGCGGCCAATATGCTCAGTGCTGTGCTGCGTCACCCTGAGTTGCTGGGTTCACCCGTGGCATTAACCGTAAACTTTGCCGCGCCCGTGGCCGATGGCGAATTCACTGTGCAGGCGCAGCCGGTGCGCACCGGCCGCAGTACGCAGCATTGGTGGATCACCCTGACCCAGAACGACGAAGTTGCTGTGTCGGCCACCGCCATTACCGCCTTGCGCCGCGACACCTGGGACGCGCAGGACAGCGAATGCCCGGACGCGCCACCGGCCGATCAGGTGCCGCGCATGCCGGCCGTACCTGTGATTCCGCGCTTCTTCCGCAATTACGATCTGCGTCTGGTGCGCGGTGGCATCGCGCCCTTACCGCAGCACGAAGCGCAACCGGCCGACAGCTCGGAAACCCTGCTGTGGGTGCGCGATGAACCGGCGCGTGCGCTGGATTTCCCATCGCTGGCGGCGATCTGCGATGTGTTCTTCCCGCGTATTTTCGTCCGTCGTCAGAAACCGGCGGCGGCCGGAACCGTATCGCTGACCATTCACTTCCATTGCGACGCCGCCATACTGCAGGCCAATGGCCCGCGCGCTCTGCTGGGTCATGCCCGCGCGCATCGCTTCCACAAAGGGTTTTCCGATCAGACAGCCGAGATCTGGACCGACGAGGGCGTGCTGCTGGCCACCACCATGCAGAGCGTGTATTACAAGGAATAAAAGAGCATTCTGTCATCAGCGCTTCACGGCGCTGTGACACAACACAGTGCTTCGTTCTTGTATCGTCATAAAAGGAGTTACCCGTGATACAGGCTTTATTCGCTGCCATTGACCGTAAAGACGCTGACGCCTTCAGCGCCTTCTTAACCGACGACTGCGTGTTCCGCTTTGGTAATCAGCCCGCCGTCAGCGGCCGCGCCGACGTGCAGGCTTATGTGACGGGCTTTTTCAGTTCAGTGCAGGCGCTGAGTCACCGCATTGATCAGCGCTGGCACACCGGCGATGCCGTCATCTGTCACGGCGCTGTTACCTACACCCGCCATGACGGCAGCCTGCTGACCGTGCCTTTTTGCAATGTGCTGAATCTGGCCGGTGATCTGGTGCGTGAATACCTGATTTTTGCCGATACGTCGGCGTTGTACGCCGGATAAGCGCTGCACTGTAGGCCGGATAACCGCTGCGCCGTGGCCCATGCTTAAGGCCATTCGTTGTCGGGCAGTTGGGGAGGGTGAACCGCTCATTTGGCTGGGCTGATTGTTGCCGGTGCCTCCCTATGGCCTGTTCGTCATGTCTTTCCTGTCCGGGGGTTCCGGTAGCCGGCCTGTTGCTCTAGGGTTGTTCAGGTCAATAAAAGGAGAACAGCATGTCGAAGAAGAACGCATCGAAAGCATCAAAAAAAGTGCTGAGCCTGAAAAAATTAATCAAGGCGCGCAAAGCCAAAATTTCCAAGCATGAAGGTAAACTGAAAAGCCTGAAGAAAAAGCTGAAAAAAGCAGCCTGAAAATAAAAACAGCTCCCACGGGAGCTGTTTTTTTATACCTGACATACGCCGTGGCACCACGGCTTTCTCTGCACTCTGCTAAATGTTGCACCGCCGTAAAAACACCTGCTCAAACTGGCGGATGTTCTGCTGAATATAATCAATGAAGGCGCGCATGGCCGGTGTCGGATGTTTGGCCTGCGGGTACACCACACACCAGCTGCGGCGCAGCGGAAAGCCGGCGATTTCCACAATGCGTAAGGTACCCAGCTCCAGTTCCGGCAAGATACTGAGCTTCGGCAGTACCGCCACGCCGAGGCCGGCGATCACGGCGTGCTTCACCGCATCGTTCGAGCCCAGTTCCATGGCCGGTTTCACGTTCAGGCGCGTCTGCTGACAGTGCAGCTCCAGCGCCAGCCGGCTGCCGGAACCCGGTTCGCGCACCAGCAGGCCTGCGTCGAGAAACTCCTGCGCACTGACGTTACTGCGCTCCAGCAGTGGGTGACCGTCCGGCACCACAGGCACCAGTTCGTTATCCAGAAACGGCAGTGACGACAACGGCTTCTCGGCCGGCACCATCCCCATAATCACCAGATCGTCGCTGTTGTCGTTCAGGCGCTGAATGGCCGCGGCCCGGTTGACCACGCGCACGCTGACGGTCACCTGCGGATACAGGCTGACAAAGGCGCGCAGCAAATAAGGCACCACGTACTGCGCCGTATTCACCGCCACCAGACGCAGTTCGCCCGACACATTACCGCCCAGTGCGTCCAGATCGTTCTGCAGATCGTGCAGCTCGCCGAAAATGTGTGTGATGGAGCGCGACAGCCGTTCGGCGGCGGCGGTGGTGAACAGGCGCCGGCCGACGTATTCAAACAGCGGCTGGTTCAGCGCCTGTTCCAGCTGGCGGATCTGGCTGCTGACGGCGGGCTGGGTCAGGCCCAGCAGCTCGCCGGCCTTGCTGTAGCTTTGCTGCTCGTACACCGCTTTGAACACCTGCAGCTGGCGCAGGGTCAGGCGGCTGACCAGTTTCTGGATGGTATGTGGCATAAATTTGGAGGTACGTACGTTTATCTATAAGTAATACCTTATAGATAACAAAGAAAATATCAATTTAAGCTTTTGTCTGCACGGGGCTAGGCTATTTCGTAACCAGAAGATAACCTGGCGCCGGAGTCTCCGGCCGCGACTGGTTGAGGAGGAACCTATGCTGAAGAAAGTTCTGATTGCGAACCGCGGGGAGATCGCGGTGCGCATCGTCCGGGCCTGTGCCGAAATGGGCATCCGCTCGGTGGCGATTTACACCGAACCCGACCGCTACGCCCTGCACGTTAAACGTGCCGATGAAGCCTACTCGCTGGGTGAAGACCCGCTGGCCGGTTATCTCGACCCGGCCCGCATCGTTAACCTGGCGCTGGAAACCGGTTGCGACGCCATTCACCCGGGTTACGGTTTCCTGTCTGAGAACGCCAACTTCGCCCGTCTGTGCGAAGAAAAAGGCATCACCTTTATTGGTCCTAAATCCGGCGTTATTCACAAGATGGGCGATAAAACCCAGGCCCGTGATTCCATGCGCGCGGCGGGCGTGCCCATTACCCCGGGTTCTGATGGCAATCTGGCCAACCTCGACGAAGCCCTGAAACTGGCCGGCGAAATCGGTTATCCGGTGATGCTGAAAGCCACCTCAGGTGGTGGCGGTCGTGGTATCCGTCGCTGTGATTCCGCCGACGAACTGAAAATGCAGTATCCGCGCGTTATTTCCGAAGCCACCAAGGCGTTCGGTTCGGCCGACGTGTTCATGGAAAAATGCATCGTGAATCCGCGTCACATCGAAGTGCAGATTCTGGCCGACAGCCACGGCAACGTGGTGCATTTATTCGAACGCGACTGCTCGATTCAGCGCCGTAACCAGAAGCTGATTGAAATTGCGCCAAGCCCGCAATTAACCCCGGAACAGCGCCAGTACATCGGCGGCCTGGCGGTTAAAGCGGCCGAAGCCGTGGGCTATGAAAACGCCGGCACTGTGGAATTTCTGCTTACCGGCAACGAAGTGTATTTCATGGAAATGAATACCCGCGTGCAGGTAGAGCACACCATCACTGAACAGATTACCGGTGTGGATATTGTGCGCGAACAGCTGCGCGTGGCGGCCGGTCTGCCGCTCAGCTACCGTCAGGAAGATATTCATTACCGCGGTTTTGCCCTGCAATTCCGTATCAACGCCGAAGACCCGAAAAACGATTTCCTGCCGAGCTTTGGCCGTATTTCGCATTACTACGCACCGGGTGGTCCGGGTGTGCGGGTTGATACCGCCATTTACACCGGTTACGAAATTCCGCCGTATTTCGACTCCATGTGTCTGAAGCTGGTGGTGTGGGCCTTAACCTGGGACGAAGTCATTGCCCGTGGTAAACGCGCCCTTGACGACATGCGTCTGCACGGTATTAAAACCACCGCCAACTACTATCAGCAGATTCTGAATCACCCGGATTTTGCCCGCGGTGTGTTTGACACCAGCTTTGTTCCGAGTCATCCGGAGTTGATGAATTACTCCGACAAAAAACACCCAAGCGAAATTGCCCTGGCATTAGCTGCCGCCATCGCCGCACACGCAGGCTGGTAAGAGGAGAAAGGATTATGAGCGCTAAAAAAATCGAAGTTACCGACGTTATTCTGCGTGATGCACACCAGTCGCTGATCGCCACCCGCATGCGTACCGAAGACATGCTGCCGATCTGCGCCAAGCTGGATCAGGTGGGTTACTGGTCGCTGGAAGTGTGGGGCGGAGCCACCTTTGACGCCTGCGTACGCTTCCTGAAAGAAGACCCGTGGGAACGCCTGCGTCAGCTGCGCGCTGCACTACCGAATACCCGTTTGCAAATGCTGCTGCGCGGCCAGAACCTGCTCGGCTACCGTCATTACGCCGACGATGTGGTCGAAGCCTTCGTTGCTAAATCCGCCGAAAATGGCATCGACGTATTCCGTGTGTTCGACGCACTGAACGACGTACGCAATTTAGAAACCGCCATGAAAGCGGTGAAAAAAGCCGGTAAACACGCGCAGGGCACCATCTGCTACACCACTTCGCCTGTGCATACCGCCGCCGCGTTTGTGAAGCAGGCGCACGCCATGAAAGACATGGGGGCCGACTCTATTGCCATTAAAGATATGGCCGGTCTGCTTACGCCGTACGCTACCTACGATCTGGTAAAAGCGCTGAAAGCCGAAATCGATCTGCCGGTGGTGGTGCACAGCCACTCCACGGCAGGTCTGGCACAACTGTGTCAGCTGAAAGCCATTGAAGCCGGTGCCGACCGCATCGACACCGCCATTTCTTCGTTCGCCAACGGCACCAGCCACCCGGCTACTGAAGCTCAGGTAGCGGCGCTGAAAGGCACCGAATTCGACACAGGTCTCGATCTGGAATTACTGGGTGAAATCGCCGATTACTTCCGCGAGATCCGCAAAAAATACCACCAGTTCGAAAGCGAATTTACCCGCGAAGACGTGTCCGTTCAGATCAATCAGGTACCGGGCGGCATGATGTCGAACCTGGCCAACCAGCTGAAAGAACAAAACGCGCTGGATAAAATCCGCGACGTATTTGCCGAAATTCCGCGCGTGCGTGAAGACCTGGGTTTCCCTCCGCTGGTAACGCCAACCTCTCAGATCGTTGGCACCCAGGCGGTGTACAACGTGTTGGCCGGTGAACGCTACAAAACCATCACCAACGAAGTGAAGCGTTACCTGCAGGGTGGCTACGGCGCCGCACCGGCACCGGTCGATGCCAAGCTGCAGAAAAAAGCCATCGGCAACGAAAGTGTGGATGTGGGCCGTCCGGCCGATCTGCTCAAGCCTGAACTGAACAAACTGCGTGACGACATCGGTGCGCTGGCACAGAGCGAAGAAGACGTGCTGACTTTCGCCATGTTCCCGGATCTGGGCCGCGAATTCCTGCAGCAGCGTGCCGACGGCACCCTGAAACCGGAAGAGCTGCTGCCACCGGAAGCGGCGGTAAAAGGTGGTCGCATCAATCCGAAAGTGGCCAGTGAGTTCAAGATCGACGTACACGGCGAAACCTATGAAATCGCAGTGACCGGTGTCGGCGATTACGGCGTGGGCAAACGCAAACTCTACCTGTCGATGGACGGTATTCCGCAGGAAGTGGTGTTCGAGCCGCTGAACGAGTTTGTGGCGGAAGGTAAGAGCGGGCGTAAAAACGCCACCGAGCCGGGCCACGTGACCACCGCCATGCCGGGCAACATCGTTGATGTGCTGGTCAAAGTGGGTGACAGCGTGAACGCCGGTCAGGCCGTGCTGATTGCCGAAGCCATGAAAATGGAAACCGAACTGCACGCCAACATCGCCGGTACCGTGAAGGCGGTACACGTTGCCAAAGGCGACCGTGTAACCCCGGGGGAAGTGCTGATCGAAATCGGCTGATCGTCAGCCGGAGCCTGTGCCTGCCGCGGTGCTTTGTGTCGCGGCAGGCACAACTTCAGAGTTAAAAAATTCATGTTTCCGTAACGGGTAATGCCGTATCCTTGGCGCAATTCGAATGAGGTAATACCGTGGATAAAATCGTACAAGGCGTTATTAACTTCCGGAAAAACGTCTACCCGGAACACAAAGATCTGTTCGGTGCGCTGGCGACCGGCCAGAACCCAGACATTCTGTTTATTACCTGTTCCGACTCCCGCATCGACCCAAACCTGTTAACCGGCTCTAACCCGGGCGACCTGTTTATCTGCCGTAACGCCGGTAATATTGTGCCACCGCACAGTAACGAAACCGGTGGCATGACCGCCTCCATCGAATACGCGGTCGCCATGCTGGGCGTACGCCACATCATTATCTGCGGCCACACCGATTGCGGTGCTATTAAGGGCGCGCTCGATCTGAGCAAACTGAAAGGCCTGCCGCACGTAAAAGAATGGCTGGGTCACTGCCGTTCAGCGATGGAAATTGTGCGTGAGCGCAACGGCATTCCATCGGACGCCTGCCTCGACCACGAACACCTGAACGAAGCCATCGAAGAAAACGTACTGCAACAGGTGCAGCACATCCGCACCCATCCGGCCGTCGCCGCCAAACTGGCGACCGGCAAAGTGCAGATTCACGGTTGGATCTACAACATCAAAACCGGCGGCATCCGCTGCTGCGACAGCACCAGCACCGAGTTTAAGAACTTCGAGGTGCAGTACGCCGACATCATCAAGGGGCTTTAAGCCCCTTTTTTATTACTTTTCTATTACAGATTCACATCATCACGATATTGCTACTAATTCCCTAAGACTGACTAAGTTAATAATAGCCTGTTGACCGCTCGTACGACTTTGGTGTAATTTCCACCCGTTTTTGTAAATTTACGAAAAGCTTACGCGTCCTGGCGTAAAAATCTGAAGGATTCGGAGCGGCAAAAGGGAATTTTTATGCGCTTTCGCTCTTTAGCAGCCCTTTGGCTGCTGTGTGTCGCACCGTTTTCATTTTCTGCGACAGGCGATATTCGACTGGATGGTCGTCTAACGACCCTGCCAACCTCTAAACAGTTCGTTGCCCGTCTTGCGGATTGCACCGACGTCGCCTCCGTTCGGTTTAATGAAACCGACTATCCTGTTTATGACGCTGTGCGGGTTTCTGCCGGTTCGCAAGCCTGTGAATTTCATGGCTTATCTTCAACCTTCGCCGACTATGCCGAGGCATCTGTACAGGTTATCTTCAATAGTGGTGACACTGAAATATTATCTGAAGAGTACCGGTATGAGCAGAATCAACCTGAAATAAGTCTGCAGCAGATCGGTATTGACGTTTCCACCGGAGCGCAATCACTCATCATCGAAATTAACGCTGTGGACGACACGGATGTTTCTTTTATCGATCTCTCTGTTCGCGGTTTTAAAGCCAGCGAAGTGCGTAACGCGGGCGGCGTAGTTAACAGCCCGACTGTTCAGGCTTTTATTGATTATAAAGGGCGTATATATCCTGACACTGAGAGCAGTGGCAGTGTAGTGGCCAGATTAGATTTTATTCGCCAGCTTTCTGATATGGAAATACAGAGTGATGGGATATTAATTATTGATGCTGTGGTATCTGACCCATCTGGTAATACGGCTTCTCTGAGTGAATACCGTTATACCGGTGATAATATTACCGATCAATTGAAGGCCCTGACCTTTCCTGCCGGAGAGATAGTCATCTCTGATATGCTGGACTCATTTCAGCTTATTCCACTTGGCTCTTATCAGTACCGCGGTGATGTGCCTTTGTTCGGCAAGGGTAGTGGTTTGCAGTATCTGGTGAGTAATCCCGAGCTCATAGGAGTTACGGCGCAAGGCGTTTTATATCCAAAAAAAGAGCAAAGCTCGCCCAGTGAAACCATTACCATTACGCATTCAGACGGGCCGTCGGTTGTGGTGCCCGTGCAGCTTGATTTCTCAAGAAAAGTAACTGCAATTGTATGGTATGACCAAGGGACGATTCCTGTTCTTGAAGGGCTGAATACGCTTCAGGATTTACCTGCCTTGGCCGTTTCCTATGACGATGGAAGTTTAAGAAAGCTCGACGAAAAATTTCCGCTTACGTTGTCTCTTCCTGATGGTGGTGGTGCGTATCTAGAGTTGTCGGGTAAAAAGATATCGTCGAGAAGTGAAGTTAGCGACTCGGCTCCAGTGTTGCTGAACGCTGAGTCATCAAGATTGCCCGGGCAGGTTTTTCACCTGCCAATTGCGTTTAAGGACGCCCCTCCGCTTGCAGTAATTTCTGGTGCCAAGCAGGTAGCTGTTGGCTCGATCCTGGAGTTGAGTGCCAATGTATCTGATGATGTTGGAATTCGCCGAGTCACCTTTCTGAAGGACGGGCAGCCAATTATCGTCAGGGATCAGCCACCTTATGAGCTGGCGATGAATATTGTCGAATCGATGGATGGTCAATCTTATTTATTCAACGTCCTCGCCGAGGACAGTGCCGGACATGTGGTTTTGTCGCAGCCACTGAAAGTCACAGTTGAGGACGAGAAGACTGCGACCAATCCAGGGCATATACATGAATCGCCAAGCTCTTCGCTGCCAGTCGTTGAGGGTGGCCGCTATTGGTACCGTGCCGCTTACGATCTGGGGTTGGCTCAGGATATGAACGGCGATTCGCGTTCAAATATTCAGAAAATTACCCTGTATATAGATGACCAGAAGTCAGAAGTTATCAGCTATCCGCTCATTGAACCAAGAATGCTGCCAACCGGTGAGAATGGCGACCTTGAAAAGCACATGTTTGAAGTCTGGCAGGCGGAGTTGAGGGCGCCGGAGATTTCGGTTGAATACACCTCTTTACCGGTGCGGGCAGAGCTGAGTTTGAACAATGGCACTACGTATAAAGATGAGTCTTATCTGGTAAAGGTAATAGAAAATAATTTACCTTTGGTATCGATTGAAAATCCTGAACCGTCCTTTCAGGTTACAGCAAGCGGTTTGGTTAATGTATCGGTCGATATCGTCGACGATACTCTGTATCACGGAACCGAAGTCCGGCTGTATGTTGACGATAGCCAGGCTGATTTGAAGCGTATTACCTTTGACGAAATAGAAACCGAGTTCTCAGAGAAGGAAGAATATAAGTTACCCGAGCGCTTTAAAGGTTCATTTGCATTTTCAACCTATAAGTATAGTTATCAGTATTCCGTACCGGAATCCAAAGTTGGTGATGAGCTCCGCTTTCAGGTAAAGGTGACAGACGCTAATGGCCAATATGTTAAATCGCCAGCAATAGCAGTCTCCGTTATCGGCGACCAGCCCCCCGGCGTGTCCGTAGTCTCTCCGGTTCCGGGGCAATATATCACTGAAGGTGAGACCATCCGCGTTCAGGCTGCCGCAGAGGATGACATTGCGGTAGAGCGCGTCGAGTTCTATGTGAATGGTAATCTTACGGAAACTGTCGGGACCCTACCCTACCTTTTTACATATACAGCACCGCAGGATATTGAAAAAGAACAGGTACTCACCTTTTGGGCTGTGGCCTATGACAGTAAAGGTCATCGCGGAGAGAGTCAGACAGTAAAAACGACTTTAGGCCATGATGATCGACCGCCGGTTCTGGAATGGATTTCGCCGGAAATTGACCTGATTGAGGGCAATATGCAAGCTGCAAGTGTCCCTGAGTCTTCCGTTCAGGTCATGAAATTTTCCGCCTATGACAATATTGGTATCTCGGAATTGCGGATTTCTGGCGTTGCGAAATTCGAGAACGGCTATGAACTGACACATGATCTGTCGCAGACAGTGGTGGTTCCGGTCAATCCGGTGCCGGCTTCGGTTAACCAATATACTTCCGCCTTTTTATTGACCATTCCTGAGTTGCAGGTTTCGTCGGCGCTCAGTTATGAAAATTTCCCTGTTGAGGCCGTGGTGAAAGACTACAAGGGAAATGAAACGCATAAAAGTGTCAGTATCAGAGTTGAGAAGAATAAGGGCGCCGTGGTCAGCAGGCTGCAGCTTCTTAGTGACAAGATATACCCGAAAGGTACGCTGAAATATTCGGTAATGGCGACCGATGACGTTAAAGTGACAGCGCTGAAAGTAGCCTTAAAACGCAACGGACAACTTTTATCTGAACAGGTGATCGATCAGCAGAGCGGCCTTGTTGCCAATAGCAGTATCATTAAGTCGTTCGAGACAGATCTAGAGGATCTGGATATTCCCAATGAAAATTCGCAGTTAATATTGCGGGTAACAGCTTTTGATGATTCCGCAGTATCTGATCCGGTTCTGGGCTACAAGGAATATAATATTGCAGTCATGTCCGATGTTGATCCCCCGGTTTTTTCTCTATTATCACCGGTTCAGGGCAGTGACATCATACCGGCCCAGGTGAATGCATTTTCCTACCGAATATCTGATAGTTCCGTTATCAGTAGTTGGTCAGTGTCCATTGCGGGTAAACAGGTTGCTGGCGAAAATGATATTAATGAAAAGCAGGAGGTTAATGGTAGTTTTCAGGTCAATCTGAAAAGCATCCTATGCCCAGCTGGATGCTCGGCCGGGTCAGAGGCTGTATTAGTACTGACTGCAGAGGATCTGTATGGCAATAAAATGTCCAGTAACTGGCGGTACGCGCTCGTTTCTGACAATAAGCCATCCTTGTCTGTGCGCTTGCCTGCCCTGGGCGCATCCTACTATGAAGGTGAGATTGTACCTGTATCCCTATTGCCGTCTGATGATATAGCGCTTAAGGAAGTTGGCTATAAGGTTCTCAGGGACGGTAATCTGCTCTATAAAGAAGTGCTGGCCAGAAAAATCAATGACAATGTAATTCCTCTTGGTGAATACGTTAATGGCAGTTACAGAGTCATCAGCGGTAAGCAGGGGGATGCTACCCTCGAAGCCTATGCCATTGACTCGTCTGACCAAGAGACTATTGTTCCTCTTAATATTGATGTATTGGCTGATAACGAAGCGCCAGCGCTTGATATTATTGCGCCGTCGGTTTTACAGCTAGAAGGTCGCCCTGGCGATAAAATCTCCTTTAAAGCAGTTGCAATCGATAATAAGCATATTGCAACGGATATATGGCAAGCTCAGACTTCTGTGCAGAATCTGCGTGCTCGTGTAACGCTTCCGGACTCTGATTACCTGTATCTCGACTGGGTGGGGCTCATGAGCTCTGGTGGCGTAGAAAACGTCAAGCTGCCTAATCCAGGCACGTTTGGTGAAATTGTTTATCAGGAGCGCTATCGCCGTACATTTGATGGAAAATTTGTCCTGAATGATGAGCTGGCGTCTTACGAGGGGCAGCACCTGCCTTTACAGTTTTTACTGGCAGATAATGGTGATAACGAGGTTTACTCCGAAGTCTATGATCTGTTTGTTCTGAAGGATTCCACGCCACCTGTAGTACGCTTTTTCAATTACAATAGCCCCATATATCAGTACCAAAATTTTAAAACCAATATTGAAGTCACGGATGAAACGCTGCTTAAGGAAGTCAGTCTCAGTGTCCGGTATCAGGATGGTATTGAGAAAGCGCTAAAAACGGTAGATGATATCGGAGATTCATCTTATGTTTTAGCCGATGTTGTATTGGATTTCACGACCTATATCGAACAAAACGGTATTGGTTTGTTGCAGTTTATCGTTCGTGCGAGCGATGTTGCAGGAAACCTGCAGGAATCCGTTCTATCAATTCAGGTTGAGGAGGATCCTCAGCCGGAAATTACTTTGTCAGGGATGTATCCATCGCCGGATATGCTTGCTGGCGGTACGTCACTTTATCAGTTGCATCTCACTGACAATACAGCCGAATATCCGGTTTATCATGGAAGCTTTTATACCAGTCTGAGCGGTATATCCAGCGCCAGTCGTGCTGTTAATGTTGCTTATGAATATGAGGAAAAGATTGAGGAATCCGGAGAGGGTTTTAAATCCAGGCTGACGTCACCCATTTATAAAAACATTATCAGCTGGATAGATTATTCTGAGTACCCGTCGGCAGCCGCGTTTACAATTACCGGAACCTATGGCGATTTACTCCGTATCGAGTCAGGCAAACTGGGAGTTGCCTACGGTTATAAAAAAGAAAATATAAAGTCTCTTGCCGGAATGCCTTTGGATGATCTGGTTACTGTTACCATTCGTGCTTCTGATCAGTGCCATTTCGATAGTGTAAAACAGGTAAAGGTTGCCGATCTTGAGGATCTTCTGCAAGAACTGAATAGTGGCAAAGGTATTCACTCTTATCGCATTGATATCGACAATCCAGATGTTCCGGTCAGAGCCATTGAGCAGCAGGTTGATGGCTTTGATAAAGCGACCGTCAATGGTGTGAAGGAGTTGATGGACTATGCCTCTGCCGATTCAAGCCGATATCCGATCGTTATCTGGTTGAGAGATGATGCTGCAGATGATGGGTTAGCTTTTGTATCGCTTGGTGCAGACGCTACATACAACTCTGGAGAAATTAATAAGTACCGGAATCTGCTGATTCCGGAAGTTGTTGATACTAAACCTGTATCATTAGTCTCCTACGCGATTGACGCCGTCAGTAATAAGCGCGGCGGTGTAACACCTGTAGTGGTAACTACCCGGTCAGTAAGCCAGGACTCTACAGATCCGGGTGTTGTTGTCGATGGTCTGCTATCGAATGTGAAGCCTAATGAGAGAGTCCGGCTCAATATTAACGCGCTCGATAATACGCTTGGTATTGATGACGTTCTGGTTTCACTGAATGGTGAGAACGTTCTCGCCTATCATGGGAAATACCTTTCTGATAGTGACAGTTTAGTTTATCAGCATCCTGGCAAATTTTCGGAAGGAACATATACGCTTACCCTGAGTCTGGGGGATGTATCGGGTAATAAAACAGTTAAAACTTTTGATCTTATAGCTGGGCAGGATCTCAAGCCAGTTATTGGATGGGCAGAATTCAAAGATTCTGAGAACGAGATCAAAGATAAGGCCCGCCTGAATTATGGTGAGTTCTGGGTTGCCAATGGCGAAAAATTCAAAGTTACTTTTAGTCTCAGTGACGACGTTGGTCTGGCCAATTACCGTCTGAGCCGTTTAACCAGAACGGGTGAGAAAATCCTGATTGGTGAGGTTAAAGATTATAGGTCCGCCTGCGGCTCTTTGTGGATAAAACAAGGGGGCGTTTCACGTGAGGTTTTGTTCGATCAGGCTGAACCGACTGAATATATTGCAGAGGCAGAGGATGTTAATGGAAAAACCTCGTCCATAAGCTTTATCGTTCATCCACGTGAAAACATCCAGCCTCAGGTTCGTTTGTTTGCACCGAAGAACGGTCAATACATAGTCGCGGGTGCTATCCAGTTACAGGCTGTGGTTGCTTTTGCAGATGATAGCGAAATAAAACCAGAGTCGGATATAACTCTGTTTGTTGGCGGTGTTCGTGTTGCCACCAAGTGGCGGCCCTACGACGGTAGCAGTGCAAACTCCGCTTTTGATGAGATATATGACGAACTCGAATCCTTGTATGACCAGAAAACGGCCGCGGAATACGGCCGTCCTGATAGCAAAAATTCGGGGGTGTACTATGGCTCATTCAGCATGCCTGAAGGCATTGTACGTGTGTCCGAACCCCTTGAAATCAAGGCAGTAATACAGGATAAAAAGGGAGCGCTGAGCAGTCATGTTGTTACCGTTGTAGCCGCGCCTGACGAAATAAAACCTGAGGTTGTTATCTGGCAGCCTGATTTCGCTTATGCACCGATAGAGAACACAGATTTCACGCTATCCTTATCCGCATACGATAACGTCAAGGTTTCTCGTATAGAGGTTTATCAGGGATATGGAATCAGTCTGCCAGATGGACAATATGTCGATGGAGACTGGCCAAATCTTCTGCTAACCATCGACAATATACCTGCGGTTGATTCCGTTCCGGTAAGTGTTGAAAATATTGATACGCCTGTCTATGACAAAAAGCTTCACGTACCTTCTATTCCCGAAATTCTGACGATTTTGTCCCCTGATTTGATAGATAAGTTCAATGAAAATTACCGGATAGATTACCGGGTCAGAATCCGTGTTGTTGACTCTAACGGTAATGAAAATTTCAGCTATTCAAGCTTTCCTGTTCGTACAGATGAGCGTCCGGTTATTGACTTTGCTGAACCGCTGCCGGGTGCTTCTGTTGTTGAAGGTAACCGTCTGTATGTCAATGTTCATGGATTTGATGATGTTGGCCTGGCCTACGTGCGTCTGACTGCATATCACGCAAGCGAGACAGAAGCGGATAAAATATCAGAGCTGAAAATCTCCGGTGGACCATATAACTATCTGGTGGATGTGCCTGCGTATATTCCGGACTCTGAGCATAACCAGCTTATTCTGGTTGCGGAAGCGGTTGATACCTATGGCGACCGCATAGGCGATCTGGATAAACACCGTGTTTCAGAGCGGTTGTCATTGTTTATCGTCGAAGACGAAAAACCTGTCGTTACTATTGCCTCGCCAGCCAATGGCGCTATTTTTACTGAAGGTCAGACTATACTCGTTGAAGTAAATGCCACGGATGATATCGGTATCCGCCAATCCAGTATCACTGTTGACGGTATGATTAATGGTAATAAGTCTCTCGTTGATAGTGATTACCCATATGAATTTGCCGTTAAAATTCCATATGGTCAGGCAGGGACACCGCTGGTTCTGAATGCACAAGCTGTAGAGCAGGTTTATGGTGGGAAAGCAGCAAGATCCGCTTCTTCTGCAAATGCTGTAACTCTTTCCGTTCAACAGGATACTCAGCCTCCGTCGATTACTCTGCGCCAACCACAGCCCGGCGATACAACCTTCATAGTAGAAGATCGTGATTTAAGCTTCGATGCTGTGGTAATCGATAATGTGGAAGTTGCATCTGTTCGTGTTGATTTTATCGTAAACGGTAAATCCGTTGCTTCAGCACTGAGTACCTCAGCACCCTATTTTGGACGTGTTCCTGTTAAAACGATTGCTCACTATTTGGGTACGCAAGAGAATCTTCCTGAAGAGTTGTCGGCCACGTTCCGTATCACAGCAACAGACGGTGCTGGAAACCAGAGTGACTTTGAAACTCCTCTGATTATTAAGCGTAATCTGCCACCGGAAATTGCCAGCATTGGGGTTCTGGATCAGCGTGGATATGCAATCAGTACGGAGGACGGGCTGACCAAGGGACGTGATGTAACGATTACTGTGATTGCTTCTGATGAATTCGGTGTTGATTCTGCAGAGCTTTATCGTCTTAACAAAGATGGCTCCTATACTTTGGTGGGCAGTGATTATGCTGCACCTTTCCAGTACCCGTTCCAGATCCGTCAGGACGTTGGCAGCGAACTCAAGTTCCGGGCGAAAGCAAAAGATTATGAAGGAAATTGGTCAGATCTTGGCGGTAATCTGAGTTTTATCGTTAATGAAAACAAAGCACCACAGGTTTCAATTGTAGATCCTATCAATGGGAACTCTGCCGTTATAGAAGGGCAGACATTAAGAGTTGTTGCGGAGGTTAATGACGATCTCGGTTCTGACGGAGTTCAGCGCGTTGACTTTTTCGTAAACGACATCCTAGTTGATTCAATTTATCAGAATATGACTCTGGCTGAGGGGTATAACGCCGCTGAGAATAAGTATGCGGCTTATATTATTCTTCCTGAAGGTATCAGCGGGGCAGTACTGCAGGCTGTCGCCTATGATCGTATGGGGCTGGAAGGTAAATCTCAGCCACTGTTTATTAAACAGATTGACGATACTGTTAAACCAAAACCTTACATTCTGGCACCTGTGAGTGGTGATATTGTTACGCTAACGGCAGGACATGAAGAAGAATCGTTGCGCTTACTAGTTGCCGTTGAAGATATCGGCAATCCGGCAGACCGCCATGTGTTTATGAATCTTGCGCGCGAAGAGCAACTGGAAACTGGCGAATGGCGCACGCTTACTTCGCAACTGGTTGAGCTGATTAACGATGACAGTCGCCTGAAAGACACGGAAGTCCACAGTGAGCCGGAAAACTACTATTACGTGTACAGTTATGATTTTGCCTCTGGTCAGGTTCTGAGCCATGACGACGGCAGCGTTCAGAGATTGCGCATGGATGCATGGGTTGATACGCCTGGAGACTCTTCTCCTCAGGTTGTGTCTGCCTATGGCGAAATTGGCATGGCTTTCAGCCGCCAGTTGTTTATTCAGCCGGGACGCAGTGACTCGACCAGGAATGTTGCTGCTGATGTATTCTATACCGCTGTCGATCAGTATTCCGCAGGTGAAGAGAACGGAAGTTTGCTTGTATCCTGGTCTACCGTCAGCCCATATGTCACAGAAAGTGGCTTGGGTAACATCAGAGATAACGAAAAGTCATCCTGGACTGGCTTATACAATATCGGTCAGTCTGATCAGTCAGAAACTTCTGCTGGTGTGACATACGCGTATTCAGACAATCTGAATGGTGCTGCAGAAGTCTTCGCTGGTACGATTGCTGAAATTAAAGCTATGTCTGCCGCGGTATTTGCAGGTAAATCAGCAGTTGGCGCCTCATATGCCGGCACTCAGGACGCAACTGACAATGAATTTGTAAAAGCGCTGAAAGAGCAAATTGACGCCAGCAACTCTGCTGGTAGATTTGATAGCTACGGCGCTTCTGAGCTGCTGATTTTTAATCATCAGAATGGCGATAATCAGTTTGGCTTGCCGTACTTGCTGAAAGGGCGCGCAGATTTACCGTTCGATGAAGTCTATGGTCTGGATTTATCCGGTGAACTGGCACTAGTTGCTAACGGTGAGGGTGGGGTAATTGCGTTCAACGTCAGCGATCTTGCAACACCTTATCGCACGGGTTATGTGAAGCCAGATGGTTTTGCCCGTGATGTGCTTATCCTTGGCCACTACGCATACATAGCCGCCTCAGAGCAGGGCGTTGTTGTTGTCGACATTACCCATCCGGATCTTCCGGTAGTCGATGTATTCGATACTCTCGGAGTAGCCAACAGGCTGGCTGCAGAAGGAAATCTGCTTTATGTAGCTAATATGGCAGGGTCTGGTACGCAGGCACAGCTGAATGTGATCGATATTTCAGATCCGCATAACCTTCGCCATGTATTCGCCTATGAGTTATCTCATGGCCGGGAAGATTTTGAATTCGATGGTATTTATGATCTTAAGGTTATTGCTGGCCTTGCCTATGTAACGGTGAATTATTCCGATCAGGAGGATAAGCCGGAGCAATCTTCAATAGAAATTATCGACACTTCAGCACTCAGAAGCTTCGAATACTTTGAAACGCGCAATGCAGTTACTCACCGTAAGCCAACATCTGAAGACGTTGGCGCGCGAGGGATTGCACTTGCCTATGACGAAATCTACGTGGCTGCCGGACGTCAGGGGCTTAAGCAGCTAGAACTGAACAGTTTGACCGTAATCAGTCATACGCCAGGCAGTAATGATCAAAACGTAGCAGCAGATCTTGCGGCGATTAACATCCGTATATCGCACCCTGTGGATATTAGCGAAAATTATCAGCAATACATTTCTGTGTGGTCTGGTGCTGCTGGTTTCGGTCAGGATGTGACCGATCTTTTTGATATTTCGGTTTCTACCAGCGATGTTGAAGGGGATTCTTCCCGCTTGCTGGTTCTTACCCGCAAAGATTCAGAAACTCTGCAATACAACACCCGCTACGTTGTGCACATTGAGCCGGGTATGCAGCCGATAACCGGTGGTGCTATGGCTCAGAGTTATGAGTTTTCGTTCACAACGATCGCTGATCCTGCAGCTGAGGTTCCGGTCATTGAAGCTATATCACCGGCGACTGTCAGCACTCAGGGCGGAGACCTTGTTGAGATTGTCGGTTTCGGCTTTACCGATATTCAATCTGTGAACATTGGCGGGCGTGACGCTGTCATTTCCTCTGTTGAGGTTATTGACGCTGACCGTCGTCAGTATCGTATTACCGTTATTGCACCTGCTAACTACGCGGGTCCGGCCACGCTTGAAATCACTAATAAGTGGAGTATTACGACTACTGTAGTTGGGGCTGTAACCTACACGGATGATCTGCGCGTCAGTTTTGTTAATCCGGCAGTTGTACACGTTAACCAGAACGGAATAAATGATCGGGCAGAAATTATTGGCTATGGTTTTAGTCGCTCAACGACAGTGACCGCATATCCGTTTGGTCAGAAAGAAAAAGCGGCGACAGACTATATTGATAATGATCGACTGATTCTGAAAAGTGCTGAGCAGATGCTGTGGACTTTGCCGGATTTCGGTAAATCCTTCCGTGGTTTTGTAACCCTTGAAGTGGTGGATGGTCAGAGGAAAATCGTCATACCTCAGGCGGTTTTCTTTGGCGCAATGGTGACCGATGCCCGCATAGAAACCCGTGAAAAGCCGCCGGTCGATATGCAAGATGATTATTCTGTTCAGCCCTCCATGTTGCCCTATGGGCGGGTAGTGGATATAGAGTCTGATGCCGATTTGCAGTTGTTTTATGTACTTGGCCGTGCCCCTCAGGCTAGTCTTTCCGGCATTAACAGCGAGCTGCAACTCAATCAGGGCAGTTATCGTGGCTGGCTTGCTCTGGTGCATTACGAACGTGATGATTTAGGTAATGCAGCACCTATGCATGGTCTTGGCTATTACGATATGCCGGCGGATCTTGAACCTCGCGCCATGCAGCGCCACGGCGATTATCTGTACGTTGTTGCCAAAGGCCGACGCTATGCCGGATTTGATACTACATATGAAGGCCGTGATTGGCTGTTGGTATACCGTACGGTTAAGCGCTTACCGGGTGATTCGGATGGTACAGAGCAGGCAGAAGGCGAAGACCGAAACTTTATTAATGCGATTCCTCTGCCGACCGATAACGGATCTGAATTCTACACAGAAGCTCAGGGCGATCTTCTGATTGTTGCTGAGAAAAACCAGGGTATTCACCTGCTGTCATTAGCTAATCCTGCCCGACCTGGCCTTATTAACAGTATTAGTAAGATTCAGACCAGTCAGGGAGCCCGCAAACCGGTTATTAACCAACTGTACATTAAAGGCAGTGAATTATTCGTAGGAACGGGTTCAGATAAAAATGCATGGTTCGTCTTTGATTTAACTAAGGCATCGACACCACAGGTCGATATTCTTCCCGTACACGGTCTGCAGGCTGGTGTATATCCGGATGGCGTTCACCTGAATAATGATTTCAATATTTATCAGCGGCCAGCTACAGATCAATGGCGCCTGGCGGGGCAGTTCGAAGATTTCGGTGATGTTTTTTATGAGCGTGGCGCGTTGGCGCTGGACGGTTGGTCAACGGCCGCCGTTAAGTTGAACAAGCGAAAGTGCTCGGAAAACAGTAACGTTTACTATTTATCTGCTATGGATTTTGCTGAATATCAAAATCCGTATCTGCTCGACACTATGATGCTGTTGGCCGACGGTGCGGAAGATACAGGAACTGTTGAAAAGATCCTGGATATTGAAACCAACCTGCCATCAGGTTGCACTATTAATCATTACGGTCCATTTATTTACTCCGCTGATGGAATTGTGGCAACGGCTGTTGTATCCGATGAAAATAGTATTCTGGATATTGTCGATACCCATATTCAGGATCTGGTTTCCTCCTGGCCGCAAGATGGTTCCGCATCGGTTGCGCAGGACGCGCGTATTCGCCTGCTCTGGACCATGCCATTCGAAGGTGTTGGGTCGCTCAAAGACTATTTGCAGCTGATTCGAGTGACGGGTGACGAAAGTGGCGAAAGTCTCACTTTTGAGCTGGATATTAACCCTGAAAATGCCCGGGAGTTATGGCTCACACCGAATCAGGAGCTTGATGCAAATACCCGTTATCAGCTGCGTATTTCTGGTGTTAAGGCATCCCGTCGCACCGAGGGCCTGACCGACCTCGTGCTCAGCTTCTCTACCGCGGCTTACCGTGGCGCAGATATTGAATGGCTGGGCGCCGATAAAACTTCGGTATCAACACTGGGGGATCAGGTTGTTATTACACTTGCCAATGCCGAGTCACCACAATTCTTTATCGGTGGCAAACTGTGTAATTTGCTCAGTACAGAACCCGTTGCCGCCAACAGTGCGCGCTATCAGGTTGAGGTACCACCGGGTCAGGTCGGACCTGTTGGGGTGGATATCGCTGATGCTATGGGGCGCAGCTGGTCGGCGCTCGGCAAATTTGTCTACGTTAAACCTCTGGATCTTCAGTCGATTTCACCAGATGAGGGCACGCTGGAGGGCTATCAGACTCTTGAACTGACAGCCGATGGACTGCCGCCGGATGTCGAGCAAATTCAGGTTTTCTTTGGCAATCAGCAGGCTGCGCAGGAAAATTTCAAATTAGTTGCGAATAATCGTCTGCAATTACTCACCCCACCGGGGCAGCTGGGCAAGGTCAGTGTGCGGGTCGTTCTGAGCGATGGTCAGGAAGACATTCTCGAAGACGCTTACACCTATCAGCAGCCAATCCAGTCGGAAATCCAGACCGGCCAGGTGACGGCGATGGCGATTGATCCGTCAGCTACTTATATGATGGTTGCTGCCGGACAGTCTCTGCGCATTATCAATATCGATCCGTCGGCATGGACGGCGAATAATATTGAGTACGATGAAGATGGTCAGGAAATTATCCGTGATCCGTTGAATCCGGATGATCTGCGTCGGGTTATTGACCTTAATAATGATGATATTGATGATCGCATCGTCTTTAACTGGCGTGCGACCGACGGCTATCACATTCTCGGCGTACAGGGATATTTCGAGCGTGGCAATGATCTGGTTTACATGGCAATGGCCAAGCCTTCGGGTAATGGCTTCTCAGACAGTAAGCTGGTGGTGCTGGCTGTCAGCGACGATCTGACAGAAGCCAATATTGTTCGCGAACTGCCACTGCCGGGCGATATGGCTCGCGGATTACTGGTTGAGAACAACCAGGTGCTGACCACTCTGGGCAAAAATGGTCTGGGTCTGGTAGACGCTTACCTGCCTTATAAAGCCTATCTTATGGATTGGGGGTCACTGTCTACTGCATTGCCAACACTGGATGTGCGTCGTGCTACCGAAAGTTATCAGGGGCAGCCGGTTTATGTGGCGGTCGCCGGCGACTGGTCTTACCCTGCGCAGCAACTGCTGAGTGATGAAGTGTCAGGGGCTGGTGGTTTCCATCTGGTCAGCCGTCAGGATGCAGGACTGACAGAAATTTCCTCTCTGGATATTCCGGCCTCACGGGTGCGGGTGAAAGAGAACATTGCCTATCTGGCCGCGGGTAAGCGCGGTCTGGTGGTCGTTGATATCAGCAATGTGACTGCGCCTAAAGTGATTGCCCGCTTGAGCAATATTGGCCATGTTTACGATATCGATATATCGGGTCACATGTTGTATGCAGCAGTTGGCGACAAAGGCATTGCCGTAATCGACATTACTGTGCCGTCCGCACCTCAGTATGTTTCTATGCTGGACGCTTTCAACGATATGAGCAGCCGTCATGTGGTTGCTTTGTCAGCGTCTGTGGTTTCCGGTGGCTGGAACTCTGCTTATGGTGCAATCCAGGTAATTCCTGACTCTGAACTTAAGCTTTTCCATGTTGATCCGGTCAGCGGCATTCTTGATTACGATGCTGATGACAAAGTGCGGGCCATTTTCCGCTTCAGTAAAGCGATTGATCTTTATGCGCCAAATGAGCAACGCTTCCATGTGACCGATGATCAGGGGCAGGCACTGCCATTTGCACTTGATATTAATGGTAATCAGGCGGAGATCACATTAACCGATGTTTCCGGATTAACCGTTGGTAACAGGCTGGTTGTGACGATAGATGCAGGCCTTGCGTCCGTAAAACCCCTGACAGAAACCAATGTCATCAGCCTGTATAAACTCAAGAAAACTCAGACTCAGACCTTTATTTACCGCGGACGAACAGCTGCCGATCTCTGGATCGACAGTGTATTGCCACGCCGGCAGACCGTGGGTAAAACCTTGGACGTCACTATATCTGTGCATGGCTTACCTCTGGATAAAGCCCGTGTCCGCGCCTGGATCGGCGATCAGCCAATCAGCATTACTTCGCTGGAAAGCAATGACGAGGAAGAGCGGGTTGGTATTCTCTATGGGACCAGCCCGGCACTGAATATTCCGGGTTATTACGATGTTCGTGTTGATATCAATCGCTACGGCCTCTGGGAGACCACTCGCCTGCTGGGTGCTGTTGCAGTGGATGCTCCTCTCACGCTTCACTCGGTTATTCCACAGTGGGGGCCACTGGCCGGCGGCACGCGTATAGAAATTACCGGTACCGGTTTTGAGCCTGGCAATACCGTGGCTGATGGCATACATATGCTGATTGGCTCGGCTCCGGTGACTAATATTGACGTCATTTCCTCCCGTAAGCTGATTGCCTATACGCCGCGCGGCGTCACAGGTCGCCAGCCTGTGCTGATGACAAACCGTTATCAGCAAAAAGCGGAACTACCTGAAGAAAGCGGTTTTGGTTATGGCTTGCGGCCACTGGCACAGGCCACAGCGGCACTGACACACCCGACAGCTGTGACTGTTGATCAGGATACCGGTGTTGCTATCGCCACCTCCGGCTTCTTCACTGAAGCATTTGGTCGTTATGACAAAGATCTGTGGGAGCTGCAGCACAAAGATTACAACGGCGTTCGCTTGCCGGATGCACTGCGTGCCGTCAGTTACGACGTGCAGGGTGAAACCCATATTCTGCAGGTAGGCGGTGTGGGTAACCTGCCTGCCGGAGAGGAAGGCCAGGTACGCCTCGCGCGCGACGTTGTGCGTAGGGCTCTGGAAGCCAAGCAGCTCAGTGAAATGATTGGCATGGGTGAGCCGCTGACGCAGGAAGAAGAAGAGCAACTCAGTAAGGTCGCTTACGAATATATTGCCACCAGTCTCGACTCGCTGAATTTGCAGGCCGTCGAGGAATACGAAGAAGGTGTTCAGCGCAAACGTCTGTATGTGGCGAACGGCACAGCGGGTATTTCCCGCCTGAATCTTGACGAACAGAACGGCATGCAGCTGATTAACGAAATCGGCGGCAACGAAAACGAATACCTGTATACCGATCTCGTTAAGCAGGGCAACAGCCTGTTTACCGCTGTGACTGCTGCGTCGGGCATGGTCAAAATACTTATGCCTTTGTGCAATGGTGAAGGTGAATGGGGTGGCTTCCACGATGCCATGCATTTCAGCTACATCAGTGCAGAAGATCCGGTGAAGCTCCCCGATCCGGCGCTGGAAACCGGTGCAGCCATTGCTCTTAAAGGCGAATGGTTGCTGGGTGGTGGTGTGCAGGGCTTCAGTCCGAAATTCCCGCGTGAAATCTGCGGTCGTTGGAAAGGCGTGAACGCCGCCCGAGTAGTCACCGGTGAAGCAAGCTCACTCGGTGACTATGACGGTGCGCAGAATCTGACAGCTGTGAATCTGCTTGATCCTGTCCTGACCCGTTCCTATGCCTTTGATGCCGCCATTGCCGATATCGCCTACTTTGATCATTACCTGGTCGTGGCGCTGGGTGAGTACGGTGTTGAGTTGCTGGATATGGACAGCGACGAGCGCATACGTATTTCTACTTCGGCAGAATTGCAGGATGTAGCAGCTACCGTGACCCGTGTGAGCGTGGTCGGTAATCTGTTGTTTATGTCCGGTGAGTCGGGCTCTGTGGTTGTGGTCAGTCTGAATGATCCACAGCATCCACAGATCATCAGCGCCGGTAATACCGAACTGGCCTTTGGCACGGATATTTATAAAAACCGCTTACTCGTTGCGTCAGGCGAAAATGGCCTGCGCGCCATGGAATTGCCGGGTGCGTTTGTTACCGGGATCAGCACTCAGGCTGACGGTGGTTTGTCACTTAATGAAAATGAACCTCTGATTATCCGCTTTAACGAGTCCATCAGTGTCGATTCCACAGCACATGCTGATGCATTCACTCTGGTTCGTCACAGCAGCAACAGTAATGAGACTTTTGCTGTTCCTGCTGAGTGGGTTGCTGTCGACGGCCGTGATGGCAGCGCCACGCAGTTCGAAATTCAGTTCAGCCGTGAGCCTGGTGAATACACCCTGAGCGTGAATGATCTGGAGACCATTCGTGGTACTAACCTTTGGACGCAGCATATCGAACACTTCACTGTGTTTGGACACAGTGCCCGTATTCCGGAAATTCATTATCTGCAGAATAACCAGATTTTTGCTGATGATTTCAGCAGTGCGATTGTTATTAAAGGACGTGCTTTTGCTGATGGGCAACTGACTGCACAGTTGGATAACTACGATATACCTGTGGTGGTTATCGATGACGAAACCGCTGAAATTCCATCAGGCACCTTGCAGATGCTGAATCTCGCTGCCGGCGAGCATCACTTGCTGCTGAGCAATGAAGGGCGCAAAGCGTTTTATGCTGGTGCTGTGTTCTATACCGACTCCCCGGAAAATGTTCAGTTCAAACTGGATATTAACAGTGGCGACGTTACTGGCGGCCATCATATAACCGCGAGTTCAGGTAAGAGCGTTTTCCAACCGGGAAGTCGTGTGCGTTTTGTATCGCGGGTTACCGGTGAAATAATCGAGACAACCGTCAGTGAAAATGGCTACCGTCTGATCAGTCTGGATGACGACGTCCTGACGCCGGATAGCTTCCGTTTCCGTGCGCCGGGCGTTACTTACCCGGGTATTTATGATGTGTATGCCGTTATGCCATCCGGTGCTGGTACACGTGAAGTGCTGATGGGCCAGTTCTCTTACAGTCGTGGTACCGGTCACGAGTGGCAATTACCGAATTATCCGCCAATGGAAGTGGGGGGCGTCGAACAACAAAACGAATATCTGCTGGTTGGCGTGAAAAACGGTAAAAATCCGACTGCAGAAAACCGTTTCCTGATGAAGTATGGTTTTGAATTCTACGATGTGTCCATTCCTGACCGCGCCATCCGTTTGTCGCAGGTTAAAACACAGGCACCGGTATACGGCGTGACCATGAGTGGCAACCTGGCTTACCTGGCCGGTGATACGGCGGGTCTGCATATCGTTGATATCACAGACAAAGACGCACCTCTGGTGGTTGCAACCCAGACCTTCAGCGGCCTGAAAGCCATGGATGTTGCTATCCGCAGAGAGCATCAGGTTCTGGCGCTGGCATTGGCCGATCCGCTGGGTGGCGGTTATATCCGCTTTATTGATATCAACAGTGAGAATCTGCTGGCACCGACCGGTTATGTCACACTGAATTTTGCTGCCCACGATAATAATCCGGATGTATTGCAGGGCCAGCCGGTTGATATCGCCTGGCAGGATGGAAAACTGCATGTACTGCACAAGCGCGACAAACAGCTCATTCTGACGGTTATTTCCGGGTTGGGCAGCGATGATGTGCACTGGACCAGCTCTGTGCTGACAGAGATGGGCGGTGGCGGCGATCTGGATGAGCTGTCCATGTATGTTGAATCCGGACAGGTTCATGTGGCGTCGTCCACTTATCACTATGTTTACCAGCTGGATGCCGACGATAACGCCAGCGTGATTTACTGGCAGCAGCGTGAAGATGGTGGTGAATTATTCGCGCAGGAAGGGCAGCTGCTCAGCTCCGACGATAATGGCTTTGTTGTTATCCGTCCGCATCAGCTGGCCGTTACCGCTATTTCACCACTTGCCGGCAGCAGTGTGGCGGGCGGCAGTGAAATCCGCATTCAGTTTAACTCTCTGATCGATACATCCGCTGAAAGCATCCAGCAGTATATTCTGTTGAAAGACAGTACCGGGGTTGATGTTCCCCCTGCTCTGTGGCCGGTAACCGCTGTGAATACGGTACGCGGTGCACGGGTCAGCATCGCCCTGCAGGAAGGTATTGCTGCAGGTCCGCTGACCCTGCATATTCTCGACGGACTGAAAGATCTGGATGGACTGGGAATGGCACGTGCGGTTCAGCATCCGTTGCAGTTCAGCACCAGTCAGATTGCCGTTATCACCTCGGTCAATCGTATGGTCAATGGTAAGGCCAGTGGCCATTATTTCCATGCGGATGGCAGTGAAGTTGCCCGTATCCAGGGTCAGTATCTGTCTGCTGTCAGCACAATTTCTATCGGCGAAACCAGACTTTCAGGCAGTGCGTTACGTGTTATTTCAGATTCAGAAATCGAAGTGGATGTTCCTGATCTGCATCTGGGAGAGCTGACCCTGTCGCTGAATCTGGCCGCCGAAAATGCAGCGGGTCGTGGCATACTGCACGGTGCGCTTGTGATTATGCCGGCCAGTCATATCGAGGCTTTCTATCCGCTTACCGGTCCGCCGCGTGGTGGCAATGATATTGATGTTTATGGCAGCGGCTTTAACCGTTTTGTCAAAGTGTATGTCGGCGAAAATCAGGCATCCGATCTGCGTCTGATCAACGCCAACCATATTGTTGTTAAGGCGCCGTCCGGCTTCTTTGGTTATCAGAACGTCCTCATTGAAAATCCGTATTTTGCCGGCGAAATTTCGCAGGCAGATACTGCTTACTTCTATGCGGGTCAGCCAACCGGCAAGCTGGATATGCCGGCCGCTGCACCGTCGCCAATTGCCGCCATGGCGTATCAGAATCAACTGCTGTATGCCGTGACTGGCGGTGCATTCACTCCGCGTGATCGCGCCGGTAATGTGAAATCCCAGTTGAAAAACAGCGTAGCGCGTCTGGTTATTGCCAATACGTCGGATCCGGTAGCACCGGAGCTGGTGAACAGAACTGTGGCCGATCAGATTCTCAGCTATCACTTTGAAGCGGCCAGCAGCGATGGCGTATTTGTTGATGTTGAAGTGGCCAGTGATGTACTGGTTGCCGCAGCCGAAAAGCGCTTCTTTATTTTCGACCTGACACTGCCAACTGATCCGCTGCTGGTGAAAGATATTGCCACCACAGGAACCATCCGGGATGCCCTGATTTATCAGGGGCTGATATTCATCGCACACTCCATGGGTGTTGATATTTATCGTCAGCAGCAGGATGACTACGAGCGTGTCGGCAGTATTTCCAACAGCGAAATGGGTGGCTCCGCTTATCGTCTGCGGGCGGATGGCTACAAGTTGTGGGTAGTGCAGACCATTGCTCGTCGTGTGATCAGTCTGGATCTGCGTACGTCAGATTATCCACTGATTGATGTCATTGAGACCGTCAATAACAGTGGCACCCGTATCCGTCCTTACGATTTTATAGCGCTTGATCATCAGTACCTGGTGGCAACGGGGCCGCTGGCGACAGTGCAGATGTATCAGGATGATCTGCGACAGGGTGGGCAGCTGGCAGGAGAAGCCAAGCTTGAATATCTGATCGAAAACAGCGATATGAGTGCCGACCGTATTCAGCTTAAAGGTCAGACTCTGTACGTGGCTGCGCAGGAAGGTGATGTGCAGTTGTTTAATATTTCTGACTGGTTATTCGGGGATTTCTCGGGCGAGCCAACGCTGGATTACTACTACGCAGTCACTGGCAACACCACCAGTCTGGTGGTTGAGCCGACGGCTATTTATGCCGGCACGGTTTATGGTCTGGGGTCCGACGGCAAGGCCTACGAAAACCCGTACGACGATGTCGTACCAAGCAGCGCCAGCGGTCAGCTGGCGACCATTGAAAACGAGCTGTTTGTTGTGATGGATCAGTTCCCCGCGGTGGGCGGTACGCTGATGAAGTCCGAGTCTCTGAGCTTCACGGTTAACCGTGTGGTGGATGAACTGACGGTCAATAACAATACGGTAAAACTCTATCGTTCCGGGCAACCGTTGCCGCTGAGTTTCAGTATCCGTGTTAGCAATGGTCTGAGCACTATTAAGGTCAAACCAGATTTCAGCCTGGAAGACGGTGCGCTGTATGAGCTGGTGGTCAGCGAGGATATCCGTGATATTTATGCGACACCATTGCATGGCCGCTACCGTTCCGGATTTATTTACCGCGATCACACGCGTCCGCAGCTGCAGGAAATCAGCAGCAGCTACGTTAACTGGAAAGGCGGAGAAGTCATTGATCTGTATGGCAGCGGATTCTATCCGGGTATGGCCGTGCAGATTGGCGGTATCTGGCTTACAGCCGATCAGATTGAATGGATTGATGACGGTCATATCCGCATTACGCTGCCGCAATTAACATCCGCCCGCGATGAAAATCAGTTGTATGCGATCAGCCTCGGCGACAGTGGACAGCAGGAAGTAGCGCTGGGACAACTTAACGTCGTTGCTAACCCATCCATCAGCGCGGCGGGTAAATACCGCGAGAGCACGCAGTCGGTTAATTCATCAGTACAGATGTTCGCCTTTAACAGCATGAGTCGGTTGGCGATTCAGGGTAAAGGTTTCGGACCGTTTACCCGCGTCACAGTGAATGGCCGTAGTGCAGAAAACGTTGAATTTGTGCGTGATGATCTGATTACGTTCGATCAGCCGTACGACACGCTGGGCACCTTATTGATTGAGGTGACCAACGATGGTCGCGACTTCAGCCAGAATCAGGCCTTGCGCGTTGAGTTAACGCCGACGGACTCAGGTGTGATTGCATCGTCCGTTGTGCGTGATGGTGATTTGCTCGCCGCTGTAACCAGTGTGGGCACAGTGCAGTTATTCACCACCGATGAAAGCGATGTTCCGTCTTTCTTAGCATCCGTATCATTGCAGGAAGAGGTTAAAGATCTGGCGCTCGCTGATGGCTATTTGTACGTCCTGCTGAAAGAGTCGGCAGCCGTACAGGTATTTGATATCAGCAACCTGTATGTTCCAGAGCTGGTCAATACCGTGACGAATCCACAGGGGCTGAGTTTCCGTGGTATTAAAGCCAGTCGCCGCCATCTGATTGCCTGGGATGAGCAGGGCATTTACAGCACGCACACCTTTGGTAAAGACTGGGATTTCCGTGCCGCCGATGAAACGCTCATCAGTCTGCAGCTGACAGCCCGTTACGCATACGCCTTAACAGCGACCCGCGTGCTGAAGTTCGGTCTGGATGACAATCAGGCGCCGCTGGCATTTACGCACGCGGCATTATCTCCGGCGGCCATGGTCGTTCATCATGATCTGGCGGCCATCGTCGATGGCCTGCGCCTGCACTGGCTGGATCTGGTCAGTGGCGTCAGTCGTGGTACCAGCCAGATTCCGTCCAATGCAGATATTGCTCTGCAGGGTGAGCTGTTGGTGGTGGCTAATCCGGCAACGGATCTGCATTCGGTGTATGACATCAATTTCGCCGATAATAACTACGTGGATCTGAATCTGCTGACCTCATATCAGGCGGATGCCGCCACAGGTCTGAGCTGTCATGACGGCCTGGTTGAATGGCGTGATGGTTCCGTGATGCATCATGTCCGCCTGCCATTGCTGACCGTTACCCCGGATGAAGATGAATTCATGTCTTCCAGCAGCGCCAACCTGACGATGAACTTATCCGTTGCTCATGGCAGCTGGCAGCAGACGTTACTGACACTGGCTTCCCTTAACGGTGATAACGTCGATGGTGTAACCCGCCTTCTGGGCGATCGCCTGATTTTTGAAGCGTTTGCCGGTGAACTGGCGGCGCAGACGGATTATCGCCTGCGCGTTGCCGGACCAGTAGAGCAGTATGTTGATGGTTTGGCACTGAACCATGACCGTGCTTATCACTTCCGCAGCGGAATTGCCTTTGATATCCAGGAGCCGGACGTCAGTGTCGTGTCTCCTTATGTGGTCACCAGTGCATCTGCTCATCAGATTCTGGTTAAAGGCCGTAATTTCCTGGCGGTTGAAAATCTGCAGGTCGGTGCTCAGCAGATTGACCTGAGCAGCAGTGAACGCAGTGATAATTCTCTGACGTTCAGTTATCAGCCGGACAGTCTCGGACTCAAATCGCTGCGTCTGACCACAGCCTCTGGCGTGTTCACAACGGCGGCGGCCATCAATGTGGTTGAGCCTTTGTCGCCGTTAGCGGTTTATTCAGACAACCCCGATAGCGCAACGGTCAGCGATACCGGTGGAGATAAAATCACGCTGCAACTGCAGGGTGCTGGCACTGGTCTGCGTGTTTACTGGTTACCGGCAGAAGACGGCTTCCAGGTGGAAGAAACCTTCCGCGTTGTCCATGCGCTCAATGGTGACAAGCTCACATTCAGTGTTCCGGCGCGCAGCAAAACCTCCGCATATAAAGTGGGACGTCTCTACCATGTTGTGGTCATCCGTGACGTCACTGCCGAACAGATTGAATCTGCGGTACTGACGGTGATCGACGACACTGCACCGCTTATCAGCAGCGTTAAAAATTACTATTACGAGCAGCCGCTGAGCATCAATGCGGACGAACCTCTGATGCTGAGCGCCTTCCAGGTGGAGCGTACGCTTTATGCCAACGGCGCGGTTACTGTTGCTGACGTTACTGAGCAATTTGCGGTGGTTTATAAAAATAACGGTAAAACGTTAGAACTGGCGCACCGCGCCGGTACCTACACCGAGCATAACTCTGAGTACCGTTTCACTATCAATGGCCTCACCGACCTCGCGGGTAACCGTCCGGCCACAATCGGTGCCATGAAGGCGGATGGCCGGTTTATTTCGGTCAGCCAGACACTCGACCGCGAAGCTCCGGTGAATGTGCGCCTGATGAATGATGCAACCGGTGAGCTGGTTAATGGCGCGAGTGTGCTGAAGCGCGCCAAGGTTCATTGTCTGCGCATTGTGGCGGACGACAATATGAGAGCCAGTGACAAGCTGAGCTATAAGTACCGCATCAGTCAAAATCAGGGTCTGAATTATGGTCCGGAACTGACTCAGAGCGACAATGTTAATGAGGCCTGCGGTAAGGGAGCGATTGCTGTTTCTGTCGGTATAAATCAGGTCGATCTGACACTGAAAATGCTGGTCAGCGATGGCAGTCAGATGACCGAGAAAGTGCAGTCTGTTGCTCTGATCGATCCGCAGATTAATTTTGCCGGGTTTACCACTGCGCCTGAAACCGTCGAAGAAGTCAGCGATTCACGTCTGATATTCACCATCAGTGGTGATGTCGAATTTATCAAAGGCAGTGCGGTACAAACGCAGGTATTTGAACGCGGAACCTGGCGTAACTACACCACTTCAACCAGCATCGCCGATGGACAAGCGACGGTCCGTGCCGACGTCGACCAGCCGAAGCTGGAAGATATGGTGCTGGATTATCAGGGCGAACAGTCTCGCGAAGTGCCGGTGCGCGTCATTGTGCCGTTTGGTATTGACGGCCAGAAAGTCTTTGACGCCTCCTATGTGCTGCACAAAGACATTACGCCACCGGAAGTCCGTATTTTGTCGCCACAGGACGGTGGTTACATTCCATGGGATATGCCACTGGATGTGCTGGTGCGCTTCTTCGACCGTTACGGTGTCGAGAAAGTCGAAGCGTCGGTTAACGGTGGCAACTGGTTTGTACTCAGTCAGCCAAACCGTCTGACCTTCACACCAAAAGAAGCTGAATATCCGGGCGATATTAATATCCGTGTCCGTGCACTGGATCCGAACGGCAATCTGAGTGCCGAGCCGTCGCCTGCCAATGGTTCGGAAATCACGGTTACGCCTTATAACGCTGATCTTGGTGAGCCATCGCTGCGTCTGCTGGAGCCGGCCAACGGCGTCAGCGTTAAAGAGCGCACTCTGCTGACGGCTCTGGTGGAAATGCAGAATCTGGAAGAAGCCAGTGTGCAGTTCCTGCTCGGCGGCGAGGAAAATAATCCGCTTAACCCGGCAGAGCAGACTCTGTCGCAGCCGGATAAAGCGACGGTGCGTGTACCTGTGGTCTTCGACGTGCCGGCGGTGTCCGGCTCAATGGCAGCGGTTATCCGCCTGATCAGTGATGGGCATATCCGTTCGCAGGTATTTATCAATATCGAGGACGATGAAGTTCTGGGCAGTCAGCCTGTGCTGGTGACCGAGCCATCCGCGCAACTGCTCGCCGGTACTGACCTTTCGTTCCAGGCCTATGCGTCTCCGGCCATTGATGATCAGGACAGCACATCCTTCGTGCAGCAGCAGGGTATGCGTGCTCCGCTGACCTTCGCCTTTGGTGAACAGCAACTGCTGCAGGACGTGCAGCCGGTTGATGCCGGTGCGGCTGATGTCAGCTTGCTGGCTCATCTGCAGGACCGCAGTGGCAATAATGCCGAGACCAGTACAGCACTCAGTATCCTGCCGTACTTCCGTGCGGACGAAGAGCTGTGGCTGACCCTCAAACCGGGCCTTGAGCGTCTGCAGTCGCTGCAGTATTCAACGGCGCTGGGGCTGGTGGCTGTGATTAACAATGCCTACGGCGGTTTCCGTGTGGTTACCCGTGATCAGGGCGGCTTTACTCAGGCGCAGGGTACTGCCAGCGCACTGCAGCTGGATGGCAGTCGTGCCTATATCACCTACAACGAGGGTGGAGAGCGCAAACTGCTGAGTCTGCAGTGGCAGAACAGCGCGGCAACCCGCGTCGGCGACTGGCTGTTCGACGCCGGACTGACTGCCGTTAATGGTGACGTCATCTTTGCCCGTGCCGGTAACAGCGTGCTGGCCTACCAGATGCGTGATGCGTACCCGGTGCCTCTGGCCGGCTACACAACCAGCGATCTGGTATCAGTGCAATGGGCGGATGGCCGTCTGTGGGCACTGACGGAAACAGCGCTCATTGAACTGAGCCTGAGCAATGACAGTGGCCTGATCGGTCTGCGTGAAGTTAACCGCTTTAATCTGGAAACCTATCAGGGCATGGCGGTAGTGGGCGAGCAGTTTGCTTTCTACAGTGGCGACAACCTGTACCACTATCAGATGGTGGCCGGTGCACTGGAAAGCCGTGGCAGCTTCAGCGCAACGCAGCGCATCCTCAGTGTTCAGGCCGACCGCAGCGGCTGGTGGCTGCAACTGGCCGATGGGCGCTGGATTGCCGTGCAGGATAATCAGCAAACAGCACTCTGGCTGCGTCCGCAGCAGCTGCAGGTGGCACCACAGTTTGTTGGCTATCTGGCGGATAATGGCGTCTACACCCGCGAGCTGATTACTCAGTCCGTGGCCGGGCCGGTTGTGACTCAGACCCTGGCGGCCACCGGCTATCTGCTCCGTGCTGATCGCGCGCTCACTCTGGCCGCTTACACCCAGGACGGTGAACAACTGACGCTGTTCCGTCAGGGAAGCGCTGAGTGGCTGCTGCCGTATGTGCAGAATCTCACGCAGATTGAAGTGAGCTACACGGATGTGACCGGCGAAGGCAAAGTCCTGCTGGCGCTTGATCAGCCGGTCGCTGCCGGTACTGTCAGCGTTGCTCCAGCGTCAGCCACTCTGGCCGTTAATGGCCAGGTGCCGGTAACACTGACACCGGCCGCTGACAGTCAGCTGGTTCTGCTGAATGGTCAGAATGGTGTGCCACTGGCACCGGTTGCTGATCTGGGCTGGCAGCAGTGGCTGCCGATCAGTACGCAAAACGATCTGACCTGGACCATTGACGGTAATAACCTGAGCGCGAGCTGGAGCGGAACGGACAACCAGAGTCAGGGCCGCATTGATATCCTCAGCCCGGAAAACAACAGCACGATACAGGAGTCAGAACCGGTACAGGTTCGCTTCATCAGCAAAGACATTGCTGACGTCCGCTACAGCCGTGTAGTGCTGGAAGATTTCAATGGTGTGATCGTACGTGAGGTATTCCTCGACGGCGCCGCCGGCGATGTCAGTTTGACCATGCCACCGCTGGCGCTGGCGGCCAACTACTACGTCCGCATCCAGACCTATTTCGGCGATCAGCTTAATTACAGCGAAAGCCGTGTCGCGCTGCGGGCCGTGCCTAAGAGCAGTCAGGTGTCTGCAGCCGTAGATGTACCTCTGTTCGTTGCTGCTGGTGCACAGCTGCAACTGCAACGGGATTCTTCTGCTCAGGTCGCAACCGGTCTGCTGTTACTGGAAAACGAACAGGGTGATGTGCTGGCATCCGGCGAACATCAGCTGAGCTATCGCGCGGATTCCGCACTCAGCCGTCTGGTGGTGCGCTCTTATGTCAATGATGGCAAGGGCAACAGCGACAGCCGCAGTTATGTGGTATCCGTGCTGGCTCCGGCCGCGCTTCAGGAGCAAGCGGCGCAGGCGTCCTTGTCACTGGTCATTCCACAGGTTGGTGCGACTCTGTACGCCCGTGGTCGTGAAGTGCAGAACGAACAGGGACAGGCGCTGTTTGAGGTCAGCCAGCCGGTACTGGATGCAGCCGTTATTGGCCAGCGCATAGCTGTGCTCACGGCAGAAGGCATCTTTATTTTCGATCCTGAGCTGGATTATCAGCAGGTGGCTAACCATCCGCTGACCGGCATGAAAGGGCTGCAGGTGAATGGTCACTATCTGTGGAGCTGGAGCGACAGCACGCTGCATACCTTCACCATTTTCGGCAACGATCTGACCAACAAAACCAGTCAGTCACTGGCGGCTGGTATTTCCGGCAGTGCTGTCCACAAGGGGCAGCTGCTGTTTATTGCCGGCGATCAGGCTGTTCTGGGCAAGACGGTACTCAATACCTTCACTTCGGCACCACGGTGGCTGGCGGAACACGATCGTGCGTTCTGGCTGCAGACGGAAGAGGGTGACCTGTTCCGCATGAGAGCGACCGACAGTAAGTTCGTTAAGGTTGGCAATTATGAGGTGGCACAGCAGGGACTGAGCCTGGCCGGACAGCTGGCACTGGTAAGTGCCCAAGGTGAACTGCACTGGCTGAACAGCGACCTCACGCCGGCATTGCAGGATCTGGGCCTCAGTCCGGCATTGGTCAAAGGCGGTCAGTTGTGGATTAGCAATGGTCAGCTGATCAGCAACAGTGGTCAGCACTGGCAGATTGCCGGTGATAATGAACAGCGTCCGGCCTTTGTTGAACAACAGAAAGCCGGGGGTTCCGTGCGTTCTATGGCCTGGTGGCAGGGCCGCTTGTTTGTGGCGGCAGCGCATTACGGTGCTTACCAGCTTACTTACGATCAGACCCAATGGGCGCAAACTCATCTTTCTGCACCTTATGCCGAGCGCGTCGAGCAGGTGCTGCTTAACGACAGCGGTCTGCTGCTGGTGAAAAACGACCAGCAGAAAGTCCGCCGCAAATCGTCGCCAACGGCCTCTGAAACAACCCTGGTCAGCGGCATTGATCCGCAGTTCGTGGCAGCCGGTGGCAATCTGCTGGCGGTATCCGATGGTCGCTTAATCCGCATCAGCGATGGCAGCAATCAGCTGGATCTGACGCTGGACAACGGTGTTGCCGTTACTGCTCTGGCCTGGAGCGGACGCGTACTCTGGCTGGCCGGTGACGATGGCAACCTGCACGAATTGATGCTGCGTGAGTGGCCTATCAGTGAATACGACGTGCGTCGCTATACCCATAAACTGGGTCTGAGCGCGCCGGTGCGTCAGTTGCAGGCGGAAGCGGGCCGCGTATGGCTGCGTGAGGCGGAAGCCCTGCGTTACTTTGAACCTGCAACCTCACAACTGTCGCAGTTCAGCCTGAGCGATGCCGTACAAATCACTCAGATTCAGCGTCAGGGTGGTTTGTTGTGGGTTGCTTATGAAACCTCTGCCAACACCCGTCTGCAGGCCGTGCACCTGCAGGACCTGCAGCTGCAGGGTGACGGTTACGACTACAACACCAGTATCACCGCCATTGCCGCTCAGGCACCGTATTTAGCGGTTGGTTTCGTCGATGGTTCTGTCAGCGTGGAGCATCTGGCATACAACAAACAGCTGCCAGGCGCAGAGCTGACAGCACCAGTGCGTCGTCAGACCTTTGCGTATGGTGACTACCTGACACTGCAGACCGAGTCGTCCTTCTGGTCGGCAGCGGATGTGGCGCTGAACGGTACCATTTCTTATGCCCTGACTCAGGCGCAGGCCTATGACGATCTGGTCCCGGGCTGGCTGCTGAACGGTCAGCCGGTGCAGTTTACCGCGCGCGTGCAGGATCACTTCGGTCAGATTATTTCAGCACCAGCGACGACTTCTTTTGTGCAGTCCCGGGAATTGCCTGCCAGCCGCATCAGTGTGACGTTGAATTTCCCGGCCATCAGCTACTACCCGGCCGATATGCGTATTGAAGCCGTCATTGCGCAGGCCGATCAGCCGGTGCAGATGGTTGAGTACTATATGTCTGCCAGCCAGAGTGGGCCGTATGAACTGATTGCCAAGCACTATGGCCCGCAGTTTGTTATCTACCGCAACTTCGGTATCGAAAAAGACGGCTTCTGGATGAAGGCCCGTGCTGTGGATATGTACGGCAACCTCGCCGACTCAGCGCCGCAGCAGATCCAGCGCCAGCTGGATGCCCTACCTCCGGTCGCCGCTCTGACCCTGTCCGGCGCACCAGTGGTGCATCAGCAACAGGTGATCAGTGACGAAAACTTCCTGCTGTCGGCGGCGGCTAACGATGCCGAAAGCGGTGTACAGAGTCTGATGCTCTACCGTGCTGGTCAGCTGAAAGCCGCCATCTTCGACAATACCGCCTTGTCTTACACCGATAAGGCGCTGGTGGCGGGTGATGTTCTCGATTACCGCGCAGTTGCCATCGACTACGCCGGCAACCGTGGCGACGTCACCAATCTGGTGGAGGTTATCCAGAATCAGCCGCCGCGCATGACGCTTCTGGCGGTGAATGGTAAAGACCTGGCCGTGTCCGGCACTCTGTCTGCTGCGCTGATTGAAGGCGACCGCCTGAATCTGAGCCTGACCGCACAGGACGATGTGGCGGTTAAAAACGTCAGCATCAGCTGGCTGGGTGCCAGTGCGACCAAGAGTGTGAGTGGTAAATCGGCCGTCGTGTCGGCCGCGATTAACGATCCGCGCACAGAACGTCAGAATGGCGATGAGAACCATAGCGCTGCCATTACTCTGACCGACGGTACCGGACGTGAAACCCGTTACGAGGTGAATATCGCCCTTGCGCAAGACCGCGCACCGGATATGAGCAAGCTGAGCGTTGCTCTGCCGCAGGGTGTTATTTTCGGCGAAAGTACCAGCATTAAGGTCAGCGGCTTTGCTGACGTTGATGATGCCGGACAGGCACAGCTGAGCTGTCAGGTTGTCGATGAGCAGGGTAAGCAGATTGTTGGTTTCAGTTGTAAGGATGGCAATGTCAGCTTCAAGGCTGTGCGCCAGTCGGACGATGCGGACACCTTCCGTTTTGCCCTCAAAGCGACGGACCGCTTCCAGCAGTCTTCCACGACGCCAGTGTTTGACGTTCAGGCGACTAACCGCCCGAACCTGGTGCGCTTCACCGCTGCGAACGGTCTCAATCCATCCTTCGTGACGCCTGATGATCAGCCTATGTATCAGGTAGCTGTTGAAGATGATCACGCTCGCGGGGTTGCGCAGCAGAACATTACCTGGTCCATTCAGGCGCGTACGCCGGCGGCGCAAAAAGTTGTGCTGGGTACAACCGTCACTGACATTTCCGGCAGGGCGCACTGGCCGTTGAACACTTTGTTGAAGGCTGGAGGGTATCTGCTGTTTGCTGAAGCCGATGCGCGCTTCGGACTTCTGCCGGCTACCTTTGCGGTGAACGTGGAGGCGGGTCAGCCGAGTGGCGTTCTGGTGAATTACCAGAATACGCTGGAGGCGGGGGCAGAAAGCCACGTTGAACTGTCGCTTTCTGATCTGGCAGGTAACCGTCCACAAACCGACGATGCCTTCGATTTCACCCTGTATTTACCAAGAGGCTTCCATCTTGCGCTTGGAAATCCAGGCACCATCAATGTGGATGCGCTGGGCATTGAGTCTGTATCGCTGGCATTGGGAACAGAATCTCAGAACCTGCTGTTGTCGGCGGCGGAAGCGGCCGGTCAATACAGCATGACGGCGGCAACGCAGCTGGAGGTATACAGCGTCAGCGATAGCGTACGCGTTAGCGGCTCTTCGTTGCCGATCACCGTACTGCCGGCGGCGGTCAATCAGCTGCTGTTCCGTTTCGTTCGTGACGACTATCTCGAGAATCCCGGATCGGTTCGTGGCGTTGAAGAAACCGACGACCGTCTGCACTACGCACTCGAATCCGTCGACCGCTTTGGTAACCGCACCCCTGATACTCTGAGCTATTCGCTGAGTGAGGGGAGCGATGCTCTGGTGACTGGACATCTGACTGGCCTGAGCGAGACAAGCCTTCAGTTTGAAGAGGCTGGCGTGCACTCGCTGCTGCTTTCTGTGGCTGAACCATACGCGTACCTCAGCCGCCCTCTGCAGCTGGATATCCGCCAGCGCGGACCGGGTCTGATTGCACAGCAATGGACTGCAGGCACGGCAACGTATCGCCCGGTGCTGAAATTCATCTTCAATGAATCCATCGCCTTCAAGGATGCGGCAGAAATATCCACGCTGCTGCAAATTAAGGACGGTGACGACAACATCCTGAACGCGGCGGTAGCGAGCGTCGACGAAGCCACCCTTTCTGTGACACTGGCGGATAACAGCTATCCGGACAAGCGCTATCGTCTGGAGAAAGAGCATCTGCGGCTGGTGTCTGCGACAACCGGAGCCGACTTCGCCGCCGAAGTACCGGATGCCTACCTGGCTCTGGATATGCCGCGCATTTATCTGGCGGCAGAAGCGAGTTATCAGGTCGAAGGTGAGTCACTGCCTTTGGAAGCTCTCACCGAGTACAGCAGTTGTTCGGATGCTAACCAGTTCAGTGGCGTGCGCATTCAGCTGGCTGAGGGCGGTAACAGCCTGAATGCGGCCTTCGGTTGCAGTGGTGGCCATTATCGCTGGAACATGCCTTGGCTGGTGGATGCCTTCAGCGAAGGCGACATCCGTACTGTGCTGATGTCTGCCTCCGCTTTTGCAGGGCAGGAGCGCCCGGCAATTGGCAACTCAGTCGCCGTGACCCTGCTGACGGCGGAAGGCGATTACGATCAGGATGGCTTGCCAAATCTGTTCGAGCACAGCAATGGCTTTAATCCACTGCTGGCCGATACCGATGGCAACGGCATCAGCGATGGCGATGAAGATGGCGATAGTGACGGCCTGAGCAATGCGCTGGAACTGAGTTTCGGCACTCTGTGGAATAACGGTGACTCAGATGGTGATGGCCTGAGCGACGCTATTGAATATCAGATCGGTACCATTGCTGTGGGTCCTGAGGGCCTTGATTCAGACAACGACGGTATTTCCGATTACGTTGAATACACCTCAGGTTCAGATCCTAAGGATGAAAATGATCGTCAGATCGACCCATTCTTTGTGGATCAGCTGCAGGCGGCGGACGAGAGCCGTACGTTTACGCTGAACGGTTCCGACATTGACTATCAGCCAGTCGTTCGCGTGCACTTTACCGATGGCGCCTATGCGGAATGGATCGAAGTTACCGGTCTGTCGGATCTCTACAGTCTGAGCAGTCATGATCTGAGCGTGGCTCAGGTTCGTCCGGGTGAAACGAGGGTAGTCATTTCAGGAGCCGGTGAGACAACTCTTTCGCTGTGGCTCACGGAACTGCCGTCCGTTCGTGATGAAATCCAGCTGAGTGTGGAACAGGTGAATGTTGGTGGTCTGCCAGAGTTGGCGCTCACATTAATGGATGTTGGCTACGAGCAAGCGTTCTACCGTGGGGTTAGTAAAAATCTGGTCATGGTAGAGATAACCAACAATATCGGATTTGTCTCCTTAGAGGATGTGCGCCTGAACGGCGAGAACATAGGTTTCGATACACCGTTTGGTTCCGATTACAGCCTTTGCTTCCAGCCGACCCCGTGGAACAGGTCGGTAGCGGGTTGCGACACCGGATTGGTAACTATGTCGGGTATTGGCCGTTGGGCTAACTCACCGGAAGAGGTTGCTGCGGTATCAGCTGAATCCTTCAGCCAGCCTCAGGATCTGCGCTTCTTTGTATTCAGCGATAGATTCATCAGCAGATCTTACGATGCAGTCGGTATGGAGCTGGAGATTGATGCAGTCACCACGAATGGCGAGCGCAAGACACTGTCATTGATGATACCTGTTGAATCCGATCAGCCTGCAATTTACACCCCTACCCCGGGTACCAATTGGCAGCTTTCCGAACTGTTCCGCGTGAGCAATGACGACCCATCAGGGCTTGAACTCAGTCTGGTGGATGCGCAAGGGGCTCCGTACTTTGCGAGCGATTCATACGCTGCTCAGAATCTCGTAGCTACAGGGAATGAGTATGCCGTACGACAGAGCTTCCATGCCGACTGGACAGAGAATATTCCTGCAGTTGACGTTCGGTTGTTGGCAGAGTCCGAGCTAACGATCGATGAGTTTGCACAGAATTACAGTGTGATAATCACCCGCTCAGGCGCAGAGCTACTGCCAGAGAATGCAAATTATCCGGTCAATTATCAGTTCGGAGAGGGTTATGTTACTTATCACTTTGATTTCCAGATCGAAGAAGATAAGGACTATGTAATTACGGTAATTCGTGGTCAGCTTGATGAACAGGAATCCTACAAGAGTAGCAAGCTGCCACACTTTACGGCTGAGCTGTTCGTCCCGTCAGAAGGCATTATCTGGAATACCAATCAATACAAGCTTGATGTTCTGTCCGATCGCTGGAAGATGGTAGCGGCCTATCGCTATTACAATGACATCACGGATGAGTATACCTATTTCAATGGCCAATTCGTGCCGACCAATGGGTTCTCTGAGTTAGGGGTAGACAGCCGGAAGGCATCAGAATTGAGGGATCTGATCAGCGAGTTTATGCCAGGGCACAAAGAAGAGATTCTGGCGGGTAACGTCTATCTCCAAATCTCAACCGAAGATGGCGGCCACGTGGAATCCATCCTGCTACAGGATGAAAATCTGATGAAGTTCAGCGGCAGCTTCCTGGTAACGTCTGCCCCTGTCTTTGACCGGGTTGACTACTACTCTGATCGGATTAACGGCGTCATTAATTCTCCAGAAACACCTGCCCTGTCAGGCAGCTGGTGGTGGTGGTCCTACTCAACCTATTCCTATTCAAGCGCGGGCTCAAATGCAGAAAATACCACGGTAGTAGACTGCAATATCGAATGTCCTACGGTCAGCCAATACTCGTGGGGGCTGTCTCTTGATCCGTCATCAGATCAAGGGGAGCCGCTCAAGTACATGACGTTGCGCTCAGAAATGAGTGGTCTGTTCGACATATTCTACCGCGAGTGGGAAGACTTCTCTGAGTATCTTAACAATAAGGAGCTGTTGCTCTGGGAAGCCTACGGCGATATTTTCGAAACCAAAGTTCAGGTTGCAGAGAATACAATTACAAAGGCCTATGCCTCCAATACTCCGCTGTTCCTGAACGGACGTGATACTTACCTTCGCCTGGTTGTCGAGTCCAGTGCCTCCCTATTTATGGATGGATCGCCTAAGCTGGGTCAGGATTTCAGTCTGATACTGGATGAGCCACTTAGAGCCGTACTTGACTGTGCGGACCTTTGGGTTGGCGCCGGAAGAAACGAAGATATTTCGGACATCTGTGGCGAAGTATTCAGCTTCTATTGGGAGTTTTCGACAAATGGAGTAGTCAGTGTTGAAGTGCCTTTAACACTGACTACTCCGCTGGCGCAGGGCCTGCATTCCAGCAAGGCAATTTTGCTGAACAATGTGACTGGCGATAAGAAAGTAGTGGATATCAGTTTCTGGGTGGTCGATACACGGGAATCGCTTGCTGATCTGAGTCTTGGTCTGGACATGCTGACAACAACACGGGACGAAAGGGCCGGTTTCCAATACGTTGTATCTTACTCTGACATTCTGTCGGAACATGGTTATGAGGTAACGTCACTGCACCTGATCTCCCCGACGGTATCCGACTGGAAGATCTGCGAGGTCGACGAAGATTGGGAGGTGAGTGAGTTCTATGTCCACCTTCAGGATTGTGATGTTCTCTACGTGAACGAAACGAAGACCTATTTGTTCTGGAATCGTGCGGTTGACTACATACTCGAGGGACATGAACTCCAGTTTGAAATATCAACCGAAGGGAGTGATCAGCCGTTTGTCCATGTTATCGATACGTCACCGATTTCGGCCGACAAGCACTTTACCGTTCAATCAAACAATCTCCGTGATGGTATTCTCTATTACCATGAAGGGCAGCTGATAACAGAAGCGATGGGGCTTCAATACAACTTCAATGTACCGGGTATTGTCACTCTGCTCATTGAAAATGAGCCCGTTTCCCTGAGTGCATACACCTATGGCACGAACGTAGAGGATGACGAAGCAAGAATCCGTTTTGACCGGGTTTTACCGGACTCTCCGGTTCTTTATCCTGAACCTGAATCGATCTCAGCATTCACCAATGATTATGCGCAGTCAGTCATCGCATTTAATGGAAGTTTGCTTGGGCTTGGACTTGGCGAAGCGGACTGTGATTGTGAATATCTGACGACGGATACTTTCTATCCAAATGCTGCAAATGGTTCGCGCTATGATGAGGTTCACTTTTACGAGGTGGCGACTAATTTAAATCGAAACCTTAACGGAGTTCGTGCAAAAATCAGGGTTTTCTATGCAGGAACTTACGTCGACAGTCAGGATTTTACCTTCTCGGTGGTCCCTGCTAATGATGGTCCAGATGGTGTGGTAATTAAGCAAAAATATCTGCCAGAATATTCCATGGAGAATGAGCTGGTAAGTATTCAGATTGACTCCAGTTATCTTCTGGTAGGGGACGTTTTTGCAGTAGATTCTTCAACCGGCAAGGAACGGGTTTTGGAGCCTAGATACTCATGGTACTCATTTGATGAGTATTTTTCATTCTCGGTTGAGGAGAGTGAGTATCTTCTTGTATTGAACGATGGGTTTGGCGAGATAGGCCCAATAGAGATTAGAGGAAGTACATTATTCTCTGATTTCAGTAAACTACTAACCATAGAATATGATGGATCATTGTCTGGCCTGAAAGAGCCAAATTATCCATATGTTTTTCCGATGTAATAGTGGGATTTTTATGAAATATACTGCGTTGTTTTTAACGGTGGCGCTTACTGCCTGTGGCAATGGTGATTATCTGGCGAAAGTTGGTGATCATAAAGTGAGCAAGGGAGAGTTTTCGTCGTATCTCGCGATGAAGGGCATCGAATCCGACGCCAATGGCAATGTATTGAAGGATCTGGCTAATCGGATTGCACTGGTTGAATCCATATCGACAGAAGGTCTGCTCGACAAGGCCGGCATCGATGCTTCGGTTGAAGATTATCGACGCAATCTCATGATCAATCAGTACTTTGACAAGTTCATGACCACTCATGTCACCGATGAAGCCGTTAAAAACTATTTCTCATCCCATGCGGCCGACTATGAAGAAGAGCGTGTTCATATTGCACACATTCTGGTCAGAACCAATTCGTCGATGACTGAAGAAGAAAATCAGCAAGCAAAAACCCGTATTTACGATGTGTATTCGCGCCTGCAGGCCAACGGTGATTTTGCTGAACTGGCGGCAAGCTACTCAACCGATACCTTATCAGCTAAAAAAGGTGGTGATCTGGGTTGGCTGAAGCGTGGTTCGGTATCCCCTGTATTTACCCAGACAGCTTTCGGCCTGAAAGAGGGCGCTTATTCCGAGCCGGTGCAGACCGAGTTTGGCTTTCATATTTTGAAAGCACTGGAGTCGCCGAAGGTCATTAAAAAGTCGTTTGATGAAGTTAAAGGCGAAATCCGCCACATGCTGAAAGCTCAAGCCAAGCAGGCCGAGCTGGATCGGTTGTTGGCGACAACAGATGTCGAGATTTATTCGGATAAATAACATGAAGTGCCAAGTACTGCTGCTTTCTGCACTGTGCGCGCTGACGGCTTGCTCTGATAACAGCCCGGAAGTCGTTAATGACAAGATGGTTGCCCGCGCCGGTTCCGCTTACGTTACTCAGGGTGATGTCGATCACCATCTGCAACGCTTCGATCCGGCTGCGCGCATGACTATTATTGACGATAAGCAGCAATACCGCCGGCTGGTGGAAAGTATCGCGCTTACCCGTGTTATGGCGCAGAAGCAACAGGCGTCTATGACAGCGGAACAGATGCACGATTTTGATCTGGCGATTCAGGCCTACCGCGATCAGATGCTGGCAAAGTCCTATATCGAAGAAAACGTGCAGCGGCAGGTTCCCGACCGAAAAGCAGTGGAAGAGTATTATCAGGCGCATGCCAGCGAATTTGGTCAGCGCAAGCAATACGCAGTGACAGAGATTCAGGTGCCGGATAGCTGTGCGCTAAGCAAGCCTCTGCTGGAACCAGTTCTGGACAAGTCACGTATAACCGAGCTGCAGAAAATGGGCTGCAAACTGAGCAGCAGCGAGCGCAAAGTGACGGCGGAACAAGTGGCTGAATACTATCCGGCGCTTAAAGATAAGCTGGTTGCAGATCATGCGTACTGGAGCAATGTTGCTGGCATTTCCTTACTGCTGTCAGTTACTGCCATTACAGAGGTACCGGCCCGTCCGCTGTCGGAAGTGACCTCCGAAATACGCCGGAGGCTGGCGCCCGAGTATTTAAAGCAGTCGCTTGAGCAAGAGCGCGTGAAGCTGAATAAGGAAATCGAGTTTCTCGACTAAATCTATGAATAAACACCTGATAGCAGTCATTGCCATAATAATGATGGGCCTGACCTCAACGGCGCTGGCCTACCAGAATCAGTGCCAGGGATTATTTGCTAATGGTCTGGAATCCCATAAACCAGGCGTAGTGAATTTCGGCTGGGCTGCCACAATGGATGGAGGGCAGCCAGAGATCAATGCCGAACGGGTGTTTCATAGTCGCTGGAATTATCCGTGTGACGGCAGGAGCTGCACGGCAACGGGTGAGGCTTCGGTTTCGTTTCCGTCCGTTGACCTGCAGAGTCACATTGGTGATGTGTCGGGTAATACAAGGCCCGCCAATGACGATAAGAAAAATAAAAAGCATGAAGGTAAGCCGGAAAAAGATAAGAAAGAAAAGACACACTCTGATAAACACGAAAGTGGCCGATATACTTCAGCCTCACCCGCCCCGGTTTCTGTATACGTCCCGGCATTTGGCACCGTAACCTTGCCGGGAAAAGGCGGTGTTACCCGCTTTTCAGCGGTTGATCTGAACGCCTTTTCTGATCTTATTTTGGTTCCTGGCGATTATTACATCGATTCACTGAACATGGGTTTTGATACCAGGCTGATCTCCTCTGGTCCTGGGCAGCTGCGTTTATTTGTGAAAAATTTGTATGTCGGAACCAAAGCTATGTTGGGCGAGCGGCAGTCTATGCCACTGCTCAAAGTAAACAGCGTCACAATTGCAAGTTTTGGTACCGTTAATGCGTTCATTTACGCTGATGGAAATGCAGAGGTTGGTAATTTTTCTGTGGTGAGGGGCAGTATTTCAGCCTCAGATATCTACCTTCAGGCGTTCGGCCGAGTCGAATACAATGCTGCTGAACGCCAGAAAATTAACTACGGCTGGATTTGCGACTACGATCAGGACGGCATTTATGATGGCTTTGATGACGACGCTGATAACGACGGATTCAGTAATGCGACGGAAGCGCTGGCAGGAACTGATCCATTCAGTGCAGATGATGTACCTTCTGATACTGACGGCGATGGTGTTGCTGATGTTGAGGATGACGACATTGATAACGACGGTTACACCAATGCCGAGGAAGAAGCCGCAGGAACCGACCCTTACGACTCCGGGAGCTTTCCGCAGCCGGAGCCACCACAGCTGATATTGGCGACTGCCAGCGGCCAAACTCTCTATGCCGATCGGATTACGATTACCGGACAGGTGCTTGCCGGTGATCTGCCACTGGCTCGTGTTACCGTGACTGATAGCACAGGTACTCGTCTGATTGCGTTAAATGCCAATCGCTACTTCTCTGTCGATTTAAGTTTAGAAGAGGGCAGTAATCATTTCCTGTTTACAGCAGAGGACGAGCAGGGCAATTCAGCAGAGGAAGAAATTGACCTTACCTACGTGGTACCGTTCCGTATTAATTCCATAACACCGGCCACCGGACACATTTCTGCCGAAGAAACCGTTGCCGTCAGCGTTAAGCTGACCGCCGTCGAAGCGCAACCAAGCGTGCATATTGATGATGCACCGCTGTCATTGCAGTCGCAGGGCGGCGACCAGTATGTGTATCAGGGTCAAATTACACTGAAACCGGGTGATAACGCGCTTAATGTCCGCGCAGTAGCCAAGCAGCGCTCCATTCAGCAAGTGCTTAACTACCGCTTTGAGCCGGATGATGCTTCCTACCCGGCACCGCAGATAACCATCAAGGCTCCTCAGGCACAAACACGCAGTCGTCACGCAACAACGTCGCTGTATGCCGAAATTGCTTCCCGCACTGGGCGGCTGACCGCCAGCATTAACGGCGTGCCCGCCACGGTCGCAAGCCTGGCGGACGATCTCTACAGCGTCTCAGCCGCCGTTGATCTGAATGCCGGTGAAAATACCATCACACTGACGGTAACCGATGCGCTTGATAAGCAGGCATCGTCGTCTGTTCTGGTCATACGCGATACCGAGGCACCACGACTGGTACTGAATAATAACTGGCTGCCCGCACCGGACATTAATCAGCTGGCTGAAACCTCTGTGCTTATCAGTGGTCAGGCGCTGGCCGACGATGTCAGCAGCGTCAGTGTTAACGGTACCGATCTGGCCTTAACCCAGATCAGTGGCGGTTATTCATTCAGTCATAGTCTGCGCATACAGCCGCAGCAGGACGTGCTGCTCAGCCTTGTTGCAGCGGACGATCTGGGTAATAAACAAACGCAGGATTACTATCTGCATTCCATCAGTGCCCTCAGTATGAGCTGGATCAGTCCGAATTTTCCTGTCACCTGGTTTTCCGATCGGGGCACGGGCTATCCATTTGCTGTGCGTCTGAGCGGCGCAGCCGGTAGCGAAAGCTATTCCGCCTACCTGAATCCGGGCAAGGTTCCAGTTACGATTCAGAAGGCCGGCGATATTCTGGCCGGAACTATGCCTTCGCAATTAAGTAACGGTGATTACACTCTGATAGTAGAAGCCGTTTACGGTAGCCAAAGTCAGACTCTGCAAGGTTCCATTACCGTCACCAATCAGGAAGATCTTCCGCTCGAAGTGGTCAGCCTGCTGCCGGAAAATCAGGCCGGGGGTATTGAACCCGACTCGCCACTGCAGGTGACCTTTAATCGTCCGGTTAAACCGCAGGATCTGAGCTTCACTGTCAGAAAAACCCTGCATGGCAAAACCTATGTTAACGCCGATGAGTCGGGTGCCGACTTCCTGCATAGCAAGGGCTATCAGCTGCAGGAAGTACACTTCTCACGTCAGCCGGTTGCTGGTGGTATCTCGCTGGTAAACAACGACCAGACCGCCATTTTCTACCCTCAGGGTGACCTTGGTTACAACGCTCAGATCGACTGGGAAATAACTTACGCTGATGCCGTCGTATCACGACAGACGTTTGATACCCGAGGTTTGCCGACCTTCATAGAAGGCGGTGTGGTCGATAGCCTGAATCAAATCCGTGCCGACCTTGATGTTGAAATTGAAGAGCTGGGCATTACAACCCGGACCAACAACGATGGCGGCTATACCTTTGGCTACAAAGCCAAAGCATCCGAAAATATCCCGGATGGTGACTACCATCTGCTTGTGAATAAAAGCCGAAGCGATATGACACTGGGGAGTGTGCGTGTACCTGTGTCGGTAACAGGTGGGATTCTTAACCACATGGCCGTAATCCGTGTACCGAACACCAGCAGCGAAATACTGCCGGTACCCGTAGCCGAACGCGTAACCAGCCTGCGTCTGGCTAATGGTGATCTGACTCTCGATCTGAATGGTGCAGATCTTAACTTTCCTCACACCGAGCGTTCGGTGCATGCACAGTTTGTAACCGCCTCTCAGCTGGTGCGTGACACTATGGATGGTCTGGCCCCGCTATGGTTCTACCAGTTGCAACCCTTTGGTATAAAACCTTCCTCTGCCATTAATCTCAGCCTGAAGTTGCCTGCATTAATGGGCAGTTATAACTATCTTCCTGGCGGTGAGCAGGGAGAATCCTATGCGCTGCTGCTGGGCTATAACCCGCAGAAGAACATTATAGAAGCGGTAGGCCTTGGGAAAATTGCTGGCACAACCCTCACATCTGCTCTGCCGGTTAATTACGCAACGCTCGACTACATCGGCTACAGCCCACTGCTGCCGCAGATGCAGGAAGCCGCCGAACAATATCTGAATCAAAAGATCAGTTTTGCTGAACTGGTCGCTAAAGCCATGCTGGAACGCCCATGAAATTAAGGACTCTTTTTTTACTGCCATTGATGGTGCTGGCTTCTGCTGTGCAGGCGCTTAATCCTTATGGATTTGAAACCTTCGTGCACCATGGTCATGTGTATGCACGCAGCGTCGTGACCACCGACGATGGCAAGCCGATATGGGCGGAATACAACGAGCATGGCGGCCACTCAAAAATCAACAGTGTTACCGGAGTTGAAGGCTTTGTGCTGGCGGCCAGTCAGGTAGGTGGTTTTATCACCATGCTCGATCTTTTTCGCGCGCAATATGATGGCGATATTGAACTGATGCCGGTTTCTCAGTTTACGGGGCAGACCTTTCAAACCTCCGATGGACGAGACATCAGCAACTGGCCTGCGTTGCCGGCTGATGCCATCAGTGTAGCGATCCCTGGAAAGGCACGACGTCACTCCGACAATGGCGCTTATATAGAATATTACAGCTTCCCGGTGGATATGCTGGCATTACCGTCTACTGTGTCGCCTGATGATAAAAGTATGCTGTTTAACGAAGACGGCAAACTGATTTACACCAGCCCTGAGCGTATCGGTTATTTAACCGCGTTTTATCTTAAAGATGGTAAGACCGTACCGGACGATGCGGCCGAATACGAAAATACTTCAAGTCTGATCAGCCTGGCGAGGGAAGGATATAAAATCCTCGACCCGGTACCTGGAGTATTTATTGAGGCAATTACCGGTTATCGCAATGGCATAGCGTATAGCCGTCCCGACGGATCTTACCGCCTGCAGGCGTGGTTGAGCCCTTGTCCGGGATTTCAGTATCAGGCGAGCACAACGGCTTATGCCACTTTTTATTACGCCAACTTTAATCCCCGAGGTTCGCCGCGTATTCCCTATTATCTGATGCATACCAGTTATGACAACTGTATCGGGTACGGAGCATTCCCGCCGGGAAATGATCTGGGTGCATTGAGCGCTCAGCTAACAGTCATCGGCATTATCTCATCTGCGCCGGACAACATCACAACACTCAACTATGCCGTAGGCGTTAATGTGCTCAGCGGACGCGTCCTGTTTGCCGGAGCGAGCATTGGCGATGCCACTGAATACAGCGCCGAAACAGCTGCGCAGAATTTCTATATGGCGGCCGACGATTACGACGGCGATGGCGAAAAAGACAAAACCGTGCGCGGCACCATAAGCGCCGAAGGGCAATTTGAAGCCAATGCCGAGGGTAACGTGTATGGTGTTTACTTCAGCGCGAATGAGCGCATCGACGGGCAGCCGAATATTACCCGCATTATGGATCTGGCGCCCGATCTGCAGCACAAAGGCCTGCTGAAAACCGTCTCGCTGGACGACGTTAAGCAGACCGATATTCTGGTGTTCCGTGAGTCGACCGGCGAATTAATTACCCAGCGCTCCGGCCTGAACGAGCATGAATATTCCGATGCCAGCCGTACTGTGCTGGATGGCGATAACAACTTCGCTTACACCCTGGCGATCCGCAGTCCGGAAGACATGCACAGCTTCAAACGTCTGGGGCACGATAACTTCGTCACCTGGCAGGCTTCCAACAAAATGAGCCCGGCACTGCAATCGTATAAAGCCGACTTCTTGCGTACCGGCGAGCAGGTGCGGGTTGTCGCCATTAACCGCCCGACCGGCTATATAGGCACAGCTACCACAGTATTAACATCAGCAACCGACGGCGGTGACCTGACGGTACGCGTGCCGCCCGTGGTGCTGACACCGCCCAACCTGAAAGTGTGGGCTACCCGCCGCCATCAGGGGCAGGGGTTGCTGAAAAATTCCGACGAAGAACGCACCACCATCAGTAACGAAGGCGCGGCCACTACAGACGACAGTCTGGTTGAGATTCACACCGAATGGCTGGATCAGGATGGCTACCCTCTGCCGGCCGGACTGGCGGGTTACGGCTACACCGGACGGCTGACCAAACAAATTGACAGTGCCGACAGCGGCGATCCGTACGACAACAGCGTTGCCGAATTTGATATTAACCCTGGCCGCCAGCTGCAGGTGCTCAATTTCGACAACAACCCGTATCACCATTATCTGCAGGTGAATGGTTACCCCAGTGGTGAACAGAACGACTTTTCGGCCGGCGATCATACAGGTGCGTTGCGCCACCGCCCGGCGCAATACGTACCCGTACGTGTGCCGCTGTATAACGAACAGGGCAGCATAGAAGACAAGCTGGCCATTGCTGCGCAGGAACAAAGCACGCGTAACCTCACACCACGATTCAACTGGGTTTACCGCCCTGAGCTGAGCTTCAGTGTGGTGGATCTGGAAGTCGAATCCATTATCCAGAAGAACGAGGATTCCGCTACCGACAGTGGCAATCTGCTCGATGACGATATTCCAGCCATCAATAATTCATACGATCTGGTGGAGGTTATTTTCAACCTTATTGGTTCAGAGTATGAACGCATAACGGCATTGGATGGCGAGCAGCAATACATTTTCGCGCTGGGTGATCAGGAGATTGAAGTCCGCATTGATAAAGGCGAAGGGAATGAACAACAGATTCAGTTCACCAATCTGGATTATTTGTCGCAGCTGGATGTGGAAGACTACCTCACGCTCAGTCTGTACCTGAATCAGGATGCGCAGAACGTGCTGTGGGAGTGGGGGTTTGAGGACCTGATTGTTACCTCGCGCGATGTTGATAACGATCTCGAGACAGATGACGTCTATTACGTAAGTGCAGATGACCCTGTTGTCCCTATCATTGCATTGCTTAACGGTTATTCAGACCGGGACCCGGAATTAAAAGCGCCAATGAAATTGCGTTGGAAAACCAATAACGGCAGCCTGTCGGTTTCTCAGGAAGTAAATGAAACCAACGGCATATTCAAAACAGATCTTACTATGCCCACTCAGGCTGGCAGCCGTGCTCAGCTGACAGCTGAATTGGTCGGTAGCGACAATATTAATTACTTCAAACCTGTTGAGGTTATTCCGGGAGCACCCGCCAATATAGTGGTCCGGCAATCTGCAGGTGCAGCATCGATCGGTGTTCTGGAATCCGCATCGCAGGAATATGAGATCACCATTACCGATGCGCACGGCAATATTGTCTCTGATGGCACCAGTGTGGCGTACGCGCTCGACGGCTACGCAAAAACGGTCAATCAGGAAACCGCGACCACAGCAGGCAAAGCTCATGTAACGGTTACAGGCTCTGAGCGTTTCGATGATGCTGTCAAACTGACAATCAGCTCAGGTGCTGCGACCAAAGTGGTTGATCTGGCAAGCCTGCAGTTAGTTGTATCCATTGATATGCCTGATGAAATGAAGGTTGGCACCTCCCAGCAAGCCACTATAACGGTCGAAAATCCGGCGGGTTCAGCAGAGGGGTTGGAAGTAGCTGTTTCAGCACCTCATCTGGGAGTCGCAGAGCAGACGATAGTTCTGGATGCCGATGGTAAGGCGACTGTGACCCTGATGGCGCCCCCAGTACCGGTTGATACCTATGTTCACGCACGGGTTGGCTATGCAGGCAGTGATCGCAAGCAAATCAGAGTGGTTGCGCCTGACGCCAGCATCGCGGCGGCGAATTATCGTCCGTTACTTGGTGAAAAAACTCAGGCGGGTGCATACAGCTACGAACGTTTTGATGGCGTTCAGTTGGATCTTGGCTACGAAGTTGAAAAGAGCGTCACTCTCAAGGCTAATGCAGGTGAGGTGATTCATGTCGTGCTTGGCGATGCCTATTTCCCGAACAACATGCCGGAATTTGCGCTGGCGCTGGATGCCAGTTCGTTGCTGGCGTTCAGTAGTGACGCTCCCAAGGATGATACCGGTATCTACAGCGTTACCGCAGGCGGCGTAACACTGGATGCTGCAAGTATGTACGGTATGGGCAGCAGTTCCCGCTTTGACGGTAGTGCCTCCATTACATCGCCCGCTGCAGTACTTGCGGCGGTACAGCGCCCGAACTGGGCAATGGCCATTAAACCCGAGCAGGCCGGTACGCTGGTCAATCTGGGCGGTGGTCAAAGTCTTGGGATCGCCGGTGGTGAAATTTTCTACCGCATTACCACAAGCGATGGTACCTATCAGGTAAGAACACCTGTCCAGCTGGATAAGTGGCAGAAAGTTGCCGCCCGGGTTACAGATACTCAGCTCGAATTATATGTTGATGATTTCAGCAGCCCCGCCACAGCCACCTACAGCGGTACCATATTGCCGGGTAATGGCGAGTTGACCATAGGCAGCAATTTCACCGGTCTGATGCAGGAGCTGCGCTTTTACAATGGTCAGTCGCAACCGTTACTGGCGATTAATAATCAGGGAAGTGATATCAGTATTCAGGCGGACAGCACTGGCAGTGCGACTGTTGGGGTCAACAGTCTGGGTACCCTGAACGCTGCCGGGCAAACCCTGGGGCTGACCTACGTACATCTGGTTCATAATGGCCAGCGCACACATATCCCTGTTATCAGCGAAGAAGGCTTTAAGCAAATTGGTGCCAGCGCAGCCAATATTGCATTGATTGGACCACCACTGGTCTTAAGTGACGTTACCGATTACAGCGATTATGACCCATGGGGGGCAAGTTCACTGCCGTTCAGCAGTCTTATGCCACAGGCGCATGCGTCTTCCTGGCTGATGGAAGGGCTGGATCTCTTTATTCCTGTCAGCTCCGTCTTAAATGTCGTTGAACAGATTGGAAAAATAGGCACCGAAGAGTTTGATCCTGTTGTGTTGGTGGTAGCAGTTCTGGATGTGGCGATATCCTTCTCAGGACCTTTAGCTCCGGCACTAAAAGCGGCATTTAAACCATTGGCAAAACTACTGACCAATCCGGCCACCAAAAAACTGGTCGGCATTATGGGGCCGTTTCTGGGTAAAGTTGCCGAGCGAGTGGTCGATTCAAAAAGCATTGACCCTCTGTTAAGTCTTTTGCCATTCCTCATGATTGTGGGTGAAATTGCGGCGGACGAAGAAGCACGGGAAGCCATTCCCATCATCTTCGACGCCATCAGCAGCTCTGAAGATCTTCAGGTGTGGTTCGATTATTTCAACTTGCCGGAAGATGGATGGGAGGGGGATGTTCAGCCATCGCTGGAGCTTGAGTTGGCAAGCCTCGACAGCAGTGCGCTGCCATTAGGAGTGGTGGTGCCACAGGCGTATGCGGCGAACGGGCGGAAGCGCTTGAGTGGAAAACAGGCCTCGGAAAAAATCCGTAGAACACTTGCAGCCCTCAAAAAAGGAGAAATTACCAGCAAAGAAGCCGCAGCCCATATTACCCGCGCGATGGACGACATCATTTACGCGGCTAAAAATATCCCGGACGCAAGGGCGATTGCGACTGCCACTCAAACTCTGATCGCCGGGGGCGCACTACTGGCGACTAAGGGCGGGGTACGCCGTGTACGCGACCTGCTGAAAGGCAATAACGGCCCCGAGAAAATGCGTACGCCGATACTTCTGCAACTGGCGGCTATCGCCTATATGGAGAGTAAAATTGGTTGTGCAGAAGCGGGGTGTATTGGCTCAGATACCCAACTGGCCAGAGGTTTCAGAAGCCTCTACCTCAAATCCTTTGCCACGATTGCCACCGGCGAATACAAAACGCAGAACACCGTCAATGGCAGTCAATACCATCTGGTGATGGCCGCCTTGCTGCATGCATGGGGCGAAGCTGGGAAAAGCCCGTATGGCAAATTAGTGTCCATTGAGCAACAAGCGAACATATACCTGCAATCACGCAGCCCTAACGCTGATTATGTGACGCCGCGGGTAATACGGCCTGATGAATCCGGAGACTTTGAACGTATGGTCGACCTAGTCACCCAGCAAGGAGCTGATAAACCCCAGTTTATTGAGGTAAAGTCTTATCTGGGTGTGCAAGACGGTAAAGAGCGGACGGAATCACAAATTAAGGCTTCCTTCAGTATCTGGGAGTATAAACCCACCAACTCGAAGCAGAAGCCGCACAAACAGTATCTGCTTGACCGGATTATGGCGACGGATAACCAGTTAATTAAAGATCCAATTGCCAGGAACGAACAGCAGCAAGCCAGTGAAATCCATTGGTTTTTCCAGAAGTTTAAGCTCAAAACCCGCTCCGGCCTGACAGACAAGCAGATGGACGTTATCCGTAGCCAACTGGCGCAGAACGCCAGTGGTGAGAACAAGAAAATCTCTGCCTCTCTGGGTTACAAAAAGTATGCTCTTGCGGCATCTAAAACTCAGGCTGGCAAAGATATTAAGCGCTTCGGTCTAACTACTATCATTAAAGACAGTAGTTCAGAAGTAGTATCGGAAATCTTTAATCTCGACGCGCTGAGTGATGACCAGAAAGCGAAAGAAATTGAACGTATACAGAAAGCGGTATTCGCTCTGATCGACGAAACTTAAGAGACAGAAATATGTTTGATTACGAAAAAATTGAACCGGCGATCCCTGGTAACCATGTTGATGGCTGGCAGAAAATACGTAAGAAACAATGGCAGTATGTGAAAAAGAGTCTGGGTGCCTTGAATGTGAAGCCGGGTGAGGCGCAACACATAAAGAAAGCCCTTTATCTGTTGGAAGTACCTGAATTCCCGAATAATCAGGAGCACTCCTGGCTACCTGACGAAAAAACTCATCCGGGCAATTGGTTACCAGCGCCTATATTGGGCTTCTTCTTATGTTCAGATCAAAGCGAACACGCCTGGAAGGAAATATGGGACACATACGCCCAGCGTGGTACTGACTTTGACTTCTACCGCGATCGATTCTTCCAGTACGTCCCTCATGGCTATGGCCCGGACGAAAACAATCAGGACCCATTCGGAACCTTTGGTGGATTAGAACAGCGCATGCTGCCGTATTTGATTCAGAGCGAAGTCTATACGGATGACATGTTCCAGATGGGACGGTTTGAATATCGTAAAGTGCCGTGGAAGTCGGCACACTATACATTCGCACATATATTCAGTCATATCTCGCGTGCAGTGGATAAGGACTATTTCATCTCACCTTTCACTCATGCCCAGTGGTTGCACGGCCTATATGTATCTTGTTTTAGTTTTGATCTTGAGCAAGATCCTGAATTTGATGAAGAGAGTCTTTATCTGTATTGCCAGCGACTGATGAATGTAATGAGCAGCAATGCCGATGAGACGTTCCACCCCAACCACCTCAAAGCCGCCCGCCTGCTGATTACCATCCTCGAAGACGAAGGCACGCCTCAGTGGCTGCGTAAAATCTGGGCCGATGTGCGTGATGGCAAGGTCTCTGTCTGACAATGTCAGTCATCGACTACTGCCTGGTGCTGTTTCAGGCCGAGTTTAACAGCTCCGCCAAGCGAGACCGCGCTGCCCGCTATCTGGCCGAAGATACCCGGCCAGATTGGGGCGATAATTGCCTTGATGACTGTTCCGATGAAGAGGAAGTCATCTTCGAAGCCGTCGATGACTGTGTGTTTCCCTTAACCCCGAAAACCATCAGCAACACAAGCCTGCGCTGGGTATGCGATGGCGGTGAATATGACGCCGACATCCCCAACGACTGGCCAGAACGCCTTAAGGCCATGAGCGGCACCACGGTTATCTGTGTTAGCGCAGGCGGCGAAATTAACTGGCAGGTGATGCAGTATGATTGTTCAGCGCCCGAGGCCATTACAAAAACCGTCTATGTCACCCGCTTTTACGACGACCGCGAACGCGACCAGCCCATCGAAGATTTTGAACGCCAGTTCACCACGCCAGAGTGGGAGGTCGCTATGTTTGAGTGTGATGAAAAGTATCTTTTAAAAAAGGCCGATGAGCAGATGGAGCGCTGGTTGGCGGTGTTGGTTTTAGCTGGAGTAGACAAACAGTAATTAAATGGACACCCACTTTAGTAACTACATGACGACCCGGATGTTCTTCAGTAGCAAAACGCAAAATAACGACGGCACTCACTGCGGCGGTCTGACCATAAACAGCGCACAGCCGGTGATGGCCATCAGCACCAGTCCGACGGCGGTAACCTGATTGCTTTCGGCCATATGGCCGCCGCCAATGGTGGAGGCCAGCAGCAACAGACCGGCGCCCAGCGCAGACAATACACCGAGTATTCGACCCGTCCAGAAAACCCCCGCCTGCCAGCGCGGCAGGTAGCTCCCGATCAGCAGATAAACACCCGCCAGTAGTGCGCCAGCCGGCCATAAACTGATGCCAAAGGTGCTGAGGCCAAACAGGCTCAGGGCAATGGTGATCAGCGCCAGCAGCAGGGTCAGAACAAAGGCCATGATGTCGCTCCATTTTCACTCGCTATCGCTGCACCATAGCGGAAATCGTTAATAAAATCGTCCGGGGCGTAAAGCTTGTGTAAGGCCGGGCGAAATGGCGGGTTATTCAGGTTATCCGGCTGGTCAGGTCATTGAGCTGCCCGGTGTGGCTGGTCACAATCCGCTGGTCCTGTTTATTCCCGAAGCTTCCGATGCCTGCAGACATTCCGTTTGGCGTAACCCGCCGCCGCTTATTACAGAACGCGCTGGCACTGAGCGTCGTCGCTGGTTTATCGTCCGCGGCGCGCGCGTTGTCCCGCGCTGACAGCCCTGACTTGCTGCTCGGCGGCGGGCGTTATCAGAAGCGCGATGGCAGCACCGGTTTTGTGATCAGCCGCGTTGATCCCCTGCGTCATTTAATTGAGCGCACAGAAGCGGATTTTTTTCCGCACGGGTTTGCCTTTGCGCCCGGCTCCAGCAGCCGGGTGTATGTGTTTGAAAAAATCGGCTCAGGTGCGGGGCTGTTTGATCTGAATGAGCAGCGTTGTCTGCACGCCATTGCGCCGGTTAACGGGCGGCGTTTTTATGGCCACGGGGCTTGTAGTAGTGATAACCGTTATTTGTTTTCTACCGAAACCTCGGCCGACGGGCAGGGCGCGATCGGCGTGCGTGATCCGCAGACGCTGGATTATTTAGGCGACTTTCCAAGTTACGGTATGAACCCGCACGAATGCCGCTTGCTGGATAACGACCGTGTATTAATGGTCACAAACGGCGGCGGCAATCAGGCCAGTGGTGAGCCGGGTTCTGTGTGTCTGATTGACGTACACACGCAGGCGCTGCTGCATAAAGCACTTATGCCGGACGAGCACTTTAATACCGGCCATTTTCTGCCGTTGACTGAGGATTCGGCGGTGGTGGTGTCGGCGCCCAGACTGGGGCTGGATAAACACCAGTGCGGCGCCGTCAGCCAGTTTCAGTCAGGAAAACTGATGCCGGTATCGCCGCAGTCGGTCATTGCCGCCGACATTCCGGGCGAGGCGCTGAGCATTGCACGGGTGGCGGCGCACAATTTAATTATTGTTACCCATCCGACGCCGGGGCTGCTGAGTTTCTGGTCGGCGTCGGACTTTGCCTTTCGCGGTCAGCTGTCGCTGCACAATGCGCGCGGTGTGGCGGTGTCGGCGGATGAATCTCGGGTGTGGGTCAGCTGCGGCGACCGCGCGGATATCCGTGCGTTAAATCCGGCGACGCTTACGCTGGATGAGACTGTTCATGTACCGGCGTCGTACATTACCGGTTCGCATTTGCTGAATCTGGCGCTCATTTAAGCCGTTGCTTATACACAACAACGCCTGTGCACGGATGTAAATGCCGCGCCGAACGTTGTGCGATTGATGAAGTGTAATTGACTATGTGAATGGAAGACGTGAATTAGCGCAGGCGGTTCAGTGCTGCTTTTCACGATAACGCGGCAGCACCAGATTCCAGCGCACGGCCAGTAAGCGCACCATGGCGATCAGAATACCGGCCGCCACGGTTGCCGCCACCGGGTCGGTTTTCTGGTGAAATAAAATAATAAATAAAACGGAACCAGCCCAGCTGGCCGTGGCGTATAACGGCCCCTGAAATACCAGAGGTTCCTGATTCAGCAGAATATCGCGCAAAATGCCGCCGGCCACGCCGGTAATAACGCCCATAAAACTGGCGACCAGCCAGTCGTTGCCCAGCACCAGTGCGGCGTGAGTGCCGGCAACCGTATAAAGCCCGAGGGCGATGGCATCCGGCACCACAAACCAGCGGCTCGACAATTTAATCCAGCGTGCCAGATAAAAGGTCAGAATGGCGCCCAGCCAGGTGAACACCAGATAGCTGGAGTCTTTTACCCAGAATACCGGGCGGTCGAGAATCACATCGCGCAGCGTACCGCCGCCCAGCGCCGCACAGAAGGCGATGATCATCACCCCGAACAGATCAAACTGCTTCCCACGGGCGTCCAGCACGCCGGCGGCGGCCGATAAAATCGACGCCAGCATGGTGGACCAGTAGAGAATTTCTGCGGGGTTAACGTGCATCGCCTGTGTCCGTCTTACTGATGGGCGTAACGGTTTTTCAGATAACCGAATACCGCGCGCATGCCCATGGCTTCACCACCCACAGGACGGCCGGGCAGCTTACGGCGGTTCCACGCCATTACGTCGAAATGCACCCACGGGGTGTTGTCGACGAAATGTTCCAGATACAGCGCCGCCGTAATGGCACCGCCGAACGGGCTTGGCACGCTGTTCACCAGATCGGCGATGTCGCTTTTCAGTGAGTCGCGGTAGGCGGCGTGCAAGGGCAGGTGCCATACCGGGTCGGAGACGCGCTGGCCGGTCTGCATCAGGTCTGAGGCCAGTTGCATCTGGTTAGTGAACATACCCGGCAGTTCGGTACCCAGCGCCACGCGGCAGGCGCCGGTTAAGGTGGCGTAGTCGATCACCAGTTCCGGCTGTTCGCTGACGGCTTCGGTGATGGCGTCGCACAGCACCAGACGGCCTTCGGCGTCGGTATTGTCGATTTCGACTGTGCTGCCTTTGCGGGTGTTAATCACATCGCCCGGGCGGAAGGCATTGCCGGCCACGGCGTTTTCGACCGCCGGAATCAGCAGACGCAGACGCACGGGTAACTGGCTGGCCATGATCAGGTAGGCGAGGCCCACGGTGTGAGCCGCGCCGCCCATGTCTTTCTTCATTAAGCGCATGGCGTCGGCCGGTTTCATGTCCATGCCGCCGCTGTCGAAGCACACGCCTTTGCCCACCAGAGTGACTTTCGGGTGCTGTTCATCGCCCCAGCGCAGGTCGAGCAGGCGCGGTGCGTGCACACTGGCGCGGCCGACGGCGTGAATCATGGGGTAGTTGGCGCCGATCAGGTCGTCGCCGACGATCTGGCTGAAATCGGCGGAAAATTCTTTCGCCATGGCTTCAACAACCTCTGCCATGTGCTCGGGCATCATGTCGGCGGCCGGGGTGTTGATCAGGTCGCGTACGCGTTTGGTGGCTTCAACCAGCTGGCTGGCGATGCCGAGTGCGTCTTTGTCGGCTAACAGCAGGCGGGCCTGTTGTTTACCCGGTTTGGTGTAGCGCTCGAAACGGTACGCGCCCACGCCCCAGGCGAAGGCGACGCTGATCAGCAGGTCGGTGTCGGCGATGTTTTCAATCACGTAGTCGCCCACCGGCAGCTGATTGGCCAGCTCACCGCAGGCAAACATATCGTCGAGGGATTCGCACACGAACAGAGCTTTGTTCAGAGAGCCGTCGCTGGCGGGCAGCAGGGCAACGCCTTTGCCGCTGTAGCCGGTGGCGGAAATCCAGTTGCGGATTAATTCAGGCTGCCCTTCCAGCCAATGGCTGAATTCGGCCGCTTCCAGAATGGTCAGTGGGGTACCCTGATGACCCGCGGATAACACAGATGACATACAGACTCCTGATGCTCAGATGGAAATGACAGTATAGAGAATAACGGCGGGCGAAAATATGAAGCTTGCCCGGATTGCGCATTGTCTTTCCCTGCGGGCAACAGCGTGTATTGCACAACGGAGGGCGCGCCGGCCATTTGTGGCTTCTGACTTTCACGACTCGTTATGGCGGTTGGCCAGAGGTCGGATGGCGCGGTTTATGGCTATGTCTATAGTGCTAAAAAAGGCGCTGTACTGTCGGCTCGCTGAAAGTACCCTTCTCTGAAGAAAACCTTCCTGGAAGCAACAGCGTCCTGAAATCAAAAAACGGAATCACAACACGCAGGTGACGTATGCGGACAACCCTCACTCTGGCGCTTCTGGCGATGAGCACGGCGCCTTCTGTTCAGGCTGGCGATAACTATCTGGGCTACAGCGTACGCAGCCTGACCTTTACGGAATCGGTGGATGAAACCGATGCCATTGTGTACGAAGACGCGCCGTTTCAGGCGATCGACTTTACCCTGTCGCTCGGCGACAACGCCTTTATCGGCGCCGCCCTCGATCTTGATCAGGAACAGGAGCGCAGCCGTCAGTTGCTGGTGAAGTTCGGCTATGGCGACTGGGGCGCAGTGGTCGAATCGGGCACGGTGGCCGGGCATTTTCAGAACGAAAGTGGCCTCGACTTTCAGCCGCCGTCGGGCAAGTTTGAATACGATTACGAGGGCTTCAAGCTCTACAGCCGCGACGGCTGGAATTCCAAAACCGGTTTTTCGTACGCCCACTGGACTCAGCCCAGCCTGATTGAAGTGAATCTGGGCCTCAGTGATTCCTACGGTTACGACATGAGCTGGATTGATCCGGAAGTGGAGTACACCTTCTACGCCTGGTTTATGACCAACAATCTGATGGAGCGGCTGACCAGAGGCGCCGAGCACGAGCACGGTCTGAATTTCGAGTCTCAGGTCGAGCTGGGCTATATGACGGTTGAACCCAGCGGTGCAAATGTCAGCGCTGCCAATAATCGGGTCGACGGCACCATTAAATCGGAATCGGCCGAAGGCTTTGCGACCCGTTCAACCTTTAACGTCGGCTTTTACGGCGGTGCTGTGTTGTCCGACAGTTCGGGTTTTGCCTGGGCGCTGGGCTACGAGGCGTCGCTGATCGGTATTGTGCTCGGTGGCCGTTCGTCGGCGGATGAGAATTACGTGACCACGCCTAATCAGTTTGTGATTGCGCACGGGCCGTATGTGAAGTTGATGGGACGGTTCTGATTAACACCGGGTATTGAGTGGAAAGCGCCCCGTCATTGGGGCCGCACATTCATTAACGCCATATTCAGGTATTAATGAATTTCCGGTTTGGCGGAGATTTTCCAGAAAAGCTTCGCTGTTTTACCGGGTATATCCTTTGCTTTTCCGGGGACCTTCTCCCCGGCCCCCTGCTTTGTGCTCACAGGCCTTTTCCCGCTATAAACAATACGGCTGTCGCGGTAGCGCGTAAGAGCTGTTCCCGACAGCCTTACACTCGCCCTGCATCCCTGCAGGGGCGTACCTGAGCCGTTGTTGTTTATAACGGCGGCCTGTAGGCACGAATACGCTTTTCAATGTCAGTCCGTGCACACGTTGAAAAGCGAGTTTGTATCCTCGTACCCGGAAGACTTGCCAGCGAAGGGCTTCAGCGCACCAGCTCGTACACGCACATATTCACCGCCGTGGCGAGATTGAGTGATTCAATCGCGCCGCAACCTTGGATGCTGTACGGCTCGGCATTTAACGCCTGTAATTGTTCGCGCGGCACGCCACGGGCTTCGTTGCCGAACACAAAACAGCGGTGCTGTTTCAGGCTGGCGTCGCTTAAGGCGGCGCCGGCCATATCGAGGCTGGCGATACTGCCGAAGCGCGGCTTCAGGCTGTTGATGGCCACGTCCTGTTCGATCTGCACATGAAAAACCGCGCCCATACTGGCCCGCACCACTTTCGGGTTGTACGGGTCGACGCTGCCCGGGCTTAACAGGCAGCGGAAACCACCGAACCAGCCGAGGGTGCGCAAAATAGTGCCCAGATTGCCCGGGTCCTGTACTTCGTGCAGATAAATCGCGCGCTCATGCAATGCTGGTTTGGTGGCTGGAAGCTCGGGAGCAAAGGGAACGACCGCGATAATACCCTGCGGGCTTTTGGTGTCCGACATGGCCGCCATGGCTTTTTGCCCGACTATGGTGGTGCGCAGATTCAGCGTCAGGTTTTTTTCTACCCAGTCGCTGTAGTCTTCGGTAATAAATAACCACGACTCTTTCAGATAGGTCTGAGTGGCGGCGGCTTTCTGTAATTCGAGAATTAAATGCTCGCCTTCCACCAGATACTGACGCGCCTGTTCGCGGTATTTTTTCTGCAGCAGTTTTTTAACGTCATCGGCTTTCATGGCCATTAACCCCGGTCCGCGCGGAATTGCGCCAGCATATCCTGCGCCACGGCTTCGGCGACTTTAATGCCGTCGACACCGGCCGACAGAATGCCACCGGCGTAACCGGCGCCTTCACCGGCCGGGTACAGACCTGCGGTGTTCAGGCTTTGCAGGGTTTCACGGTCGCGGGTGATGCGTACCGGTGATGAGGTGCGGGTTTCGATGCCGGTTAAAATAGCGTCGTCACGGTCGAAACCGCGGATCTGTTTACCGAACGCCGGCAGGGCTTCCTGAATGGCTTCGATGGCGTATTTCGGCAGCGACTGATGCAGGTCGCCGAGTTTTACGCCCGGCTTGTAAGACGGCTCAACGTCACCGAATTCGGTGGACGGTACGCCACGGATAAAATCGCCCACCAACTGGCCCGGTGCGCAGTAATCGCGGCCGCCCAGTTCAAAGGCTTTTTCTTCCAGTTTTTCCTGCAGTTCGATACCGGCCAATACGTCGCCCGGGAAATCTTTTTCCGGCTCAATACCCACCACAATGGCGGCGTTGGCGTTGCGCTCGTTGCGCGAATATTGCGACATGCCGTTGGTCACCACGCGGCCTTCTTCTGACGTTGCGGCCACCACAGTACCGCCCGGACACATACAGAAGGAATACACAGGGCGGCCGTTTTTGGCGTGGAAGGTCAGCTTGTAATCGGCAGCGCCCAGTTCCGGGTGACCGGCGTATTTACCCAGACGCGCTTTGTCGATCAGGGATTGCGGATGCTCAACGCGGAAACCGATGGCGAACGGCTTGGCTTCAACAAATACGCCCTGACGGTGCAGGGTGCGGAAGGTGTCACGCGAGCTGTGACCCAGCGCCAGCACCACATGACGGCTCATGATTGTTTCGCCGTTTTCCAGCACCACGCCTTCGGTCTGACCGTTATTAATAATGAAATCGCTGACTTTGCTCTGGAAGCGTACTTCGCCGCCTAAGGCTTTGATTTCTTCACGCATGGCGGCTACGACGCCAGTCAGACGGAAAGTACCGATGTGCGGTTTGCTGACGTACATAATTTCTTCCGGCGCGCCGGCTTTCACGAATTCGGCCATCACTTTGCGGCCGTAGAATTTCGGGTCTTTGATCTGGCTGTAGAGTTTGCCGTCGGAGAACAGACCGGCGCCGCCTTCACCAAACTGCACGTTGGATTCCGGCGTCAGTTGTTTTTTACGCCACAGCGCCCAGGTGTCTTTGGTGCGCTCGCGTACTTCTTTGCCGCGTTCCAGCACAATCGGACGGTAACCGGCCTGGGCCAGAATCAGCGCGGCGAATAAACCACAGGGACCAAAACCGATAATCACCGGGCGTTCGGTTAATTCCGCCGGAGCGGATTCCACCGGGTAGTAATGGGTGTCGGGTGAGGGAATCACGTGCGGGTCGGTGCTGAAGCGGGCGAGGAGCTTGTCTTCGCCTTTAACATCCAGATCGACGATGTAGATAAATTTGATCTCGCTGTTCTTTTTGCGCGCGTCGTAGCTGCGCTTGAACACCTGCACGTTAAGCAGGTCGCTGTCTTTGATGTTCAGACGGTCGAGGATGGCGGCGCGCAGGGCGTCCGGCGCATGGTCGAGAGGCAGGGCGAGTTCATTAATGCGGATCATGACGGTTACCTGGCCGGTAGCTTTCCGGCATCGTGGGTGTCTGGCGGATGCGGAGGGCGTACGTTATAAGCCCCGATTCGCTCAGCAACCCGTGTGGTTTAAAACCGGCATTTTAGCCTTTTCTGCAGGTTCCGTCTGCGTCAGGCGGCGGTCAGCTGCGCTGACTTTCGGTTACCGTCGAAGCGGCCACGCATTTCCAGCGTGATCAGGGTCAGCAGCTCAAAGTAGGCCAGGCTGTGACGCGGATAGCTCATCGGGTTGGCGGCGGGGTTCACCACAGCCTGAGGCGTGTTTGGGTTGTTCACCGGTTGTCGGTCTTCTGCGGAGGATTCGGCGTGCATAAGTCGGTCTCGTCCTGAGTGTGGTGTTCCATTGTGCGGCCGCTACCTGAACGCGGGCTGAATTCAGTTCTTGTTCAGGAAAAATCCGGTATTCTGCCGCCATCCTGACAGGCGGAGTGCCGGGTGAGTCGTTTCCAATACTGTGTTGTTATCCTGCTGACGGTGATCGTCTGGCCTGCACTGGCCGACGAGGCTGACGCACGCGCGCACGCCGACGACCAGAACCGGGTGCAGCGCGAAGGCAACAGCGAGTGGGTGGAAGAAACGCTGGTGCCGCGCACCGAATGGGTTGAACGCCTGATGACCCCCTTCAACCGCTGGGTTGAAAAACGCATTCAGGGCGACGGCCGCGAGCGCCGCAGTGCGCCCGGTCCGGCCGCCGATTTCTCCGCTGGTCAGCCGCCGGCCAACGCCATCAGTCCGCAGGAAGCGGTCCGTCTGGCGCAGTTGCTGCTCACCGGGCAGGTGCTGCTGGTGCGCTATTACCCCGAACCGATTCCTCTCTATGCCGTGCGCATTCTCGGGCGCAAAGGCAATGTCGCGAATTTTTATATCAATGCCATAGATGGCACGCTGGTCGATGCGCCGGCGGCAGCAGCTGAAGGTGAGCGTCCATGAAAATTCTTCTGGTGGAAGACGAACAGGCGCTGCGGCGCCAGCTGGCCGACGGCCTGACCGCGGCGGGTTTCCGCTGCGACGAAGCCGCCGATGGCATGGAAGGGTATTTCCAGGCGATGGAGTATCCCTACGACCTGGCCATCATCGATCTGGGTCTGCCGAAAATCGACGGCATTGAACTGATCCGCCGTCTGCGCACCGATGGCTGTCAGTACCCCTTGCTGATTCTGACCGCCCGCGGCGGCTGGAAATCCCGTGTTGAAGGGCTTGAAGCGGGTGCCGACGACTATCTGGAAAAACCCTTTCATATGGAAGAACTGCAGGCGCGGGTGCGGGCGTTATTGCGCCGCATGACCGGCCATTCGGCGCGCATCAGTGCCGGCCCGCTGGTGCTGGATACCCAGAGTCAGACGGTGTCGTTGCAGGGACAGGCGATGGACCTGACCGCGTTTGAATTCAAGATTCTCGATTACCTGATGCGTCACGCCAACGAAGTGATTTCCAAGTCGACGCTCACCGATTATCTGTATGCGCAGGATTTCGACCGCGACAGCAATGTGATTGAAGTGCTGATGGGCCGGCTGCGCAAAAAACTGGCGGTGGCCGATGGCTTCTGCCCGATTCAGACCCTGCGTGGCCGCGGCTATCAGTTTGTGATGGATTAGCATGCTCAACTCGCTGCGTACCCGGATTGTTATTTTCACTGCACTGCTGCTGACCATCATGATGTCGGCGGTGGGGCTGTGGCTGTATCAATCCTTTTACGCGGCACAGAGTGAGAGCATGAAAGAACGCCTGCGGCTGCACAGTTTTTCGATTCTGGCGCTGGCGGATGTGCGCGACGGACAATTTTCGCTGCCGGATTATCTGCCTGAAGGGCGTTTTAACGAATCGGATTCCGGCCTGTATGCACGCGTGCTCGACGGCAATCTGGCGATCGTCTGGGAGTCGCGCTCGGCGGAACATTTTCCACCGTTTGAGGCGGTGGCGGTTAAGCCCGGCGACTGGCAGTACCGTCTTGCCAGCCGCGGCGAGCATCCGTATATGCTGGCGCGTTTCGGCGTCAGCTTCGGTGAACGCGCCGACGACCGGTTTACGCTGACGGTGGTCGAAGATTTTCTGCCGCTGCAACGGCAGTTGCGCCGCTACGCCGACGGCCTGATGCTGGCGCTGGGTACGTTTGGCGTCTTGTTGTTGCTGATGCAGTTGTTAGTATTGCGCTGGGGGCTGGCACCGCTGCGTTCGGTCGCGGAAAAGCTGCAGCGTTTGAAGCATGGCGAAGAAGGCGATTTATCGGGCAATTATCCGCAGGAATTACGCCCGCTGACGTCGAACCTGAATCAGCTGCTGCAGAATGAACAGGCGCAGCGTGAACGCTACCGCAACAGTCTGGCGGATTTATCGCACAGTCTGAAAACACCACTGGCGGTTATTACCGGGCTGGTGGCGCAGGAGGCGTTAACGGCGGCCGACAAAGACGAGCTGAATAAACAGGTGGCGCTGATGAGCAGCCGCATCCGCTTCCAGTTACAGCGGGCGGTGAATCAGGCCGGGGCGCTGAGTATTCACAGTGTGCCGGTCAAACCCATGCTCGCGTCACTGCGTGCCGCGCTGCTGAAAGTGTACGCTGAGCGGGCGGTGGATATTCAGCTCAGTGTGGGTGAGCAGGTATTCACCGGCGACGAAAATGACCTGATGGAAATCGCCGGTAATTTACTGGATAACGCCTGCAAGTATGGCCGTGGTCAGGTGCGGGTTTTGTGTGGCGAACGGCCGGCGTCCGGTGGCGGCTGGTATTTGCAGGTCGATGATAATGGTCCGGGCATTGCGCCGGGTGAGCGTGAGCGGATTTTGCAACGGGGTGTGCGGCTGGATACAGTGGCCGCAGGCCAGGGGCTGGGTTTGTCGCTGGTGGCGGATTTATTACACCAGTATCAGGCGCAGCTGAGTATTGGCGAGTCGGCTCTCGGAGGAGCCAGTTTCCGTGTCGAATTTGCCGGACGCAGTCAGGGAATTTAATGCGTATGACATTCAGAAAAATAAGCGGCGGCACAGCGCGCGACTGGCTGGCACTGATGCTGCCGGCCTTCCTGCTGCTGAGCGCCTGCTCCAGCGTGACCATTCGCCCTTACGGTGGCGAAAAGGACACAGCGCAGCCGGATTATCAGGTCAGCAAACCCTTTTACTGGTTTGGTCTGAGCGGTGAGCATGAAGTGAATACCAGCCTCATTTGCGGGCAGCGGCGCGTGATGCAGATGCAGGCCGTGACCACACTGGCCGACTGGCTGCAGGGGCTGGTGACGCTGGGCATTTATTCGCCGCGTACTGCCAAGGTGTGGTGCGAAACTCAGCCCGTGATGCTGATGCCTTTGACGCAGAAAGATGAGATTCCGGAGAGCACGCCACAGGAAAGCACGCAACAGGAAAGCACGGCACCGGAAAGCACGGCACCGGAAAACGCGGCGCTGCACAGTGCACCGGCAGATGGAGGTGCGCATGAGTAACTCAGGTTGCAAACAAAGGCCTGTGGCGCAGACGCTGGCGCTTATGTGTGTGCCAGTACTGCTGCTCGGCGGCTGCAGCACCATTCATTTTACCCACGACCTGCCGGCCAACCGCGAGGTCGCCAATACCTTGCCGTCGCGCTGGCACGACACCGCTATGGACGGCATGATTGAAATCAGCCCGCCGCTGAATCTGTATCAGGAGTGTCTGGGGAAACCGTGGCAGAAAGTCACGGTGGAATACACCTTTAATAACGGTCTGGTGACCAGTATTGCCGGCGTCGCCGCCGAAAGTGTGATACCACTGTTTTACTGGATTAATCCCTACATGCCGTGGACGGTAGAAACCACCTGCGCGCAATAAGCGCGCTGGTGGAGGCTTTTCCGGGTTACTCTGCGTCACAGGTGTTTTCAGGATGACACTGGAATCGCCGGTGAATGGTTAACATTGTCCGCTCCGGCTGCCACTTCTTTTTACGCCTGTCGGGGTTATCCCGCCGGTAAATGCCAGATTCTCTGCTGTTTGCGCTATTTGATGTAATTAACATTAAAAGCGAATATCCAGTCGCATTTCGTATATTCCAAATAAGCCATTGCGAAACGCGCATAAGCCGTTAATATCGCGCCCGCCCTTTTGCCCGGATTCATGGTTGCCGGACCATAATATTAATAAATAACTAACGTCCGGTTGCGGCATTTTCCGGTGTTTGTGCTGGTGTCTGCGTGGGCTTTTGTGGGGCTTTTTTAGGGATTGGCTCAGGCGTTGTGCGGCTTCGCTTGGCGGGGATATGGGTAAAAGTGCAGTTATTAACAGGTCTAACGGAAGAGAGATAGAATGAAAAGCATTTTCACCATGGGTCTTGCCGGTATTATGTTAACGGGTCTGACCGGCTGTAACGACGATAATAATAAATCCGATAATAATGATGCGGTGCTGCGCGATATTATCAGTGCACAGAATCTGACGGCAGACGCCAGCGCTGGTCGCGATATTCCTTCCATTAAATCGGCCAAAGCCCAGCTGGGTATGCAGTTATTTTTTACCACCGCACTGGGTGGTGATCAGGATTCAGCGTGTGTGAGTTGCCATCATCCGGCGCTGGGCGGTGGCGATGATTTATCGCTGCCAATCGGCGTTGGTGCCGATGCACCGGAGCTGCTGGGCCCGGGTCGTACGCACTCTGACAGTGTTGTGCCGACAGTGCCGCGCAATGCACCGACCACCTTTAATATTGCGCTTTGGGATCAGGTGCTGTTTCACGACGGCCGCGTTGAATCGCTGAGCAAAATTCCGGGTAAAAATGGCAGCGCCGGCGGCATACGCACGCCCGACTCGCCATTTGGCAGCGCGGATGCGCAGGCGGGCAATAATCTGGTGGTGGCGCAGGCCCGCTTCCCGGTGACGTCGGCGGCCGAAATGCGTGGCACTGCATTTGAAAGCGGCAACAGCAACACCGCTGTACGTGATCACCTGTCACAACGACTGGCCGGGCTGGTGGCTGAACTGTCAACACCGGATGCCGACAGCAGCGGCACCAACGACTGGCAGGAACAGTTTGAAGCGGTTTATAAAGCCGAGGCCGACGTCGGTAATCTGATTACTTACGCCCGCATCGCCGATGCCATTGCGGCGTACGAAAACAGCCAGGTGTTTGTCGCCACGCCCTGGGCCGATTATGTGGCCGGTGATGACGACGCACTGACGCAAACGCAAAAAGAGGGTGCCCGCCTGTTCTTTACCACTCAGGCTGACGGCGGTGCCGGTTGCAGCAGTTGCCACGGTGGCGATTTCTTTACCGACGAGAAATTCTACAACATCGCCATGATCCAGTTTGGTGAGGGTAAAGGCGACGGCGCCGATGGCGACGACGATTTCGGTCGTTACCGCGAAACCAAAGAGCTGGCTGACCAATACGCATTCCGCACGCCAACACTGCTGAACGTGGCAGTGACCGGCCCGTACGGTCACACCGGTGCTTACGACACGCTGGAAGGTGTGATCCGTCATCATCTGAACGCCTCCGATGCGGTGGATGATTTCTTTGCGACCAGCGTCACCTGGTGTCAGTCGGTCGCGCAGCTGAGCTCTGTGAGTGACTGCGATGCCCTGTACCCGAATGCTGAAAGCAATACCCGTGCGGCGCTGAGCAAACTGGCTGACGATCAGGAAAGTGGTTTGTCAGAACTGCTGGATACTGATTTGAGCGACAGCGAAGTGGCCGCGCTGGTGAGCTTTATGCAGGCGCTGACCGATCCGTGTGTGACCGATGCCAGCTGTCTGGCGCAATGGATTCCGGATGAAAGTGCCGGCGGTGCTGGTGGCCAGCAGCTGAATGCGGTGGACGAGAACAGTCAGCCGCTGACCAGCAATTAAGCGAACGCGCTTTCAGTAAAATAAAAACCCGCTACGGCGGGTTTTTTACTGGCAGGCGTTCAGCAATATCGGCGCTTTCTGAAAAGCGCGGCCGTCAGCCCGCATTGTTGCGGATTGGCAGACTCATTGTCCGCGGCGTTGTTTTTCTCATGTGCCGTTATTCATAAATTCGCCTGACCAGCGTATGCTGGCGCCGCTTCATTCTCAGGACGAGTATTTTATGAAACGGACGTTGCTGCCTGTTGTTTTATTCTGCTTATTCTCCCTGCCTCTGCACGCGCAGGATGCTGCCAGTTTTTCAGTTTTTTCACTGCTGACCCACGCGCCGGAGTTTGAACGTCTGTACACCGAAGGCGAAGAACCCGTGTGGTACAGCAGCATTGAAAACGACGCCCTGACCGGCAGAAACATCACCGACGAGTATTACACCAACGCCATGCGCGTGAGTAAGCTCTACCACCTGAAACCCGGTTTTCTCTACGATAATTTCCGTCTGTACGGATTTTCCTGTGCGGAATCCGGCGACGATTGCGAACTGCCGATGGGGCGTTCCACCAACCGCGATCTGAAACTGGTGAGTTACGGTTACACCATGGGCCATCAGATGTACACGCCGTACGAAGACGCCGGGCGCGGTCATGTGGATACCTTTGGTTATGAGCACCTGAGCAACGCCGAATATTACGATCGCCCGTTTGCCGCCTGGGCTTTTTTCGGCCGCGATCTGGTGATCAGCGGGCTGGAAGGGTATCAGCAGCACGAGTTTTCTCTGGGCGTGGTGGGGCCGCTGGCGCAGGGGCGCTGGATGCAGGAAAACGCGCACCAGTATCCGTTTACCGGGCCGTATCCGATTGACGGCTGGGAGTCACAGGTCGACGACCGGGCAGCGCTGCAATATTCGGGAAAATTCGCCACGCACATGTGGCAGCAGCCGCTGCTGTTCGGTGATTCGCGCATCAGCCGCTTTTCGCTGGTTGAAGCCGGCACCATTATTAACCGTCTGGGTTACGGCATGGAGGCGGCCATCAGCTGGCCGGCCATGACGCAGTGTGAACGCTATTCTGCGGCCGAAATGGTGAATTTATCCTTTACCGCGAAAGACATGGTCACCGCCCGTCTGCAATTGCTCGACGCCAGCACCCAGCTGAAAAAATACCGCGACGGAAATCACTACATTCCCAATAAAGCGTATTTACGTGTTGCCGGTTTGATTGAAGCCATTGACCATGCACTGGCCGAAGGGCGCGACGAAGCCACGCTGATGGGATTAATGGATAAAGTGTCGCGCAGTGTGCAGGACCTGAACGCCGGGCTGCGCGATGCGGTGTTGAAAAGCTGCCGCCACAACAGCGTGTACACGCGTTTCAGTGCCGATACGGCGGTGCATTATGTGATTTCCAATTATCTGCTCGAAGGCGGTATTCAGGTGCCGTCCGGTGCGAACCCGGACAGTGACAATGCTGTAATGCGTGAGGGTGGAGTGCTTGAGGTAACGCGCAAACCGGTGATTTTCTCGGCGTCGTTCGGCGTGCGTGTCGGCTACGCCGACAGTTTTGCGCTGGATGTGCGTTATAAATACCGCAGTGAAGAAACCAAAGAGCAGGTTGAACCACACGGCTGGGCCGAGCTGGCACTGGAGGTGAAAAATTCGTGGGGGGCGTATGTGATTCCGGCCATTCTGATTTTGTCGGCGGCCCACAATCAGGAAAACTGGCCGGACTGAGCCGGCCGCATCACCGTGCTTTTGGTGGTTGCATCAGAACTGATAACCCACGTTCAGATACAGCTCTTCCTGTTTGCGGCTGTCGTCGAGCGGATTGGCCCAGCCAATCCGCACCGGCAGCAACATCTGATAACCAAGAACCACTTCGGTGGTGAGTTCCACACCGACGCTGGACAGATAATCGGCATCCTCACCTTTGTCCCAGGCCGCGCCTTTTTCGGCGAACAGCGTGGCGTACAGGTTGCCCAGGCCAAACGGTGATAACCCCAGATTGCGTTCCACACTGAACAGCGGCTGGCGCAATTCGAGGCTGCTGACCTGAATGCGGGTACCTGTCTGGGCGCTGCTTTCGTAGCCGCGTAATCCCCAATGGGTCCGGCCGAATAATGGCGCCATTAACGCGCTGTCGCTGCCACCTAATTCGAAACGGTCGGGCTCATCGGTGCCATACGCACCGCTGACGTGGGCGGCCAGCACGGAATTACCCGGCAGGTCGATAAAATGACTCAGGCTGGCGCTGATAACATCGCCGCTGTAATCGCTGCTCAGCACATCGTTGGTTTCCCAGATCAGATTCGCCTGAGTGCCCCAGCTCGGACTGATGGATTTTGCCCAGGCTTCACGGTTGTCGAAATCGAGGCGCACGCCCACCAGGCTTTTCTGCGTGTTGTCGGCTGCGTTCTGATCGCCTCCGGCCTGAATCTGGCGGTCGTCGTCACGATGCACACCCAGCGTCATATCCAGCGTATTTTCAAACTGGCTGAACAGATGGCGGCGGTCAATTTCGATAATGCTGTGCCGGCGGATACCCGGTTCCGTCTGCGCGGGGTCGGAATAATACTCGTGGCTGCGCAGCAGATTGACCTCCCAGCGCGAGTCGAAGCTGTAGCTCAATGCCAGTTCGGTCTGCTGATTGGTGGTGTCGTAGGCCAGCATCAGATCGTACAAATGACGCCCCAGTGCATCGCCACCGCTGATCTGTGCACCGAGCGTGTTGCGCTCGCTCGAGCGTGCCCACACCGGCATCCAGCTGGTCGGCGCCAGACTGTTCAGCGGCGAATAATTGTCCGCGCCGGAATGGCCGGCCAGTGTCTGATAATGGTTGGTGTAGTCGTAGCGACCGGCCATGCTGGTCAGGGCAAAGTGGTTGTCGGTGCCTGTGTTGTCGAGCTCCACATGGCGGTAACCGTCGGCGTTGTACGACTGAGCGTACAGGCGGCCCTGCATTTCCAGCGGTTGCAGCAGGGCACCGTCGACGTGGCTCAGCTGGCGGACGTCGAGGCTGTTCAGGTCGAGGCGGTACAGATTAAACACCGCAATGTTTTCCGGCTCATGGCGATAATCGGCGCTGAACAGAATGCTCTGATCGTCGGCGCTGAAACGCGGGCTGGTTTCCATGGCGCGGGTGGCTGTCAGAGGCAGCCATTCCAGATGGGAGGCGCTGCCCAGCGGCAGCCGTTCCAGATTCCAGCCGGCACCGGCGCGCTTGAGGCTGGCGACCAGTTGCTTGCCGTCGTGAGACACCGAAAAGTCGCCCAGCACGTCGTCCAGAGTGCCTTGCCACAGCGTGCGGACCCGTTCGCCGGTGGCGGTCAGCAGGTCGAGCTGGCTGATGCCGCCGTCAATTTTTTTCGCCACCAATTGCTTGCCGGATGCAGTCGGCAGCCAGCGCACGTTGCGGTAGCGTTCGCCCTGGGTCAGGCGTTGTTCGCGGCCGTCCCGGAGCAGGAACAGGTCGCTGTACAAGCGGCCGGAAACATCGTTGATGGTGCGGGTGTAGACGATGTCGCCGTCAGCGCTGATATCCAGATCGGACATACCGGTCAGGCTCAGCAGCTCAGTTTCATCACCCGTGCGCGGGTCTTTTTTCATCAGCGCCCGGCGGTCTTCGCCGTTGTTGCGCAGGTAATACAGGTACTGACCGTCCGTGGCGCTGGCGGTGATGCCGGCGGCGGGGTCGGACAGGCTGAGCATGGCGGTCAGGGGTTGCTGCTGCAGCTCGGTGATTTCCGGTGTGAAGCGCGCGTACAGCCACTGGCGGAAGTCGTTCCACAAGGCGCTGTGACTTTTGCCGAAGGTCATGCGCGCGTATCTGTCCTGCAGAAAGTAGGGGATGAGGGTGCCCGAATAACGGCGCAGATACAGACGGATTTTATCTTCGCCCTGGGTTTCGGCCAGAAACTTCCAGTAGTAGTAGCCATACAGGTACTGCTTGCCGAGCGGGTAGTCGCGCAGCGGCGCGGTGATCTCGGCCAGATCGTCGATACCGTGCATCACTTCCATCCGCATCATGGCGTCGTACAGCGTGCTGCCGCCGCGGCCAACACCGGCGTGCAGATCGGTTTCTGTGTACACCGCCAGGCCTTCGATCATAAAGCCCGGTGTGTAAGCGTGGGGAAAGGTCCACGGATTGCGGCCGAAAACGTTGCGGATGGCGGCGGGCAGGCCACGCACCATGTCGCCATGAATCACGTGAGTCAGTTCGTGGGTGATCAGCAGATGCAGCCAGTCGTCGTACTGCTCCAGCGTGCTGTTGCCGTCCGGCGGGCTTAAAAAGACGCGGATCTGGTTGAAGGGCAGCGGATGCGCCCAGCCGTTAGAGAAATCGTGATCGTCGGTCAGCACTATGTGCACCCGGTCTTCCGGTGTCCAGCCAAGGCGCACGGTCAGTTGCGCCCAGGCCTGCTCGGCGATGGTGGCGGCGCGCTCGGCCTGAGCCTGATGCTCGGCCTTATAGTGCAGATGGAAGTGGGCGCTGTCGAAGCTCAGCCAGTGTTCGCCCGGTTGCTCCCAGGCAACCGCCAGCGGCGCTTCGGCCTGGGCCGTCGCGGGCATCAGCAGGCCGGTGCCGACAATAGCGCTCAGGGCGGCGGCCAGCAGGGTGCTGTGCAGCAGGTTGCGTAGTGGGTTGCGTGGCTGGGTGCGCAGGCGCTTGGCTGGCGAATGTTCAGTGTGCATGGTGATCATGTCCGTGTGCATAAGGGGCTCCTCAGTCTGGCGCCATTGTCGGCGCGGCGGACTTAACCCCTTGTTAATGAAAGCCGTACATCTGATTCAGTTGTCATTCAGGGACGGCGGAACAGCCGGATTGGTTGAATATTGAACCGCCGGAAGGGTTCTGGTAGACTCCGCGCTCCTTTTTCTCCGTAGTTTGGCTGCAGGCGCTGTTTACACCCTGCAGTGAAAAACGGTCTCCTTGCCTTACCGGATGGGCCGGAAGGCTATAACCCACAAGGAGCTGACAATGCGTCACTACGAAATCGTGTTCCTGGTTCACCCGGATCAGAGCGAACAAGTTCCAGCGATGGTAGAGCGTTACACCAACGCTATCGAAACCGCTAACGGTAAAATCCACCGCTTCGAAGACTGGGGCCGCCGTCACCTGGCTTACCCAATCAACGACGTGCACAAAGCCCACTACATCCTGATGAACGTTGAATGTACTCAGGAAGTTCTGGACGAACTGACCACCAACTTCCGTTACAACGACGCTGTTCTGCGTAACCTGGTGATCCGTCGTGACGAAGCTGTGACCGAAGTGTCTCCGATCAAAGCAGCTGAAAGCCGCGAAGATCGTCGTCGTGCAGAACGCGCTGAACGCGCTGAAGCCGAAGAAGCTGACGATCAAGATGATGCAGAAGATGATTCTGCAGAAGACAACGCTGAATAAGAGAGGACACAGTCATGGCACGTTTTTTCCGTCGTCGTAAGTTCTGCCGTTTCACCGCCGAGAACGTGAAAGAGATCGACTACAAAGATCTGGACACACTGAAAGGCTACATCACTGAAACCGGCAAGATCGTACCAAGCCGTATCACTGGTACCCGTGCTAAGTATCAGCGTCAGCTGTCTACAGCAATCAAGCGCGCGCGCTACATTGCTTTGCTGCCGTACACTGATCAGCACGACAACTAAGTTTTTCGTTTCAGGCTGTCTGCGTTGATGCAGCGGCGTTAAAAATGCCCGCGGAATGCTCATGTATAACTTATACACTCCGCTTCCTTGGGCATTTTTGCCTTGCTTCATCGGCCTCGACGACGCCTGATTCTGACGGACTGAGTTAAAAAATATGAACGCACTGGCGCAATGGGCAATGCGCGGTCGCAAACAGGCAACTGTTGCGGCGGCACTCTGTCTGGCTATTCCCCTGTTGTTCTGGTTAGGAGCAGCAGTTCAGGCTCTGGCGATATTGCGTCATGGTGTTCGTGAAGGAGGACGGGTAGTTCTCTGGTCAATGCTCCCGGCAATTGCCTGGGCTGCGGCCGGTGATCCGACTCCGCTTCTGATTGCTCTGGGCACCAGCGCCCTTGCAATCAGTCTGCGTCAGACGATCCGTCTAGATTGGACGGTGATGCTGGCAGCAGGTCTTGGGATCATCGCTTATCTGATATTGCCCCTGCTGTTGTCCGAGGTTCTGCCTCTGGTGGAGGAAAGCAGTCAGAACGTGATCGCCGAAGCGCTGAAAGATGAGCCGGAACTTCTGGCGGGTCTGACGCCTCTGGTGGCACCGATGATCAGTGGAGTCCTTGCGGCTCTGCACGTGCTGGTCACAATTTTGTGTCTGTTACTGGGACGCTACTGGCAAGCCAAACTGTTTAACCCCGGCGGCTTCGGCACCGAATTTAAACAACTGCGTTTGCCCCTGGCTTACAGTCTGCCGGCTTTGCTGGTCAGTCTGGCAGCCGGACAGCTTGAGCCTGCGCTGGCAGGAGTGACACCGGTGTTTACCGTGCCGCTCGTCATTGCTGGTCTGGCCTTGTTCCATGGTCTGCTGACTCAGTCAAAGGCCAGTCCGGGATGGACAGTGCTGATTTACGTCGCGCTGTTTGTGTTCGGGCCTTACATGTACACATTACTAATTTTCGTAGCGCTGCTGGACAGTCTGTTGAACATCCGCGCGCGACTAAAAGACACGGCAGGCGATGCATAGCCGCCCTGTAATGAGGAATGAATCATGCAAATTATTCTGTTAGAAAAAGTTGAAAACCTGGGTGCTCTGGGCGCTACCGTAAACGTAAAGCCTGGTTATGCCCGTAACTTCCTGTTCCCACAGGGCAAAGCTGTTCCGGCTACCAAAGCCAACGTAGAACAGTTCGAAGCCCGTCGTGCAGAACTGGAAGCTCAGGCTGCTGCTAAGCTGGCTGACGCTCAGTCACGCGCTGCCAAGATCGAAGAGATCGAAGTTTCTGTTGCTGTTAAAGCCGGTGACGAAGGCAAACTGTTCGGTTCCCTGGGCAACCGCGACATCGCTGACCTGATCTCTCAGGCTGGCGTTGAAGTTGCCAAGTCCGAAGTTCGTCTGCCGGAAGGTCCAATCCGTAACGTAGGTGAGTACGAAGTTGCTATCCACCTGCACCCGGAAGTTGAAGCTGTTCTGAAACTGCACGTTGTTGCAGAGTAATTGCCAGAGCAAGCGCTTCTGACCGCCTGCTAACTGGCAGGCACGAGCAGATTAAGGCACTATTAGCGACCCGCTGATAGTGCCTTTTTCGTTTTGGGAAGTTACTCATAGCAGATTAAGGTCTTTTCAGCAGACCCGCTGATAGTGCCTTTTTCGTTTATAAACAGATCAGGCGTTATCAGGGCTCACCGACGAATGGGCTTTTTCTTTTGCCGGACACCGTATGACTGACGAATACGAAAGCGAACAACCCCAGACCAGCCTGCGCACACCGCCGCATTCGGTTGAAGCCGAACAATCCGTTCTTGGCTCCCTGATGCTGGATGAACGTGCCTGGGAAGCTGTGTCTGAGCTGCTGCAGGACGGCGATTTCTACCGTCACGATCACCGTCTGGTATTCCGCGCCATCAAGCATCTGGTCGATCAGGAACAGCCGGTCGATGTGGTCACCGTGGCCGAAGAGCTGGAAGAACGCGCGCAGCTGGAAAAAGCCGGCGGTGCCGCCTATTTAAGCCGTCTGGTGGACATGACACCGTCCATCGACAACTGCGCTGCCTACGCCACCATTGTGCGCGAACGTTCGCAGCAACGCGCCCTGATTGAAGCGGCCTCCGAAATTATGGAGCGCGCCTACGAAACCGAAGGCGAAAGCTCATTAACCCTGATTTCCGACGCCGAAAAAGCCATTGCCCAGATTGCCGAAGGTAACCGTCAGGACGGTGGCCCGCAGCTGGTGGCGCCGATTCTGAAAAATACCCTCGACCAGCTGGATGCCATGTTCAACCAGCCGGACGGCCTGACCGGTTTAACCACCGGCTTTAACGAAATCGACAACCGCACCTCGGGCTGGCAGAAGGCCGACCTGGTGATTGTCGCGGCGCGTCCGTCCATGGGTAAAACCACCTACGCCATGAACCTGGTAGAAAATGCCCTGCTGGCCACCAAGCGCCCGTGTCTGGTGTTCAGTATGGAGATGCCATCGGAATCCATCGTGATGCGTATGCTGTCGTCCATCGGCAAAATCGACCAGACCCGTATCCGTTCCGGTAAATTAATCGACGAAGACTGGCCAAAGCTTTCGGCTGCGGTGAATTTATTAAAAGACCTGCCGCTGTACATCGACGATACCGCTGCTTTAACGCCGCAGGAAATGCGTGCCCGTGCGCGTAAGGTCTACCGCGAAAACAACAACGATCTGGCGGTGATCATGGTCGACTACCTGCAGCTGATGCGGGTGTCTGGCAAGAGCGAAGGCCGTACCCAGGAAATTTCTGAAATTTCGCGCTCGCTGAAGGCCATCGCCAAAGAATTTAACTGTCCGATGATTGCCCTGTCGCAGCTGAACCGCTCGCTGGAACAACGTCCGAACAAACGCCCGGTGAACTCCGACCTGCGTGAATCCGGCGCCATCGAGCAGGACGCGGATATTATTCAGTTTATTTACCGCGACGAAGTCTACAACGAAGACTCGCCGGACAAAGGCATTGCCGAAATCATTACCGGTAAACACCGTAACGGTCCGATTGGTATCGACCGTCTGGCGTTTATCGGTAAATTCACCCGCTTTGAAAATCTGGCGCACGGCTACGACAGCCGTGACGACGAGTATTAATTAGCTTCTGCGCCTGGCTGCGGCGTCTGCTCTGACCGTCGCAAGCCTCAGGCGTCTGGCTTCAGACTTCAGGCTTTTTTTATGAAATTCACTCCCGAACTTTCCTTCGACGGTGGTTGTGTACGACCACTGACCTACGAAGATGCCGAGGCTATGCTGGCCCTGTACCAGCAGCCTGAACTGCCGGGCCAGCGTGTGCCGGATGATATTGAACACATGAGCCGCATGGTCGATTACAGCGTGCAGATGGCCGCAACCCAACGCGGCATGATGTGGCTGCTGGAAGCGGACGGTGCCGTATTGGGCATGGTCAGTGCCTTTGACTGGCAGCCATCTCAGTTGCGCGTGATGATGCGCGTTGATGCCTTGCCGCAATTAACGGCGCCATTACGCGGCGCCGCGCTGAAAGCCTGTATGGATTTTCTGGCGCAGAAATATCACGTGCGCAATTTTGGTTATCAGTGGATTGCCGGTCAGCGCGACGACATTAAAACCATGCTGAGCACGCTGGGTTTCCAGCATTTCGCGACCCTGCGCGACGGCTGGCGGACCGGCGACAACGGCTTTGCCAACGTCGAACAATTCCACCTGCTGCGCGAAGAAGCCAGACCGGTTGCCGGTCGTCTGGGAGAGCAGGACAACCCGGGGCAGAATCTGGATAAATCCTTCAGTAAGGGAGACGCGCAATGAACTGGAATTTCCCCGCCGGTGATTTCACCCTGCGTCTGCCGGTCACCGATCAGGATGCCAGCGCACTGTACGCATTAATGAGCCGTCAGGACGTGGTTGATCATATCCCGCGTCAGGCCATGAGCGTTGACGCCCAGGCCATGGATGAACTGCGTCGTGTGGCCATGCGTTTTGAAACCCGCGAAGCCGCTTTCTGGCTGGTGGAAAATGGCGCCGGCGAACTGCGCGCACGTATCGGTATTCAGCGTATTAACTGGATGCTGCGCGCAGCACAGCTGCAGTGGGAACTGGCCGATAGCAGTGATCTGGCCATGCTGCAGCAGGTGCTGCCAGCCGTAGAACATTTTGTATTTTCTGAGCTGGGTCTGCACCGTCTGGAAATGCGCGTCTGCGAAGGCGCAACCGCGCATGAAGATCTGCTGACCGCGCTGGCCTTTACCCGCGAGGGCGTATTGCCGGCACAGCAGGAATACGAAGGTGAGATGATCAGCTACAGCCTGTGGTCCCGCCTGTCGACGGACTGATCCATTTTCAGCGCTGTAACCGCCATAAAAAACCGCGCTTAATCGCGCGGTTTTTTATTGTCCGGCCGGCGTATTCTGCAATATTGGCGTAAGCCAGCCCGAAATATCGTTAATTACCCAGGCGCGGTTGTTTAATCCGTTTGGTTTCTTCAGCTGATGATCAAGTTCCGGATACATCCGGTAGTGAATATTGTTTTTTCCCGCCTGCGTCAGGGCTTTGAGCATCAGATCGACCTGTTCCGGTGCAACGGATTTATCTTGCTGGCTCTGAATGATCAGTACGGGGGAATCAACGGACTGCAGAATCGATTGCTGGTCGAGCGCCAGCATCTGTTGCCACCAGTGAATGCCATGGCCGCTGACGATTGTATTTTCATGGGCGGATTGTTCGCTCGCACCTTCATCTTTCTGCTTGTTCGCCACTTTTTGTTCAGAACGGCTTTCTTTCTCCGGGCTGCTTTTATGGGGTCGCAGAGCAATTGGTTCAGCATCAAGGCTGTTCGCAAAGGCCATAAAGCCATTGATGGCGCCAGTGCGCTCAGGTCCTTCCGGAACGGAGGCCTTTATGCTGTGCAGAACGTCATCGATAAAACGCCGGCCGCCACCGTTGAATACAATGGTGGCGGCGATGTCGGCGCGTTGTGCGCTGATCAGGTTGGCGATGACGGCACCTTCACTGCCACCCAGAATAATCAGACGTTGATAAGCACCACTGGCCATCAGCTGATTCAGCACAAGCATACTGTCGGTCAGTCGTTGCTGCGGATGATCGTGCCGCAGAGTCCCGGCCGGGCAGTCGGGTCTTTCGGCATCCGCAGAATATGCGAGCGTACGGTTAATGCCGTATTTTTCGATTAATAACAGATCGGCAGCCGGCCAGACCTGACGGAAGCCGCTCAGAATGGCGTCATTCGTCAGCACGCTGTTGCAGTCGGAACCTTGCAGTATGTAGAGCAGGGTGCCATCGCGCTGCGCGGCAGGCAGCACATAAAAAAGAATATCAGACTGATCGTCGCGACTGAGCCGTTGAGCCTCTCTATTCAGCTGCGTAAGGGCACGCAGCGGAGTTTCTGCACGCACGTGGGCTTGGGGATGTATACCTTGGCTGGTCGTATCGCTCTTATCGCTCCTGTCGCTATTGTCGTTTGCGTCAGCCGTGTTAAACAGTAAACCAAAAGCCAGCGGCAACCATAAAATGGCAAGGCGTCGCCCAGTGTGCAGCAATTTAAAAAAGAACATCTTCAGCATCACAATCAGCGCTCGTTCAGACCTTTGCCGGCCAGTATCCGTTCGCGGAATCCGCTGATACGGGCGATCCGGGTTTCGGATTTTTTGGCGGCGTTCAGATTCAGCACGTAGCTGCGCTGGCGACCGGGTGTCAGCTTGTGGAAAGCCTCGGCCAGTTGCGGGTCGGCTTCCAGGGCGCCGGCCAGTTCGGACGGCAGTTCCATCTCGGTACTGACTTTTTCAGGTTTAATGCCGGCATCTGCATAGCCGATGGCTTCCTGCAAATAGGCCCGTAACGTCGGTTCGAGCAGGCTGACCCGGTTGGCGTCGGTAAAGCGTACCGTATCCGGGTGGCGGGTGTTGTCGCCCTGCTTTTCCAGAATGCCTGCCGTATCTTTCAGCAACGACGCGTTGAAAAAATTCAGACGAAAATCGCCGCGCACGGCCGCGATCAGGGCAATATTCCGGCCCTTATACACGTAGCACGGATGTCCCCATTTAACGGTTTCGTCCAGATTCAGACTGGTGCAGATGGCGCGCAGCCGCTTCTGGCCTTCTGCCCAAAGACGGGATGAACAATCGTCGCTGGCGAAACGATCACAGCGTCCGCAGCCGTTGGCAAAATAATCGTTAATATCCGTAATCATTGTGTGCTCTTCCTGATGTTGCACCGCTGGGTTTGGCGTCGGATGCATACTGTGGTTCGTTGATGAGTGGGTCAATAATCAGAGCGCTCGCTTCAGTCTCTTTTCCAGACTGAGTCAGCGGCGCTGAGTTCCCTGCCGCACGCATCCGGCGTCCGGTACTTTCAGCCAGAACAAAGGCTTATAAGCCTGTGATTCTCCGCACTGTCGGCTGAAACGCGTCGCCTGCTGGGTTTGTCACACGCAGCGTCTGCTCCCGGCAGGCCAGACGGTTACATCGCCGGGCCGCAGGCGTTAGACTGGAAAGCGACTAATCTTCTGCCGTTGGGTAGTTGTTTTCATCGACAGGCTTCAGGAGTAACCCTATGACGTCAGAAACCGGATGGACGATTGAGGATGCCGAGCAGCTCTACGGCGTATCACGCTGGGGCGCTGGCTATTTCCGTATCGGCGATAACGGCAACCTGCACATTACGCCGGACCCGGATAACCCATCGGTCCGCATCGATTTCAAATCCGTCCTCAATGAGATTCAGCAGGAAGGCGTGCAGTTTCCTGTGGTGGTGCGCTTTCACGATATTCTGCGTTCGCAGGTAACGCGTCTGAACAGCGCCTTTGCCGACATCATCCGTGAATGCGATTACCAGGGTGAATACCGCGGTGTGTATCCGATTAAAGTGAATCAGATGCGCGAAGTGGTAGAAGAAATCGTCTACGCCGGTAAGCCATTTAAATACGGTCTGGAAGCGGGCTCTAAAGCCGAGCTGCTGGCCGCACTGGCAATGAACACCAACGAAGATTCACTGACGGTGCTCAACGGCTATAAAGACGAAGAATTTATGCGTCTGGCGCTGATGGGGCGTCGCCTTGGCAACCGCATGGTGGTGGTGGTCGAGAAATATTCGGAATTAACCCTGCTGGTAAAAACCGCCAAGGAACTGGGTATCGATCCTATTATTGGTGTGCGCGCCAAAATTACCGCCAAAGGTCGCGGTAAGTGGGAGAGCTCTGGTGGCGAGCGCGCCAAGTTCGGTTTAACCATCGCCGAAATTATTCACGCGGCACGTTACCTCAAAGAGCAGGGCATGGAACATTGCCTCAAGCTGCTGCATTTCCATATCGGCAGTCAGCTGACCGATATCCGCTCGGTGCAGGAAGCCATTACCGAAGGTGCCCGCATTTATACCGAACTGTATAAAATGGGTTTTCCGCTCGATTACGTTGATGTCGGCGGCGGTCTGGGTATCGATTACGACGGCACGGCCTCGACCAGCGATTCCTCGCGCAACTACAGCATGCAGGAATACGTGGCCAATATCGTGCACGGCATGAAAGAAGTGTGCGATCTCGAAGACGTACCGCATCCGAATCTGGTCAGCGAAAGTGGCCGTGCCATTACCGCTCACCACAGCTGCGTGGTGACCCAGATTGTCGGCGAGATCAAAGCCAGCGGCGCCGGCATTGATACCTCGGCGGCCGACAGCGAGCATTTATTTGTCTCGAATATGCGCGACATTCTGCAGAGCCTGAACGACAGCGATAATCTGCAGCGCGCCTATAACGACGCCTCGCGCTACAAAGAGCAGGCCATTGATGCGTTCAAGCTGCGCGTACTGAGTCTGGAAGAACTGGCGAAAATCGAAACCCTTTACTGGCAGATCATGGAAGGAATCCGTAACGGCTCGGCCGATGCGGAATACGTCCCGGATGAACTGCAGGACATGAAGTACAGTTTGTCCTCGCAGTATTTGTGTAACTTCTCGATTTTCCAGTCGGCGGCGGATACCTGGGCCATCGACCAGTTGCTGCCCGTGGTGCCGCTGACGCGCATGAACGAAAAGCCGCAGGTTAATTGCTCGCTGGTGGATATTACCTGTGACAGCGATGGCAAAATCGACCAGTTTGCCGTTGGCCGTGAAATTACCCATATTTTGCCGCTGCACAAACTGAATACGGGTGAACCGTATTTTGTCGGCATGTTCCTGACCGGCGCCTATCAGGACGTGATGGGCGATATGCACAACCTGTTTGGTCGTCTGAACGAAGTACATATTTTCAGCTACGACGATGATCCGGAAGATTTCTATATCGAAGAAGTCGTACACGGTTCATCGGTAAAAGACGTGCTGACCATTATGCAATACAACCCGCAGGCCATGGCTTCGGATGTTAAACGCATGATCGACCGCCAGGTCGCCAATGGTCATATCAAACCACGCGAAGGTGTGCGCTGGACCGACTTCTATGAAGCCTGTCTGAACGGTTACACCTATCTGAAAACGTCTAAATAAGCCGATGGTTGTCGGTTATCGTTCTCTGAATTGCCAGAGGCGATAACCGGCTTTCACGGTTTCGTCCCACTGGTATCGCCTGTTTTAAATCCCTCGTTTCTGAACTCCGGCTTAACCCATTGGTTATTCTGTGGGAACGCTGGTTACGTATTTTCCATATCGGTTATCCTGCCCCTCTGAATTATACTTCCTGTTGTTGTCTGTTGTTGTCTGTTGTTGTCTGTTGTTGTCTGTTGTTGTCTGTTGTTGTCTGTTGTTGTCTGTTGTTTTCTGTTGCTTGCTGTTTACCGGTATGAAAAGGATTTTCTGATGCGTGCTCTGTTTGTGGTGCTTTTACTGGCGGCTGTGCCCGTGCAGGCCGGCGCTCTCGCGGATTTTGAACAATCGGCGAAATCCCCGAAATCGTCGGGTAGCAGTAATTCTGGCTCCTCATCCACTTCATCGGGCGGCAGGTCTGACGCTGACGCCTCCGGTCTGATGGGTGGTTTGCTGGAAGGCATTATTGAGCTGTTCTTCCGGGTGCTGGCAGAGGGTGGGGCAAACAGCGCGGCAAAAGCGGAATCTGCGTTTGCCCCGGACGACGCTGCTGCCGGGAATCCTCAATGGCCCTCAGATACTTCCTCCCCGGAATCTGTAACCACGGCAGAGATAAGGACTGATGCAGCCGCTGAGAATGATGCGGAGAATGACGCGAAGAATGGCGCAGAGAATAGTGAACGCTCAGACAATCCAGATGACCCGACCAAAAGCCCCGGATATTCAGCACCGTCAGCCAGTGAAGCGGATGTGAGCAATGCACAAGGCCAGGGTTTTGTACAAGGCTCAGGCCTGACCGGCTCGTTGGCATCATCGCCAGACGGTTATTCGGTCAGTCCGGCCAGCGATGGGGCACTGGATACACCCTATGAATCCGGTTACACCCGCAAAAAGCCGGGTGATCATTTACTGCCGTTTATGCAGGCCGATTTTTCTGTGGGCGATGGCACCTATGGCACGCACTGGAATGACCTGCGTCTGGAGGCCGGATATGGACCGGTTGCCCTGCTTTTGCGGCAGGGAAATTACAGCGAGGAAAACTCAAGCGACCGGCTGACCACACAGCAGGTGATGTTGACCTACCGAATGATGTTTTTTGACCGCATTGAATTGAATTTCGGCGGGGGTCACTATTCGATGGATGGCCAGTCGGTGACCTCCTCAGGGGCAATGTATTACGGCGGCCGCCTGCTGCTGAATGAATCATTCAGCGTGGGGTTCCGCAATACATCGGTGAATGGCCTGAATCTGCAGCTGGATGACACCGAGTGGCTGATGCAGATCGGCAGCGGCAACTGGTCCGGGAAATTATCCTACCGGTCGCTGGAAACCGACAGCATGCGCATCGCTGGCCCGTCCGTGGGGTTGGTGTTTACGTTCTGAATAGCGCATTGCTCGTTCATTGTGGATTAAAAAATGGCCCATAAAAAAAGACCGTATAAACGGTCTTTTTTTATGGGCGTTTCTTTATCCCTGCGTTAAAGCGCTCTCTGTGCCATTACTGGCCATAAGCGCCGGGCCTTACTCAAAATGCCACTGCGCTTTCAGCCAGACAGTGCGGCCCGGTTCGTTAACGCGCGTGGTCTGTTCATAACCGGCAATGGCGGCGCCGCTACGGGAGATGTGTTCGGCGTAGGTGACGTCAAACAGGTTGTCGATGCCGGCGGTAAACAGCAGGTCGTCCATGGCGCGGTAACCGGCGTTGAGCGAGAACACGTTAAAACCACCGGTTTTGCCAATGTCCTGACCGACCACGTTGCCTGTACCTTCGGCCACGCGGTTCTGGTCATCGACCAGGCGCCACAGAGCGCCGGCCGACCACACGCCGGTGTCGTAGGTCAGACCCAGACGCCCTTCCAGAGGAGGCAGCTGGCCCAGTGCCTGATGGTCGCTGTCGTTCTGGCCGTGTACCCAGGCCAGCGTGGCTGTGCTGGTCCAGCGGTCGGCGAAGTTCCAGCTGTTATCAGACTCCAGACCGTATGTCGTGGCGTCGATGTTGCGCGCGTTGCTGGCGTAGGCACTCACGTCGGGCAGGGTTTCAATCAGAATGTAATCGGCGTGTTGGGCGTAAAACGCCGACAGCGAGCTTTGCAGGTCACCGCTGCGGTGCAGGTAGCCGATGTCCAGCTGGGTGGTTTTTTCCGGTGCCACGTCGAAGGTGGAGGCCATGCCGGTCATCATCATGCTGGTGGCGGCCGGGTTTTTATTGCGTTCCCAGTAATCGGCGGCGCGCTCGCTGTGACCCACACCGGCGTAAAGGCGGTCGGTCGTGTTGCGCTGGTATTCGTAGCGCAGGAAACCGCTGGTCAGGGTGTTGTCGTCGGTCATGCCACTGGTGGTTTTATTGCTGCGCAGATCGTCGGCGCTGTCTTTGTTTACCCGCAGGCCGGCGTGCACGCTGCTGCCGCCGGCGTAGCTGTGATCCAGCTCGGCGAACACGCCGCTGGTGTTAAAGCGCATGTCGTCGGTGCGGCTCAGGCTGTCGTAATCCGGCGCGCTCATCATGCTGCTGGCCGAGCGCAGGCTGTGGTCGTTGCGCTGGGTGTCGGCGCCAACCGCCAGTTGGGTGCGTCCGGCGATGGCGAGGGTGGCCGACAGCGAGGCGCCACGGGTATCACGGTCCGGGTTCGACACCATGTACATGCCGCTGACGCGGCGCAGGCTGTAGTTGTCCATCACGTGGTCGACGTAATTGCGGTATACGCGGCCTTCAATTTTGCTGATCAGTGGCGATACGTTGCTGGTTTCAAAACTCAGACCCACATTGGAGCGGTCGAACTGCACGCCGTCCATGCTGCGGTCACCGTAACGGGCTTCGCCGTCGCTCTTCGCGCCGCTCAGTTCAATGCGGGTATCGGCATCCGGCGTCCAGCCCAGTGCGGCGTTGCTGCTCCAGCGGGTGTAGGCGGAATGCACGTCATGGCCGTCGCCGTCTTCATAATCGTTGGCGTCGGAACGGGTGCCGCTGAGCGACAGGTAACCGAGCTTGTTGCCGGCCAGCAGCGTGGCCACTTCATCGTTGCGCCCGGCGCTGCCGAGCAGCAGGCTGGCATCCCCCTGCAGCGGCGAGGCAGAAAAATCCGGTGTTTCACGCTCGAACAGCACCACGCCCGCGCTGTTGCCGGCGCCGTACTTCACGCTCTGCGGGCCTTTCAGCACCACCACTTCGTCATAGGCTTCCGGAAATACATAGGCGGTGGGCGGGTCCATGCGCATGCCGCAGCCGCCCATGATCATTTCGCCGTCGAGCAGCACGCCCAGACGGGATGCCGCCATGCCACGGAACACCGGGTCACCGTCGGTGCCGCCTTTGCGGATGACGTTAAAGCCCGGAATGTTTTTCAGCAGATCGGCGCCGTCGTGGGCCGGCACCGGCTGGCGTGGCGCTTTCGGGTCGGTGCTCACGGTCAGCACATCCGAGGTCGCCGGTGCGGTGACCACCACAGGTTCCAGCACGCTGGTGGATTCCGCATCGGCGGCGTGCGCCTGGGCAACGGAGGCAGAAACAACAGCCAGAGTCAGCAGATGACGGGTGAAGCCAGGCATGGGGTGTCCTTAATCGCAGAAGTGTCAGGGCGCGCAGGATAGCGGCAGCGGGCCGGGTGCGGGATGCGACAGGGTGTCGCAGCCCTGATCTGGGTCAGAAACCGCAGTTGGCGCCGTGGGTTTAGCAGAAGGTCGGATGCCGCGACGGCCGTGGGCTTGTTAGGGTAACCGTCCCGTCATAATCGGGGCGCATAACGGTGATACAGCATCAGCAAAGCCGTTATAACGGTCGTCGTTCCTACGGAGATTGATATGGCTCACGCAGAACCGGTATCGGGCAATCACAAGGCACCCGGCAGCAGCAAAACCCTGTGGACCGCACTGGCGTTGCTGGTGGCTGTGCCGCTGGCGGTGTTCCTGTTGCTGGCCCCCTCGCAGAATGACGCCGCCGCCGATGTGCAGACCTTCACCACCAACGCCGGCGAAGAACGCAGTCTGCGACTGGACGACGGCTCGCAGGTGCGGCTGAACGAAGACAGCACGGTTTCGATCCGCTACAGCGATCAGCAACGGCGGGTGCAACTGACTCACGGCAGCGCGACTGTGGTGGTGGCGCCAGATGCGGTGCGGCCGTTCTGGGCGCAGGCCGGTAACCTGCGTCTGCGTGCGGACGTCAGTGCGTTTCACTTACGTCTGAACGAAGAAAGCGTGGTGCTGCAGGTGATCGAAGGCAGCGTGCGTGCTCAGTCGGCCGGTTCGGTACAGACCCTCAACAGCGGCGATCAGATCATGCTCGCGCTGCAGCGCTGAGGCCGTCAGCGCATGTTGTGATAAAGGCGCCAGTTCTCATACCAGCGTCTTAATTTCATCGTTCTGTCATACGCCACAGGTAGCCTCGCCCGGCTTTGAATCAGGGTGGGGGCGATCCTGTGAGCAATCCTTCGGTGAGCGTAAAAAACACGGCCGTGCACGACGACGCGGCAGGCCGCCCCGCGCCGGCCGCCCAGACCCTGTTTGCCCATCAGCTGGTCAGTTATCTGCCCAACCTGCGTAAGTACATCGCCAGCCGCGTCTCCGACCGCCACGACGCCGAAGACCTGGTGCAGGACACGCTCGTCCGTTCCCTGAAAGTCACCGCCCACGGGCGCATCAGCAATCCGCTGGCCTACAGCCTGAGCGTGGCGCGCAGCGTGCTCACCGATTACTGGCGCAACCGTCCGCCACAGGCCGACGGCAGCGACCTTGTGGCCGAACCCGTTACCGAATCTCTCGATGAGGCGCACATCATGGCGCAGAAAGTGGAGTACCTGCAGACCGTGCTCGAACAGCTGCCGCCCCTGCGGCGCGAGGTGTTTGTGATGCGCCGGGTGCAGGGCAAATCGCGCGACGAAATTGCCACCGCGCTCGGGCTCAGCACCGAAGCGGTGAAGAAACACATTACCCGCGCCATGATCAGCATCGCGGCGGCGATGGAAGAGCAAGGCTACTGAGCCGCCTGTGGATATCAGCATGAATCACACCGCACCCGACGAACACATTCTGGATGAGGCCGCCGACTGGTACGACCAGCTCGACAGCCTGTCCGGCGCTGAGCAGCAGGCGTTCCGCGACTGGCTGGCGGCCGACGCCCGTCATCAGCAGGCCATCGACTGGCTGCAGCGTCATCTGCACGGTCACGACGACGCCCTTGTGCTGGCGTTGCAGAAGGTCGCCGCCAGACAGGCGCAGGCTGCACCGCAACCCGAACGGGCTGCGGCGAATGAGCCGCTGGCATCCGGCGGTCTGCGTGATATATCCAGGACAAACGAAACATCCCCCAACGCAGCGGCACCGGCTGCCACAAGCCCTGTTGCTATAAGACCCGCGCGCGCGCCGCGCTGGACGTCGCCGCTGGCCGCTGCCGCTGTGGTGCTGCTGGTGTCGGCGGCGGTGTTTGTTGTGACGGTGCCGGATACGGCGCGTAACCCGGTGGCCGATGCCTGGTACGCCACCGCCCACGGCGAGCATCAGCAACAGCGTCTGGCCGACGGTTCCAGCATCAGTCTGGCGGCGCAGACCCGTCTCAATGTGCGCCTTGAAGAGGCCTCGCGGCAGGTCACCCTGCATCAGGGCGAAGCCTTCTTCGAGGTGGCGCCGGACAAGAACCGGCCGTTTGTGGTCGACGCCGGCGACCTCAGCGTGCGCGTGCTGGGTACCGCGTTTGATATCGACCGCAGCGCAGGTTCGGTGGCGGTGGAAGTGCAGCATGGCCGGGTGGAGGTGCGCTGGAATGGCGGCGAGAAAATTCTGCTGGCCGGTGACGCCGTGCGCCTGAAAGACGGTCAGCCGGTGTTTTACAGCGGTGACAACGTCGCCAGCTGGCGCGACGGCTGGCGTCAGGCCGACAACGAACGTCTGAGCGATACCCTGGCTCATCTGCAGCGTTACAGCGAGCGCCCGATCCGCACCCGCGATGTGGCCGCCGATCTGCACTTCAGCGGCCGCTACAGCACCCACGATGTCGAAGGCACACTGGCCCTGATCGCCGGGCTTTTCGGTCTGCAACTGACGGTTCAGCCGGATGAAATCCTGCTGGCGGGTCGCACCGGTGACGCGCACTGAGTCAGCCCGGCGGTGGGCAGCCTCCGGGCTGCCGTGGCGCAGCGTCCTGCGGCTGGCCTGCCTGCTGCCGGCGGCGTTCTTCCTGCCGGACTCCTCTGCACTGGCGGCCTGCTTTTACGACGGCGTCAGCCAGACCCGCGCCGATCATCTGCTCGGCCAGCTGAATCAGCGCTACGGGCTGGCGGCCATTTCGGACCAGCCGCCGGAAACCCCCATTCCCCAGCCGCTCGGCGATTGTCCGGCGGACGAATTTCTGGCCCTGATCAGCGCCAACAGCGACTGGCAGGCCGTCACCCAGAACGGCGGCGTACGCCTCACCCGGGTTGCCCGCGCGCCCGTGGCACAAGCGGCGCGGGCGCCGGTGCCCGAAATCGTTGTACTCGGCCTGCCTGATGGCATGAGCCGCGCCAACGCTGCCCGTTACGCCAGTAACGGCCTGAGTGCGCGCACCGATATTACGCCGGCGCAGCTCAGCGGCGAGGGCGACCTGACCCATTCGCTCAGCCGCCAGAGTGCCATCGCCTTCAGTCAGGAAGCGGGCATGGACCGTAACATCAGCATCCGCGGCTTAAGCTCCGACGCCAGCCGGGTGCTGGTAAACGGCATGCCGATGCTGGCCACCAGTGCCAGCATCGATGCCCGTGGCGCGGTGAATAACTCGCGCAGCTTCGATTTCAACGTGCTGCCGCAGGGGCTGTTTACGCAGGTGGTGGTCGGGAAATCGTCCGACGCCCGCACCAACGAGGGCGCCATCGGCGGCTCGGTGGATCTGCGCATCCCGAAGCCGCTGGACATGGCCAACGCCGGGCTGCTCGGCCAGTGGCTGTCGCTGCAGGCAGAAAATAATCTGAGCAACGGTGCCGACGGCGCGGCGCTGGCGGCGGGTACGGTGCAGGCCCGCGACGACGGCAGTCTGGGCTGGTCGTTCGGCGTCAGCCTGCGTCAGCGCGGCACTCAGGAACGGGGGTTTTCCACGGTGCGCTGGCAGACCTCCGACTGGGGCGAGCAGAGCGCCCTCAGCGACGACCAGCAGGCGGACATCGACGGCCTGTTTCATCCGCGTCACAACCGCTACGACCTGCTGCTGCGCGATCAGACCACGCTCGGCGCCAGTGCGGCGCTGCAGTGGCGTGACGGCGTCTGGGGCGACATCGACCTCAGCCTGTTCGGCGCGCGCATGCACCAGTCGATGCACGAGTACCACATCAGCTCTGCCAGCCTGAAAGATCAGGACTTAAGCAGCGTGCAGGTCAACGACTACACCAGCGACGGCCGCGGCATGGTGTACGGCGATTTTTCCAATGTGGATATCCGCAGCGAACACAATTACGAGGTCGACGAAACCCGGCTCGGCCAGCTGACCTTCGACTGGGCATTGCCGCTGTCTGCGGTGTGGCGCCTGAACACCTCGGCCGGGCTGATGAACTCGGATTTCGACAGCCCGGTGCACGACAAGGTCTCGCTCACCCGTTACGGCCAGGATTTCAGTTACGACCTGCGCAGCAACAGCCGCATCGCCGTGAATCACTACGGCTTCGACATCAGTGATCCGGCCGGCTGGCAGCTGAGCCGCATCACCCGTCAGCAGGATGAAGTCACCAACCGCTATCAGGTGGGCTCGCTGGAGCTGGTGGCCGATCAGGGGCAGGGGCTGCGCCACTTCTTCGGCCTGCAGTATCAGGGCTTTGCCAACCAGCGGCGCGAGGCGGACGACGACACCGAAAGCGTCAGCGGTGAGTATGTAAGCGGCTATCAGCTCACGCCGGGTAACTTCGGCCGCAGTCTCGGCGTGTCGGGGCTGCCACGGCAATGGGTGGTGGGGCGCCAGAGTCTGATCCGTACCCTCGGCATCAGCGACACGCCGCTGACCCGTGACCCGACGCTGCAGCACCGGCTGGACGAAACCACGCTGGCCGGCTGGTGGCAGACCGGTTTTGAAAGCTGGCGCTGGGCCTGGCCGCTGCGCGGCGATGTTGGCCTGCGCTGGAGCGGCACCGAGCAGCGCGTGCGCGGCGCCTGGCTGATCGACGACAGCGCCGAGGCGGTGGACGTCAGCAGCCGTAACCAGAACTGGCTGCCGTCGCTGCATCTGGTGGCCCATGCCCGCGACGACCTGCTGCTGCGCTTCGGCTACAGCCGGGACCTGAGCCGGCCGTCCATCAGCGACCTGACCTCGGCCGTGACCCTCAGCAGCCCCAGCGCGCGGCTGCTGGAAGGCGGTAACAACCAGCTGCGGCCGTCGCGCGCCCACGCCTTTGATCTGGCCGGCGAATGGTACGGCGACGACGGCGAACTGCTGGCGCTGGGGCTGTTTTACAAACGCATCGACAGTCTGGTGGTGGACGTGCTGGAAAGCGTGTCCCTCGATCAGCTGCCGTATTACAACCCGGCCTGGGCCAGCCTGAGCGACGACGGACTGTATTCATACCGGCGGCCGGTGAACGGGCCGGGCACTGATATTTCCGGGCTGGAGCTGACGCTGTCATCGCCGTTGCGCTGGCTGCCGGCGCCGTTCGACCGCCTCGGTCTGGACCTGGGCTATGCCCTGAGTCACGGGCTGGTGCGTTATCCACTGGAGGAGGGCGAGGTGACGCTGCCGGCGCCCGAGCTGTCGCGGCATGTGGTCAGCAGTGACCTCTGGTATCAGTGGCAGCGGCTGCGGGCCGGGGTCACGCTGCGCGCACGTTCGCAGTATCTGGTACAGGTGCCGGGGGCGAACGGCAACGACCGTGTCGGGGTCAACGGCTCGGCCATTGCCGGCGCGTATCTGCACTGGCAGGCGGACGAGCAACTGACGCTGACACTGGAAGCGCGCAACCTTACCAACGAGGCCTACGACCTGTTCGTCGATAAAACCAACCGGGTGTACAGCTACTCGACCACGGGCACTGAGCTGATGGCCGGGGTCAGTTTGCGCTTCGGTGATTGACCCCATAACCGCCCGCCAGCCCTTGTGGCGTCTGTATGTCATTGATATGAAATAAAAACTTAACCGAATCTTCATCGCCCGGGCTGTCCCCGCCGGCGCGTTTTCAGCGTCTTCCCCGGTGTCGGACGCGTAGTCACCACGCGCCGCTTTCCGTTAACTCAGCTGAGAAATGAAGACGATGAACCCGAATCAAGCTTTCGTTCTGCGCCCGCTGACGCTGGCCGTTGCAGCCGCCCTGCTGCTCACCGCCTGTGGCGAAGACGACAACAACACTGATGCCATCGACACCTCGGTATCGGTGACCAAAGCCGCACTGCCAACCGGTCTGGGCTTTGAACAATACGTCGCCCTGCCGGACGTGGCTTACCCGCTGCCAGCCATCACTTACGCGGCGAATAACGGCTCCAGCGACAGCAGCGTGCGTTACAGCGTTGACCACAACGCCATCGCCTACGCCCAGCGCGGCATCAACAGCATCTGGATGGGCACCACTGCCGAATGGCAGTCGGCTGCCTCCAGCAGTGGCCCAGGCGAGTACAAGGCCGATGCCGACGCCATCGTCGACAGCACCAACTGGACCAAGAACATTGAATACGTGGTGGACGTCACCACCAACCGCAGCGAAGACCGCGCGATTCTGGCGTTCCTCGATGACCGTCGTTCCAAGAACTACAGCGTGGTCGATGGTTTCGGTCCGCTGACCGAAGACTACGCCGCCGCCTCCGGTGCCTACACCGACATCCGCGTGCCGAGCAAAGCACAGGTGCTGACCGACACCGACTATCTGGCCGACGGCAACGACTCGTCGATCTACGCCGGTGACGTGACATCCGAACTGGGCGACGTGGTGCAGATGGTGATGGATTTCCGTTATCAGATCGCCCCGGCCTCAACCAGTGCGCCTAAGTACATCTTCTCGACCCCACGCCCATGGCGCATCAAAACCGATGGCACCATCGACCTGACCGGCAGCGAAACCGTGACCTGTAAGTACCCGGACACTGCCACCGCCGAACAGACCGCCACCGGCACCGAAGACCGTACCTTCGACGTCTACACCACCGACGTGCAAATCGTTCCGGGCCTGCTGTGTCAGCGCCGTACCGGCACCAACAGCATGAAGAAAGACGGTGCTTACCCATCCGGCCACACCAACGCCGGTACGCTGGCGGCGCTGGCCTACGCCTATTCCTTCCCGCAGCGTTTCTCTGAGCTGGTGTTCCGTGGTTCTGAGCTGGGCGAGAGCCGTATCGTGGCCGGTATGCACTCGCCGGTGGACGTGATCGGTGCCCGTATTCAGGCCCTGATCGACGCCGCTTACTCGCTCAACAGCGACACAGGTGCCGCCCACGGTGATGCCGCTGTGATGGCCACCCAGAGCTACTTCGGCGCCAAAGCCGCCGCAGCGGGCATGAGCCTCTTCGACTACGCCCACCAGACCGTGACCAACGGCAGCTACAGCAACGGCAGCAACGTCAACGTTGAGGTGTTCAACAACAACTTCTACGACGATCACGCGGCGATTAAGGCCGAATACCTGGCGCGCATGACCTACGGCTTCACTCAGGACAGCAGCAAAGCCGGTCAGGCGGCCGTGGTACCGCTGGGCGCCGAAGCCCTGCTGAAATCCCGTCAGCCGTATCTGTCTGACGAACAGCGCCGCGCTGTGCTGGCCACCACCGAAGTGGATTCCGGCTACCCGATTCTGGACGACTCCGAAGGTTGGGGCCGTATCAACCTGGTGGCCGCTGCTGACGGTTACGGTGCCTTTGACGGCGACGTGAACGTGTACATGGAAGCGGGCAAAGGTGGCTTCAACGCCAAAGACTGGTGGCGCAACGACATCAGCGGCGAAGGCAAGCTGACCAAAGCCGGTTCCGGTGAACTGGTGCTGACCGGCACCAACACCTTCAGCGGTGGCGCTGTGGTCGAAGCCGGTGTCCTGACCGCGGCCTCGGCCTCGGCCATGGGCAGCGGTACTGTATTCGTACAGGGTGGCGAGCTGGCGGTTGACGCCGACGGCGCACTGGCTCTGCAAGCACTGACCGTTGAACCGGCGGCGTCTCTCTCCGTCGCCATGGACGACGACAGTGTGCAGGTGGCGGTGACCGGCAACGCTTACGTGCAAGGTGCCGCTCTGCAACTGAGCTTTGCCACCACGCCGGCGTCCGGCACCCGCTTCACTGTACTCACCGCCGATCAGATCGGCGGTGAGTTCGCCAGCGTCTACGCCGGCGACGTCAGTGTGTCGCTCTCGTACGAATCGGACCGCGTGATCGCGCGGATCGAGTAAGACCAGAACCCGCCACCCGGCGGGTTTTTCTTTATGGGCGTTCCGGGCCCTGCAACTGGCGCGAATTGCGCTGCAGAGCGGCCCGGATTGTCCTCAGACTGTCATTATCAATATGGTACAAAAGTCCCATAAAAATAATGACGCCACAGGCAACCATTCTCACAGGTACGGTTATGCAAGCACTTAACGTTAAGCGCCCTTGGGGCGTGATGGGTTTCTGCGCTCTGGCGTTGGCATTTAACGCACAGGCGGATTCGGGTCAGTTCAGCACGCTCACCTACAACGTCGCCGGTTTGCTGGAGGTGTTCTCCAGTGCCGAGTCGGACCGCCAGAGCGCCACCGAACAGATCAGCTGTTACGTTAACGAATTCGACTTCGTTAACGTGCAGGAAGACTTCAACTACCACGCCGCGCTGTACGACACCTGCGACGATCACCCGTACCGTTCCGCCACCACCGGCGGCATGGGCATCGGCAGTGGTCTGAACACCATGAGCCGCTTTGAATATCAGGACTGGGAACGGGTCAGCTGGGACGACTGCAACGGCGTCGACTGCCTGACCCCGAAAGGCTTTACGCTGGCGCGCACCCGTCTGGCAGAAGGCGTGTATGTGGATATCTACAACCTGCACACCCAGGCCCAGACCGAAGACGCGGATTTAAGCGCGCGCCGCGCCAACCTGCTGCAGCTGGCGGACTTCATCGAAGAAAACTCGGCCGGTAACGCCGTGATCGTGATGGGCGACACCAACACCCGTTACACCCGCGACGGCGACAACATGTGGGAGCTGCTCAACCGTGGCTTCAGCGACGCCTGGCTGAATCTGGTGCGCAACGGTGATGTGCCGGCCAGCGGTGCCGACGCTCTGGTGTGCGATCCGAAAATCACCAGCGCCGACTGCGAGATCGTCGACAAGATCGTCTACCGCAGCAACGGCTTTATCACCCTGAACGCCAGCCTGTATGAGGTACGTCAGGACGACGAGACCAGCGATGGCCTCAAGCTGTCGGACCACCCGCCGGTGCAGACCAACTTCAGCTGGAGCACCCGCGCCGACCGCCAGCTGAGCGATCCGTTCGGCGGTCCGCACGGCACCGCGTTTAACGATGTGTCGCTGCTGCCGGACAATCCGGCCACCAAAACCGTCAGCCTGCGCGCCGGTTCGCGCGTCGATCAGCTGGGTATTACGTTAAGCAACGGCTTTGTCAGCACCCACGGCGGCAGCGGTGGCACCGCCAAATCCCTGACCCTGAACAGCGGCGAATACCTCGCCAGCCTGAATGTGTGCTCGGGTAAAAAAGACGACCACACCCGTATTTTCTACGCCAAATTCACCACCACTTCGGGCCGCACCCTGAGCGGCGGCAGCACCACCTCAAGCTGCACTACCTTCACGGCTCCGTCCGGCTGGCAGATTGTCGGCTTTCACGGCCGTGCCGGTGATGAGCTGGACAAGGTCGGCGTGATTTACGCCCCGCAGCAGAGCGGCGACAGCGCCGTGAGCTGGGCGGCGCTGCAGAATCAGGCCTCGGGCCTGTGTCTCGATATCAATGGCGGCACCATGGCCGACGGTACCAACGTGCTGCAGTGGACCTGCTCCGGTGCGACCTGGCAGCAGTGGCATTACGACGCCAGTACCGGTCTGGTGCGCAGCAAAAACGATCCGCGCTTCTGTCTGGATAACAGCAACGTGTTTGGCAACGGCGCCAACATTCAGCTGCACACCTGCAATGGCAGTGCAGCGCAGCAGTTTGTGCTGGGCGCCGATGGCGCGCTGGCGATGCGCACCCTGACCTCGCAGGTGGTGGACGGTTATGGCACCAGCGCCGGCGACAACGTCGGCACCTGGTGGAATTGGGGGGGCGGTAACCAGCGCTGGACGCAGGTGCCGTAAAACGGAGCAGGCACTGGCGGCGGCTCTGTCGCCGGGCCGGGCTCAGCATTTCAGTAAAGGAGACTGATGATATGAAGAGGGTTTACCTGTTTATCGCATTGCTGCTCGGCTTTGGCATGCACGCCAGCGCCTCGGTCAGCACACTGGATGTCGATGCCGTTCCGGCCGACGGCGCCCAGTATCCGCTGGCACTGGAAGCCACCACGGGTGAGGACGACGGCACGCGCTTTCTGGCGCTGGGCGCCGACGTGTTTCAGTCGGTGGTGGATTCCGCCAATGGCCTGAAAACCAATCTGGAAAGCACCTGGTTCCAGTGGAGCTACAACCGTGGCATCGGCACCATTCCGGCCAGCTGTGACAACGGCTACGACAACGTGCTCGGCATCTGTTACCAGCAGTGTCCGCAGGGCTACGACACGGTCGCCGGCGTGTGCTGGTCACAGTGTCCGTCGGGTTATACCGACATGGGCGCCACCTGCACCAACTGGAGCAAACTGAAAACCGTGGGCAAAGACAGCTTCCTGCAGGCCCGCGCGTCCACTCAGTGTGCGTCGGGCATGGTGAATGAGGCCGGCCTTTGCTACGAGCCCTGCGCCGACACCTTCACCGGCGTTGGTCCGCTGTGCATTGGCCAGTTTGATGGCAGCTCGGGCGAAGCCCTGTTAGCCCAGCAACTGGATGCCCAGCACGAGGCTGCCAGTGCGGGCGCCGCCAGCGGCGGTATCGCCCTGAGCGCCGACGAAGCGCCTAAGCTGCGTACCCACGTTATTTTCACACCGATCATGTGCAGTCTGGATGCACTGGACGGTGCCTTCGGAGTGCTGCCGGATCCGGCCAGGCTGGGTGCCATGGCGGTGGACGCTGCCGGTGATGCGGTGCTGGGGGCTATTTCCGATGCCATTCCGGCAAGTTCCGGTGGTGTGTCGTATCTGCCGTCGCTGGCCGATACCGTGCTGTTCGATTTCTCCGCCGACGCTCACTGCGCCGATGACGGCGTCGTCGCCACCGCCGGTCTGAGCATGGACCCGAGCGTGACAGTCAAAGTCAGCACCCGCATGTTCGACCCGGCGCTGCACAATCTGGCCGGTGTGGATCTCGGCATTATGCAGGTGTCGGTGTACGAGCTGATTCCGTTCCGCATTTACGGCACTGTGGGCACCACCTTTTCGGCGAATACCGAGCTGACCTCGGAAATTGACCGCACGCTGCCGAAGCTGCTGGTCGAAGGTCAGCAGTACGCCACCCGTACCCGCCTGAGCACAGAGCCGGCGATGGATCTGTGGCTGTCGTCTGAGGCCTATATCCGCATCACCAGTCTGTTCAGTTTTATTCCGGACCTGCTGCAGCTGGGCGCGGAATTCAAACTGCATGTGCTGGATGTGGCCATGCCGTACGTGGTGGAAGAAGGTCTGCGTGGCAACGAAGGCGGCTTTGAGCTGTACCGTCAGGAGCAGCTGAACAGTGAGCTGTCGAGCGGCCACGGCTACGTCGATACGTTCCTGCGCGTGTTCGGCATCGAAACCAACGCCTTTGGTGACGATGCGGATATCGAGTGGTCCGGTTACGAGCAACAGGATGAGCTTCTCAACAGCGAAACCGTGACGCCGCTGTCGATCTGATCCTGCTTTTTCGCTCCCCGTTTACGGGGAGCTTTTTTTATTTCTGGCAGGGCGTTTTTTTAAAAAATAAAGCGCTCTGTGCTTTATGTCTTTTGATTAAACATTCTGTTTTTAACTCATGGAACGGATATGCGCTGGCTGAAAAAAATCGGACTTCTGCTCGGGCTTGTGTCGCTGGTGCTGGTGGCGGGTTTCTTCTGGCTGCTGCATGAATTACCGACCCGCCCGCCGCAGACCGTCGCCGCGCAAAATCATCTGGTCGCCGATGCAGAACCGCCGGCCGGTACCTGTCTGGCCAGCGGTATTCGTCCGGCGTATCAGGTGCAGGTGTCGGTGGTCACGCAAACGGCCGACCCGGCCAATACCGTGGAAATGTATCACTCCGATCTGACTTTCCGTCTGCAATTACAGCCCACGGGCGCTGATCGCCTGACCGGAATGGCGGCCGATATTCAGATCAGCGAAGCCGGGCAATCTCCCGTGCTGATTGATGAATTTCCGTTTCTGGCGCGCGCTCAGGGCGGGGCGCATCTTTTATTCAGTGCCTACAACGATCTGGGGCTGATGAAACAGCATCCGCTGGCGGTGCTGGCGCAGGTGATTAAAAACTTATCCGTCGGCGAACCCGGTGACGTGTACCGCTTTGCCTACGATGGCTTAGCGCGTAATTACCGTTATCAGAACGAACAGGGCAATTGGCAGCGGCAGGCCTCGGTGCCGGGGGCTTTGCCCATGTCGTTGTCGGCGGCGCCAACGCTGCAACCCGACTGGCAGGTGCAACTGGGTCGCGACTGCGCGCCGGATTTTATGAGCGCCAGCGAAATACAGCCGCTGAGCCTGGGGCAGCAGGATGCGCAGCTGGTGTTCCGCATGCAGGCGCAACGCATCGATCCGTTCCGCGATTTATCGGGCCTGAATCTGACCGCCGCGAGCAACGCTGCGCTGCACTGGACCCTGCAAACGGTGAGCAGCGGTGACACTCAGGCGATTCAGTCCGTTGCTGATATGTGGGCGGCGTTCGGCAATTTTGCACAGACCAAAAATGTGGCGCAGTTGCAGAGTGCCGCGCGCTTTCTGCTGCAACAGGTACAACCGCTGGAGCTGGCGGCACTCATCAGCAATCAGCAGCTGACCGATGCTCAGAGCCGTGATCTGCTGTTTGGTTTAAGCCTGCTCAGCAGTGCCGCGGCCGAGCAGTATTTACTGGATGTACTGACGGCCTTGCCCGCCGGCGATGCGGCCGCGGATTTAGCCAAGGTGCGCACTATGGTGGCGGTTACCGGTAACGGTGCGGTTTCGCAAAATGCTTACGACACCCTGCAACAGGTGGCGGCCGATCGCGCGGAAACGGCCAACGTGCGCAACAACGCGCTGATCAGTCTGGGCAGTGTGGTGCAGCAAATGGAAACCCAGGGGCAGGATGTCAGCACGCTGTCGTCCCGGCTCAGTCAGACCTTGCTGAATCAGATGAATAAAGGCGATGCGGCGTCGGCCATTCTGGCCGCCGGCAATGCCGGGCTGGATTCGCTCGACAGCGCGGTGGCCGATACTGTGCTGGCGCGTTTGAGCAGCGGCAACAGCAAAGAACGTTATTCGGCGGCGCTGGTGCTGAGCCGGTCGGCGGATTATTACGACCGCCTCATCAGCCAGCTGGAGCAGGAAACGTCGCCGCTGGTGAGCCACGCCATTGTGTCGGGGCTGGAAGGGCAGACGCTGAGCCAGAGTCAGCGCCAGTCGCTGACAACACTGGCGGCCAGTCGCCCGGATTTATCCGTGCAGCTGGCACAGTTGCTCGACTGATGTGCGCGCTCGTTGGCTGAATGAGTGCCGTTAATGGGTGATTTTAAGCATAAAAAAAGCCGGCGAAATGCCGGCTTTTTTATGCAGCAGACGTGAGCGCCCTCAGAGTCCGAGGTCTTTTTTCAGTGCCTGAATGCGCTTGTGCTGTTCATCGCGGGGCAGGGCAATGTCCACGGTTTCGGGCAGGGCTTTGGCAATATCCATTGCCAGTTCTTCGCCATCCTGAATGCGCTTCAGCAGAATTTCATAATTGCGCTGAAAAACCGGGAAGGCATGTTCTTCTGCAGTATTGGCCAGAAAAAACCAGTCGCTGGCGCGTCCGGCGAAATACACCGCCGGGTGTGACCAGTTGAATTCTTTTTTCGGTGACGGCGCTCGGCACGCTTCCATATAGGCGGCGTAAGCCGATGGCAGACCCATGGCGTCGGCGATATCACAACGCGCCAGCACTTCGTGCACGTTGGGCAGAAAGCTGTTTTCTCTTACCGCTTTTTCCGCCGCGCGCATGATCACTTCACCGCTGTAATCGGCCAGCAGACGCGCCCACAGTTTTTTGGCCGTGTTCATCGTTTCAATATCAGGAAATGCTTTGGTGAACTGGTTGTGATAATTAAAACGGAACATGGCAAAGATCTGATTAATGCCGTTAATCAGATCATCGCTTGGGATCTGCGTTTCACTTGGCCCAGCTGGTGTCGGTGAGGAGTGTCTCGAGGCTTGCGTTAGCTGTTGCGTAACCCGGTTTAGCAGCTGGCTGGCCGGAAGTTTGTGATCCATAAGTGTCTCCTGACGGCTGGGCCAGACGTTTGCCCCATTGCTGTTTTACATACTGCAGAAAGCGGCTGTTCCAGCTGTTGTGTACCTGATTGGAATCGCGCCAGTAGAGCACAAATTCCGGCACCAGTTGCTCGGCAAAACGTCGGTCGATGTGCGCCATGGCGAGAATATCAAAACAGTCGGGCGACGGCTGCCAGTTGTCGCTGATGCGGGTTGGCAGCGGTGAGTGGTCGAGGGATACGGAAAACCGCGCCCACTGCTGACGCACGTGCTGAATGAATTTGCTGTTCCAGGTTTTAAAGGCGTCGCCGCGTTCGGCCCAGTAGAGCACGAACTCGGGAACGGCGTCGGTAATAAACTGCGGGTCGATGCCGGCGCGCTGCAGAATCTGCAGGGCGTCGCCGTTCGGTTGCCAGTCGAGGCTGATGGGCGCGGCTTCGTCCGGTGCCGGGTTAAACGCCGTGCGTTCCAGCGTGCGCTGGGCGCGCTGAGCGTCGTTCTGCACAAACACCCACTGGCTTTTTACATGGCGGAAAAAGCGCGTGTTCCAGTCGTTACGGTTGGCGCCGGCTTCCTGACCGCTGAGCACAAAGGTGTCGATCTGGGCGCAGGCAAAACTGCGCGGAATACCGTGTTGTTCAAGCCGTTGCAGGGTGTCTTCCTGCGGCGCCCATTGCGCGGGCAGCGGCTCTTTGATGTGCATGGCGCTGCTGTTGAGCGGGGTCTGAATGGCAGCCGGATTTTTCTGCTGCGCCGGCCGCGCCTGTGGTGCGCGCTGGTTCATCTGCGGGTCGGCATTGACCGCATTGGCGCCCGGCATAAAGGCGAAAATCAGACCTTCACCGTCAGGAAACAACGGGCTCTGCAACGACAGCAGGCCTTTGTCCATCAGGCTGCGCAGCACACGGCGGATGGTGACATCGTCCCAGAAGGGCAGGTGCTGCCGTAATGCGTGATTGCCCAGACGCGCCCAGTTCTGACTCTGCAGGCGCGCCGCGTCGTTCAGCACAGTCAGCAGTATCGCTTCCTCCAGGCCGATGGTGGCGGCCAGAGTCGCCGACAGGGCGATGGTTTTGTCGCTGAACAGCGGATGGCTGGGCATGGGTTATCTCTGTATCTGGTGTGGCGTGCCGGGCCGGCTTACGTTAGTGTGACAGGCCCTGACATCCTGACGCCGAAGGCTGGCGTCTGCAACTGGGTCCGGGGCTGTTCATCGGCCACCGGGCGTGACACGCTATTGTACTCATTTTCCAGGCAGTTCCCACGCTCATGACTCGTCCAACCCGCGCTGTAATTAACTGGTCTCATCTCCGTCACAACTACGAACTGGTGAAAGCCACCGGCACCGGCCGAACGTACGCTGTGATCAAAGCCAATGGCTACGGCCATGGGTTGCTCAACTGCGCCCGCGCGCTGAGCGGAGCAGACGGTTTTGCGGTGGCCTGTGTCGATGAAGCCATGGTGCTGCGTGAAGCCGGTATCCAGCGCAAGATCGTTGTGCTGCAGGGCGCCTACGACGGAGCCGAATGGAAACTGGCGGCCGAACACAATATTCAGCTGGTGGTGCACCACGAACAGCAGCTGGATGAACGCGACAGCATCACACTGCCGGCCACGGTGGGCGTGTGGCTGAAGATCAACAGCGGCATGAACCGCGTGGGTTTCCGCCCGGAGCAGGCCGACGCCGTGCTGGCGCGTATCAGCGCCGACGACAAACTCGATCTGCGCCATGTCATGACTCACTTTGCCGCCGCCGATGAAGCCGATTCTGGCTCTTTTGCTGAGCAGGTTGCGCTGATGAGCAGCCGTGAATGGCCGGTGTCGCTCAGCCTGAGCAACAGCGCCGCCCTGTTCCGCGGCACCGGTATTGAAGAAGGCGTGCGCCGCCCGGGCATCTGCCTGTACGGCAGCTCGCCGATGCCACACAAAACCGCCGCCGAACTGGGCCTTAAGGCCGTCATGAGCCTCGAATCCCGCGTCATCAGCACTCACAAAGTGCCGGCCGGCGAAGCCGTGGGCTACGGCGCCGACTGGCGCGCTGAGCGCGACACCCGTGTGGGTGTGATCACCGTCGGCTACGGCGATGGTTATCCGCGTCATGCGCCAGCAGGCACCCCGGTGCTGGTCGATGGTGTTGAGTGTCCGCTGATCGGCCGCGTGTCGATGGACATGATTACCGTGGATTTAACCGACCATCCGCTGGCGCACATCGGCAGCCATGTCGAGCTGTGGGGCGATCACCTGAGTGTCGACCGCATCGCTGCTCTGTGTGGCACCATCAGCTATGAGTTGTTCTGCCAGCTGACCCCGCGCGTAAAACGCGTGGCGCGTGAGCTGCCGAGCGACACCCAGAACACGCCGCTGGCCGCCGCCCGGGTGTGATATGACCTTCGCCGACCTGCGCGCGTATCTGCTCAGCCGGCCGGAGGCTCTGGAAGATTTTCCGTTTGGCCCCGAGGCCTACGTCTACAAAGTGCAGGGTAAGATGTTTGCCCTGCTGTACGAAAAAGACGGGCAGCTGAGTGTGAACCTCAAGTGTGAACCGCTGCAGGCGCAGCAGCTGCGCGACGTCTTTGCCGCGGTAACCCCCGGCTATCATATGAACAAAACCCACTGGAACACGGTGCGGGTGAATGGCGATGTGCCGGCCCCTGAGCTTGAGCGCATGATCGACCATTCCTACGCACGGGTGCTGAAAAGCCTGACCCGGGCACAGCGGACGTTTCTCGAAACCCGCTACCCGGCGGATCAGTTGTACCGGGAGTAACCCATGACGCAGAAAACCCCTCAGGCCACGCCCATGCTGGCCGCCGACGCTTTGCTGCTGGATCAGCAGCTGTGCTTCTCGCTGTACGCCACCTCGCTGGCCATGACCCAGGCCTACAAACCCCTGCTCGAACCGCTGGGGCTCACGTACCCGCAATATCTGGTGCTGCTGATTCTGTGGGAAGAAGACGGCCTGGGCCTGAAAGACGTGGCCGCCCGTCTGGGGCAGAAGCCCGGTGCGCTGACGCCTGTGATCCGTCGTATGGAAGAACAGGGGCTGGTGGTCAAGGCGCGCAGCCCGGAAGACGAACGCCTGCTGGAAATCCGCCTGACCGACGCCGGCCGTGCATTACGCGCCGATGCCGAAGGCGTTTACACCTGCATTCTCAGCCAGTGCCATACGCCGGTTCAGGCGTTGTCGGCGCTCAAGCAACAGCTCGACCAGCTGCGCGCACATTTGTTGGCGGCAGGGGTTGACGAATAATGGTTATCGCGATAACTTAATCCGCAAGCCCTGATCGCAGGGCTTTTTGATCAACATATAGTTATCGCAATAACTTTTTGCTGTATGCCTGAGTCAACGCGTGCTGACATCCTCGGGCATGGATTTTAACCAAGGACATCAGGTCCTTTTTTAAACGTCAGATAGTTATCGCGATAACTTAATTAAGGAGATCCTTATGAGCATTCTGTATACCGCCGTCGCTACCGCCACCGGTGGCCGTGATGGCAAAGCCCGTTCTTCGGATGGCGTATTGGACGTTGCCCTGACCACACCCAAAGAACTGGGCGGTGCCGGTGGTCATGGCACTAACCCCGAACAACTGTTTGCGGCGGGCTACTCGGCCTGTTTTATCGGCGCGCTGAAGTTCGTCGCCATGCAGGACAAAATCCGTCTGCCGGCGGATGTGAGCATCACAGGCCATGTCGGCATTGGCGCCAACACCAAGGGCGTGGGTTTTGCCATCGCCGTGGAGCTGCAGATCAGCCTGCCGGGTATGGAGCGCGATGAGGCGCTGGCGTTAATCGAAAAAGCCCATCAGGTGTGCCCGTACTCCAACGCCACCCGTGGCAATGTTGAAGTCATCCTGACGCTGGTATGAGCCCGCCGGGTTCTGCAACAGAAGCCAGCTAACCCCTGGGGAATATGGCACGGACTGTTTCCTTGCCATTATTCTCCGAAGGCCGCTATTGTCAGTGGCCGAAACGTTAACCGATTGCCAACCCTCATCGTGGAGTACGACAGATGATTAAAGCCTGGGCAGCCTTTGAAGCCGGTGGTGAACTCAAACCTTTTGAATACGATCCGGGCCCGCTGGGCGCACACGATGTGGAAATCGAGGTGGAATACTGCGGTATCTGCCACTCCGATCTGAGCATGATCAACAACGAGTGGGCTATGACCACCTATCCGCTGGTGCCGGGCCATGAAGTGGCCGGCCGTATCAGCGCTGTGGGTGCTCATGTGAGCAAATTCAAAGTGGGCGACCGCGTCGGTCTGGGCTGGCACTCGGCCTACTGCAACGACTGCCAGACCTGCCTCGAAGGCGACCACAACCTGTGCTCCGATGTGCATCACACCATTGTCGGCCGTCACGGCGGCTTTGCCGACAAAGTACGCGCGCAGGCCACGGCCGTGGTGGCGCTGCCGGATAACCTGCCATCGGAAACCGCCGGCCCGCTGTTCTGCGGCGGCATTACCGTGTTCAACCCGATTGTGCAGTTCGATGTAAAACCGACCGCGCGCGTGGGTGTGATCGGTATCGGCGGTCTGGGCCATCTGGCGGTGAAATTCCTCAGCGCCTGGGGCTGTGAAGTGACGGCCTTTACCTCGTCTGAAGCCAAACGCACCGAAGCCCTGTCGCTGGGTGCGCACAAGACCATCGACTCCACCGACAAAAACGCCATCCGGGGTGCCAAAGATTATTTCGACATGGTGATCTCGACGGTCAACGTCGAACTGAACTGGGGCGCGTACATCAGCACCCTGCGTCCGAAAGGCCGCCTGCATTTTGTCGGCGCTCTGCTGGAGCCGGTGAAGGTGAATATTCTGGCGCTTATGGACCAGCAGCGTTCTATTTCGTCATCACCCGTGGGCAGCCCGGCGGTGATCGGTCAGATGCTGGAATTTGCCGCCCGTCACGACATTCAGCCGCAAGTGGAAGTGTTCGCCATGGACGAGGTGAACAAAGCCATCGACCGTCTCGAAAACGGCAGCCCGCGTTACCGCGTGGTGCTGAAGCGCTGATCTGTATCTTCCTGCCCTCACGCCTGCCGTGCCTTCTGACAGGTGCGGCAGTGCTTTCTGCTGAGTTCTGTTCCTGTAACGCTTTCTGGGTTACGGGCGGACGCCAAAAATAACCGTCATTTCTGCTGGGCTTTGGTCTTTCTGCGACTACGCTTTTTTCAATGTGTTGGTCTTAAAAAGTGTCGGTCATGACACTGTCTGGGAGATAAAACCTATGTGGTTCAAGCGTAAGGACGTGGCGGCTGCCACGGTTCAGGACAGTAGCAGCAACGATGTGATACGCGCTTACCGGGATTCTATCTGGCTGTGTAACGCCGCCATCGAGTTCGAGCCGGACGGCACCATAGTGGATGTCAACGAACTGTTCCTGAACGAAGTGGGCTACAGCCGTGATCAGGTGGTGGGCAAGCATCACCGCATGTTCTGCACCAAGGAACAAATCAACAGCCCGGATTACGACGCCTTCTGGCGCTACCTGCAGGACGGCCGTCGCCAGACGGGTTTGTTCCAGCGCCGCAACGCCAGTGGTCAGGATATCTGGCTGCAGGCCAATTACTTTCCCATCGTGCTCAATGGCCGTGTGCAGCGGATCATGAAGCTGGCGCAGAATGTGACTGCCGAGGTGGAAGAGCGTCAGCGGCAACAGTTTGTGCTGCAGGCACTCGAGCGCTCGCAGGCCACCATCGAATTCACCCCGGATGGCACGATCGTGAATGCCAACGACAATTTTCTGCGGGTCATGGGTTACGAACGTACAGCCATTGTTGGCAAGAACCACCGCCTGTTCTGCGATGAAAGCTTCTACCGCGAAAACCCGGGGTTCTGGAAAGATCTGGCCGCCGGCACCTTTAAAACCGGCCGCTTTGAGCGTAAGCGCAGCAACGGCGACAAAGTCTGGCTGGAAGCCACGTATAACCCGATCAAGGGTAATGATGGCCGGGTGCAGCGCGTGATCAAGTTCGCCACTGACATCACCGAGCGTGTTGTGCACGTGCGCGACATCGTGCAGGTGGCCGCGACCAATTCCCACGCCATGGCGGCCATTACCGACCAGGGCACGCAGTTGCTGGGTGAGGCGGTGCGCGATTCGCAGCAGGCCTCGGAACAGGTGAGTGCCGCCAGTCAGCGCATTGAACAGCTGCGGACAAAATCATCGGAAATTACCGCCATCGTCACCACCATCAGCAGCATTGCCGAGCAGACCAACCTGCTGGCGCTGAACGCCGCCATTGAGGCAGCCCGTGCCGGTGAGCAGGGACGTGGCTTTGCCGTGGTGGCCGACGAAGTGCGTACGCTGGCGTCGCGTACCAATAAATCGACCATTGAAATTGAAGAGATGGTGCGCGCCAATGAAGCGCTGACCGCCAGCGCCATGGACATTATGAAAGCCGTGAATACCCGCACATCGGATGTGGAACAGCACATTACCGGAGCCGCCGAGCTGATTGAAAATATCCGCAAAAACGCTCAGGAAGTGGCGTCGTCGGTGGGGCGTCTGGATCTCTGATGGCGATGGTGTGCGCTGCATGTCAGGCATAAAAAAACCGGCCATCGGGCCGGTTTTTTTATGCCGTTTAATCCGGACTTACACCTTTTTTATTCGTGGTTATTGGCCGGAAATTAAGAATAAAAACATACTGAAAATTCACTTAATAACACCTGATCGAATAACAGAAATTAACAGCCGCACAGCCTCTGTAAATAGCCGGTTAAATCACTCTGTAAATGCGCGTTACGCGGGCGCGAACAAGGCGTAATGCGTATGACTATTGTGCAACTTCCCTCTGTTGCGTGGACGGATAAAAACTTCTTCCTATAGTGAGGGAGAACTACCCGCGGAGGTGTGTATGTGGTTTGGCAAAAGCCGGCAGGCAGCGCCGGAACAACAAGCGCAGACAACGGATGCTCTGGAACAGGCGCTGTGGCGCAACAACGCCATGATTATTTTTACCCCGGACGGCACCATAGTGGACGCCAACGACCAGTTCCTGCAGGTCGTGGGCTATTCCCGCGAGGCGGTGAAAGGGCAGCATCATCGTCTGTTTTGTACGCCAGACCATGCCGCCAGTGCCGACTACCGGGCGTTCTGGGATAACCTCGGCCGTGGCCGTCATTTCAGCGGCGCGTTCGAGCGGGTGGGCAGCAATGGCCGCCGTATCTGGCTGCAGGCCACCTATTTCCCGGTGGAAGAAAACGGGCGGGTCACGCGGGTAATCAAGCTGGCGCAGGACATTACCGCCGAAACCGCCGAGCGCATGGCTCAGAAAGCGGTCAAAGACGCCATCGACCGCTCGATGGCGGTCATCGAGTTCTCACCGGACGGTACCGTTCTGGGGGCCAACGACAATTTTCTGCGCACCATGGGCTACAGCGCCAATGAGATTGTCGGCAAGCATCACCGCATGTTCTGCAACGATTCCTTTTACCGCGAACATCCGGATTTCTGGCAGCAGCTGGCGCTGGGAAAATTCAGTTCGGGTAAATTCGAACGCTTCCGCCGCGATGGCTCCACCGTCTGGCTGGAAGCCAGTTATAACCCGATTTATGACGATCAATGCCGCGTTATTAAGGTCATCAAACTGGCCTCGGATATCACGGCGCAGACCGAGCAGGCGCTGGAATTTCAGCGCGCCGCCGATACCGCCAGAATGAACTCGCTGCAGACGCTGAACCTCACCGACGAAGGTGCGGGTCTGCTGCGCACCAGTGTGTCGGCGTCGGCAGGGGTTGCCAGTCAGGTGAGCGAGATCGCCACCAGCATCAGCCAGCTGAGCGCCAAATCGGCGGAAATTTCTGCCATTGTTACCACCATCAGCAGCATTGCCGAGCAGACCAATCTGCTGGCGCTGAACGCTGCCATTGAAGCGGCCCGGGCCGGCGAGCATGGCCGTGGCTTTGCCGTGGTGGCCGACGAGGTACGCAATCTGGCGTCGCGCACCAACCGCTCGACCGCTGAAATCGACGACATGGTAAAAGCCAACGAATCCCTTACCCGCGCTGCGATGGCGCAGATGCAGAAAGCCGAAGCCGATACCCGTAATGTCGGCGACCAGATTGGTAAAGCCTCGGAGCTGATCAGCAATATCCGTCAGAGCGCCGATCAGGTGGTGGGCATAGTGGCCGGTATCCGTGTGGTCTGACGCCGGTCTTGCCCGGTTACAAAACTCCCGCACAAAAGCCGCCGGGCTGTCTGCTGTGTTTGGCCGTGACTGATCTAAAGTTAGACAGACCAGTAACGGCCGGAGACGCGGCATGTGGCCCCTGACGCCCCGCAGTGACAATGACAACGACAGCGAACTGAACCGAGCCTACAAGGATGCTCTGTGGGCGAATAACGCCATCATAGAGTTCAGCCCGGACGGCACCATCACCGACGTGAACGACCTGTTCCTGAGCATGGTGGGCTACCGCCGCGACGAAGTGGAAGGCCGTCATCACCGTATGATGTGTCCGCCTGATTACGCGGCCAGTGACGAATACCGTGAGTTCTGGCTGTCGCTGGCCGCCGGGCGGTTCCACAGCGGTTTATTTCTGCGCCGCGACTGCGCCGGCCGGGATCTGTGGCTGCGTGCCACCTATTACCCGGTGGAGCTGAATGGCGAGATGATCCGCGTACTCAAGGTGGCGCAGAACGTGACCGCCGAGGTCGAGGAACGCCACCGCCAGAAATCCATTCTGCAGGCCCTCGACCGGTCGCAGGCCATCATCGAATTCGCCCCCGACGGCATAGTGACCTACGCCAACAGCAATTACCTGACGGCCCTGGGCTACGGGCTGGAGGAGGTGGTCGGCAAGCACCACAGGTCCTTCTGCCAGCCGGATTTTTATCAGGACAATCCGTGCTTCTGGAAAGAGCTGGCGTCCGGCGATTTCAAGCGCGGCACCTTCGAGCGGCGCCATAAAGACGGTCACAGCATCTGGCTGGAAGCCTCGTATAACCCCATTTTCGACAACGAAGGCCGGGTCGAGAAAATCATCAAATTTGCCCACGTTGCAGAACCCAGAAGCGAGGCGGCGGTCGGTCCCATAAGCCTGTCGGCGTCCTGAGCAGGCCTGTCGGCTTTGTGAGCCCGCCAGAGCGTTCTCAGAGAGCGGCTGTCAGCGGCTCTGTGTATCCGGCGGCCTGCCTTTGTAAGCGCTGCTGAGGGCACAAGAATCCTACAAATCTCCCCGCACTCAGGCATTCGCCTGAGCTAGGCTGTGAATAACTTGCCGGGCTGGGGTTCAGCCATGACCAACCGCTACGTTCCCGATGAAGAGGCGCACCGCCTGCAGGCGCTGCGCGCGCTTAAAATTCTCGACACGCTGCCGGAGGATCGCTTCGACCGGGTCACCCGGGTCGCGGCCAGCCTGTTCAATAAACCCATTGCCCTGATGACCCTGGTAGACGACAACCGCGTGTGGTTTAAATCCCGCGCCGGGTTCGCAGAGTGCTCCTGCCGGCGCAATATTTCGTTCTGCACCCACGCCATTCTGGAGAAGGGCGTGATGCTGGTGGAGGACGCCCGTCTCGATCCGCGCTTCGCCGACAATCCGCTGGTGACCGGCTACCCCAATATCCGCTTTTACGCCGGCTACCCCCTGCTCAGTGGGCAGGGCCACGCGGTTGGCACCCTGTGCGTTCTGGACCAGAAACCGGCGGCCTTCTCCGCGCATGAGGCCGACTTGCTGGCCGATCTTGGCCGTATGGTCGAAGACGAGATGAACAGCTACTGCAATGCTGCTCAGGATGCCCTGACCGGCCTCTACAACCGCCCGGGCTTTCAGTTGCTGGCGCAGCATTCGCTGTCGCTGTGCAAACGCCAGTACTGGTCGGCCATGCTGCTGTACATGGACCTCGACGGTTTTAATCCGCTCAACGAGCGTGCCGGTCATGCCGTGGGTGATCAGGCGCTGCAGGAATTTGCACAGCTGCTCAGTGAGCAGTTCCGTGGCGAAGACCTGATCGCCAGGCTTGGCAACGATGAATTTGTGATTCTGATGCCGAACTGCCCGGCGGTGGAGTACCCGCTGTTTCTGAGCCGTCTGGCGCAGGGCATGGCCATGCTCAACCGCCGTCACCCGGACTGGCAGCTGGGTGTGTCGTGCGGCATGGCAGAAATCCGCCCGAATGCGCACCAGCCGCTGGACCACTACATCAAACAGGCGGACCTGTGCATGTACGAGAGCAAACGCCAGAACAGCGATTTGCCGCACGTGCGCTATCTGGCGTCCTGACGCTTACCGTCTGACGGCGGTGTGGCTGCCTACCGCCCGGAGCACGTGTTTGCGATTCTGTGCTTGACCTTAAAGTCAGCTTTAATCTTAGGATGGTCTCCTTCCCTGATCTGAAGGAGCCCGACATGCCCTCTGTGATACTGAATCCGCTGACCCTGCCCAACGGCCAGGTGCTGAAAAACCGCATTGCCAAAGCCGCGATGGAAGAGAGTCTGGGTGACAACCAGTTGCTGCCGGATGAGCGTCTGCTGCGCCTGTACCGCATCTGGAGTGACGGCGGCACCGGTCTGCTGATCACCGGCAACGTGATGGTCGATCGCCTGGCCATGACCGGCCCCGGCGGTGTGGCGCTGGAAGCGGATTCACCGCTGGAGCCGTTCCGTGACTGGGCCGACGCCGCGCACGCCGCCGGCACCAAAGTGTGGATGCAGATCAACCATCCGGGTCGTCAGGTGTACGCGGCCCTCGGGGGCAAAGCCCTGTCAGCGTCCGATGTGGCGGTGGATCTGGGTAAGCATTCCAAACTCTTCGCCAAACCCCGCGCCATGACCGAAGCCGATATCCAGGATGTGATCGAACGCTTCACGGTGACTGCGGCGCAGGCCGAAAAAGCCGGTTTTGATGGCGTTGAAATTCACGCCGCCCACGGCTATCTGCTCAGTCAGTTTTTGTCGCCGCTGACCAACCGCCGGCAGGACCAGTGGGGCGGTTCGGTTGAAAACCGCGCGCGCCTGCTGCTCGAAATCGTGCGCCGTGTGCGTGCGCAGGTGAAACCGCAATTCGCCGTGGCGGTAAAGATCAATTCGGCGGATTTCCAGCGCGGCGGCTTTGATCTCGACGACGCCCGCGCCGTGGTGCGCCTGCTCAACCCGCTGGGGGTGGACGCCATCGAAATCTCCGGCGGCAGCTACGAAGCACCGGCCATGCAGGGCCGCACCGCCGACGACCGCACGCTGGCGCGCGAGGCGTTCTTTCTGGAATTTGCCAAAGACATCGCCGCCGTGGCGCAGATGCCGGTGATGACCACCGGTGGCATTACCCGTCTGGCGACCGCGGAGTCGGTGGTGAACGCCGGCGTGGCGCTGGCCGGTATCGGCAGTGCGCTGGCCATTTGCCCGGATCTGGTGAACCGCTGGCAACAACAGGCGGATTACCGGGTGGATATTCGTCCGCTGGGCTTTAAAGACAAAGCCATCGCCAGCGTGGCCGCCATGGCCCTGATCCGTCGTCACATGCACCGCTGGGCCGCCGGGCGCAACGGTGGCCGCCGTCTGAACCCGGTGTTCACGCTGGTGCTCGACCAGATCCGCACCCTCGGGCGTGTGCGCAACTACCGGTCAATCAACTCGCTCTGAATCCGGCCGGATGACACAGGCTTTACTCCCGTCTTGCCCGCCCTGTGCGGGCTTTTTTGTGTCTGCCAGCTGCGTCTGATCCGTGCTGGTTCAGGCACCGGCATCGCGTGCACTTAGCACTTTTAACTGAATGTTCATTCAATAGTGATTGAATGGCGGCGCGAATTGCCCTAAATTCGGACGCTGTACTGGTATTTATTTGAATGAGTGTTCTCTAATTGGCTGAGATTCTGCCCTTACCGACCCGTCCCCGCAGCCGCCTGAAGGCCACCGACAGACGCGATCAGTTGCTCGATGCGCTGGTCAGCCTGATCCGCAGTGAGGGGCATGAGCAGGTCACCATGGCGCGTCTGGCGCAGATGGCCGGGGTGAATCCGTCGCTGCTGATGCACCACTTCGGCAGTAAGGAAAACCTGATGCTGGCGCTGGTTGAGCGTTCGCTCGAGCGTTACAGCCGTCTGTTCCGGCAGATGCCGCAGCAGGGCAGTGGCCGTTCGCGGCTGGTGCAGATGCTGGGCCTGCTGTTTGGCCAGCCGTGGATGGACACCCTGATGGCGCCCGAGCTGTTTGCCATTCTGTCGATTGCCCGCCGCAATCCGGACGTGGCCGCCAGCGTTAACCGCATGTACCGCCGCTATCACAAGGTGCTGACGCAGGAACTCAGGCTGCAGCAGGAAGAAGGCTGCGTGCGGCTGACCGACCCGGCCGCCAGCGCCCGGGTGCTGATGGCGTTGGTGGAAGGCGCGCATTATTTCTCCGAGCAATTGAGCCCTTACGGCGACGACTACAGCGGCCAGCTGCTGAGTCATGCGCTGGTGTTGCTCGGTGCCGGTCCGCTGACCCGTTCTGAGCAGTCCTTGCTGTTGTCGCTGGCCGGCAGCCCGCTCACACCTGACTCTGTATCTACGCCAGAAGCCGCACCTGAACCCACACCTGAACCTGACCCGGCTAGCTGAGCCCGGCCCGAATGGAGGATGCCCGATGAACGACACCCAATGGAAACCCCTGAACAACATCGATCAGCATTGTTTTGGTTGTGGTCCGCAGAACCCGAACGGCTTGCAGATGACCTTTGCGGCCAGCGACACTCAGCTGCGTTCCGACATTGTGATTCCGGGGCATCTGCGCGGCTGGAGTCATCTGGTGCACGGCGGTGTGATCACCACGATTCTGGATGAAATCATGGGCTGGACCGGCATTTATTTTCTGAACCGGTTTCTGCTCACCAAAGACATTAAGGTGCGTTTCCGCCTGCCGGTGTTTATTGAAGAACCCGTGTCTGTGTTCGGTTATATCGGTGCGCACCACAGCGATAATCAGGTGACTTTGATTGCTGAACTGCGCAATGCCAAAGGTCAGCTGGCGGCCAAAGCCGAAGGCGAATTTGTGCTGTTTTCGCCGGAGAAATTCGCCAGCATGAATCTGGTGCCGGCCGATCATCTGAAGCATATGGAAGGCATGTTTTCAGCGGCGCAGCGCGAACATGAAACCTGCGGGAGCTGCGCATGAAAGCCCTGATTGTCGAAGGCGGTGCCATGCGCGGCATTTTCAGTGCCGGCATTCTCGATACCTTTATTGAAGCCGATTATTTTCCCTTCGACTGGTACATAGGGGTGTCTGCCGGTGCCTCCAATGTGGTGGCCTACCTCGGCCGTCAGCAGGGCCGTAATTACCGCGTTTATACCGACTATTGTCAGCGTCCGCAGTGCATCAGCTGGGGCCGCTTTTTACGCGGTGGACATTTAATTGATATCGACTGGCTGTGGGATATTACCGAACGCGAACTGCCGATTGGTGAAGAACACATAGCCCGTCACCGCGAGCAATTGCTGGTGACGGCCACCTGCGCCCAAAGTGGCGAGGCGCATTATCTGTCGCCTGCGGATGACGAAATATTTCAGGCGCTGAAAGCCTCCGGCACCATGCCGATTGCCTACAAAGGCGAGGTCTGGCTGCGAGACCGGCAGTGGGTCGACGGCGGTGTCGCCGACTCGTTACCGGTGGAAGAGGCCTACCGTCGTGGCGCGCGTGAGATTCTGGTGCTGCGCTCGAATCCGTCGTCTTACCGCAAAAAAGCCTACCGTCTGAATAAGCTGTTTCCGTTGTTGTTGCGCTCGTATCCGGGCGTGGCCAAACGTCTGCAACAGCGTCACGCCGACTACAACCGTGCGCTGGATTTTATCCGCAATCCGCCGGCGGATTGTGTGGTGCACGAGATTTGCCCGCCGGACAGTTTTGCTGCCAGCCAGTTCAGCCGCGATCCGCAGGTGCTGCATCAGGCGTATGAGCTGGGGCTGGAGGCCGGCCGCGACTGGCTGGCACGTCAGCCGGCAGACACCGTTTAACCTTTTCTCAACCGCTTTTTACGGCGAATTAACCCGTTTCGGCGCCGTTATTTTTGCGGAAATTCAGCGGCGATACACCGCCGTTGTTTTTGCGGAAGGCGCGGCCGAAATTGGCCGGGTCGTTGTAGCCCAGCAAATAACTGATCTGCTGTACGGATAAGCGCGTGGTCAGCAGATACTGATGCGCCATGTCCTGCCGCCAGGTTTCGAGCAGGGTCTGATACGTGGTGCCTTCGTCGGCCAGCCGGCGGCGCAGGGTGCGCGGCGACATGGCCAGTTCATCGGCCACCTGTTCAAAGGTGGGAAAGCGGCCTTTGGCGCGCGCCAGCATCAGCTGGATTTGACCCGAATATTTCTGAATGCTGGCCCATTGCTGCAGTTGCTGTTCGCACTGCTGCGCGGCCTGTTTCTGCACCTGCTGATCCGCCAGCTGCGATGGAATGGCCAAATCTTCCCACGGCAATAACAGCTGATTGGCGGTCTGGTTAAAGCGCACTTTGCACGGAAAAAACGCCTCGTACAGGTCGCGGTATTGTGGGTCGTCAAAGGCGAAATTGGCCTGCATCAGGCGCGCCCGGCCACCGGACACAAACTGCAGCACCGCCATCAGGGTAACGGACAGCGCTTCCAGAAAGGTGGCGCGGATATCCCCCAGCGCGTACAGCTCCTCCATGGTCAGGCAGGCCAGTGAGCCTTTTTTCTCCAGACTCAGCGCCACCAGAGGCGTGCGCGTGGCCACGTACTGACAGGCCAGCCGCCCGGCGTCGCCCAGCGTGGCGCTGCTCATGGCCGCCAGTCCCAACAGGCCGTGGGTGGTGATGGTCAGCTGACTGCCCAGATACAGGCCGAGGGCCGGTTCGTTGATTTCGTTGCGGCTCTCGCGGATCAGCGCACTGAACTGGCCCCAGTCGATGCGCTCATCGTGCTCGCCAACGTCGGCGGCCGAACCGGCGCGCAGGCACACAGCCGCCGCATTGCCGCCACGGCTGGTGACCAGATTCAGAATGTTGCGCACATAGTGGGTCGGCAGCTGTGCGCAGTCCGCCATAACGTCGTGTTTCATCCGTCCTATCTTATGCAGCCATGCGCGCCAACGCAGCGTCTGTACCCCCTGATTGGCCCCATATGACCATTTATTGTCAATGGCTGCTGTAACCCGCTTTGGCCGCTGCGCCCACAATGAGCAGCATCAGGTTCTGTCTGTGAACCCCGCTTAATAAGAACAACAAAACCGGAGGCTGTATGTTGTCACTGTTCCGCAAAAGCCCGCGCAGCATCACGCTCGCCAATACCGGCCAGACGCTGACCGCCCAGCCTGGCGAAACCATTCTGCAGGCCGCGCTGCGCGAAGGTCTGCGTTTTCCGCACAGCTGCCGTGTCGGCGGCTGTGCCGCCTGCAAATGTCAGCTGACTCAGGGCAAAGTGAAAGAACTGACCGAAAGCGCCTATGTGCTGAGCGCAGATGATCTGGATAACCACTACATTCTCGCCTGCCAGAGCGTGCCGAAATCCGACATTCAGATTTCGCTGCCGCACTTCGATAACCGCAGCCCCGATCATCCTGTGCAGCAGTGCGAAGGGACGGTCGCTGCCGTGCGCGAACTGACCCACGACATCCGTGCGGTAACCGTGCAGCTGTCGTCACCCATGACCTTTACCGCCGGCCAGTACGCCAATCTCAGGCTGCCGCTGATGAGCACGCCGGTGCGTGCGTATTCCTTTGCCGCCACCTGCCCGGCGGGCGGCACCCGCGAGCTGGAATTTTTTATCCGCCATGTGCCGGGTGGGGCGGTGTCGCCGTTATTCCAGAGCGCGGATGTGCTGGGCGCGGCGGTCGAAGTCGACGGCCCGCACGGTGATTTCTGGCTGCGCCCGGACGACAACGCCATTCTTGCCATCGCCGGCGGCAGTGGTCTGGCGCCGCTGTTGTCGCTGCTGCGTCAGGGCGTGCTGGAGCAGGTGTCGCGGCCGGTGACCCTGCTGTTCGGCGCCCGCGCTCAGCGCGACCTGTACTGCCTCGATGAGATTAACGAGCTGGCCGAGCAATGGGCCGGTCCGTTCGAATTTATTCCTGTGTTGTCGGACGAGCCCGCTGACTCTGACTGGGGTGGCATGCGCGGTCTGGTGACGCAGGCCATTGAAGGGCGCATCAGCGGCGATGCGCAGGTGTACCTGTGCGGACCGGCGCCGATGATCGACGCCGCCGTGGCCGAATGCCAGAAATTCAGCGTGCGTCCGACGCAGATTTTCTTCGACAAATTCTTAGACAGCCGCGATCTGGCGGCACAGAAATTACGCGCATAACAAGAAGGAGAACAGCCATGTTCAAATACGCGAAATACACGCTCTTCCATCTGCTTACCGTACCCTTTGGTATCGGTATTACCTTAGGCGGCAACTGGATGTATCTGGGCCTTATTTTTGCCGTCGGTTTTGTGATTGCCGGGGATTTATTATTCGGTGATGACACCACAGAGCCGGATTACAAAGCGCCCGGTTTTCTGAATATTCAGTTGTATTCGTCGCTGCTGCTCATTGTGGTGATGAATTTCCTCATGGTGTGGAGTGTGGCCGACGCCGACGTGCTGGGTTACGGCGCGCTGGTGCAGCAATTCACAGGGTTTGATGCGCTGGCGGCGCGTGAGGGCAATACCATCCCGCAATACGTGGTGGCGATTCTCGGCTGCGGTCTGCTGACGTCTGTGGTGGGCACCATTGTTGGCCACGAATTAACGCACCGTACCTGGGACCCGGTGGCCATGTTCATCGGCCGCTGGTTGCTGGCCTTCAGCTGGGATACCGGCTTCTCGATTGAGCACGTGTACGGCCACCATATTTATGTGGGTTCTACCGACGACCCGGCCACCGCACCTCGTGGGCGCAACGTGTACTGGCATATTCTGGCGTCGACCTGGAAAGGCAATATCAGCGCCTGGAATTTAGAGAAAAAACGTCTGCAGAAAAAACGCCTGCCGGTATTCAGTCATCACAATCTGTACATCCGTGGTCTGCTGATGTCGCTGGTACTGGAAGTCGCGGCCTTTGCCATGGCCGGCTGGATCGGCGTGCTGGTGTTCACCGCCTCGGCGCTGATTGCCAAATCCTTCCTCGAAATTGTGAATTTCATGGAGCATTACGGCATGGTGCGCAACGTGAAAACCCCGGTGCAGCCATACCACAGCTGGAACACCAATAAGCGCGTCAGCTCCTGGGCCACGTTTAATTTAACCCGTCACTCGCATCACCATGCCGAAGGCGACGTGCCGTTCCAGAAACTGCGTCCGTATCAGGATGCGCCTATGATGGTGAACGGTTATCTGACCACCATTTTCCTCACCCTGATTCCGCCACTGTGGAATAAAATTATGGTGCCGAAAGTGCTCGACTGGGATCGCCGTTACGCCTCCGCCGAAGAGCTGGAACTGGCCATGCAGGCGAACCGGAACAGCGGCATTAAAGCCTTTATGCAGCAGGATTACCGCGACCTGATCCGTCAGAAAAGACAGCAGGAAAAGAACCTGAAAGCAGCCTGATCAACCCTTCGCAGGTTGTCAAAATCAGGCAATAAAAAAGCCGGATATTCTCAGAATATCCGGCTTTTTATGTTACCCGTCAGCCGTAATCTGTGGGACGTGAGCCGCGACCTTTCGGACGCCAGTCACTCAGACGTTGGCCGACAGCAGAGAGCCTGGCGGCAGTTGCTGCATCAGGGTTTCCAGATACGACTGCGCCAGATCGGTATCACCCGATTCCAGTGCTTCGCCGACCTGCGTCAGGGCGTCCTGCAAAGGGTTGTCATAACCGTCGCCCGGGGTGTAACTCTGATTGTCACTCAGCGCGGCCAGCAGCGCATCGTACGAGCTTTGCGCGGCTTCGGTATCACTGCTTTCAAGGGCTGAAAACAGACTGCTGATGCTGTCGCTGGTTTCACTGCTGACCGGCGGTGGTGGCGGAGGCGGAGGCGGGCCCATGTCGCCTCCCATACCCGGTGCGCCACCCATGCCCTGCGGCGGGGTAAAGGTGGCAAAGGTTTCTGACGCGGCCTGCAGACTGCTGATGTCGTTACTGCTCAGGCCATCGCTGACGGCGGCGAGAAACTGCCCGATCGGGTCATCACCGCCCACGCTGGCACCTTCCGGCAGCGACTCCACAATGCTGTCGTAAGCGCTCTGCACGGCCTCGGTGTCACCGGAATCGATGGCCTCGACCAGGCTGCTCAGCTTGTCTTCCAGACGTTCCGGTTTCTGCTGATTCTGCGGCATGGGCATCATCATGGATGAGCCGGAAATGGCGGATACGCTCATACTCACGTTCTCCTTGGTGTCGTTTTCTTTCGGGTCTGCTCCTGCAACCAAAGGCGCTGGCCCACCGGCGGGGAATGCAGACCCCGTTGACTGGAGAGTCTAGCGGGCGCGGCCATTATGGCTGACGGCTTCACGGCGTTTTTCCCGTCTGGCGGTGATTCCGGCGTGCAAGCCGTTGTTTTTTATTCGCTTGTTGCGAATGTAAAACACAGGTAAAGGCGCCTTTCGGGGCGCCGGATGAGCGTATTAAGGCGGGGTTGAGCCGGGCGGGCGGCGGATTCTGCCGTTAAACCCGCAAGGCGCAAGACTCAGACAAGCGCCTTAGGATAAAATCGCGCCTCTTTTTCTTGCCGGGGCTTCTGGTCCGGGTGTATGGATAACGCGATGACCTACGAATTAATTGGCGGCGCCCTGATTGGCGTGGCCGCTTCCCTGCTGTGGCTGGGCATTGGCCGTATCAGCGGCATGACCGGTGTGGTGTCGAGCCTGTTCATGTGGCGTGACAAAGCCCGCCACTGGGCGATCTGGTTTCTGGCCGGTCTGGTGCTGGCAACGCCCGTGTACCTGTTGGCCGGCGGCAAAGCGCCGATCGACATGACCAGCAATCAGCTGTTGCTGGTGGTGGCCGGTCTGCTGGTGGGCTTTGGTACCTACATTGGCAATGGCTGCACCAGTGGGCACGGCGTGTGCGGCATGGGCCGCCTGTCGGTGCGTTCGATGGTGGCCACCATCACCTTCATCGCCTCGGGTGTGGTGACGGTGGCGGTGATGAATGCCGTGGGAGGTGCGCAATGAAAGCACTGACGTCTGCGCGTTTCGCCCTGCCGGTGGCCTTTGCCAGCGGTCTGCTGTTTGGTCTGGGTCTGCTGGTGTCGGGCATGAACAACCCGGCGAAAGTACGCGCGTTTCTCGATGTGTTCGGCGCCTGGCAACCGGCGCTGATTGCGGTTATGGGCTCGGCCGTTACGATTTTCGCCATCGCCTTCTGGTTCAGTAAAAAGCGCAAAGCCCCTGTGTGTGCCGATGCGTTCCACGAGCCAAGCCTGAAGCGCATCGATGTGCGCCTGCTGGCCGGTGCTGTGCTGTTCGGTATTGGCTGGGGTCTGGTGGGTCTGTGCCCGGGCCCTGCGTTGGTGAATCTGCTGACCTTTGATCCGGGTGTGCTGCTGTTTCTGGCGGCTTTGCTGATGGGTAACCGTCTGGCGCACCATCTGGTGGGGCCGGCGAAGTAAGGCTCGGATACGTTTGTCGGACGAAAAGCCCGCTTTGAGCGGGCTTTTTGTTGCCTGCCATTTATGACCGGATTTTCTTACGTGTCTGATAGTGAAAACCGATGCGTTGATTGGTGGATTTAATCGCGTGCTTTTGATTAAAAAACCTCATCAGCCCGAGTGAAACTTAATATTTAAAAGAATTTTCTGCCTCTGTTTGAATGGCGGTGCTCTGAAAGCACATGCAAAAAAATCAAACGACGTACAACACGAAAGGCAGAAAAATATGATGAACAAATCCATCGCTACGCTTCTGGTAGCGGGTTTTATGAGTATGGGTATGGCGCAGGTTCAGGCCGCACCGGAAGGTGTGCAGCGCTTTGCCGGTAAGCAAATTACTGAGCGTGCTCAGGCGGATAAAGGGCAGCAGAGTGCTGACCGTTATCAGCATCAGCTGACCCGTGCTTCTGTCTCAATGCATCATCGTTAATGAGCGGATTGTGCGACCGGCTGGCGCCATCAACGAACGGCAGCCAGCCGGGTGCTGAGCGGTTAAACGGCAGAAAATAACGTTTTCGCCGCGCTGCTGTGACGTGACATCAGCTGCTTGATGTCGCCGCCCAGCCATTGTTTATTGCGCACTTTCCACTCGCCGTGAATCATGACTGCATCGGCCTGACTGGCGCCGCACAGCACCAGTGCACCGAGCGGATCGTGGGCGCCGCTGAAACGCGGTTCGTCGAGTTTAAACAGCGCAATATCCGCTTTTTTACCCACTGCCAATTCACCAATATCGTCGCGGCGTAATACCTGGGCCGAGCCTTTGGTGGCCAGATAAATAGCATCTTCGTGGGTAAATTCGTCGGCCTGATAACGCAGTCGCTGAATCAGCAGCGCCTGACGGATTTCCTGCATTAAATTGCTGTGATCGTTCGAGGCACTGCCATCCACACCCAATCCAACCGGGCTGCCTGCCTCACGTAATTCTTTTACGCGGCAAATACCGGAAGCCAGCACCATGTTCGACGACGGACAGTGGCAGATACCGGTGCCGGCCGCGCCCAGACGCTGTACTTCTTCATCGTTAAAATGAATGCCATGCGCCAGCCAGGTGCGGTTATTCAGCCAGCCGACGGAATCCAGATAATCCAGCGGGCGCTGACCAAACATGCGCAGGCAGAAATTATTTTCGTCCTCGGTTTCCGCCAGATGCGTGTGCAGACCCACATCGTAACGTTCGGCCAGTTCAGCACTGGCGCGCATGATGTCGGTGGTCACCGAAAACGGCGAGCAGGGGGCCAGTGCCACTTGCAGCAGGCCTTTTTCATCCTGCTGGTGCCAGCGTTTAATCAGGCGCTCACTGTCGTCCAGAATCACCTGCTCGCTCTGCACCACAGTGCGTGGTGGCAGGCCGCCGTCATCTTCGCTCAGGCTCATGGAGCCGCGCGTTAAGGTGGCGCGCATACCCAGCTTCAGGGCCACTTCGGCCTGCGTATCGATGGCGTTTTCCAGCCCGGCCGGGAACAGATAATGGTGGTCGGCCACTGTGGTGCAACCCGACAACAATAATTCGACCATGGCCAGTTCTGTGGCCAGCGCATGCTGCTCCGGTTGCAGGCCCGCCCAGATGGGGTACAGGGTTTTCAGCCAGGGAAACAGACGCTTGTTCAGCGCCGGCGGGCAGGCGCGGGTGAGGGTCTGATAAAAGTGGTGGTGGGTATTCACTAACCCGGGCAGCACCACGTGCTCGCTGGCGTCGAATGTGTCGTCAACGGTCTGGGTTGGTGTCTGACCTGCGCTCAGGACTTCGACAATATGACCATCACGGACGACGAGGCCGCCCCGGGCATCGAGGGTGTTGGCGGTAAAAATGGCGTTGGGGTTTTTAATCCAGAGGGTTGTCATGAAGGCTCCGGTTTTGCTCAGAAGTGTCTGAAATCCGGGTGAGGCTGACAGCCCGTCAGACCAACACCCGCCCGACCAGCCGTGTTGCGCAGGTGCGCGGGGGCCGGTCAGCAGTGACTGAGTGTTAATCTGCTGGGCGCATCATAACAGCCTTTTCCGGCGCCAAGAAGAATCCGTTATAGCCCTGCTGACTGACAGATCATTTGGCAACATGGTCTGTTAAAGCCTGAGCGCTGCGCTAGGATATATCGATTCGCCGGACTGGGCGGAAACGGACGGTAAGGACGGTGCATGATGCGTAATCTGGCATGGAAAGGAGCGTTGGGACGGCGCCTGCTGTTGCAGCTGCTGTTGCTCAGTGGCTGTCTGACGCTGATCAGTACTGTGGTGGTACTGGTGAACGACTACCGGCACGAATTTGGTCTGCGTGACAATGCGGTACGACAGATCAACGACGCCTATCTGCCGTCGCTGGCGCAAAGCCTGTGGAAGTACGACGACCAGCAAATCCGGGCGCAGCTGGAAGGCTTGCTCAACTTTCCCTACGTCACTTATGTGGTGCTGCAGGACGCCGGTGGCCAGACCTTCAGTGCCGGTGAACCGGTAACGGATTCGCCGCCGGATGAATACCGCTTCCCGATTACCTTCTCTCGCCCGGGTTACAGCGCCGACATCGGCTCACTGTATCTGCAGACGGATACCAGCCGCATCTGGGAGCAGGTGCTGAGCATGACGCTGCTGATTCTGGGGGCACAGTTCCTCAAGGCCTTGATCATCTCGGCCGTGGCGCTGTGGCTGGTGTCGCGGCTGATCACCCGTCATCTGCAGAAACTGGCGGTGTGGGCCGATAAAGCCGCGCTGGACGAGCCGCCGGTGCTTGAGCGCGATCCGGCGGACGACGAGCTGGAACGCATCTCGCTGGCGCTGAAACGCATGCAGGGGCAGATCCGCAAAGCACTGGAACAGCGGGATTCGGCCATGCAGGAGCTGGAAACCCTGAACGTCGGGCTGGAGAAAAAAATCGAGCTGCGCACGCTGGAGCTGAGCGGGGCGATCAGCGATCTCAATGGTCTGGTGGATGAATTGCGCTCGACCCAGAAGCGTCTGGTCGAGGCTGAGAAAATGGCGCAGATGGGCAGTCTGGTCGCAGGGGTCGCCCACGAGCTGAATACGCCGCTGGGCATCTGCGTCACTGCGCGCAGTTACATCGAAGATTCCGTGACCCTGATCCGCCAGCGGATGCAGGAAGGTACGCTCGACCGTCAGAAATTCTCGGAACTGATCAACAGCATCGCCGACGGTCTGATGATGATCGACGAAAACCTTAACCGCTCGCACCGGCTGGTGCGTACCTTTAAGTCGCTGGCGGTGGATCAGAGCAGCGACCGGCCGTCGGAATTTGCTCTGCAGGGGTTGCTACAGGATGCCGGCGGCGATGGCAACAGTTTCGATATCGACGGCGCTCTGTGCACCATCAGCAGCGATGTCAGCGGCAGCCCGACCGCCATTACCTGTCGCAATACGCTGCACACGGTGCTGGGCGCGCTGATCGGTAATTCACTGGATCATGGCTATCCCAGGGGCGGTGATGTGCAGATCCGCCTCAGTGCCACTGCCGATGCCAAACTTAACCGGCTGCTGATCGATTACCGCGACGACGGCTGCGGGCTGACGCCGGACGTCAAAGAACGCATCTTCGACCCCTTCTTCACCACCGGGCGCAAGCGCGGTAAAACCGGACTGGGCATGCATCTGGTGTACAACCTGGTGAGTCAGGTACTGATGGGGGACATTGAGGTGGTCGACAGCGAGCGGGGGATTCACCTGCGGCTGGATATTCCGCTCGATCTGCCGCGCTTTGTACGGGAAGGCCACCGCCGGCTGCGCCTGGTGGCCACAAGCGCCTGAGACGCGATCAGCGTTTCAGGCCGCAACCGGTGAGAATCATATCCACCAGAAAATCGCTGACGCGTTTAATATCGTCTTCTTCGTATTTGCGCTTATTCGTGACTTCCAGCACCTGAGTTTCAAAGTCGGCGTAATGCTGAGTAGACGACCAGACAAGAAAAATCAGATGGGTCGGATCCACAGCGCGCATTTTGCCCTGATCAATCCAGCTCTGAATCACAGCGACTTTTTCTTTCACCCAGTGGCGCATGTTGACGCTGATGTAATCTTTCAGATACGGCGCGCCCTGAATGATTTCCATGGCGAAAATCTTCGACGCATTCGGATGGGTGTAGGCCAGCTGCACTTTGGTGCGGATAAAGAGTTCCAGTATTTCCGCCGGATCACTGTCCGGGCTCATATCGGCCAGCACTTCGTTCCAGGTGGTCAGAATATTTTCCACCAGAGCGCGGTACAGGTTGGCTTTGTTTTTGAAGTAATAATGGATATTGGCTTTCGGCACACCGGCGCGGTCAGCAATGGCCTGCATGCTGGTGCCTTTGAATCCGTGCAGTACGAATTCCTGTTCAGCGGCTGACAGAATGTTTTCGCTGTTCCGCTCGCGGATTTTTCCTGTTTTGTACTTCTGTGTGGTCATCGGTATTCCAGCCAAATTCACCGGATCGGTTACAAAGGGTGGGCGATCATATCATGGGCTGATCAGTTCGTGCACAAAGCGATAAAAAAGGGAGCCGAGGCTCCCTTTGTTTCAGGCGGGTATTACAGGTGCACTTTCAGCAGAGCGCTGATGGCATTCTGGTCAACGCCGTCGATACCGTATTTGTTGCCCCAGTAGCTGTACTCGATACCCACTTTCACTTTGCTGAAGGTTTTGCCCAGCATTGGCGCCAGATCGTAGGTGATCTGTGGGTTGAAGTGCAGGTTGGCTTTGCTGTCATCGGTTTCGGTTGAGAAGTCGATGTAACCGTCGATGTTGAAGGCGCCAGAAGACCAGCCGTAGGTCAGGGTCAGCTGGTAATCGTCTTCGATGTCATCGTTCTGTGCGTAGTAAACAGTCGCGCTGGCGAAGTTCATGCCAGGGATCGCCAGATCAGCGCCAACACCGTACAGGTAGTTGTCAAAGCCGCCTGAGCTGGATTCGATAGTGAATGCTGCGTTGATGTTTTTAACAACGCCGCCTTCAAACTGAGTCAGGTAAACTTTTGGAGAAAATTCGCTGTAGGTCGCGGTGAAACCATCGTCACCAACATGACGGTCCATAAAGTAGAACAGGCCGCCCCAGCTGTGACCGGAAACGTGTTCCAGAGTGTAGGTGGTCAGTGAGTTACCGTCGTCGAATTTTGGGCCGTCAACTTTGTAATCTGAACCGTACAGTACAGATACGCTGTTGTCAGACCAGAATTGTTCGGCCTGAACAGATACGGCTGCGGCAGACATAACGGCCAGTGCCAGGATTTGCTTTTTCATGGTTCTCTCCACGTTTTCCGGTAATGAAAAAATTAAAATTTCAACGCACTCAATGTATCAGTCAATTCCATTTGGTTCACTGAATTTCAGTGAAATTTCCCTTTTATTTTGCATTGTCAGAATTGCTTTTTAATCAGCCATTTTCTGTATTTTTAATTCAACATTAAATGGCTGATTAATGGCGTATTCTGCGCTTTATTACACCATCGGCCGGTACGGCTGGCCGATGGATTTCGGAGCACTCATCTTGGTTTTAATGGCGTCCGAAGACAACCAGACCAGTACTACGATGGTCGCCACATATGGCAGCATGGCCATGATGTTTGGCGGTACCTCAAACCGGGTGCCCTGCAATACCAGATGCATAATACTGGCAAAGCCAAACAGGTAGGCACCGAGCAGAATTCGTTCGGCTTTCCAGCTGGCAAACACCACCAGAGCCAGCGCAATCCAGCCGCGTCCGGCGGACATGCCGTCACTCCACATCGGGGTGTATACCAGTGATAAATACGCACCGGCCAGACCTGTCATGGCGCCGCCAAACAGCACCGCCATGAAACGGATCTGATGCACATGAATACCGATGGCGTTGGCGGCTTCCGGGTTTTCACCGACTGCACGGATTTTCAGACCCAGACGGGTGGAGCGGAAAATCCAGAACACCACAGCAAACAGAACCAGCGTCAGATACACCAGCGGATCGTGCTGGAACAGCACTTTGCCAATCACCGGAATATCACTGAGGAAAGGGATGTGCAGAGTCTGAATACCTTCCAGACCAATACCGACATAACCGGCACCGAGGAATGCACTTAACCCGGCGCCGAAAATGGTCAGCGCCAGACCTGTCGCCACCTGATTCGATGCCAGTGTGATCGACAGATAACCAAACAGCAGCGACATCATCATGCCGGCAAAAATGGCACAGAAAACCGCCAGAAAATAATTGCCGGTAACGGCGGCGGCGATAAAGCCTGTCACCGCGCCGACCAGCAGCATGCCTTCCTGACCCAGGTTCAGCACGCCGGATTTTTCACACACCATTTCACCGAGCGCGATCAGAATCAGCGGCGTACCGGTTTTTAAGGTGGCGTAGAGAATATTGGTAATTAATTCGAGTTCCATAATCAGGCCCGGGATACAGCAGATTTGAACACAACGCGGTAACTGATCAGCAGATCCGCAGCCAGCAGGAAGAACAGCAACATACCCTGGAATAAACCGGTCAGGGATTTTGGCAGACTCATTTCAATCTGAATCATTTCGCCGCCCATGAAGGTCAGGGCCAACAGCATACTGGCGAGCAGAATGCCCAGTGGCTGCATACGTCCGAGGAATACCACAATGATGGCGGCGTAGCCGTAACCCGGCGACAGCTGCGGGACCAGCTGGCCGATAGGGCCGGTTACTTCCGCAACACCGGCAAAACCGGCCAGCGCGCCGCACATCAGCAGCGCAAACCAGGTCAGGGTTTTGGTGTTGAAACCGGCGTAACCGGCGGCTTTGGCGTCTTCACCCAGCACCTGAATCTGGTAACCGATCCAGGCGCGTGACATCAGGGTCCAGATCACCACCATGAACAGCAGCGCGAACAGAATGGAAATGTTCAGGCGGTAGCTTTCATCAAACAGCGGCAGGATGGCGGCGTCAGCGAACATGGCGGATTCCGGGAAGTTGAAGCCGCCCGGATCTTTCAGCGGACCATGCACCGCCCACAACAGCGCGTTCAAGGCGATGTAGTTGAGCATGATGGTGGTCAGAATTTCGTTGGCGTTAAAGCGGGTTTTTAACCAGGCCGCCAGAGCGCCCCAGGCCAGACCACTTAACGTACCGGCGAGCAGAATCGGCACCATGATCCAGCGGCTTTCAAAGTCGAGGAACTGCAGGGCCATATAGCCGCCACCGAGGGCGCCCATAATGAACTGGCCTTCTGCACCGATGTTCCAGATTTTGGCGCGGTAGCACAGGGTCAGACCCATGGCGCACAGCAGCAGCGGAGCCACTTTTACGCCCAGTTCGGTCCAGCCGTACACCGTGTTCAGCGGCAGGATGAAAAAGGTGTGCAGTGCCTTCAGCGGATCGTGGCCGAGGAAGGTAAACAGCAGGGCGCCACAGATCAGGGTGGCGACAATGGCGATGACCGGCGACAGGTAGCCCATCAGGCGCGAGTCAGACTGGCGTTTTTCGAGCTTAAGCATGAGCGGCCTCCTGTGCAGAGGACGCATCGAACTGACCGGCCATCCACTGACCCAGAGTTTCGATGCCGACTTCGTTGGTCGGTTTGAACGGGCTTAAGCGGCCATCACAGATGGCGCCAATGCGGTCGGAAATCTGGTACAGCTCATCGATGTCCTCCGACACCACGACAATGGCGGCACCCTGATCGCGCAGGTTGATCAGCGCGTGACGGATCAGAATGGCGGCGCCGATATCCACACCCCAGGTCGGGTGCGAGCAGATCAGCAGCTTGGGTTGCTGTTCAATTTCGCGGCCGATAATGAATTTCTGCAGATTGCCGCCCGACAGACTCTTGGCCTGGGCGTCTTCGTTGGCGCACTTCACGTTGTATTTATCAATGATGTTCAGGGCAAAGTCGCGGACCTTGCCGTAGTGAATCCAGCCCTTGTTTTTCAGGCCGCAATGGCTGGCACTGAGCAGGGCGTTATCGACCAGAGACATGTTCGGCACCGCACCGCGGCCCAGGCGTTCTTCCGGTACAAAGGCGAAACCCTGCTGGCGGCGGGCTTCGGGGCTCATGCGGGTGATGTCGGTGCCGAGCAGGCTGATCACGCCTTTTTCGCTCAGCTCTTCACCGGACAGCAGGGCACACAGTTCGTCCTGACCGTTACCGGCCACACCGGCGATGCCGAGGATTTCACCGGCTTTTACCGTCAGGTTGAGGTTTTCCAGCGATACGCCGAACGGGTCTTCCGGCGCGAAGGTCAGGCCTTCGATGCTGAGGGCGGTATCACCGCCCACGGCTTTCTCGTAATCCTGATTCAGCGGGGTGTCGTCACCCACCATCATGCGCGCCAGTTCTTCACTGGTGGTTTCCTGCGGATTGCAGCGTCCGGTAACACGGCCGTTGCGCAGAACGGTAGCAGCGTTACAAAGCTCCACAACTTCATCCAGCTTGTGCGAGATGAACAGAATGGAGCAGCCTTCGGCGGCGAGTGTCTTCAGGGTGCGGAACAACTCACGCACTTCCTGCGGGGTCAGCACCGAAGTTGGCTCGTCCAGAATCAGCAGTTTGATGTTCTGCAGCAGGCAGCGCACGATCTCAACACGCTGCTGGGCACCCACGGACAGGGTGTGAACATGACGGTCCGGCTCCAGCGCCATACCGTAATGGGTCGAAATTTCGCGGATACGCTGGCTCAGCGCTTCCATATCGCGGCTTTGTTCCGGCGGCAGGCTGAGGGCGATGTTTTCCGCCACGGTCAGGGTTTCAAACAGCGAAAAGTGCTGGAATACCATGCCGATGCCCAGATCTCGCGCGTGGGCCGGGCCCTGGATCTGAACTTTCTCACCTTCCCACTGGATGCTGCCCGCATCCGGCCGGATCACCCCGTAGATGACTTTCATCAGGGTGCTCTTTCCCGCGCCATTCTCACCCAGCAGTGCGTGGGTTTCGCCTGCCTTCACCACCAGTTCGATATCGTCATTGGCCAGACAGCCCGGATATTCCTTGGTGATGCCGCTCAGATGGAGGCGTTCGGTTGTTTGTTGTAACGACACTCGGTTTCCTCAAGATCATAAAAGCTGACCAGTTGGTCGAATCGTTAGCAATTAGCTTGCCACATGCACCATCTGCACAAAGGGGCGTCCTTTCATGTATGCTTGACCGGTTGGTCAGGAATTTGCAGTGCATTCTCTTACAGAGTTTCCTACAGTAACTGAAGAGCCGGTACGGCGTGGGTTTACCCCACATAAAAAGCCGGCCGCGACAGGCAGAAAACAGGTGTAAGCGTGATTCGATTTAACTTAAATGGCCGTTGGATTGAAAGTTCAGAAATTGATCCAAATTGTACCATTCTGAAATATTTGCGCACCAACATGAAGCAAGTGGACATCAAAGAAGGATGTGCTGCTGGTGATTGTGGTGCATGTACCCTGATGCTCGGGGAAATGACGGAGCACGGTATTGAATACCGTACGCTGAATGCCTGCATTGCGCTGATGGCGCAGGCGCATAACCGTTATCTGCTGACGCCTTCCGGTATCGGCCGTCCGGGTGATCTGCATCCGGCGCAGCAGGCCATGGTGGAATGTCATGGCTCGCAATGCGGCTTCTGCACGCCGGGCTTCGTGATGTCGCTCACCAATCTGTATCAGAACGCCTGCGTCCGTGCCGGCCAGACCGAATTGAGCAACGACGATATTCACGCGGCGCTGTCCGGCAACCTGTGCCGTTGCACCGGTTACCGTCCGATTATCGATGCCGCGCACCGTATGCTGGCGCTCGATAAAAAAGACGTTACGCAGGTGTCGGCCCGAAGCGGTGTACAAACCTTTGATCCGCAGGCGGCGGATCAGCCGTTGCTGGAAAAAGACGGTTGCCGTCTGTTTATGCCGGAAACCGAACAGCAGCTGCAGGCGCTGCTGAAGCAATTCCCCGATGCGCGTTTGTGGGCGGGCGGTACCGATGCCGGTCTGGAGGTGACGCAACGTTTCAGTCGCTTCAGCACCATCATCTGCGTTAACCGCATTGCGTCGCTTAATGCGTGTCAGGATCTGGGTGATCAGCTGTGGCTGGGCGCCTCTGTGACTTTCAGTCAGGCCGAACAGGCACTGGCTGCCGATTTTCCTTCGTTTGCCCAGCTGTTACACCGGATTGGTTCACGCCAGATCCGGAATATGGGTACTTTGGGCGGGAATATCGCCAACGCATCGCCGATTGGCGATACCCCGCCCGTTTTTTTAGCGCTGGATGCAACGCTGGAAATTGACGGCATTAACGGACGTCGCGACGTTCCGATCCGCGAGTTTTATCTCGGCTATAAAAAGACGGTGATGGTGGCCGGAGAATATCTGCGCGCCATCCGTGTGCCCAAATTAGGGGCGGACGAAACCTTGTGGGTGCATAAAGTGAGCAAACGTTACGACGACGATATCTCCGCCGTATTGTTCGCTTTGTACCTGAAAAGAGACGGCGAAACCCTCACCGCTGCTAGGCTTGCATGTGGAGGGATGGCGGCAACACCACTGCTCGGAATTAAAACCGGCGCGGCTCTTGCAGGCCAACCTTTTGTTCAGGCGACGTTTACGCATGCTGCAACCTTCGTTGACCAGGATTACCAGCCCATTTCCGATGTCCGCGCGACGGATAAATACCGGATTCAGGTCACCCGTAATCTGTTAACCAAGGCCTTTATCGAACTCAATCACACCTGTGAAAAGGGAGATGCAGCATGACTTTTACATCGTCCCGCGTAACTCCATGGGCCGAACGCCGCGCGCGTCCGGCGAAAGGTAAATCCGGAAGAGAACTTGCTCATGAAAGCGCAGAAAAACACGTACTCGGAACTGCAGCCTATATCGACGACCTGCCAGAGCTTGCAGGCACTCTCCATGCCGTGGCTGGTAAAAGCACCATCGCGTGCGGAAAAATCCGGAAGCTGGACCTCGCGCCTGTGTGGGCGTCGCCCGGCGTGGTGGACGTCCTTACACTAGCGGATATTCCCGGTGAAAAAGACATTGGCCCCGTCTATAAAGGCGATCTGATATTTGCCGACGGCCGCGTCGACTTCCACGGACAAGCGCTGTTCGCGGTGGTCGCCGAATCCTTTGAGCAGGCGAAACGTGCGGCGCTGGCCGCGGTCGTGGAATACGACGAAGAAGACGCCATTTTAAGCGTCGAACACGCCCTGCAGCAGAATTCTTTTGTTAATCCTGCCCACACCATGCAAAAAGGCGATGCCGCTGCTGCACTGGCGAAAGCCCCTGTGCGTTTGTCCGGCAGCCTGTACGTGCGTGGTCAGGAACAGTTTTATCTCGAAGGTCAGATCAGCTACGCCATTCCGGGTGAAGACGGCAGCATGAAAGTGCATTGCTCGACTCAGCACCCGTCGGAAGTGCAGAAACTGGTGGCCGAAGTGCTCGATGTACCGATCAACCACATCAACGTCGAAGTGCGGCGTATGGGCGGTGGTTTCGGTGGTAAAGAAACTCAGGCTGCGCAGTGGGCGTGTATCGCCTCGGTATTTGCCACCCGTCTGAACCGTCCGGTAAAAATGCGTCTCGACCGTCAGGACGATATGGTGCTGACCGGTAAGCGCCACGATTTTCTTAACCGTTATGAACTGGGCATTACCGAAGAAGGCAAAATTCTCGGTGCCGATATTGAGCTGGCCGGTTTCTGCGGTTATACCGCCGATTTATCCGACGCCATTGTCGACCGTGCCATGTTCCACGTTGATAACGCCTATAACCTGCACGACACCCGGGTCATCGGTCACCGCTGCCGCACCAACACCGTATCCAATACCGCGTTCCGTGGTTTCGGTGGTCCGCAGGGCATGATTTTCGCCGAATGCATGCTCGATGATATTGCGCGCAAAGTGGGTAAAGACCCGCTCGATGTGCGCAAACTGAATTATTATCAGGATGGCGAATGTACCCATTACGGTCAGCCGATTGAACATTTTATTCTGCCGGAACTGATCGAAACGCTGGAAAAAGACTGCGATTACCGCGTCCGTCGAGAAGCGATTAAAACCTTTAATGCCCAGAACCCGTTTAAAAAGCGCGGTCTGGCGTTAACGCCCATTCGCTTTGGTATTTCCTTTACCCTGCAATTCCTGAATCAGGCCGGTGCACTGGTGCATGTGTACACCGACGGTTCTGTGCACCTGAACCACGGTGGTACGGAAATGGGTCAGGGTCTGTACACCAAGGTGGCTCAGGTCGTGGCCAACGAATTCGATATCGACATCGACATGGTCATGGTCTCCGCCACCACCACCGACAAAGTGCCGAACACGTCAGCCACGGCCGCGTCGTCTGGTTCGGATTTAAACGGTAAAGCCGCGCAGAATGCCTGTCAGATGATTAAAACGCGTCTGGTGGATTTTGCGGCGAAGCATTTTTCCGTAACAACTGGCGACGTGCGTTTTGAAAATAACCACGTGGTGATCAGCAAAGACGGTAAAGAAGAGTGGATCGCCTTCGGCGAGTTCACTGATCTGGCTTACCGCAACCGTATTTCGCTGTCGGCGGCGGGATTTTACAGCACGCCGAAAATTCACTACGACCGTAAAACCGCCACTGGCCGTCCGTTTTTCTATTACGCCTTCGGTGCTGCCTGCTCTGAAGTGGAAATCGACACTTTAACCGGCGAATACAAAGTGCTGCGCGCCGATGTGCTGCACGATGTGGGTACGTCTCTGAACCCGGCGATTGATATCGGTCAGATCGAAGGTGGCTTTATTCAGGGTATGGGCTGGCTGACCACCGAAGAACTGCTGTGGGATGCCAAAGGCCGTCTGGCGTCGGCGTCGGCCGCGACCTATAAAATTCCGACCTCAGTGGATATCCCTGTACACTTCAGTGTGCGCCTGTTTGACCGCCCGAACAGTGAAGACACCATCTACAACTCCAAGGCCGTGGGTGAACCGCCGTTAATGCATGGTATTTCGGTCTGGTGTGCCCTGCGCGATGCGGTGGCCAGCGTGGCGGATTATAAAGTCAGTCCGCAGCTGGATACGCCGGCCACGCCGGAACGTGTACTGAACGCGGTGATGGCCATGCAGGCGCTGAACAGCGCGGAGGCGTAAGCATGAAATTTGTGCGCTGGTTTGAAGCCATTTCCCGCTGCGAACAGAAAGGTGAGTCGTACGTCATTGCTACCGTGATGGGCAGCGCCGGCTCTGTGCCGCGCGATCCGGGCGCGAAAATGGTGATTACCGCCGACGATCAGTTCGACACCTTAGGTGGCGGCCAGCTGGAATTTCAGCTGGTGCACAAAGCACGTGAATTACTGGCGGCGCATAAGACACCTCAGATTCTTCAAAAGCTTGAAAATATGCCGCTGGCAGCCAAAGCCGGTCAGTGCTGTGGTGGCAGTGTGTCGGTGATGCTCGAAGTCTTTATTAAAAGCGCGCGTCCCGTGGTGGTGTTCGGTGCCGGCCATGTGGCCAAGGCATTGATGCAGATTCTGGGTGCCTTGCCACGTCAGGTGCTCTGGGTGGATAACCGCGCCGAGCAGTTTCCGGCTGAGGATGAACTGGCCGCGAATATTCAGTGCCGCCTGCTGGACAATCCGGTGGACATCATCGCGCAACTGCCTGCGGGCAGTGAGCTGATTATTCTCACGCACAATCATCAGCTCGATTACGACCTGCTGAAAGCTGCGCTGGTGCGCGATGACTTTGCCTTTGTTGGCTGCATTGGTTCGGCCACCAAAACCGAACGCTTTCATATGCGATTAAGCCACGAAGGATTTACCGATACGGAATTTTCCCGCTTAACCATGCCGGTCGGCCTGGCCGAAGTGGGCGGCAAGTTACCGATGGAAGTCGCCGTTTCGATTTCGGCGCAATTACTCAGCCGGTTTAATTCCGGCATGAGTGACGATTACGAACACAACACCGGTGTGGCCCGCCGTAAAGGCCTCAACTGGAAAGACATAAAACAGTCACTGACCCTTCAACCGGCTGGTAAGACTGAACAACAAACCTCTGAGTGAACAACATGCAAAAAGCTGAAAAACATCCGTTTTCTGAGTGGATCGATCTGGCGAACCGTCGCTTGGGTGGACAGGTGCTGGACTGCAGTGACGATTTCTTTGCCGAGATGGAAAACCTGATCAAGCCAGAAGATCCGGTGTTTATTGTTGGTAAATACACTGACCGCGGTAAGTGGATGGACGGCTGGGAAAGCCGCCGTAAGCGCGTGGTGGGCTACGACTGGGCCGTGCTGAAACTGGGCACTCAGGGCCGCATTAAAGGCTTTAACGTGTGCACCACGCACTTTGCCGGTAATGCGCCAAAGCAGGTGTCGATTGAAGCCTGCAACAGCAAAACCGCACCGGATGCCAGCACCCACTGGACCATGATTGTGCCGCAGCAGGATGTGCAGCCGGACAGCAACAACTTCATTCACTGTGATTCCGACGGTGTGTGGACGCATTTGCGCATTAACAGCTTCCCGGACGGTGGTATCGCCCGTCTGCGCGTGTACGGCGAAGCCGTGATGGACAACAACTGGTTCCTGCCGGGTGAACCTGTGGATCTGGCGTTCGTGAAAAACGGCGCCCGTCCGATTGAATGCAGCGATATGTTCTTCAGCTCCATGAGCAACCTGATCATGCCGGACCGTGGCGTGAACATGGGTGACGGCTGGGAAACCAAACGTCGTCGTGGTGGCCGTGAGTGCGACTGGATTATTGTGAAACTGGCCGGCACCGGCAGCATCAAAAAAGTGGTGGTCGATACCGCGCACTTTAAAGGCAACTACCCGGATGGTTTCTCGCTGCTGGGCATTTCCATGCCGGAAGGCCAGCACCCGCAGGAAACGTCCGACTGGGTGCCTGTGATTGAGCGTCAGAAACTGACCGCCGATGCCGAGCATTTCTACAAAGACGAAGTGATCAGTGGTGAGCAGACCTTTACTCACATCAAACTGAATATGTACCCGGATGGCGGCATCAGCCGTTTAAGAGTGTATGGATTCCTGAAGGATGCCAAATGACGCTGGATGAACTGAATAATCTGACGGTGGCGGATGTCACCGCCGCCTTCACCAGCTGCTGTGCGGCGGAGCGTTGGGTGGCCAAGGTGGTGGCGGCGCGCCCGTACGCATCGGTGGACGAGCTGCTGCACAAGGCTGATGAATTCTGGTGGACCATGGAAGAGCCTGATTTTCTGCAGGCCTTTACCGCCCATCCGAAAATCGGTGATGTAAACTCGCTGCGCGCCAAATACGCCAACACCAAAGCCATCGCCTCGCATGAGCAGAGTGGTGCCAGCGGTGCGCCGGAAGCCGTTTTGCAGGCTCTGGCCGAAGGCAACAGCGCTTACGAAGAAAAATTTGGTTTTATTTTTATCGTATTTGCCACAGGTAAAAGCGCTGAGCAGATGCTGGCGCTGCTGGAACAACGACTGCCGAACAGCCGTGAACAGGAAATCCGCAATGCCGCAGAAAATCAGATGATGATTACCGACCTGCGCATTAAAAAGATTCTCGGTCTGGCGCAGTAAGGAACAGAGTATGCAAAAGAGTGTGATTACAACGCATATCTTAGACACCCAGCGCGGCCGTCCGGCCGTGGGGGTTGAGGTGCGTTTATTTAAATCGGCAACCGCGTCGGTAACTGACCCGCAATGGCAGAGTATGGCCAGTGCTGCGACCAACGACGACGGCCGCATTATCGACTGGCTGGGCACCCGTGAGCGCGAAGCCGGTCTGTACAAGCTGGAATTTGCCACCGGTGCCTATTACGCCGCGCAGGGCCTTAGCACGCTGTACCCGCAGGTGGATATTCTGTTTGAAATCGATGCGCCCACCGAGCACTACCATGTACCGCTGTTGCTGTCGGCCAATGGTTTCTCGACTTACCGTGGTTCATAAGAGGTCTGAATGATGGACTTATTGCTGAAGCCGGAACCATTAACCCCGGAAGCCTTTGCGCCGTTCGGTGAGCTGGTGAGCGTGCGTGGTAAGCCGATTATGATCAATAACGGCACTACCGAGCGTTACCACAATCTGGCGCAGGTCACCGTGGGAGCCGCACCACAAAGCGGGCAGGGCATTATCAGTATTTTCCGTGCCCAGCCGCGCACCCTGCCGATGAGCATCGGCATGATGGAGCGTCATCCGCTCGGCAGTCAGGCGTTTCTGCCGTCGTCGGATGAGCCGTATCTGGTGCTGGTGTGTCTTGGTGATGATGCGCCGGACCCATCCACATTTAAGCTGTTTCTCGCCACGGGCGAGGAAGGCGTGAATTACAAAGCCAATTGCTGGCATCATCCGTTGCTGGCATTAAACCGTGTGTGTGATTTCTGGATCGTCGATCGCGTTGGTCCGGGCAATAATCTGGAAGAATCCTTCTTTCCGGACGATTGGAATATCCGTATAGACTTGTGAGAAATAGCATGAATTATCAGGGCTACCGGGGACGCGTTCTGCATTTCCTCGATGAACAGACTCCCCAGTATTTTGCCGATGGCCTGCTGGTAACCGACGCCGATGCCGGCACTGTGGTTGGCTGTGGCGATGCGCCTACGCTGCTGGCTCAGTATCCGGGTATCCGCGTGACTCAGTACGACAACGCCCTGATTATGCCGGGCTTTATCGACACGCATATTCATTATCCGCAAGTGGATGTGATTGCCTCCTACGGTGAGCAGCTGCTCGACTGGCTGAACAATTACACCTTCCCGACGGAAGTCAATTTCGCCAACCCGGACGTGGCCAACAGCGCTGCGGAATTCTTCCTGAAAGAACTGCTGAAAAACGGCACCACCACCGCCCTGGTGTTCGGTACTGTGCACAAGAGTGCTGTGGATGCCTTTTTCGAAATCAGTCAGCGTCTGAATACGCGCATGATCTGCGGCAAAGTGATGATGAACCGTCACGCGCCGGAAGCCCTGTGCGATACGGTCGAAAGCTCGGTAGCCGACACTCAGGAGCTGATCGACCGCTGGCATAATAATGGCCGTCAGCTGTACGCCATTACGCCGCGCTTTGCCATTACCTCCACACCGGAACAACTGGCGGCGGCAGGACAACTGCTGGCCGATAATCCGGGTGTTTATATGCAGACTCATCTGGCAGAAAACCTGGATGAAATTGCCTTCGTGCGCGAGCTGTATCCGGAGCGTAAGAGCTATTTAGACGTCTATGATCATTATGGTCTGCTCGGCCCGCGCAGCGTATTTGCTCACTGCGTGCACCTCGATGCTGAGGATTATCAGCGCATGAGTGAAACCGGCAGTAAGATTTCGTTCTGCCCGACGTCGAATCTGTTCCTCGGCAGTGGTTTATTCCAGCTCGATGATCAGCCGTTCCCGGTGGACGTCAGCGTGGCCACCGATGTCGGCGGCGGAACCAGTTTCTCTATGCTGCAGACCATGAACGAAGCCTACAAAATCTGCCAGCTGAAAGGCAGCAAACTGGCGCCGCAACGCGCCTTTTACATGATGACGCTGGGCAACGCCAAGGCGCTGTCGGTGGACGATAAGATCGGTAACTTTGAAAGCGGCAAAGAAGCCGATTTTGTGGTGCTGGATCTGGCCGGTACCGATCTGATGAAACGTCGTCAGTCGATCTGCAAAACCCTGGATGAAACCCTGTTCAGTCTGATGATTCTCGGCGATGACCGCGCTGTGCGCGAAACCTTCGTTGCCGGTCGTTCTGTCTGGACCAAAGCGGAGGCCTGTTAATGGAAGGCTATATCTTTGACTGGCTGAACCTGTTTCTGCGCTGGTTTCACGTGCTGGCGGGCATTGCCTGGATCGGCGCATCGTTTTATTTCGTCTGGCTCGACCTGAGTCTGGAAAAGGCAACACCGGAAAATGAAGCCAAAGGCATTAAAGGCCAGTTGTCCGCCATTCACGGCGGTGGCTTTTATGAAGTGGCCAAATACCAGCTTGGTCCACCGAGCATGCCGCACAACCTGCACTGGTTTAAATGGGAAGCCTACACCACCTGGCTGACCGGCTTCTCGCTGCTGACCGTGCTGTATTACTGGGGCGCCAATCAGTATCTGATCGACCCGGCCAAAGTGGCGTTCAGTCAGTGGCAGGCGATCGGTGCCAGTCTGCTGTACCTGTTTGCTGGTTTTGCCGTATACGAAGCGCTGATTAAAAGCCCGCTGCGCAACAGCAATAAAGGTTTTGCCTCGGTGCTGTTTGTGTTTCTGGTGTTTATGGCGTGGCTGGCGGATCAGTTGTTTGCCGATCGGGCGGCGTATCTGCACGTTGGCGCGTTAATCGGCAGCATCATGGCCGGTAACGTGTTCTTTGGCATTATGCCGTCGCAGCGCGAGCTGGTGCGTGCGGTGACCGCCGGTGAAAAGCCGCAGGCCATTTACGCCGTGCTGGCTAAGCTGCGTTCGACGCACAACAACTACCTGACCCTGCCGCTGGTTTTCATCATGATCAGCAACCACTACCCCATGACCTATGGCCACGAATACGCCTGGCTGGTGCTGGCGGTTATCGGCGTAATTACCGGTCTGATCCGTCATTTCCTGAATTTAAAAACTCAGGGTGCGGGTGTAAAACCGGGTTATCTGGTCGCGGCGTTTCTGCTGACGCTGGCACTGGCCGCTGTGATGGCACCCAAGCCGGTCGCCACCACAGGTGCGGTCATTAACAGCGATCAGGCGCTGCATATTACCCATCTGCGCTGCGCGGAATGCCACGCCGGGCAACCGACCAATGGCATGTTCACCAGCGCCCCAGCGGGCATTATTCTCGAATCAGAAGTTCAGTTGCTGCAGTACAAAGACCGTATGATCAGTGCCTTGCAGACCAACTATATGCCGCTGGGTAATATCACGGCCATGACCGATGATGAACGCGCTCAGTTGCTGGGCTGGCTGAAAGCTCAGCAGTAAGCCAAACAGTAAGCAGCTGTGAATTGGTTAATAAAAAAGCGGAGCCAGGCTCCGCTTTTTTTATGGCTATCGTGCAGGAGACGGGTCAGAAGCTCACGCGCTGGCTGGCGCTGGTGCAGTAACTGCCGTTGTCGTTGCCGCCGTCGGACAAACATTCGGCATAGGTATTTTCCGGTGCCAGTGTCAGTGCATTGTTGTCGATGCGCATGCGGTAGGTCAGGTTAAACGGCGTATTACGGATCCATTTTGCCGGGGTGGCAGTGGCTTCAACGCAGCGGAAATTCATCGCTTCACCGGCTGAAAAACTGCGATCGGACGGCGGGTTGTAATAACGCCACTGATTCAGGCGGCCGCGCATGACTTCGTCTTTGCAGTCGCTGATCGAGCGGATGGCCGGGTCGTAAAAAAATAACGTGCGGGTATGGGTTGTGCCCTGATTACTGACGGTGGCCAGCATCCACACGCTGTTTTTATTGCCGGCGTAAGCGGCGGGTACAGCCAGCAGTGCGGCCATAACACAGATGGAAAATTTCACCCTGGTTCTCCCGGTGTGCGCGGTTAACGTCGGCTGAATATCCCTGCCTGTTGCTCAAGTCGTCCATGGGCGCATGGTAACGGCAGAACAGCGGGTTCTGTGTAAAGAAGCGTGTTTTTGGCGCGGCTTTTACACCGCACTTACAGAGGGCGGATGATGTTGACCGGCGCAATCAGGTCATGAACATTGGCCGGATTTTCGCGGGCGGTGCGCATAAGCTGATACAGCTGACGGCCCATGCCGTTAAAGTCGATGCGCACAAACGCACGCACAAGACCATCGTTCACCAGCATGCGCTGTTCGGGGGTGGTAACACCTGTGGTAATAATCAGGCTGCGTTCGTTGAGCTGGTCGTAATAGGGGCTGACCAGATTGCGGAAATCATCCGGGCTGACAATGGGCCAGGAGCCGACGGATACAAAGACGGTGGCTGAGGTGTCCTGCAGAGTGGTTTTCAGCTGGCCCATGGTGCGTTCCGGGTCGTCACTGTTTTCCCACGGGCAACGCAGACTTTCAGACCAGCCATTTTCGCCGCGCAGGCGCTGACCCATCACCAGATCCGGGTTGCCACTGAGCTGGCGGCGCAGTCCCAGCACGCGGTTGTCCAGATTCGTATCCGCGGCGGCGGTCATGATGCACAGCTGGCCGCCTTTGGGGTGATATTCCGTAACCAGTTTGCCCAGCACGCGGCCTATGTCTTCGTTGTCCGGACCGACATAGGCTTGTGCCAGATGTTTCATGGCGGCCGGAAACGGGGAGTCGAAGGTAATGATGGGTACGGTGGCGTTGGCGGCGGCCTTGGCCAGTACATCGCCACGGGTGACCGACAGGCCGATGGCGGCGTAACGGCGGTCGTTCACCGCGTTATTGAGCACCTGATACTGAACCCTGGGATTGGCGCTGCCCTCCGGGCCCAGCAGCTCGCAGCTGTCTTTGTGCTTCGCCGCTTCCTGCTGGCAGCCTTCCTGCACCGCCAGAAAATTAATATCGGTGCTGCTCTTGGCGATGACCGCATAGACATCGCCGTGGCCCCAGCTGGGAACGCTGAACAGCAGGCCGCTGATCAGCACGGTTTTCAGTGCAGAGCCCCTTACAGAGCTCAGTGCAGAGCTCAGCAAGGTCGGTAACGATAATAAGGTCGGGCGCCTGGACGGTGTCACGTTGGCTGTTCCGGTTACGGAGTGTCTCCAACAGAATAGCCAAGCCCCCGTGGCACACCAAACAATCCGCGGCAGAAACCGGAAATCTGGCCCTTTGAGTACCTCCAGAGGGCCAGATTGGCAGTGCAGTTATTATTCTGTTGTTTCTCGGTTGTTATTCTTTCTCAAATACACCGATATCCGGTGCACTGCCTTCGTAACTCAGGCCAACATCCGTACCGGCGTCGATCAGATCGCTGCCTGCGGTGAGCTGAAAGAAGCTGACGTCCGGCAGGCTGCCATCCGCTTTGCGTGCCGCCGACAGCTCATCGATATCCAGCGATGCCACGTCGGCACTGGTCAGCGATAGGCTGTTTTGCCAGCTGTTGTTGCTGATATCTGTGCTGGTTGCGCCGAATTTATCCGACGAGCTGCCACTCAGCGAAGCGCTGTTTTTGATGGTCAGGCTGGCCAGCCCGTTCGAGTCGCCCATGCCGATGTTGCGGTTGTTGGCGTACGCAACGGCATGGTACATGGTGACACTGCCACGATTGCTGTTCTGGTCGTAACCGTCGGCGGAGTTGCCGGCAGAAATGGTGCGGATATACACCGCGTTGTGGGCGAGATCTTTGCCATCACTGCCGCCACTTTTAAAACCGTTGCCATCGCCGGCGCCCAGTGTGCCGTCTTCTTTATAACCGTTGCGGAACACCCAGGTATTTTCGTACGTCGTGGTCACCGACGACCCGTTGTCCCGCAGGTAGCCATCGAAGCCATCGTCCAGATTATTCCAGGCGCGGCAGCCGTAGAAATAATTGCCGGTACCCACGCCCAGTTTGGCGGCAAAACCATCGGCGTTTTCCAGCGTTGAATCTGCGTTGTAATAGGAGTCGACGTTTTTCACCAGATTATGCGCGGCACCACCGTCCAGCTGTACGCCGGTGTCGGCACAGCGCGAAGCGCTGAGAAATTCGATGGTGTTGTAGGAACCGGTCACGTGCAGGCAATTGTCACCGGCTTGGGTCATATCGAAACCGTACAAATGCCAGTAATCACCGCTCAGTTCCAGACCGCGGTTACTGCCGCTTTCAGACATGGCGGAGAAATCCAGCACAGGGCGGTCAGCACCCGGAGTGCGGCTGAGCACAATCGGTGCGGCTTCGGTACCGGACGCATCCAGTGTCAGCGGTGAACTGAAGGCGTAGGTGCCGGCGGCCAGATAAATCACATCACCGGCGCTGGCGCTTTCCAGTGCGTCCTCAAGACCCTCGGCAGAGGTCACGATAACGGCATCGGCCACGGGGTCCGAAATAAAGGACGGATAGCCCTCGCTGACGGATTCGTCTTCGCTGGATTCGTCTTCGCTGGATTCGTCTTCGCTGGATTCGTCTGAGCCGGATTCTTCCGAGCCAGATTCGTCAGAGCCGGATTCGTCCGAGCCGGATTCTTCAGAGCCGGATTCTTCAGCGCCAGATTCTTCCGAGCCAGATTCTTCCGAGCCGGATTCTTCCGAGCCAGATTCTTCCGAGCCAGATTCTTCCGAGCCAGATTCTTCCGACTCTGGATTTTCCGCTGAATTATCGTCGCTGCTGGTCTGGCTTTCGCTGTCACCGGCGCCGGCCGGTAAGTGAGATTTTGTGCTGCTGCCGCCACAAGCGGTCAGCAGAATGGCTGACAGGAAAATCGCCAGCCCGGTTGGAATTTTTTTGATTAACACGATTATGCCCCCGAAAAGTAAACGTCATGGCCACGGTCATCGCGGACTCTTATCCGGCCAGGGTGCGGACTCTAAGGTCAGAGGCAGGTGAAGAAACAAGAAGTAATTCACAAACTCATGTAAGCCCGATCTTTACATCGTCGATCCTGTGTTTGGGCTCACAAAACAACGTATTTATCCGGTCAAAGGTGACGAAAAATGTCCCCTATTTAATTAATTTAAATATCAATTAATCATGAGTTGAATGGCTTTATTCTGTAAATTGTCAGACAGTCGATCAGTGAGTGTTTATGTTTAATATTCGATGTCAGTCAATAAAAAACCGGCTTTCGCCGGTTCTTTATGGGCAGGCTTAAAATCTTGCTGATCAGTCTTTGCTGCTGGCAATCAGATTCGCCGGGTCAAAGAAGCCCACGCCGCTTTCCATGCTGCCCGGTTGGGCGCTGTTGAAAATATGCGGTTTTATTTTACCCACTACGTGCATTTCACAAGGCTTGCAGTCGAACTTCAGGGTCAGCACTTCATCGCCGTGCACCAGCTGCATGTCTTTGACCTTGGTGATAACACCGGTTACGCCTTTGGCCTGTTTCGGGCACAAATTAAATGAGAAACGCAGGCAGTGCTTGGTGATCATCACCGGCACGTCGCCGGTTTCTTCGTGCGCTTCAAACGCCGCTTCGATTAACTGCACGCCAAAGCGCTGATAAAAGGCGCGCGCTTTTTCGTTGTATACGTTATCAAGGAACGACAGCTGGGTATCGGGATAAACCGGTGCGGGCTCGCTTACGGCTTTACGGAAACCGCGTGGATGAGCTTTTACCCGCTCAGCGGTTAACGCCTCAATTAAGTCGCGGCGCAGCGCTTTTAATTGCGAGCCGGGAATAAACCAGGCGTCGCCTTCAACGTTAATCTGGTCGGCGTGATAAATGGTATTGCCCAGCTGGGCGAAGGTGTCCTGCAGTTGCTGCAGGGCTTTTCCGGCGTTCTTCGCCGGCTCAAACGGGCCGTTCAAAGTGGCGCTGACGCTGATGCCGGCATCACCGGTTCCTTCTGTGCTGGTGACGGTGGCGGTCAGCGCATCCTGCGTGCTGTTAATAACCCAGTTCACCAGCACGCGGCGCTCGGCGGAGGTTTTCAGCAGCGCCTGTTGCCAGTTGTGGTCGAGGTTACGGTTGAGTACCGTCGGCAGACGCAGTTTATTCAGTTCAGGCGGCATTTCATTGGGTGTAACCCGGTACTGCCATACGTGCTTCGGCTGGCCGTTGTCATCCTCATGCCCTTCGGGTGGTAAGTCGAAGTCGCACAGTGGCTGCACGGTATTCACACGGAAGCCGACCACTTCGCGTTTCACCAGTACGTTCAGACCGTCACCATTGGTCAGTTCGGTATCGGTCTGCACCGTTAATTCGTTTTTTCCCACACCAATCAGTTCGCCCACCGGCAGGCCAACGAATTTCGGCGAGTCGAAGGCACCGATATCAATTTTGCGTTCGCTGACGAAGTAATCTGTGCTGCCGCGATGGAAGGTTTTATCCGGGTTCGGGGCAAAGAAATGCTCGGTATAACCGCTGGAGGCACGGGCCAGTTCCGGACGTTCATTAAGAATGTCGTCCAGCAGTTTGCGGTAATGCGCGGTGATGTTTTTAACGTAGCTGACGTCTTTATAGCGGCCTTCAATTTTGAAGGAGCGCACGCCGGCATCCACCAGATCGCGCATATTGGCGGTCTGGTTGTTGTCTTTCATCGACAGCAGGTGCTTGTCATAGGCAACCACAGCGCCGTTATCGTCTTTTAAGGTGTACGGCAGACGACAGGCCTGAGAGCAATCGCCGCGGTTGGCGCTGCGCCCGGTCTGGGCGTGAGAAATATTGCACTGACCGGAAAACGCCACGCACAGTGCGCCGTGAATAAAGAATTCCACCGCCGCATCGACGCTGTCGGCAATGGCTTTGATTTCCTGCAGGTTTAATTCGCGCGCCAGTACGATCTGGGAAAAACCGGCCTGAGATAAAAACTGCGCCTTTTCCAGACGGCGGATGTCGCACTGGGTCGAGGCGTGCAGCTCGATCGGCGGAATATCCATTTCCAGTACACCCATGTCCTGCACAATTAACGCATCGACACCGGCGTCGTACAGCTGGTGAATCAGCTGACGTGCCGGTTCAACTTCGTCGTCGTGCAGAATGGTGTTCAGGGTGACGAACACTTTTGCGTGGAATAACCGGGCAAACTCCACCAGGCCGGCAATGTCGGCCACCGAGTTGCTGGCGTTATGGCGTGCACCGAAGCTCGGACCGCCGATGTACACCGCGTCCGCACCGTGCAGAATCGCTTCTTTGGCGATGCCGACATCACGGGCTGGGCTTAACAGTTCGAGCTGGTGTTTTTTAAGCATGGCAGTTCCGGGTATTCGTTGGTCTGGAAAAACTAAGGTCGCCTGCAAAAAGGGCGCCTACAAAAAGGGCATCAATAAAAACTGACGCCACAAATAAAATTGCCGGAGCTAAGCAAAATGCGGCTCCGGCAATCGGGTCTGACGGTAAGGTCAGCAGTGACAGCGCTGATTAAATCAGGCTGTTAACCGCTTCAACAACGGCTTCCGTGGTGATGCCGAACTCTTTGAACAGCGCCGCCGCCGGTGCGGATTCACCAAAGGTGTCCATACCGATGATCTTGCCGTTCAGGCCGACAAACTTGTACCAGTAATCTTTGTGCAGCGCTTCTACCGCCACGCGGGCAGACACAGAGGCTGGCAGTACCGATTCGATGTAAGCGGCGTCCTGTTTGCAGAACACTTCGGCACACGGCATAGACACCACGCGTACGTTTTTGCCAGCCAGCTGTTCAGCAGCGGCAGTCGCCAGTTCTACTTCAGAACCGGTGGCGATGATGATGGCGTCCGGCTTACCGGCGCAATCTTTCAGCACGTAACCACCTTTAGCGATATCGGCTACCTGAGCGGCGCTGCGGTCCTGATGCTTCAGGTTCTGACGCGAGAAAATCAGCGCGCTTGGGCCGTCTTTACGCTCAACCGCTGATTTCCACGCCGTGGCGGATTCAACGGTGTCGCATGGACGCCAGGTTTCCAGATTCGGGGTGTTGCGCAGGTTGGCCACCTGTTCAACCGGCTGGTGAGTCGGACCGTCTTCGCCCAGACCGATGGAGTCGTGGGTGTAAACGAAGATAGAACGCTGTTTCATCAGTGCGGCCATACGCACGGCGTTACGGGCGTATTCCATAAACATCAGGAAGGTGGCGCCATAAGGCACGAAACCTTTGTGCAGGGCGATACCGTTCATCATGGCGCTCATGGCGAATTCACGTACGCCGTAGAACACGTAGTTACCGGAGGCGTCGGTTTCGCTCACGCCTTTGCAGCCTTTCCACAGGGTCAGGTTGGAGCCTGCCAGGTCGGCAGAACCGCCGAGGAATTCCGGCAGCAGTGGGCCGAAGGCGTTCAGGGTGTTCTGTGAGGCTTTACGGGAAGCAACCACTTCGCCTTTGGCCTGACATTCGTTGATGTAGGCCTGCGCCTGGGCGCTGAAGTCGGCTGGCAGTTCGCCGGCTACGCGGCGTTTGAATTCGGCAGCCAGTTCCGGGAAAGCAGCAGCGTAGGCAGCGAATTTCGCATCCCATGCGCTTTCAGCGGCAGCGCCTTTGTCTTTGGCGTTCCAGCCGGCGTACACATTTTCCGGAATTTCGAAGGCGCCGTGTTTCCAGCCCAGACGTTCGCGGGTGAGTGCGATTTCGTCGTCACCCAGTGGGGCGCCGTGACACTCTTCTTTACCTTCTTTGTTCGGTGAACCGAAACCAATGATGGTTTTGCAGCAGATCAGGGTTGGCTGTTCGCTGTTGGCGCGCGCGGTTTCGATGGCTTGTTTGATTTCCACCGGATCGTGACCGTTCACGCGTGGAATTACCTGCCAGCCGTAAGACTCGAAACGCTTCACGGTGTCGTCGGTGAACCAGCCTTCCACTTCGCCGTCGATGGAGATGCCGTTGTCATCGTAGAAGGCAATCAGTTTGCCCAGACCCAGAGTACCGGCCAGAGAGCAGGCTTCGTGGGAGATACCTTCCATCATGCAGCCGTCACCCATGAACACATAGGTGTAGTGGTCAACGATGTCGTGACCTTCACGGTTGAACTGGCCGGCCAGCACTTTTTCGGCCAGCGCCATGCCCACGCCGTTGGCAATACCCTGACCCAGAGGGCCCGTGGTGGTTTCAATGCCAGGCGCGTAACCGTATTCCGGGTGACCCGGGGTTTTGGAGTGCAGCTGACGGAAGTTCTTCAGATCGTCGATGGACAGATCGTAACCGCTCAGGTGCAGCAGGGAGTAAATCAGCATAGAACCGTGACCGTTCGACAGAATGAAGCGGTCGCGGTCTGCCCATTCCGGATTGGACGGGTTGTGCTGGAGGTAGTCGTTCCACAGAACTTCGGCGATATCGGCCATGCCCATCGGGGCGCCCGGGTGACCGGATTTGGCTTTTTGTACGGCGTCCATGCTCAGTGCGCGGATGGCGTTCGCCAGTTCGGTACGAGTTGTCATGTAACGACTCCTGAAATTGGTTCTCTGGGGGACCGGGCATTTTGCCGGTCGGGAAAAAAGGGGCGCTATTGTCGCGCAGATTGCAGGCCTCAGCAATGGCGCAGGTCTATTGTCTGGCGGCATAAAGTGCACCCCGTCACAGGCGCTGAATGCCGGGGGCGAACAGAGCATAGCGGCTGTTCCGCCATCTGCCTGTGCAGTAAGGCAAACGCCCGCAAAAAGCGGGCGTTTGGCGTGTCATGGGCTGTGTACCGAGGGCTGTGTGCCGTGGGCCGACCTTGGCTGCCGTAACGGTAAAAGAGTCAGGGGCTTTCTGGGGTTTCCAGCGCCGGGCTCAGGCCGTTACCTGTGCGCGCTTGCTGGTCTTGTCGCTTGTCTGGTCGATGAGAGCGCTGCCGTGAGCGCCCTGCGCGGCCGACACCATCAGCAATTCACAGGGCAGGCGGAAGCGCGCCAGCAGTTCGGCCAGCTCGGTGTGCTGAATGTGGGCAAAGCGCTGATCGCTGCGGTGGCCGATCACCAGCGTCTGCGGCTGGCGGTTGCGCAGGGCATCGAGCAGGGTCGACGCCAGATGCGAGGCCGGCGTTTCCAGCAGGGTGGTGGTGACGTCTGTGACCTCGGGCAGAACCTGTGAGCGGGCGAATTCCAGCACGGCATGGGCGCGGGCGGCGCTTTCGGTTTCCTGCGCCTGACCGGCCACGGTTTCCCAGGTGCGGGCATGCAGCAGTTCCAGTGGTGCCTGATACAGCTGCGCCAGTTGTGCACCGCGCAGCACCAGCGCGGCGTCGTCGAGCGTGCCGGCTAGCGCCACCATCACCGGGCGTACCGGCGCCGGTGTCAGCGCTCCGGCGTGGTGAATAGCCAGCGAACGGCGGCGGGCGATCAGCAGGCCGGCAGCGGCCAGAGCAGCGATGGCCGCGACGGCGAAGGCCGCCTCAGCGCCCAGCGCCTGCGCCAGTTCCGGCGCCAGCCAGGGGGCCAGAACACCGGCAAACCAGCGCACAAAATTATAACCGGCAGAGGCCACCGGACGCGGTGAGTCCGATACCTCAAGCGCCAGTTCGGTGTACACCGTATTGGCGATACCGGACACCGCGCCCGACAACACCACGCAGGCGGCCAGCCAGCTTTTCGGCGCACCGGTCAGCACGGCGACCGTCATTACCGCCAGCAGCAGCGCCAGACCGGTCATACTGCCACTGAGAATCTGCACGGCGCTGAAGCGGGCCTGCAGGCGCGGCGCAACCAGCACAGAAAAAATGGCCAGCAGAATGCCCCAGCCAAAGAAAATCAGGCCCACCGAGCGCGCCGGCATATCCAGCACAAACGGCGTGAACGCCAGAATGGTGAAAAACGCGAGGTTATAGAAGAAAGCGGAGGTGGCGGTGGTCCGCAGACCGCCGTGACTCAGGGCTTTCAGTGGCGCACTCAGTGATGTCTTCTGCGCCGGTTTGGCTTGTTCCGGCAGCCACAGCCAGATGGCGACAAAGCCAATGGCCATCAGCGTGGCGGTACCAAAGAAAGGGTAGCGCCACGAATGCTCACCCAACGCGGCGCCCAGCAGCGGGCCGACCGACAGTCCCAGCCCCAGAGCCGATTCGTACAACAGAATGGCGGCCATGGTACCGCCGCTGGCGGAGGCCACGATCACGCTCAGCGCGGTGACCACAAAAAAGGCGTTACCCAGCCCCCAGCCGGCGCGGAAGCCGACCAGTTCAGCCACTGAATCCGAGGTGCCCGCCAGCGCGGCGAACAGCACAATCAGGCCGCTGCCGAGCAGCAGGGTTTTGCGGCCACCGAGGCGGCTGGAGACGAACCCGGTGACCAGCATCATCAGTGAGGTCACCAGAAAATAACTGGTGAACAGCAGCGACACCTGACTGGCAGAGGCGTTGAGGCCGCTGGCGATGGAGGTCAGGATCGGGTCGACCAGGCCGATGGACATAAAGCCCACCACACAGGCAAAGGCGGTAGCCCACACCGCTTTTGGCTGGTGCAGGAAGGAGGAAGGGGCGGCTGACATACGGGCTCCTGCACAGACGGTGCAATCGCAGAGAAGAAGGGTTAATTATCTGTATGATGCAGGTAATTAGACAGGTGCATGGATGAAACAATCTGTATTATGCAGATAAGTAGTCGGGCATGGCCCTGAGCAGAGGAATGGCAGAAGATGGCTGGAAACGTAAAAGCGGACAGGGTGGAGCCGAAGGCAGTGAAGGCGGATGAGCAGAAAGCACAACGCGGGGCAGAGGCCGGTCTGGCTCAGTCGCCGGGTTCAGGCACGGATACCGGTACCTGCACAGGAATCGTCGCGCTGGAATACGAACTGGCGACGCTGGCCCGTACCATGGAGGCGCTGAACCGCCGCCGCAATTACCCGCTTGAGCGTGCTCATTACCTGTTGCTGCTGGTGCTGCGCGATGGCCCGGCCAGTATCGGCACGCTGGCGGTGCGCCTGTTGCTCGACAATTCCACCGTAACCCGGCAGGTGGATGCCATGCAGAAAAAGCAGCTGATCGAGAAAATTCCCAACCCGGACGATGGCCGCAGCCAGCTGGTGGTCAGCAGCGCGCTGGGCCGTTCACTGGTGGATGACATGCAGCAGGTGCGGGTGGATCGCCTGACACACACGCTGGCCGACTGGAGCGCTGCCGAGCAACAGCAACTGCAGACGCTGACCCGCCGCTTGAGCGAAGCGCTGGCCCGCAGTCTGGAAGATTAAGGCGGAAGCAACCACAGAACGGGTTGGCTCGATTCTGGTCGCACGACGTCAGCGTCTGGCATTCGTTGCTTTTGCATAAAGCCCTGGTGATGTCCCGGGCTTTTTTATTGCCGATTTTAATTGCCGTCCTCTTTACTGCGCCTTCTTTATTGCGCCTTCTTTATTGCGCCGCCTGTAGCAGCGTTTGATCCCTGCTTGTTGCACTGACGTTTGCCATTGTTTTTCAGCATCCCGTTTTGCTCCGGGTGCGCGCGCACGTCGCCGGAGCATGGCCTGACTGTCATGCACGATTTTTGACCGAATGGACAAATTATTGTGTCGGACGGTTCTGCCGATACGATCCCTGCCTTTTCATTTCGTTTCCGCCCCGTTTTCTTTTTCCTTATTTTTCTGTCGATTGCGCAAATTGCGCGGACGCAAAGCCGCCAATTGATCTTTTTATTTTCACTTTATTTATTCCTGACCAGTCGGGCAGCTTTGTGGCACACGCGTTGCTGAAGGGGATTTGCTCATATTCAAAACGAACCGGTGCCGCCTTTATTTTTTTGTGCTGCACAGAGGTTTTACACAGATAAAGCAAGGTGGATTGGGATGAAAAATCAGCTGATGAAACGTTCGGCCCTGAGTCTGGCCATTGCCGGCCTGAGCTGCGCAGCCATGCCCGCATTGGTCTGGGCAGAAGAAGAAAGCAGTAAAGACGATACCGTTCTGGAAGAAGTGATGGTGACTGCGCAGAAGCGCGAACAATCGCTGTCCGATGTGCCGTCGGCCGTTACGCCGATTACCGGCGAATACGTGCAGGAGATGATCAGTGCCGGTGAAAACATCCGCGCGTTGGCCGGTCGTGTGCCCAGCCTGCAGATTGAATCATCCAACGGCCGTCAGTCGCCCCGTTTTTATATCCGGGGTCTGGGTAACTACGATTTCGATGTGAACGCGACTCAGCCGGTGGCGCTGATTTATGACGACGTGGCGCTGGAAAACTCGGTATTAAAAAGTATTCCGCTGTTCGACATTGAGCAGGTTGAAGTGCTGAAAGGCCCACAGGGTACTCTGTTCGGGCGCAGCACCACCGCCGGTGTGATTAAAGTGGATTCGGTCAAACCGTCGCAGGTAGAAGAAGGTTACGCGCGCCTCGGTTATGGCTCGCACAATACCGAAACCTTTGAAGGTGCCTACGGCGCCGGTTTAACCGACACCATGGCAGCCCGCGCGTCGGTGAAATATCAGAAACGCGACGCCTGGATCGACAACGAAAATGCCGGCACCAGTGGCGACGATTTCGGTGATTTCGACGAACTGGCCTACCGCCTGCAATTATTGGCTGAGCCATCCGCCGATTTAAGCATTCTGGCAAAACTGCACGGCTTCCATCAGAGCGGTGGTCAGCCTCAGGTATTTTATGCCAACGCCTTTACGCCGGGCCATGAAGGTCTGCGCCCGGGTTTTGATGTGAACAGTGCCGCGCACGATTACACCGACAGTGGTTTTGAAATGGACCACACCGGCGGCAGCGTTAAAGTGGATTACGATATTTCCTCGTCACTGGCCGTGACCTCGGTGACCAGCTACGACACCGTCACCAGCTTCAGCTCAGCGGATATCGACGGCGGTGTGCAGGGTGGTGCCGAAGCCATCGGTCAGCCGAATCAGCAGGCGTTTTTCAGCTCGGCATCCGGCGACGGTCTGGATGACCATTATCAGTTCACGCAGGAACTGCGTCTGGCCGGTAATAACGACAACCTGTTTTATCAGGGCGGTCTGTATTACTTCCAGGAAGACATTACCGTGCGTTCCGTCGATTTCGATAACGCCGGCACCGCCACCAATATTACCTTTGTGGATCAGCTGACCACCTCGACCGCAGCGTTCGGTCAGGCAGAATACGGCGTAACCGATGACCTGTCGGTCACCGGTGGTCTGCGTTACACCATGGACACCAAAGAACTGGACGTCCGCCCGGGCACACCGTCCAGCGCGTCAGCGGCCAGTGTTGATGATGACGACAGCTATTTCAGCTGGGAGCTGGCGGGTAATTACGATGTGAATGACGACTGGACTGTGTATTCACGTCTGGCCACGGCCTCACGCGGACCGGCCACTCTGGGTCGTTTCGGTGTGACCACAAAAGCCGATACCGAGACCATTACCTCGTTTGAAACCGGCTTTAAATCCATGCTGTTTGAAAACCGTGCGCAGTGGAATACCACGGCGTATTACTACCACATTAAAGATCATCAGCTGACCGCCACCGGTGGCTCAGACAACGTCAACCGTCTGCTCAACGCCGATAAAACCATTGGTTACGGCGTCGAAACCGACCTGACCGCGCAGCTGACTGACAATCTGCGTCTGACCTTTAATATGAGTTACAACCACACCGAAATTCAGGACGCGTCCCTGACCACCGACCTGTGTTCCGGCACCCCAAGCTGCACCACGTCCGATCCTTATGTAGCAACCGTTCCGGGCGCCTATGGCGACCGTACGCTGGTGAGCATCGACGGCAACCCGGTGCCACGTTCACCGGAATGGCTGACCAACATTATCCTCAGCTACCGTTACCCGGTTGAAGGCGGTTCTCTGAACGCGTCGACCGACTGGAACTACCGCAGCGAATCCAATATTTTCCTCTACGAATCGACCGAATTTGTGGCAGAAGCACGCTGGATTGGCGGTGTGAAACTGGGCTACGAAAACTACGCCAATGCGTATGATATTTCGCTGGTGGGCCGCAACATCACCAACCGCATTGTGGCGGACGGTGCGATCGACTTCCTTAACATGACTGCCTTTACCAACGAACCGCGTTACTACGGTATCGAAGCGAGTAAATACTTCTGAGTCGTGAAACGGCAGCCTGAGGGCTGCCGTTTTTTTAGCGACTTTTTAACGATTTTTTGCACCGATTGTCCGGATACAACGTATGAACTATCTGCCATTGGCAGCCCTGATGCTGGGCCTGCTCAGTCTGCCGGTAAAAGCGGCCGACTGGTTTGACGAATTCCGTGCGTCGGCATCGCCGGCGCAGCTGTATCAGTTTCTGCATGCCATGCCCAAGGGCGGCGATCTGCACAATCACCTGAGCGGCTCCGGCCTGCCCGAATGGTGGTACCGGCTGGCCACCGATCAGCAGCTCAACGGCGGCTATCAGTATTACACCAAAACCCGCATTAATAATTGCCGCGCACCGGGCGGTGATATGTTCGGTTTTGCGCCTTATCTCTTGCTGTTCCGCACCATTCAGGAATCCAGCTACGCCCGTTTGCCGGCCTGTGAAAAGGCCGAATTCCAGAAGCTGGAAAGTCTGACCCGCGAGCAGAAAACCGACTGGATGAACAGCCTGGCGTTAGACAAGGCCCACGAAGGGCGGGATGAATTTTTTCAGACCCACTGGCAGCGCCTGGCGGATTTAACCGGCAACCCGCACATCATGGCGGAACTGCTGTATCTGAATATGCAGGACTTCAGTAAAGAAGGCCTGATTTATCTGGAAACCATGGAAGGCACCCGTTTTTACCAGACACCGGACGGGCAGCCGATTGAGCCGGACGCTGTGGCCGATATCTTCCGTCTGCGCCTGCAGCAACCCGATGCCATCGCCACCGGCGTGACGGTGCGCATGCAATATTATCTGCTGCGCTTTATTGCCGATGCCGAACAGGATTTAGAATGGATTTATCACTTCGTTGACCGTAACCGCGACCTCTACACCGGCATCAATATGGTCGGGCGCGAAGACAACGACAAAGGCTATCCGCTGCGCTTTCTGCCGGTGCTGCGCAAGCTGCGCCGCGATATTCCCGGTATTCCGCTGGCGATTCACGCCGGCGAAGTGGACGAGCCCAATCAGCATGTGCGCGACACCCTGTTGCTCGGCGCAGAGCGTATCGGTCATGGCGTTAATCTGATTTCCGATCCGGACACTATGCTGCTGATGCGCAACAACCAGAATCTGGTTGAGATTAACCTGATCAGCAACATGAAGCTGAATTACGTGAATCAGTTTAAAGAGCATCCGTTTCCGGAATATTTGCGCTTCGGTATTCCGGTCACCCTGTCGACCGACGACCGGGGTATGTGGTTATCCAATATGACGGACGAATATTTTGTCGCCGTCAGCGAATTTAATCTGTCGTGGGCGGAAATCCGGTTGCTGCTCAGCCAGTCGATCGAACACGCGTTTGTCGAGGCGCCGGTGAAAGCCGCCTTGCGCGATACCTTAAATAAACGCCTGAATGCCTTTGAACGGAATTTCCGCGCTCAGGGTATTAGCGGTCTGCCGCAGGCTACACCCATGGCCAATGGTTTTATCTGTCAGCACTATGGTTTTTGCTCTCAATAAATAAGCAGGAAACAGAATGAATAAGAATGCGTTAGCCCTGTCGGTATTACTCGGCAGCAGTCTGCTGGGCGCCTGCTCAGACAAACAGGAAGCCGCTCCGGCTCCGGTGGAAGTGAAAGTGGTGGTGGTCACCATGTTTGAAATCGGCAACGACGACGGCGATGCCGCCGGCGAATTTCAGACCTGGAAGACCAATCAGCAACTGACGCAGGCCTATGCCTTTCCGCAGTCGCATCACGACCTGTACCTGAACCCGGAAACCGGCGTGCTGGGCATGGTGACCGGCATGGGCACCAATAAATCGTCGTCGGCCATTATGGCGCTGGGGCTGGACCCGCGCTTCGACCTGAGCAAAGCCTATTGGCTGGTGGCCGGTATTTCCGGATTCGATCCGCAGGATGCTTCCATCGGTTCCGCCGCCTGGGCGGAATGGGTGGTGGACGGTGACCTTGGCCACGAAATTGATGCGCGTGAAATTCCGGACGGCTGGAATAACGGTTATTTTCCGTTGTTCAGCAGCGGCCCTGAACCTGAAAAACGTCCAGCGGATAATGGCGAAGTTTTTCATCTGAACGCCGGCCTTACCGACTGGGCTTTTCAGTTAACCAAAGACACCGAACTGGGTGATGACCCTGTGGTCAGCGCGCAGCGTGCCGCCTTTACCGCTTACCCGAATGCGCAGAAGCCGCCGTTTGTATTAAAAGGCGATACCCTGTCGAGCATGACCTTCTGGCACGGCAATCTGCTCAATGACTGGGCCAATCGCTGGGTCAGTTACTGGAGCGAAGGGCAGGGCGAATTTGTGTCGTCGGCCATGGAAGATACGGGCACCGCACAATCGCTGCGTTATTTAACCCGTGCCGGTAAAGCCGACGAGCAGCGCCTGATGGTGTTGCGCACCGCCAGTAATTTCACCATTCCCGATCCCGGCGTGACCGCGGCCGATAACCTGATTCATTCCGGTGAAAATTATTCCGGGCTGGGTCTGGCCATCGACAGCGCTTACCGCGTTGGCAGTGTGGTGGTGAATGAAATTGTCAGTCACTGGGATGAGTATAAAACCACGGTGCCGGGCAAGCCCTGAGCCCTCAATTGCCGGTTCATGCCGGGCTGCGCTCAGACCGGGCGGCTGGTAAGCTGATGTTTTTTACCGGCCGCTGTTATGCACCTGTTGCACGAAGATCAGATTGATATTTCCGGTTTCGCCTCGGTGCGCGAACGCGTATTGCTGCTCGACCGGCATTTCTTTAAACAGGTGATTCCTGACGACTGTTTCGACGGACTGGGTGGCTGTGTGTATCTGGCCAACGCCTGGTTTTCGCCGCACGGCAGTACCGGGCTGCATCACCACCGCGGGCTGGATATTGTCAGCCTGATTCCCCGTGGGCAGATTCTGCATCAGGGCACGATCGGAGATGGCGTGCGGGTGAATGCCGGGCAGGTGCAGATTCAGCGCGACGGCCGTCAGGGGTTCAGCCACAACGAAATTAACCCCACTGCCGCCGTGCAGCCCATGATTCAGCTGTGGATTAATCCGCAGTGGACGCACCCCGGCAGCTCCGGGGCAGCCGATCATCATGCCGACTCTTATCACGCCGCAGCGCCGGACGCTTATCATGCCGGCGCGCCGGACTATCAGATTGTGACCATAGAACCCGGTGTGACCTGTGTGTACGGTGGTGAGCTGTTTGCGGCGGCCATGCGCGTCGATGTGATCGACTGGCCGGAAGGCGGCGTTTTGCCGCTGGCCGGTGAAGCACTGCTGTACGTCTGGGGTGGCGGCTGCGAGGTGCGTAAAAGCGAGATGCGTGAAAGAGAGGCGCGTGAAAGAGAGGCGCGTGAAAGAGAGGCGCGTGAAAGAGAGGCGCGTGAAAGAGAGGCGCGTAAAAGCGAGGTGCGTGAAAGCGAGGCGCAGGCGGGCGAGAGTCAATCGCTGCTGCGTGGCCATCTGCTGCGCGGGCGTGACTTCAGTATCGTCGCTGAGCGCGGGCTGCAGGCGTTGCTGATCCGTACAGCCTGAGTTGGCTGTGCCTTTTCTATCGTTTTCTGCCTTTTCCTGTACCGTCACGAACAGCGCATTTTTCCTCTCTTGCTGGTCGAAAGCGGAAATTTTTTCCATATCTGACCCGCCGAATCTGGCAGGGTCCAACCCGGCCAAGACGCCGATAACGTGACAGACTGTGCTCCGTTCATAACGTCAGAATAACAAACTGCCTTTGCCTGCCTCTCTCACCCACCGGCGGCACAGGGTAGAAACCTTACAACCGTCTGCAGGACGGCGCGGAGTTCTCATGAAAGATTTTTACGGTAAAACAGCCGCCATCACCGGCGCAGGTTCCGGCATCGGCCGTGCACTGGCCATCAACCTGGCAAAAGCCGGTTGCAACCTGTCGCTGAGCGACGTGAATGCCGCAGGTCTGGAAGAAACCTGCAACATTCTGGCGCAGTACAAAGTGAAAGTGACCAGCACCCTGCTCGACGTATCCAACCGTGACGCGGTCTTTAAATGGGCGGATCAGACCGCGGCCGATCACGGCAAGGTCAACATGATTTTCAACAACGCCGGTGTGGCGCTGTCGGGCACTGTCGGTGGTCTGAGTCTGGAAGACTACGAGTGGATCATGAACATCAACTTCAACGGTGTTCTGTACGGTACCAAAGCCTTTATGCCGTACCTGGAAAAATCCGGTGAAGGTCACATCATCAATACCTCCAGTATTTTTGGTCTGGCGTCCCAGCCATTAATGAGCGGTTATAACGCCAGTAAATTTGCGGTGCGTGGTCTGACCGAATCCCTGCGTCAGGATCTGGAAATTTCCGGCTCCTGCGTCAGCTGCAGCTGCGTGCATCCGGGCGGCATCAAAACCAACATCGCCAAGTCTGCGCGCATGGATACCTCGTGCAAAGACGTGACCGGTGCCTCGAACGAAGAAGCCACCAAAGAGTTTGAAAAGCTGTTCATCACCACCCCGGACAAAGCGGCGAAAACCATTCTGGCCGGCGTGCGCAAAAACAGCCGTCGTATCCTGATCGGACCAGACGCCCGTATGTTCGATCTGCTGGTGCGTCTGCTGCCGGCGACTTACCAGCGTATTTTCACCTTCGCGGTGAAAATGCAGTCGAAGAAGACCGCTGCGCGTACCCGCAACGCCTGAGTCTGAACGACAGCAAGTAACGGGCCTTCGGGCCCGTTTTTTTTGCCCGCAGCTGGCCGGTGGCACGAAATGCCTGTCTCTCCTGACTCGTGCCCGCGCCGCTGCCGGCTGGCCGGGGACGCAGCCGATCAAACTGCGCCATGGCGGTTTGCCCATCGGCGGTGGTGGATTAGAGTTAGGGGTTACAGAGGGCATCGCCAACGAGCGGGAGCGGGCATGAGCAAAGGGAACGACGGGCTGAGCTGCGTTTGGTCGTTGTGTGCAGGCCTGATGCTGACGACATCAAGTGTGGCTCTGGCAGAACCGGACGTTATTACGCTGGTGGCGCCCGAATACTGGTGCCCCTTTTCCTGCGCCGAAGGCAGCGAAGAAGAAGGCTTTGCCGTCGACATTACCCGCGCGGCGCTGGCGACGCAGGGCATCCGCGTGCGCTACGTGAACATGGCCTACGACCGCGCCCTGCAGCAGGTGCGGCATGGCACTGTCGATGCCGTAGTACCTGTGATGGTCGATGAAGCACCGGATTTTGTGTATCCCCAGCAACCGGTGTCGGCCACGGAATACTGCTTCTACAGCGCGCCGCAATCGGTCTGGCAGTACGACGGCGAAGCCTCACTGGCCGGTGTCCGTTTGCTGGCCACCTCGGGCTACCGCTATGGCGAGCCGGTGGACACCTACATAGAACTGAACAAAAACGGCGCCGTCACCTTAATGCAGGGCGGTAATATTCCCGACCGTATGATCCGCATGGTGCAGAGCGGCCGCTTTGATGCACTGCTCGACGACTCGCGCCTGTTTGACTACGCCATTGCCCGCAACCGTTATCCGGTTACGCTGCGCAACGCCGGCTGTCTGCCCGAGGTGTATTACGGCTTTGCCGCGTTTTCGCCGGCACTTAGCCGCACGCCACACAGCGTTGAAGCGTTTAACCGGGGGCTTAAACAGATCCGCGCCAGCGGAGAACTGGCGCGCATTCTTAAACGCTACGCGATCAGCGACTGGCAGTAGCTGTCTGTGGCTCACCCGTCTCAACAACCGCTGCCGGCTGAGGTGAGACATACGCCGCCGTTCCCCACAGCGGCACCGTCGATAAACTGTGCTTAAAGCTGCCCGAGGTTTCTTTGGTGGCGTACGACAGGTACATCAGCGTTTGCGTCGTCGGGTCATAGATACGGCGCACTTTCATGGTTTTAAAAAATACACTCTTGGATTTGGTGAACACCACTTCGCCGTCTTTGCTTTTGTCGATGGCGGCAATCATGGCGGCGGTAATTTCACCGGTCTGACGGCAGGCAATCGCGCTGTCGCTCGGGTCTGAAAAACTCAGGTCGGCTTCTACCGACGCCACATGGCAGGTCACGCCGGTGACCACAGGGTCGATCAGTACGTTGAGTTTGATGTCTTTCAGGGTAAATACACCGAGGGATACATCGCCCACTTCGTTGTCGCTGCACCCGGTCAGAGCCAACAGCAGAAGCAGGGGCCAGACCGGCCGGGCAATCCGGTGCCACTTGTGTGAGCTGCGCGAGCTGTATGAGTCGCGCGGATCGCGGGAATGGGGTGAGCTGCGTGCCATAGAAAATCCTCCGTAACGATCACGTCAGTGTACCGGAAGACAGCCTATCACTGCGCACCCTGCGTTTTGCGGTCATGCACGGCCATGCGCCAACGCGGCTGCCGGAGTGGTGATGAATAATAGTGTTGCGCAATACGCCCGCTATTGAGGCTGAAATCAGCAGCCGGGAATGGTAAAACGTCGCCATTAACCCGTACTGGAGAATTTCATGAGCAACGTCTGGTTTGCCACCCCTGATATCGCCGATATGAACCGTCAGATGGAGAACACCGCCTGTTCCAATCTGGGCATTGAAATCACGGAAGTGGGCGATAACTGGGTGAAGGGCACTATGCCGGCCGATGCGCGCACCTTTCAGCCGGTGGGGCTGGTGCACGGTGGCGCCAACGTTCTGTTCGCCGAAACCTTAGGCAGCATGGCGGCGAATCTGTGTCTGGATAACAGCAAAGAATACGCCGTTGGTCAGGAAATTAACGCCAACCACCTGCGCGGTGTGCGTTCGGGCACCCTCACCGGTGTCGCCACGCTGGTGCATAAGGGGCGTTCGTCTCAGGTGTGGGAAATCCGCATTTACAACAATGAAGGAAAACTCAGCTGTATTTCGCGCCTGACTATGGCGGTGATTCCGGCGCAGTAATCTCTGACCGTGATCTCTTCTGCGGGCCCGGACCGACCGGTCGGGCCCGCAGCATTTTCGTAAAGTCCTTATCTTCGCGCCCCGCCTTTGTTTTCTCGCTCCGCCATTTTTGCCATCGGCGGCGTCGCTGCGCCGGTTTTTTTCTGACAAAAACGCGCTGCGCCGGCCCCTTCTGTGTCGGCCATTCACCCCGCTTTTTGCCCAAACTCAGACGCGACGCCACTTGCAGCGCTTGCGCTTGTTCCGCTGCTCGTTAAACTCCGTGCCTGCGCAAATTGACGGCTCATTCTGTTTTCAATAGGCTCATTTTCAAAACGGAATGGCTTATCAGTTTGCGGCGTCAGAGGTGCCTAGGCTCAGCGGTCGTCATCCGTTCCATAACAACAAAAAAGGAACCGGCGCATGAATAAGCAGCACTGGGATATTGTGATCATAGGCGCTGGTGTCAGTGGCATCGGCGCGGCTGTGCGTCTGCTGCAGCAGGGCTTTACCGATTTCGTGATTCTCGAAAAATACGATGACCTGGGTGGCACCTGGCGCGACAACACGTATCCGGGCTGTGCCTGCGATGTGCCATCGGCGTTGTATTCTTACTCGTTTGCGCAGAAACCGGACTGGAGCCGGGCCTTTGCCGGTCAGGCGGAAATTCTGCAATACGTGCACACCACGGCGGCGGCACAGGGGGTTAAGCCTTTTATCCGCTATGGCGTCAGTGTGGACGACAGCCGTTGGTCAGAAGAACAGCAGCTGTGGCAGCTGAGCACGTCGCAAGGGGCTGTGACGGCCAATAAACTGATTTCGGCGGTGGGGTATCTGCACGAGCCGATTCTGCCCGATTTACCCGGCCTTAAGGATTTTCCCGGCGCTGTGTTTCACAGTTCGCGCTGGCAGCACGACTGCGATTTAACCGGCAAGCGCGTAGCTGTTATCGGCACCGGCGCTTCGGCGATTCAGTTTATTCCGGAAATTCAGCCTAAGGTGCACACCCTCAGCGTATTTCAGCGCACCCCGCAGTGGGTTTTACCCAAACCGGATCACCGCATTCCGGCCATTGAGCGTGCTTTTTTTAATCTGCCCCTGACGCTCAACAGCTGGCGCAAAATTCTGTACGGCGCATTGGAGATTTTTGGTGTTGGCTTCCGCCGTCCCGGATTACTGAAGGTGGTTCAGGCGCTGGCGGAACGCCATCTGAAACGCAACATTAAAGACCCGGATTTACGCGCAAAATTAACGCCGGATTACACGCTGGGCTGCAAACGTGTGCTGCTGTCGAATCATTATTATCCGGCGATGAGCAAGCTGAATGTGAATCTGCACGCCACCGGTGTGGCCGAAGTGCGCGGCGATACCTTAATCGGGCAGGACGGCAGTGAAGCGCAAGCCGACGTCATTATTCTGGGCACCGGCTTTCATGTTTCGGATGTGCCGATTGCCGGCCATGTGTTCGGGCGCGACGGCCGTTCGCTGGATCAGGTGTGGGGCGGCAGCCCGGAAGCTTATCGCGGTACCTGTGTGCATAATTTCCCGAATTTCTTTCTGGTGCTGGGGCCGAATCTGGCGATTGGCAATAATTCGGCCTTTATCGTTATCGAATCGCAGCTGAATTACATTCTGGGCGCTCTGCAGGTGATGCGGCGCAACAGCCTGCAGACACTGGAGGTGAAAGCCGCCGTGCAACAGGACTACAACCAGGTCGTGCAGCAGGCGTTGCAAACCACGGTGTGGAACACCGGCGGTTGCTCCAGTTATTACCTGGATAAAAACGGCAAAAACAGCATCGGTTTTCCGTGGAGTTCCAACCGCATGCAGGCGTTGCTGAAACATTTCGACCCGTCATCCTATGTGGCGCTGAGTCAGGTGGATTGGCAGGTCGGCCGTCAGGAAAATGCACCGGAGCCGGCAGCTGCTTCTGCTGAAACAAAAAAAGCCACCCGAAAAGCACCCGCCGCGCGTAAAGCACGCAGTACAAAGACTGTGGTCAGCGACGAGAGCCGTGCTGAGCCGCTGGCAGAAAAACCGCCGCGCAGCCGGCGTAAAAAAGCACCGCAGACTGAGGAGAGCAACGTATGAGCCATAACCAAACTTCTGCTCCGAAACGCGCGCTGGTGCTGGGCTGTGGTGCCGTGGCCGGTGGCGCCTGGACCATCGCCGCGCTGGCATCGGTGCGTCGTCAGCTGAACTGGGACCCGGCCTCGGCCGACCTGCTGGTAGGCACGTCCGTCGGTGCCGTGATTGCGGCGTTATTAGCATCGGGCGTCAGCCTTGATCGTCTGCTCGCGGCGCAGAATAACGAACCGGAGGATGGCTGCGTGTGGAATCACGACACCGATTCCGGTGGCCGTTTACCGCCCTGGCCGCAATGGCGTTTTACCAGCACGGCGCTGATGCGCAAGGCGCTGAATCGAGAAGTGCGCCCGCTCACCGGTGTGTGCGGTTTATTGCCGCGCGGCCGCACGGATATGTCCGGCTTTGAACGTCTGATTCAGTCGGCGTCGGCCGACCGCTGGCCAGAGAAAAAACTGTGGTTAATGGCGGTCGATGCCGCCAGAGGCGAACGCCGCGCCTTTGGTCGAGATGCCGCCGATGCTGCACAGATTCCGCTGTCGCAGGCCGTGTGTGCGTCGTATGCCGTGCCGGGTTGTTGCCCGCCGGTGGCCATTCAGGGCGCGACTTATCTGGATGGCGGCATTGTGTCGCCGGTGTCCGCCGACCTGCTGGTGCAGGAAGACATCGACGAAGTCATTCTGCTGGTGCCCATGGCCTCGCGCGAACCGGGCGCCAGTGGCGGCCTCATTAATGCCGTGGAGCGCTATGTGCGCCGGGGGATGACGGCGCTGGTCGACCGCGAAGAAGCCATGCTGCGGGCGGCGGGTAAACGCGTGATCCGCATCGAACCCAACGCCGATGACCTGCGCGCGTTCGGCTGGAACCTGCTCGACCCGGCGCGTCGTCAGGGCGTGTTTGAGACCGCATTAATGACCTCACCCAATACCGTCGCGGACGCCATTGTGCGCGCCTGACGCTTTACATAATGCAGACGCCGGCGGCCTGCCGGCGTTGGCGTTATGGGCACTATTTCCGGCGAATTTACGCAGAACCTCTACTCAGATCACATAAAGTCAGTGAGGGCCTGCCAACACTTATTCATCCGGCCTGTTATTGGCTAGAAATTTATCAGACAAGGCGCTGAGAGTGTGGCCTAACGGGTTAAGCGAACGAACAGCAACGCCGGATGAGAGATTTTTGGCCATAACCCTTCGGGCTGAGGCCAGTTTTCCCCATTAACATCGTCGTTCGTCATTCATTTAACCCGTTAATATCACTCCTCACTTCTTGTTTTGAGAAAAACTGGCTCTCAGCAGGACGGATGAATAAGTGTTGGCAGGCCCTGAGAACCATTCTCGAATGTAAGACCGTGGTAAATGCAGGGTTTTGCCATTCCGATGATCGATTCCTGCTGTCTATGCTGGGCGTGCCTGGAATGTCCGGGCGCTTATTCTGAACTCAGTCCAGCCAGGAAAACGCTATGTCCGGAACTCTGAAACTTCTGCTCGCACTGCCGGTGTGCGCCTTACTGACCGCCTGTGGCGGTGACACCACGACCTCCATTTCGTCAGGGTCAGACGCCTCGTCGGATTCGTCCGACAGCAGTTCGTCGTCCAGCAGCTCAGGCTCGTTTGATGTGGCCGACTACAAAGACCTGACCACCTCAGCCTGTGCCGGCGACACCCAGATGGACATTCTGGTGTGTGCAGTGGATGCCTTCCTTGGCACCTTAAGCAGCTCGGAACTCAGCAGCGTGCAATACAGCTGGTCGCAAACCAGCAAGCGCACCACCTGGTCGAATCTGCCGACCAATTCTGTGCAGCGTAACGGCCTCAGTCTGGGTTCGCTGAGCAGTGAATCCCAGGCCGCCTTTATGCTGGTGGCGCGCGCCGCGTTGAGCGATCAGGGCTATGAAGACATGCTGGGGGTGATGGCGGCGGATGAATATCTGGTTGAACAGGGTGGACAAAGCTCTGGTTACGGCTGGGAGAAGTACTACATCGCCGTGTTCGGCACGCCGGGCAGCTCGGAAGACTGGATGCTGCAGCTGGGCGGCCACCATATGGCGCACAACATTACCTATCTGAGCGGAACCGGTTACCCGGTGCCGAACCATCTGGCGGCGGAACCCAAGGCCAGCTTTGTATTGAATGCCGAAACCTGGGGGCCTCTGGTGGACGAAGGCACCAGCATGGTGGCCATTTTCGATTCCCTGAGCAGCAGCGAACTGAGCAACGCACACCTGAGTGGCACCTTCGGTGACGTGGTGATGGGGCCGGACAATGGCTCGACCACTCTGGATGACTACCCGGATCAGGACGGCCAGCTGGTGTCGTCGCTGACCAGTGCCCAGCAGGCGCTGGTGACCGCCGCCATTGCCGAGTGGGTGGAAGATTATCCGGCCGATGTGGCCGATCAGCTGATGACCGATTACACCTCGGCCGCTGCATTTGCCGAAACCTACGTGGCCTGGGGCGGCACCGAAGCCAACGGTGTGAATGTGGATAAATCCGGTACTTATATGCGCATCGACGGCCCGCGTGTATGGATCGAAGTGGCCTGTCAGTCTGGCGTCATCCTGAGCGGTACCCACTACCACACCATTTACCGCGACAAGACCTGGGACTACGGGAACAGCCTGTGATGCGTTGGTCCGGCTTATTGGTTCTGCTGCTGTGTCTGCGGGTTTATGCCCACGAGGCCAGTTACAGCACTTTGTATGTGGATGTGCGCAGCGACCGCGTGGATCTGGAGCTGTTGCTGCCGCTGGAACCTCTGTCGCTGGCGCTGACCGGTGGCGAGCGTACTGATGCCGCTGCCCACATGGCGCCGTCCGAACTGGAGGCGTATGTGCGCCAGCATCTGTCGCTCGCCCGTGGCGGGCATGCTTTGCCGCTCACTTGGGCGGCGGCGCAGCGCGCTGAGGATGAACAGGCCGGCATTGCCGTGCCCGTGCAGCGGGTATGGCTCAGCGCACCGCTTGCGGCTGCGTCAGAGGCTTCAGAAGCCGCCGGGCTGCAGCTGCACGCCGACCTGATCGTTCATCAGATGGTCAGCCACCGGGTGCATGTGATTCTGCGCAGCCATTTTGCCGGCGGACAAACCGGGGCAGAAAATCTGGGCATTATCCGTCTCAAGCGGTACGACCTCAGCATTGCCAGCGGCAGCGTCTGGACGGGGATGCAGGCCCTGTTTGCCCTGGGTCTGCAGCATATTCTGGACGGCACCGATCATCTGCTGTTTTTGCTCTGCCTGTTATTGCCGCTGCCGCTGATGCGCACCGCGCAGGGGACCTTGCTGCACCGGCCGGGTGTTCCCCGGCTGGTGGTGCGCCGCATTACGGCGTTTACGCTGGCGCACAGCCTGACCCTGTTGCTGGCGGTGCTCGGCTGGTTACCGGCCGGTGGCGTGTGGGTGGAAGTGCTGGTGGCGCTGACCGTGCTGGTGGCGGCACTGCAGGCGCTGCGTCTGTCGCTGGGCTCAGCCGCATCGGCGCGTCTGGCGGCGGGCTTTGGTCTGATTCACGGTCTGGCCTTTGCCGAGGTATTCGCCGGCATGGGGCTCAGCGGGCGGGAATTGTTTCTGGCCTTGCTGGCTTTCACGCTCGGCATCGAGGTGATGCAGCTGGCGCTGGTGGTGCTGGTGATGCCGCTGCTGATGCTGCTGGCGCGTTCGCTGCGGCTGTACACCGGGGTGCGCGTCTGTGCCTCTCTGGCGGCGGCGCTGCTGGCGCTGGCGTGGCTGGTTCAGCGACTGGCCGACGCCAATGGTCTGGCGATACCGCTGCTGTTCAGCGACTTATTGCTGTGGCTGCTGGTGTGCATACTGGCGCTGGGGTTGCTGGTGTTTTTCGCTGTGATGCTGCGGCTGTCGTGGCCGTGGCGTGCGCTGCACTATGCCAGCTCCAGCCCCAATGCAGGCCAATAAAAAAAGGTCGTAAAAACAGGTCGTAAAAACCGGTCGTAACAAACCGGCTGTAAAAGACGACGTCGGGAAAAAGGCGGGTTCTGCGCGGCTCAGCGCAGGCCCAGTCCGCCAATCACAAAGTGAATAATTTCGTCTTTCCAGCGCTGAATATCCGCATCGCTGGCGTTACCTTCCGCCACTTGTTTAACCGCTTCCATCATCATGGCGGTGATCAGGTTGGCAGCCACGCGGGTGTCCATCGACGGCCGTAAAAAGCCTTTCTGAATGCCGTTTTTCATGTAGTGCTCAGTGAACTGAGCGAATACAGCAATAAAGTGCTGCACCGAATCGCGGGCGTCGCCCTCGACGCTTAATGCTTCATAAAAGGCGATGCGTGCCAGACGTGGGTCGGCGTGAAAAATACGCATCATGTGAGCTGCAATACGCTCCAGCTGAGCGCGGTATTCGTCCAGCGTATTAGTGGTCGGTGGTTCCTGCTGCACGACGTCGGCCATCTGACTCAGCAGCTCCGCCAGAATGGCGTTAAAAATATCGCGTTTATTTTTGTAGTAACGGTAAATCGTACCGTGGCCAATGCCGAGCAGGCTGGCGATGTCGGCGATGGCGGCGTTGTGATAGCCCTTTGCGGCGAACACCTGAATGGCCGCCTGCAGAATATCGGCCCGGCGTTGGGCAATTTTTTCTTCGCTGGCGAAATTGGCCATGCAGCAACGACGCTTTAAAAACAGAATGGGCCGTCATTTTTAGGTGACGGCCCATCACTGTCAACCGCGCCGATAACGCCTCAGTGGTCTGTTGTGGCGCGGACTTTGGTGGCGCGGACTTTGAGTGTATCGATCAGCCAGTCGCAGGCGGCAAACAGCAGCAGGGCCACACCGCTTAACGGAAACAGCACAGCACAGCCGATAAAAGTAAGACGCCACATCAGCGGCATGGCTGCCGCCGCCGGTGCGCGCGGCGGGCGCGACAACGCATGGCGCGGGCTGCTTTTCCGTTGCGGGCGGCGTTTAAACCACAGCACCAGTCCGGCCAGCGACAGCAGCATCAGCAGCACACAGGCGACGATATTGGCCCACAGGTTCAGCGGCCCGGCCAGGCCTTTGTGCAGGGCAATGCCGGCGGCCATGCTTTTCGCCAGCAGGTTGTAATCTGTCCAGCCGATATCGGCCAGCACAGCGCCGCTGAAACGGTCGAGGTGCACGGTGCGGTCGTGCAGCGGATTGCTGATATCACCCGAGGTGGTCGAGGCAATCAGGCTGTAAACGCCGTTTTTGCCACGCGGCAGACTGACCCGGAAATAATCCATACCCAGTGCCTTGCCCTTCGCCAGCGCCGCGTCCAGATCAAAGGCCTGCGTGTGGGGGGCGCTGTGATCATGATGCCCAGCGCTGTGCGGCAGCGGCTGCAATTCCACCGCCCACGGCACTTCATTCAGATTGTCGCTGTTGAGACTGGCTGTGGTTAACGCCGGGGTGGCTTCGCTGGTGCTTTGATGGTGCCCGGCATGAGGATCGGTGGCTTCACGGTTAAGCCAGAAACGCGGCGATTTTTCGGCTGGAAAACTGCTCCACGGCTGCACAATTTTCTGCCCCCAGACGCCGGTCCAGGCCAGTCCGCTTAAGGCAAAAAACACCAGAATCAGACTCAGCCACAGGCCCAGCGCGCCGTGCAGCTGGCGCCAGTGAAAGCGTTTGTTTAGCGACAGCGGTAAACGCCACAGCGAACCGGACGCGGTGCGCGGCCAGTGCAGATAAACACCGGAAATCAGCAGAAAAATACACAGCCCGGCGGCGGCTTCCAGCAGCGCGTCGCCGAACCAGCCGGTGAGTAAACTGCCGTGAATGTCATCGGCAATGGCGTACCAGGTATCGTGCAGGGCAATACTGCCCAGCACCTGAGCCGTGTACGGGTCGGCAAACACAATGCGGCTGCCGCCGGCATCGCGTACGTGCACGCGGGCACTGCCATGGTCGTGGGTGGGCGGAAGGTATTGTTCTGCGGTGGCCGCCGGAAACGCCTGCACCACCGCCGCCAGTTGCTCACTTGCTGGCAGGGGTTGCTGGGCATCCGGATGGGTCACGGTCAGCCACTGGCCAAACTGCCATTGCTCCAGCTGCGGATTCAGCAACATGGCCAGCCCGGTGAGGGCCAGCACCAGCATAAAAGGCAGTACAAATAACCCGGCATAAAAATGCCAGCGCCAGAGTTTCAGTTGCAGCGCGTGGGTGCTATTCACAGTCATCGTCAGAAGCGGTAGCCGCCCTCAATAAATACGGTGCGCTGCGGATACGGGTGATGCACATACGCGATTTCATTGGTCAGGTTATCCACGCCCAGTGCGGTAAACGCGGCGCGGTTAATTTGCCAGCGGATTTTAGCGTCGATAAAGGTGTAAGCGTCAATGGCACTGAACACATTGGACTCGTGATCGCTGTTGTCCAGCTCGTTAAAACTGTTGCTGATGTGACGCACGCTGGTCGACATGGCCACCGCTGTTGTCTGGTGCCAGGTCAGGGTCAGGTTCTGCGACCAGCGCGGAATTCGCGGAACGTCTTTGCCTTCGCTGTCGGCCAGCGCCGGGTTATCGTCGATGCGCGCGCGGATGGCCGTCATGTTCAGACGGGCGTCCAGACGCTCTGTCAGCAGGCCATTTTTAAACAGGCTGATATCGGCCCCACGGGTTGATACCGACGGAATATTCAGGAAGCTGCTGATGGTCACCAGACTGCCACTGCCGTCGTCGTACAGGCCGCTCTGATTAAAAATGGTGTCGCTTACTTTTTCGTAAAACAGGTTGGCGTCGACGCCGGCATCACCCGTCTGCCAGCGGATATTCAGGTTGTGGTGAATGCCGCGCTCGGGCGCCAGCAGGGCGTTGGCAATGACCTGCACATCGTCGTTGCTGGCGTTTTCATACAGCTCTTCCACGATCGGAAAACGCACGGCGCGGGCAATGGAATAACGGCTGCTTATCTGGTCGTTCATGGTCCAGCCCAGTGAGAATTTTGGTGATACCGCGCTTTCATGGCGGTCATCGTTCTGGTCGCTGCCTTTAAAGCCGTTCAAGCCCTGAAAGCGTTCGTAACGCAGTCCGGCCGTGAGGTCGAAATCCGGCAAAAATTGCCAGCCTGTTTCGGCAAACAGCGCCTGTACACGGGTTTCACCGCCGGATTGTGGTACGGCGCTGGCAACGCTGCCGCTGATAAAATCCACGCTCGCTTTGTCGGTGGCCAGCTGATAATGGTCGTAATGGTAACCAAGGGTCAGCTGAATGTTATCGGCCGCCAGGGTTGGGTTGGCGAATCTAATATCGGCGGTTTCCCAGCCGGTGTGATTAAAATTCTGCGCATCACCACTGCCATCCCAGGCCGGGTCCGCCGGATTTTTTGCAGTGCGTATCTGTTCGTCTTTTAAAATGCGGAAGCGGCTGATATCGGCACTGGCCTGCCAGCCCGCTGCCAGCTCATGGCTGGCGCCAAAACCTGCCAGCAGAGAGTTCCGTTGCTGTTCTGTGCTGCGGAAATTACTGGCGGAGGCGCTGTAATTCACACCGTCCTGAGTCACGTTGCCGGAATACACAGTGTTGCCGCTGTCATCGCTCAGATAACTGCGCGCGTCGGTGGTGTTGTTCTGCCGTTCTTCGTACACCAGACTGGCGCGCAGTTCGCCATTATCCAGCGCGTAACGGCTGCGCAGTTTGTACAGGTCGGTGAGGGTGTCGGCCACGCCACTGTCGCCGTACAGAAGAACATCGTTGCCTTTATTGTCTTTGCCGCGCACGCCGCCGCTGACGTTGGTTCCGGCGCTGGATTTTTCCGGGCTGTAATAAAAACTCATCGGCTGGCCATCGTTATTCAGACGTTGCACGCCGGCCAGAAATTGCAGATTGCCGATGCGGTTGCCGTACGAGGCAAACAGTTTTTGTCCGGATAATTGCTGGGCGCGTTGCAGGTTGTCGTAATCCTGCATAAAGGCACTGCCTTCCAGCACAATTTCCTGTTCATCCGGCAGGCGGGTGCTGATATTCACCACGCCCCCCATGGCGTTGCCGGCGTATTGCGCCGAAAACGGCCCGTACAGAATTTCAACGTTATCCACCTCAGACGGTGCGACCACCGACCAGCGCGGCGCTCCGGAATAGCGGGTCTGCAGGTGATAATGCAGCGGCAGGCCATCGGCAAACACCAGTGAGCGGGCGGTCTGGAACATATTGCTGCCGCGCATACCCAGGGTGGCGTTCGGGTCACCGATGTAGCGCTTGCGCACAATAATGCCGGGCTGGTCGCGCACGGCGTCTTCGACGTTGGTGAAATTAATGCTGGTCAACTGTTCGGCGCTGATGTCGCTCACCGGACCGGTCTGCAGACGCGGCATTCCGCCCGCGACCGTGGTCTGGGTATCCAGCGTGGTTGCCGGGCTGTTGGATGAGGTGCTGTTGGTTGCGGCGCTGTTAGTTACAGAGTTGGCAGACGCGTTATCGTTGGTCGCCAGCGCAGCGACCGGCCATAAAACAGAGCAGAATATCAGCGCTGAGCGCATGTGGAATTTCCCGTGCCGGATACAATCGGGCGCGACAATAGCAAAAAGTTCCGCGCGCACCGATGCGACCGCTTGTCGCAGGGGCAGGCAATGGTTATAAGGTGGTCTGCTTATCCGCAAGGCAAGATCAGGAAGTTCTATGCAAGCCGCGTCTGTCCGCCCGTTACCACTGGCCCCCTGTGTTTCCTTTATTCTGCTGCGTGACGATTGTGTGCTGCTGGAGCAGCGCCGCGCCGACAAGCCGATTGACCCGGGCATGGTGATGGTTCCCGGTGGTCATATGGAACCGGGTGAAACGCAGGAAGACACCCTGATCCGCGAACTGGCGGAGGAACTCAGCATAGTGCCGCACGACGCGCGTTATGTGTGCTCACTGCTGCACCCCACCGACGAATTACAGCTGCTGCATTATTATCTGGTGACCGAATGGAGCGGCGAGATTCAGGCGCTGGAGGCCGAGAGTGTCTTCTGGCACCCTGTGAGCCAGCTCGACCGGCTGGATATTGCCCCTGATCATATTGCGATTCACGAAGCCCGGCGGTTATACGGCGCCTGACGGCCCGTACCGTACCCAACAGAATCACACCACGTACGCAAAGGAGTTGCCCATGAAAATTACCGTTCAGACCCTGGTGAAAGCCCCGATGGAACGCGTCTGGTCCGCCTGGAATTCGCCGGCGGATATTGTGCAGTGGAACACCGCATCACCCGACTGGCATTCGCCACGCAGCGAAGTCGACCTGCGCGAAGGGGGCACCTTCACCACCCGTATGGAAGCGCGCGACGGTTCCATGGGCTTTGATTTCGGCGGCACCTACACTCAGGTGGTCGAGCATGAGCGCATTGAGTTTGAAATGGGCGACCAGCGCCGTGTGCTGATTGAATTCAGCGAAGTCGACGATGCCGTGCGCATTGTTGAAAGCTTCGATGCCGAGAACGTTTACAGCGCCGAACAGCAGCAACAGGGCTGGCAGGCCATTCTCGATAATTTCACCCGCTACGTAGAAGCCAGCCTCTGAGGCGCGTCTGCCTTAAACGCTTCTGCTTAAGTGCTTCTGTCCCGTCTTCTGATCCGGCCCGGATGACTGCCGCTGCGCAAGATCCGGGTTGCGGTTATGGCCCGGGTTTTTATGATGAGTGCATAAAACCCGGAGCTTTCCTGTATGTCTGACCCCGCTGCCCACACCGACGCTCACGAGCGTATGTACGAGCGCATTGCCACTGCGATTCAGTACCTGCTGGAGCGGCAGGGCAGTCAGCCGTCGCTGGAGGAACTGGCAGCGGCCGTGCATTTAAGTCCGTTTCATTTTCAGCGGTTATTCAGTCGCTGGACCGGCACCAGCCCGAAACGCTTTTTGCAGGTATTAACCCTCGAGCGCGGTAAATTTCTGTTGCAGCAGGATCTGCCATTGCTGGCGGTGGCTGGTGAGTTGGGGCTCAGTGGCGGTGGCCGGTTGCACGATCATTTTGTGCAGCTCGAGGCGGTAACCCCGGGCGAATACCGCCAGGGCGGCGCTGGTCTCACGCTGCAATGGGGCGTGGCCGACAGCCCCTTCGGCCCCTTTTTCGTCGCGCATACCGGGCGCGGCCTTTGCCGTGCGGCCTTTTTAACAGGGGCACCCGACAGCGCTCTGCAGGCTGCCATCGAACAGGAACTTGCGGCGCTGGCGCAGGAATGGCCACAGGCGCGGTTGCAGCACAACGCGCTGCTGGCGCAGACGCTGGTCAGCGAACTCTTTCCCCATCCGCAGGCGGGTTTTCAACAAACGCCCAAACCCTTGTCGCTGCACGTGCGCGGCACCAATTTTCAGCTGGCGGTGTGGCGGGCGCTGCTGCGCATTCCGCCGGGGCAGGCGGTAAGCTACGGTCAGCTGGCCGAGGCGGTGGGGCAGCCCGGCTCGGCGCGGGCGGTGGGGAATGCGGTTGGTGCGAATCCGGTGGCGTTTGTTATTCCCTGCCATCGGGTGATTCAGCAAAGCGGGGCGCTTGGCGGTTATCGCTGGGGGCCGCTGCGCAAACAGGTGATGCAGACCTGGGAACGATTACGCCAGCCCGACTGAGCCTGACCCGAAACTTCCCCTGATATAAAAAGACAGGCGGCTGTGCGCGGCTGGCCGGACGGATTTTTTTCGCCGTGTCAGCCGATCAGCGCTTGCATTCTGGCGACGCCAGTCAGCATGCGCGCCGGGGCTTTTTATCGCCAGACTATCCACTAAGTTATCCACAGGTTGGCGCATCTGCACGCGCGGGTTTTCCCCATTTCATACTTGCGTATGAATCCGCCGAGGGAAGAAAAACCGGGCCAGGGGCTTGCCTCGGTGTACGCACTGTGGTTGCCGGTGGCGACTGGGTTCGCAGTTGAAAAATAAGGAATTTTTTTAATTTTTTGGTGCTGCGCAAAAAACGCACGTTTTAACGCAGCGCCCATCATAACGGGCCTGAGCCCAGTTCCCCAAAGTTTGTTCACAGAATTATCCACAGAATCTGTGGGCAACATCAGGGTTGACAATCCTTACTTATGCACAATCCGCAGGCATGCTTCTTGACGGGCTGACGAGGCCTGTGGCAGTCCGTTTCAGGCTGAGGGTTACGAGTACGGCCAGCGCCACACCGGCCAGCATATCGGCGCCATAGTGATAACGCAGATACAGGGTCGACAGGGTAATGCTCAGGGTCATCAGCAGGGCGGTCAGACGCAGGCCCGGTCCGTACCAGCGCCAGCAGATCAGCAGGGTGACCCAGGGCACTGCGGTGTGCAGGCTGGGAAAACAGTCGTAGGCGTAGCGGAAGCTGTTGACGGCGTCGTACACCAGACCGTCCTGTGCGCCGAGGCTGACGCTGAAGGTCTGGGCCATCCACTGCCCCGGTCCGATCACAGGCACCAGGAGATACAGCAGCCAGCCGGTGCACAGGGTGTAGAGAATGCCTTTGCGCAGCTGCACAAAGTGCGCACGTTCGCCACGCTGGTGCAGCCACAATAAAGAACCGATGGGCAGGGCGTAATAAAAGTGCAGGTAGGCGCTTTCCATCCACAGGGTCAGGGCCGGGCTGATCAGGGGTTGCAGCAGTTGCGCCGGCGTCTGGCCAAACAGGCGCTGATCGAAGGCCAGCATCTGCGCGTCCATTAACGGCAGGCCGAGGGCGTCGATGGCCAGTTCCAGCCGCAGCAGGCGCATCAGCAGATAACCGAACAGCATGGCCGGTACCGGCCATAAATTGCGCAGCAGCCATTCGCTGTTGTCGCTCAGCCAGCCTTTGCGCAGGGCCAGCCGGGTCAGGGCAATCAGCAGGGCAAAGACGGCGGCACCGGTAAGAGCCGCTTTATTTTCCTGCGGTTGCAGCTGGCTTACATCACCAAAGGCCAGTGCCAGCAGCAGAATAAAGGCCGGGAACAGCAGGGTCAGGAATTTATCGGCGGGCCAGTCGCGAAGCCACGCGGGCCGGGCAGAAGACAGCAGGGACATAGGACGCTTGTTGTTCTGATTATTGTTGTTGTGTTTGTCAGTGGCCCGATTGTACGTCCGTGCCGTTTCGCTGGGGAGGGTTAAGCATGCCAGTGAGCGGGTGAAGGCGGGAAGCTCTAGTTTATGGCACGAAGGCTCGGGTTTATCGCACGAAGGCTCTGGCCGATGGCGGCGCGGCCAGCAAACGCGCAAAAGAAAAGGCGCTCTGTTGCCAGCGCGCCTTTCAGGAATCCGGGGGAAACGCAGCGGTCTGATCACACCGCCACGACTGCTCTGTTCCCCGTTGATGGGTGTGAGCCACCCTCATAGCTCACACTTGCAGGATAGGTGGCGTTGCCGGTTTTGTCGCTGCGACAGGATGTCGCAGGCTATTTGTCATAACGGCTGTGCCTCTTATATCGCTGTCATCGTTATGCAATCAGGCTGACACCGAACTTTCAGCAAACAGCCACCCGGCTGTCATCCGCTGACCATTAAATAGCCGGCGTTCACTCTTTGCCGGAAGCGATCATGCCTCTGACACGCCGGAGTTTTTTGCGCCACAGTACCCAGTCCGCCGCGATGCTGGCCGGTGCTGCCTCCGCCGCCCCTGTGCTGAGTGCCTCAGCCCTGCGCGACACCTCACTGCTGCCCCTGCCGCAGAGCGCCAGCTTCCCGTTTCAGCACGGTGTGGCCAGTGGTGACCCGCTGACCGACCGGGTGATTCTGTGGACCCGCATTACCCTGCCGGTGGGGCAGGAAATTCTGGAAATTCCCTATCGCTGGCGCGTCACCCGCGACCCGCAGCTGCGTCAGCTGGTCAGCGAAGGCGAGGGCTACACCAGCCTGCGCCGCGACTTCACCGTTAAAGTGGATGTTGACGGGTTAAGCCCGGGTGAAACCTATTACTACGTATTTGAAGCGCTGGAACAGATGTCCGACGTGGGGCGCACGCGCACCCTGCCACAGGGGCATGTTGATCAGCTGCGCATTGCGTTTACCTCCTGCTCGAACTACGCCCGCGGCTGCTTCAACGTGTACCGCGAAATTGCCAACCGTCCGGATCTGGACGTGGTGCTGCACCTTGGCGATTACATCTATGAGTACGGCAATACCGATCAGAGTCTGGTGTCGGGCCGGCTGCACGCACCGGCCGGTGAAACCCTGACGCTGGCCGATTACCGCACCCGCCATGCCCAGTACAAAACCGACAACGACCTGCAGGAAGTGCACCGTCAGCACGCCTTTATGGTGATCTGGGACGACCACGAAGTGGCCAATAATGCCTGGCTGGGCGGTGCTGAAAATCACAGTGAAGGCGACGAAGGCCGCTGGTCCGACCGCCTCAGCGGCGCAGTGCAGGCGTATCTGGAATGGATGCCGATCCGCGAAAGTGCACGCGGCATTTACCGCAATTTCCGCTTCGGCGATCTGCTCGACCTGAACATGCTCGACACCCGGCTGGCCGGGCGCGACGCTCAGGCCGACAGCCGTGAAGACCGCAACCGCCCGGACCGCACCCTGCTCGGTTTTGAGCAGGAAAGCTGGCTGGAAGAAAACCTCAGCCGCGCCCAGCAGGAAAATATCCGCTGGAAACTGCTCGGTCAGCAGGTGATGGTCGGTCAGCTCGGCACCAACGACACGCCGTTTAATTACGATCAGTGGGACGGTTATCCGGCGGCCCGTCAGCGCCTGTTCGATTCGGTGCGCCGCGCCGGCGCGGACAATTTGGTGGTGCTGACCGGCGATATTCACTCCAGCTGGGCCATGACGCTGCACGATGATCCGTTTGCCGATGAGCCCGGTGCCGCGCTGGGCGTGGAACTGGTGACACCGGCAGTGACATCGCCCGGCATCGAAAATTACACACAGGCGCAACTGGCCTCGGCTTCGCTGCAACAGTTGCTGCCGCACCTGAATTTCGTCGACTTTTATTACCGTGGCTATGTGCTGCTCGATATTACCCACGAGCGTATTCAGGCCGAGTGGTGGGTGGTCGATACCATTCTGTCGCACCGCTACGTCAGCGAGTGCATGAAGGCGTTGGTGATTCCGGCCGGACAGCCGGCGCTGCTGCCGGCGGCGCAATTAACCAGTGCCCGTCTGGCAGCGGCGCCTGCGCCGGATTTCTCCCGCAGTCTGGCCTGGTTACGTCACTGGCGCCCGGAACAGAACCTGTATCCGCTCAATGGCTTGCTGGCCGATAAAGGCTCGGCACTGGTGCCCGGCGGCTGATTTAACGCTATTCCTTTCGGCGACGCGCTGGTCGTCAGTTGGCCACCGCAGACGGTCGCGTCTGTCGTCTTGTATTCATGCTTTCCTGTCGCCTGTTTTCCTGTCACCTGTTTCCGCGTTTTTTATCGCACATCTCAGTGCTTCGTCTGAGCGCATTTTCTGGCGCCGGAAATTCGTCCGTAAATTCCTTTAATAATATTGTGCTCAGTAGTGAATGGCCTGTCCCGGATGGTGATGGGCGTCGTCGTAATTCGTCCGAGTGATTCGTGAAATTCAGGTTTTGCACAGTGTGCGGCATGAATCGCCCTACGCCGGATGTGAACCCGCCAACCATGCTGGCCTTCGGCCTGGGGTGCCGGTCGGGAGGAAATCACCGGCCTTTGGGTCCGGCGGCGGATGTACTTGGTCCGTCACTCAGCGCGGCTTCTGGCGCGCACACGAACACAACAGGAAAACAATAATGACATACTCAGCACGCTCCTCTCGCGGCCGGCTGGGCACCGTGGTTGGTCAGACTCTGTTACTGGCAGGACTGATCAGCGGCGCCCAGCAGGCGGCTGCATTTTCACAACCCCCACCGGCAGCGGCGCCGGTTGAACAACGCGCCGACGCCGAAAATGCCGTGCATCAGCTGGCGCAGGGCTGTTACGCCATTCAGTCGCCGACCAATGGCAAATACATGAACCGCTATACCAAAGGCGGCGCCATTGACGACGGCCTGGGCTGGCAGTTCCGCGCCACCGACCCGGGCAATGCGGCGAGTTTTTATTTCAAGCCGACGTCTTTCTTTCACTTCATGCTGACCGACGAAGACGGACGCTATCTGGCCACGCACCTGCCGAATGAAATTTCGGCCGGACGCTACGCCGGTGAATTTGCCGAATTTAAAATCAGCGCCACCGAACAGAACGACGGCAGTTTCCTCTACAGCTTCTATGGTCCGAAGCTGGCGAAAATTCTGCGTCACAATTACGGCGGCACTGGCTACTACGCCGATGGCGGTCTGTACGTCATCGATATTCTCAACCCGAACAACGATGGCTCGGAAACCAATTTCCGTCTGGTGCCGCAGAGCGACTGTAAGCCGTTCCCGGAAGCCGAGCTGAACACCTACGGTGACCTGCCGGTGGGCGATGCCAGCGAGCCGGTGCGCGGTGCCATCGACCCGCACACGCACATCACCTCCTATGAATTCATGGGCGGCAAGATGATTCACGGCGAACCGTTCGACCGCTGGGGCGTTGAAACTGCGCTCAACGACAGCTCGGGCGATCATGGTCCGTGGGGTGCGCTGGACATCATCGGTAACCTGATGGGGTATGACGATGTGAACCACCGCTACGATACCCGTGGCTGGCCGGATTTCCCGTCGTGGCCAAACCGCCAGCAGGTGTCGCACATGCAGTACTACTACAAGTGGATTGAGCGTGCGCACCAGGGCGGCCTGCAGATGATGGTGACCCATCTGGTGGAAAACGAAGTGCTGTGCAATGTGCAGAAAACCGTGAACCCGGCGAGTTGGATCAACCCGAATAACTGCAACACCATGGCCAGCGTGTATCTGCAGATTCAGCGTCTGCATGAAATGCAGGATTACATCGACGCGCAGCAGGGCGGACCGGGCAAAGGTTTCTTCCGTCTGGTGAAAACCCCGAAAGAAGCGCGTGAAGTGATCGCCGATGGCAAGCTGGCGGTGCTGATGGGCATCGAGGTATCCGAGCTGTTCAACTGCGGTCTGAAAGACAGCTGCAGCAAAGAAAGCGTGGAGCGCCAGCTGCAGGAAATTTACGACGCCGGTGTGCGCGTGATGTACCCGATTCACCGTTTCGATAACCAGTTCGGCGGCGCCCGTATGGAAGACGGTTTTATTAACGTCGGCCAGTGGCTGTCGAGTGGCCGTTTCTTCGAAACCGAAGCCTGTGACGCGGTGACCGATGGCCGCACCATGACCAGTGGTTTCCCGCTGCTGGGTGATGTGCCGGTGATTAAAGACATCGTCGCGGCTATTGGCCTGAACCCGCAGTACGATGAAAGCCGTCGTCACTGCAACACGCACGGCCTGAGCGATCTGGGCGCGTATCTGGTGAACCGCATGATCGATAAAGGCATGATCATCGAAATTGACCATACCTCGACCAAAACCGCGCGCTCGATTATGGATATCGTTGAATCACGCCATTATTCCGGCGTGATTTCCGGCCACAGTCACCAGAACCGAAAACCGGATGGCTCGCCGCATGAAGTGCACGAACGCATCGCCGCCGCCGGTGGCATGATGTCGCCGTACAACAGCAGCGCCAGCAGTCTGGAATGGAGCATCGGTGAATTTATTGATCTGATCGAACCGACCGGTTACCGCGTGGGCGTACCGTTTGCCACCGACATGGGCGGCATCGGTTCACAGGCGTATCCGCGCGGCGATACCGCCACCAATCCGCTGGAATATCCGTTCGTCACCGAAGCCGGCATTGTCATCGACAAACAAAAAACCGGTAACCGCGTGTTCGACCTGAATAACGAAGGTCTGGCGCATTACGGTCTGGTGGCGGATCACATTCAGGATATCCGTACCCACGCCAGCTCGCGCATTTATGAGTCGGTAATGAATTCCGCCGAGGCGTATCTGGAAATGTGGGAACGGTCGGTGGCCAATAATTCACCGAAATATTCTCAGGACGACCAGGACTGGGTGTCGATCGTGAACCGTAAATCCGGCAAGTGCATGGATATTCCGGGCAACGATGACAATCTGGGCAACGGCGTGAATGTGCAGCTGTGGGATTGTCAGCTGACCTCTCAGGACCAGAAATGGCTGTACGACAAAAACGCACAGATGTTCCGCAACAAAGCCAACCCGGCCAAGTGTCTGGATAACCGCGGTCAGGCGTACAACGACGGCGGCGTGGTGATCTGGGATTGTGTCGATTCCGACAACCTGCGCTGGACCTACAGCGGCAACAAACTGGCGAGCAAGCACAACAGCAATATTGTTGCGGATGCCTACGGTACCGGTAATGGCGCCAACGTCGGTCAGTGGACCTACCACGGCGGCAGCAATCAGCAGTGGGAACTGCGCCTGATGTCGTCTGAAAACCGCTACGCGCAATACCGCAGCGAAGCCACGGGTCAGTGCGTCAGCGCCGTCGGTGGCAGTCACACAGGTGCGCTGGTGGCGCTGGACACCTGTAACGACAGTGCCAATCAGCAATGGCGTTACGACAGCGGCACAGGTCTGATGATCAACGGGGTATCCGGCATGAAGTGTCTGGAAATTCCGGACGGTCAGATTTACGACCACACCCAGCTGCAACTGGGCGATTGCGATGCCAACAACCCGGCGCAGCAATTTAATTACGCCGGTAAATTACTGCGTTCACGCATCGACGCCGATCAGGTGCTGGATGTGTCGGGCGGCAGTGGCTCGACGCTGATTCTGTACGCCGTACACGGTGGTGCGAATCAACGCTGGCACGCCACCGCGAACTGAGGGGTTCCGGTCGCGTGATATAAAAAACGGGAGCCTGGCTCCCGTTTTTTATGGCGGATTTCTGCTGTGCTTTTCAGCGGATTTTTTAATGTTCTTTTCAGCGGATTTTTAATGTTCTTGCGCATTATGGAATGGCGTTCAGCGGCGGTTGATGGTTATGCGCTTCAGTGCCGCTTGCGCGCAAACCGCGCTCGGTACGCCAGCGGTGTCAGGCCGGTGGCGCGGCGGAACAGCGAGCGGAAGAAACGCACATCCTCGTAGCCGCATTCGCGCGCGATCACATCGACCTGCCGCAACGACTGCTCCAGCGCCAGCTTGGCCTGCTCGATGCGCAGGCTCTGCACATAACTGCGCGGCGGCATACCCACGGCGGCGCTGAATCGCCGTTTGAACTGACGTTCGCTCAGCGCCACCTGTCCGGCCAGTTCGGCCAGCGTAAACGGCTCGCAGGCGTGTTCGTCGAGCCAGTCCTGCACGCGGTGAATCACATGATCCTGATGGCTGCGTTCCGGCAGAAACCCCATGTAGCGGCGCTGATCGCCCCGGTCGGTATCCAGCAGCAGCAAACGCGCGCACTGGCGCGCCACGGCAGCGCCGAACCAGTGCTGCACCAGCGTCAGACTCATGTCCTGCCAGGCGCTGGCACCGCCGGCGCACCAGACGTTGCCGTCGCGGGTGAGCATGGCGTCTTTCTGCCAGTGGCAGGCCGGAAACTGCTGCGCCATCCAGTCGGCCATGGCCCAGTGGCAGGTACCCTGACGCTGATCCAGCAGACCGGCGCGGGCCAGTGCGTAAGCGCCACTGCAAATACTCACTAACAGCGAACCCTGCAGCGCCAGCCGCTTCAGTGACAGCAGGGTGCGTTCGGCGGGCAGCGATTCCGGGCTGTTTGTGTGCTGACGGCGCGGGTCGCCCATGGCGCTGATGATCAGGGCATCGGTGTTATCCACATCCGCCAGTCTGCCCATGCCCGCCAGCGCCACCGGCGCCAGACCGGGGTGCTGGTCAGCGCTGTCGTCACTGACCACCTCAAAGCGCCAGTCGCCGGCACCGGCAAGGCGGGCACCGAGAGTGAGTACTTCCAGCGGTCCCACGACCGAGGTCAGCGGGCCACCGGGCAGGGCCAGAATCACGCAACGTGGCATGAGCATTCCTGTGGCGGGTGGGTATGGCCTTATTGTCTACCTGAGTAGACATACATGCCACTGTGAGCGCTGACAGAAAAGCCTAAACTGAGCGGACTGACACTCACCCTTGCGCCGCCCGGCGCACCCTCAGGTGTAAAGACAGCCTCACACAGACAGGTAACCCCCATGACCAGCCAAGCACGCTCACCGCAGGATCTGATCACCACCTTTTACACGGCCTTCAGCCAGCGTGATTACGCCACCATGGCCGCCTGTTATCACCCTCAGGCGCGCTTTAACGACCCGGTGTTTTCGCTGGCCGGTGAGGATATCGGCCATATGTGGCGCATGCTGTGCGAACGTGCCGAGCAATTCAGCCTGACGTTCACCGTAACCGAACGGAATGGTCAGGTGACGGCGCACTGGGAACCCAGATACCGCTTCAGTCAGACCGGGCGCATGGTGCACAACATCATCGATGCGCGCTTTCGCTTTCAGGACGGGCTGATCATTGAGCACGACGACGTGTTCAGCTTCTGGCGCTGGAGCCGGCAGGCACTGGGGATGGCAGGGGTGTTACTGGGCTGGACGCCGCTGCTGCAGCAGAAAGTGAAGGCACAGGCCGGTAAGGGCCTGCGCGCCTTCATTGCCCGTCTTAAGGGCTGAGTTTTGAACGTCTGACCAGAGCCTGGCTTCGCCGCAGGCTCTGAAACGGGCGGGCTCTGAAGCAGGGCGATTATCAGCCCTGCAGGAAACGCCGGCAGTCGTCGGCGGTTTTCTGCGGCCATTCTTCCATCGGCAGGTGACCACAGTCGTCGTAGCGGATCACCTCAGCCTGCGGCAGGCGATGCTTGAAGCGGTCGACGTGCGCCGGCGGAATCCAGGCGTCGTCTTTGCCCCACATCACCAGCACCGGCTGCCTGATGTCGCTCATCATGCGGTTGTCGAAGCCGGCGCGGTTGCGGATAAAACGCAGCACGCTGGCACCGGCGGCGCGGTTGCCCGGCCGCAACATCAGTTCGTAATAACGGTTCAGGGTTTCGCGGTCGAGACGCGCCGGGTTGGCGTAGGTCGAGCGGATGCTGGCGTACATCACGCTGCGCGGCAATACAAAGTGTGAGGCCAGCCAGCCGGCCAGCGGCAGGCCCAGCGCAATCAGACCCGGAGGCGGCACGAAGAAGAAACCGGCGCTGTCGATCAGCACCAGTTTTTCGACTTTGTGCGGGAAGCGCGCGGCAAATTCCCACGTCATCCAGCCTCCCAGTGAATTACCCGCCATGTAACAGCGTTCGATGTTCAGGGCATCGGTAAAGTCATTCAGAAAATCACTGAAAATGTGTTTGAACATGCCCTGCGGGTGGGCGCCTGTGAGGCCGAAATTGGGCATGTCGATGCTGATCACGCGGTAGTCGTCTTTCAGCAGATGCGTCCATTCATTCCAGGTGTGCAGCGACGAAAAAATACCGTGCAGCAGAATCAGCACGGGCTTATCGCTGGCGCCGACATCGCGGTAATGCACCTGCATGCCCTGCAGCTCGATGTAGCGTGACTCCGGGGTTTCCAGCCGGCTACGCAGTTCATCCAGCGGGATTGCGCCGGTTTCGGTCCACAGGTTTTGCCACATCGTCATCAGCATGGGAATCTCCGCATTCGTTATTGGCGGCTATTGTGGGCACGCGGATCTGGGAGGGTAAGGGATGATTACGCCAAAATACGTTCCATTGCCGGTAACGGGTGATAGACTCGGCCCAGTCGCATAACACAATGGAAGGACAGACTCATGGAATACCTGCTGTATAAATTGCTCTCGGTAGAAGCCTTCGCACTGGTCTTTATTCTGGTGCTGCTGAAAAAGAGCATCATTTTTGTGCCGCAGAACCGCGCGTTTATTGTGGAACGGTTCGGTAAATATCAGGCCACCAAAGAAGCGGGTCTGGGTTTTATTATCCCTTTCATCGATCGCATCGCCGCTGACCGCAGCCTGAAAGAACAGGCCGTGGACGTACCCAGCCAGTCGGCCATTACCAAAGACAACATCACGCTGTCGGTCGACGGTGTGCTCTATTTCCGCGTACTGGATCCGTACAAAGCCTCGTATGGCGTTGACGACTACGTGTTCGCCGTTACTCAGCTGGCGCAAACCACCATGCGTTCTGAGCTGGGCAAAATGGAGCTGGATAAAACGTTTGAAGAACGCGCCATGCTCAACACCAATATCGTGTCGTCCATTAACGAAGCGGCAGAGCCCTGGGGCATTCAGGTGCTGCGCTACGAAATTAAAGACATTGTGCCGCCGAAATCCGTGATGGATGCCATGGAAGCGCAGATGAAAGCCGAGCGGGTAAAACGCGCGCAGATTCTGGAATCCGAAGGTGATCGTCAGTCAGCCATCAACGTTGCGGAAGGCCGTAAACAGGCACAGGTTCTGGCGGCAGAAGCCGACAAAGCCGAACAGGTATTAAGAGCCGAAGGTGAAGCTCAGGCGATTCTGGCGGTGGCCGAAGCCAAAGCCGAAGCGCTGCGCAAAATCGGTGACGCGGCCAATACGGTCGAAGGCCAGAAAGCCATTCAGCTGGAACTGGCCACCAAGGCCATTGAAGCCAAACAGGCGATTGCCAAAGAATCGTCGGTGGTACTGCTGCCGGACAACGCCACCGACGCCAGCTCGCTGGTGGCGCAGGGCATGGCCATCATTAACTCGCTGAATAATCAGAAGGCGTAAATTATGGAATTTCTGTTGCAGAACCTGCCTCAGAGTCTGATGGTGGCCGGTATTCTGGCGCTGATTATCGAGGTGGCGGTGCTCGGTTTTGCCACCTTTATTCTGCTGTTTTTCGGCGCGGCCCTGTTGCTCACCGGTCTGGCTATGGCCGTTGGCTTGTTGCCGGAAAGCGGCAGCGTGGCCTTTGCCAGCAGTGCGGTGCTGACGGCGGTGCTGGCGCTGCTGTTGTGGAAGCCGCTGAAGAAAATGCAGGATAACGTCGAGCCACAACAGACCCGGGGTGACTTCGCCACCGACCGTTTTGTGCTGGAGCAGGATGTCGACCAGCGTGGTCTGAGCGTGCGCCGCTATTCCGGTATCGACTGGAAACTGAAAAGCGAACAACCGCTGACGGCCGGCACCGAAGTGGAAGTGGTGAAAGTCGAGGTTGGTGTGCAGTGGGTGAAAGCGGTCGGCTGACGGCTCTCGTCGCCGCGTTTTTTCGCTGGTTTATCCGCCAATAAAAAAGCCCCGTATGGGGCTTTTTTATTGGCCGCATTAAGCGGGTTTCAGTTCGTCGGCTGCTCCAGCTCATCGATCAGATAGCCTGCTTCTTCGGCTTTTTCGCGGAAAACCGTCTGCGCATCGGCCAGACCGCGGTTGTAAAAATATGGCCCGATTTCTTTGGCGAAAAATGCGATCAGAAATTCGGCTTCAAAACCGCCGATATCCTGCTCCAGCTCGCGGGCGAAATAGGTTTTTACTTTGTCGACGATACGGTCGGTTTCGTCTTTGCTGAATCGGATCTCAGTCATTATGTATTCCCATCTATTGCGGAAAACCGTCCATAGCCGGTGCCTTCAGGCCCTGCTTATGCCACTCGGTTTGTTCGGCGCAGAAAATCCGCGCATCCGGTAATTTACCCGGTTCCTCGTTCAGGCTGCCCGCGGGCACGATCAGGAATTGTCCGCTTTTCGTCAGGTAAGGCAGACCCGAACCACAGTGGCTGCAGAAGACGCTGGCGAAATCCCGGGTCGGATGTTCGTAACGGGTGGTGCTGTTTTCGCCCTGAAGCCAGCGGATATTATCCGGCGCAGTAAACAGGTTGGACGCATGAGCTGAGCCCGTCAGTTTGCGGCACTGCTCGCAGTGGCAAAAGAAAAACATGCGGAAGTTGTCCTGCAGCGTAAAGGTTACCTGACCACAGCAACAGCCGCCTGAAAGTTCTTTGCTCATGTCTCTGCCTCAATCAAATTCTGTTTTTACCGGATCATAGTGTCGGTTGTAAGTGCCTGTTGTGAGTGCCGTTGCTTGCCTGACACTGGGCCCGACCCCTGATCGGCGGCGCAAAAAAAGCAGACCGCAGTCTGCTTCTTTATAACACGCTTTGTAAGGCTGAATCAGTGGCTTACATCTGCGGGTTGTAGGTGCTCTTGGTGGTGGTGGTTGCCGATACTTTCAGCGTGGCGGTAATGGTTGGCACCGGAATGCCGCCGGATTCTGAACCCGGTGGTGGCGGGGTGGACGGCATCGGCGGCAGAACCGGGAACTGGCCGGAGAAAGTCAGCTTAACGCCGGTGCACAGCGGGCTTTTGAACGACACGCTGCTGTTGGCCGGATCACCCGTGACGGTCAGGTTCACGTTGTAGGTGTTGCCTTTCGGGCAACCGCCAAGACCTGAGTTGTCCATGTAGCTGCCCGGCACATTCATCGGGCCATTACCTGACGGCATAAAATTATTAATGGTCAGTACAGAGCCGTCGTTGTTTACGAAGGTCATGTCAGGACCCTGGGCGAGGGTGGTGGCGGATGCAGCGAGAAGGGCAAGGGAAAGGTAGTGCGCTTTCATGGTAGTACTCCGTGTTTATTGTAATCGTCCGATAAGTACACGCCTGCCTACTGCTGAAAAAGCCGGCCAGATGACTATAGGGGAAATAAACAGGGCAAAAAAGCAGGCAACAGGCCAACCTCCCGGTGAGGTATGACGGCGTTTACCTTCGTGAAAACGAAGTTAATGATTTGTTCTGAGAGGGGCGTCTGAGTGTGTCAGTCGCGTTTTGCGGGCATAAAAAAAGCAGACCGGAGTCTGCTTTTTTTGCTTTCACAATCGCCGCTATCAGATAGCAGTGATGTTCTCAGCCTGAGGACCTTTCTTGCCCTGAGTTACGGTGAACTCAACGCGCTGGCCTTCTTTCAGAGTTTTGAAACCGTTGCTGGTGATGGCGCTGTAGTGAGCGAACACATCTGGACCAGAAGCCTGTTCAATGAAGCCGAAACCTTTTTCTTCGTTGAACCACTTAACGGTTCCCTGAACTTTGTTAGACATAATATATATCCTGAAATTTGTTAATAACCATCGACGCCAGATGACGTCTGTGTAGCTTGGAAATTAGCGGAACATAAGAAAACTGCAGGACGGGTGTTACGAATAACAGAGCGAAGTGAAGATTCTGTGTTGCATGGCTGCTTTCGAGCTGGGTGCACTCTACCGCGCATGACGGGGGCTGTACAGCCCTATCTTTGCCTAAATTTCGCTGAACACCTGTATAACCATGCAACTGTTTCTGTCCTTACGCTGTGTAATGACATCCCCTACCTGTATAACCCGGCAGCCGACGCCGTTTCTGGGCGCGTTCAGGGCGCTTTCCGGACGTTCCAGGTCCTTGTTTTCGTGCCGTTTTCCGTAATCAGGCGGGTGTTAGTCGCCGGCAAAGGCGGTCAGTTCGCTGAGCAGAAACTCCCACACTGCCTGTGCCGCACGGCTGCGTTCACCGACGCACAGCAGATTGACCGGGCTGGTGTCCGGGTGGCGCCAGCCGGTCATCACCGGCAGCAGGCGTCCGGCGGCGCGCTCACTGATGCCGAAACGCGGGTCGACCATGATGATGCCGAGGCCGGCGGCGGCCATATCGACCAGCGCGCGGCTGTCGTCAGTGGTGATGGCCGGGGTGACTTCCAGCGTTTGGGTCTGGCCGTCATCGTCCACAAACGACCAGAAGCGGAAATCACGGAACACCAGGCAGTGGTGATCCTTCAGCTGATGCGGATGCTGTGGCGCGCCGTGGGCGGCCAGATACTCGGGCGAGGCAAACCAGCCCCAGCGTTTGTCGCCGATCTTGCGTGCAATCAGTGACGAATCCGGCAGCTGACCAATGCGGATGGCGATATCCACCTTCTCGGCCAGCAGGTCGACGTTGCGGTCGGTCAGGCTGAGCTCCAGTTCAATCAGCGGGTAACGGCGGCGCAACTCACTGAGCAGGGGAATCAGCAGCACCTGACCTGTGAGCACACTGGCGCTGATTTTGACCTTGCCGCGCGCTTCGGTCTGGGCGTCGTCCAGCAGACCACTGAAGCCGGCGATCACCTGACTCAGGCCGTGCGTGCCCGACAGCAGATTCTGTCCGACCTCGGTCAGCTGCAGCTGACGGGTCGAACGCTTCAGCAGGGGCTGGCCGATCACCTCTTCCAGCTGGCGGATCTTCTTGCTCACCGACGAACGCGGCAGGCTCAGCTCGTTGGCGGCGCCCTGAAAACTGCCGTGGGCGGCAACCTGATGAAAGACATGCAGCAGTGGCAGGGTCTGATACGACACGACGCTCTCCTTGATGAATCCGCTGATTAAAGCACGCAGCTGCGTAGTTGTTTGTTTCCCAATGGGAACCATTAGGTTCGCATATTGGTGCCTTATTGGCTCTCAAACAAGTTGTTAGTCTGCCGTCATGACTTCACGCTCACAGGAGACAGCGTATGACAGGCAAGACTTTTCTGATCACCGGCGGCACCTCAGGCATTGGCCGCACACTGGCCGCCCGCCTGAGCACACAGGGACATCAGGTGATCATCACCGGGCGCGATCAGGCGCGGGTGAATGAGGCCAGCCGTGCGCTGGGTTGCAGTGGCTTTGTCGCCGACAGTGCCGATCTGGCGCAATTGCAGGCGCTGGCCAGTGCGCTCGGTAACGACCAGATCCGCCTCGACGGTCTGGTGCTGAACGCCGGCGTGTTTTATCCCGGCACCCTCGCCGACGGCAGTGGCGAGGATCTGGCCACGGCCTTTGATCAGACGCTGGCGATCAATACCAAAGGGCCGCTGCTGACCCTGAAACTGCTGCAGCCGCTGCTGAACAACCCGTCGAGTGTGGTGTTTGTGTCGAGCATCGCCGTCAGCAAAGGCTTTATGGGCGCGGCGGTCTATTCCGCCAGCAAGGCCGCGTTTGAAGCCGCCGCCCGGGTGGCCAACCTTGAGTACGCAGGCCTTGGCATCCGCATTAATCATGTGCGCCCGGGGGTGACGGCCACCGAGATTCAGGGCAAGGCCGGCATGACCGACGAACAGCAGCAGGGCCTGTTTGCCTCGCTGGCGGCCACGCCGCTTGGACGGGTGATGAGCGCTGATGATCAGGTCGGTGCCATCGAGTTTCTGCTGTCTGAGCAGTCGCTGGCGATGCGCAGTGCGGTGCTGGAAGTGGACGGTGGTTATCAGCTGTAAGCCCTGAATCCTGAGTTCTTGGCGGCGGGTCTTGGGCCCGCCCAAAAGCGCCTCGCCATTTCAGGTGCGGCGGCGATTCGTGGTTAAATCGCCGGCCATTATTGGTTCGTGGTTGGCGTATGCCGGAATGGCTGCAAACGATGGCGCAGGTCCTGACGCAGGGCGACGGTGCCTGGTTATATTCTGCCGGTGGTCTGTTTCTGACCGCCTTTCTCGCCGCCAGTCTGCTGCCGCTGGGCTCGGAGTGGCTGCTGCTGTTGCTGCTCAGTCAGGGCGGCGACCCTCTGCTGTTGTGGCTGTCGGCCAGTGCCGGCAATGTGCTCGGCAGCGTGCTCAACTACGCACTCGGCGCTGGCGCTGTGCTCTGGTGGCGGCGGCGTTTTTTCTCCGATACATCGGCATTGCTGCCCGATCAATCCAAAAGAGTGCCCGATACATCCGCGCCCGATTTACCCGACGTCCGCTCCGGGCGAGGCTGGGCGCAGGCGCAACGCTGGTATCAGCGTTACGGGGTGTGGAGTTTACTGCTGGCCTGGCTGCCGTTAGTGGGGGACCCGCTGACCCTGATTGCGGGTATGATGCGCGCACCTCTGGGCGTATTTCTGCTGCTGGTGACACTCGGTAAAGCCGGGCGTTACGCCTTACTCATTCTGCTGGTTTAACGACATGACGGGTGCGAATAAAACCCTGCCGGACAAAGGTTTTGAACTGACCTGGTGTGAATACCAGAACCTGCTGCTCAGCGAATCGGTGCAGCAGGCTTATCACCACTGGACCGCGGAGCAGGTGCTGGCTGCGATGACGCTGGGGGCTGTGCGCGTCAATGGTGATGTGCAGTATCAGGATATACAGCTGCAGCCGGCCGACCACGTCAGTCTGTTTTTACCTGAGCATCAGGAAGACCCGGTCGACACAGGCTGGAAGCTGCTGTGGAAAACCAACGAGCTGATGGCGGTGCACAAACCGGCCGGACTGCCGGTGTCGCGCACCACCCGCAATTTATTCGATACCTTAATCTCGATGGTGCGGCGTGCCACGGAATACAAAGACGCGCATCTGCTGCACCGTCTGGATGCTGAAACATCCGGCGTTATTCTGCTGGCGAATCATGAACACGCCGACAAGCGCTGGAAGAAAAAACTCGACCGTCTGCTGCAGAAGAAAATCTACCACGCGCTGGTGTGGGGCAATCCCGGCTGGGATACCACAGAGTGCGAGTGTTATCTGGCGGAAAAAGCGGACAGCCCGATCCGCACGCAGATGCACGTCACCGGCGAGCACGACGACAACGCCATTAAAGCGCCGAAACTGGCCCGTACCGGCTTTCGCGTACTGAAACGGTTTAACGGTTATGCGCTGGTAGAATGCGAGCTGTTCAGCGGGCGCAAACATCAGATCCGCGCGCAGCTGGCGCATCTTGGGCATGCCATTATCGGCGATAAAATTTACAGCCACGATGGCCGCTTTTATTTAAAACGTCTGCAGCAGGATCTGGCTGCCAGCGACATCGCGGCGCTTGGCGCAACGCATCATCTGCTGCACGCCTGGCGGGTAGAAGTGGATTGCGGTTACGAGCAGACGGTGATTACCGACGACGATTATCCGGCGGAATTTCAGCGCTATTTACATCAGCCTTGATGGGGAAGGCCATTGGCATCAGATCTGATGTGAAGCGCTGTTGCCCAGCTGGTCGATGTCTTTAATAAAAAAATCACAGCCACGGAAGGCGCCGGCGTCGATATAAAAGCGGTTGCCGATGTGCAGTTCGGTGTCAGTCACATTGTGGCCGTAAATCACGAAATCGATACCGGCGACCGAGCCCGGCGTCTGTTCACGGAAGGGCTCCCGCGCCCAGATTGCCCGCTTGGCCTGTTCGCTGCTCATGCTTTCAAAATCGGCCCAGTCACTCAGCGGGTATTCAGCGTGCACCACGCCCACGCGCTGGCCCAGATGATTTTCAAGTTCAATGCCAAGCGGCATGTCTTCCATTTGCCGGAACCAGTGCGACCACAGGTGGCGCGGCTGATTCAGAATCCAGTCGCCACCGTGCTGCAGAATCAGTTCGCGTGAGGCATCGATGCCTTCGTTAAACCCTTCGTAAATCAGCTGCTCGTGATTGCCTATCACGGAAAAAAACCAGGGCTCGTGCAGCAGCGCCATGGCTTCGGCCGGTTCCGGGCCGCGGTCGACCAGATCACCGACACAAATCAGCCGGTCGCGGGCATAGTCGAAGTTCAGCGTCGCCAGCTGACGGTGCATGGCGGATACGCAGCCGTGCAGGTCGCCGATGACAAAATCGCGGCCATGGGCATTAACACCGAGTTTCAGCAGGCGGGGCTGGATGATCATAGGACAGGCGGAAGGGAAGGTGATTCACAGGCCGCCAGCTTAACGCCGGCAGGCCTGTGATTAAAGCGGCGCAGGGAAACACTCTGTGCCGCTCTCCGGGGGCTTACTTCGCCGGTTCTTATTTCGCCGGGTGATGGGCGCGCCAGTGGCGGGCAATATCGGCACGGGTACATACCCAGACATCGCTGTGGCTTTGTACGTAGTCGAGGAAACGCATCAGCGACGCCGCACGACCCGGACGGCCGACTAAGCGGCAGTGCAGACCAATGCTCAGCATTTTCGGTGCGGTTTTGCCTTCGTCGTACAGCACGTCGAAGCTGTCTTTCAGATAACTGAAGAACTGGTCGCCGCTGTTAAAACCCTGATTGGTGGCAAAACGCATGTCGTTGCTGTCGAGGGTGTAAGGCACCACCAGATGCGGCTTACCGCCTTCTTCAACCCAGTAAGGCAGGTCGTCGGCGTAGGCATCGGCGTCGTACAGCAGTTCGGCTTCTTCGCACACCAGACGGCGGGTGTTCGGGCTCATGCGGCCTGTGTACCAGCCCACCGGCAGGCTGCCGGTAACGCGCTTGTGGATTTCCAGCGCCTGCTGAATATGGGCACGTTCCACCTCGGCCGGTACGTACTGGTAGTCGATCCATTTCAGGCCGTGGGAGGCAATTTCCCAATCGGCTTTGAGCATGGCGTCTACCACATCCGGATTACGCTCCAGTGCGGTGGCCACGCCAAACACGGTCACCGGCATATTGCGCTCGGTGAACATGCGGTGCAGTCGCCAGAAACCGGCGCGGGAGCCGTATTCGTAAATGGATTCCATGTTCATGTGGCGCACGCCTTCCAGCGCCTGGGCGCCGACAATTTCCGACAGAAAGGCTTCGGACGCTTTGTCGCCGTGCAGAATGCAGTTTTCGCCACCTTCTTCGTAGTTCACCACGAATTGCAGGGCGATGCGGGCTTTATTCGGCCATTGGGCGTGAGGGGGAGTCTGGCCGTAGCCGATCATGTCTCTTGGATAGGTCATGGAAGTTTCCTGTGAGCGTATCGGTTGTTGTGCTGTGCACGTCTGTTCGGTGCAAATAGGTTTGGTACAAGTCTGTTCTGTGTTTTGCACTGCGCCGGAACCGGCTGTCAGCTCCGGCGGATAAAAAGCTGACTGAATGGTCAGGCAGTGTAGCGCGTTCCCCTGCCGCACGGGAGAGTCTGGCGGAAATGTTAGCAACGTCAGGCGCATTACGCGGCTTATTGCCGCACGCCGCCGCAGGAGTGTCACAATACACACGTAGATTGGTGTTTTTTTAACCGCAGAAGGATTTGTGTATGTCCGCCGTACCCACCGCGCATGACCAACCGGCCGTTAAAGAACTCCGTCTCGACGGCGGTTGCGGCTACCGTATCCACGACGACCGGGTGGTGGTGAATATTGGCCGCATCCTCAGCGACCGCGACGACGCCAACCTGAGTGGCACCCTGAGCATCGAGCTCTGGGCGTTGCACCAGCCTTACAGCGGCGGTGGTTTCCGTGGCATGGCACTGGCCGGCACGCGCATCGGCGAACTGCTCGGCGGGCACATGCTCACCAACTGCGAATACGATCTGATTTTTCAGGCCCCGCCGGCCGGCCTCTGGCACCTGTGCCTGATGCTGCGCGAATGGAACGGCTGCTTTTTCGAAACCGTGGATTACGTGAATTTTGCCCACATTTACCGCGAGCCGGCGGAACTGCATCTGGTGAACGGCCAGGCCGCCGGTATTGGCGTCGGTGAAGTGGTGAATCTGGAATCCGCCCCAGCGACCATCAGCACCCCGGCGCAGGCCGATGGCGGCAAGGTGGCTCTGAAGAAAGGTCAGGGTAAAAACAAAAAGCCGGTGGCAAAAGTCGTGCACGCGGAAGAACCGGTATCGGTGAACGACGCCAGCGCCAAAAAGCTCGCCCGCATCAAAGGCATTTCCGACAAGCTGGCCGAGGCCATCGTCAGCGGTCGTCCTTACGCCAGTTTGGCGGAGCTGAAAAAGGTAAAGGGCATCGGCGATAAGCTGCTGGAAAAAATACAGACGCATATTTGTCTGTAATCACCGACGTGCGAAGCAAACATAAAAAAGCCCGGAAACTCAGGGCTTTTTTATGTTCTTTCTTCGGCTGTTAATTCACGGCATTAAACAGCACTTCCGACATGGTGTAATCGGCTGAGCCGGTTACTGTGTTGTAGGTGCTCTTCCACAGCCACCAACCGCTGGTGGTGGTCTGGGTCGACAGCGCCACGCTCACGCCCACATCCAGATTGTTGTTCACGTAGCTCAGGGTCACGCCGTCCTGAGTACCAATGGTGCCGCCGTGGTGGGTATCGCTGCCCATCAGCACCGGATAATGGTTGTACCACAGTGCCGCCGGCGCACTGACGCTGGTTTGTTTGCCGTCGAGTGCGCGGTAACTGACGCAGGAATCCACGCCGTCGTCGGTGGTGGCGCCGCAGGATGAGTGCAGCGCCACAACGCCGTCGTCGGTACCCGGCAGGAAGCCACCGGTCACGCCCAGATATTCATTGCCGCCACCCACGAAACGCAGACGCGGAACATCGTTCGGGCTGATGGCAATCTGGCGGGCATTGGCCGGACGCAGATCGGTCAGCACACCCAGATTTTCCGTGGTCGGGGTAAAGCCCAGCCAGGCGCTTAACGCCGCCCGCACGGCAGCACTCAGCAGGCTTGAACTGCCGATGGTGTCAATGGCCACGTCCGCCAGTTCAGAGCCACCGCCGGCGCCGGCAAAGTCGAACACCGCCAGAATATTCAGCGGCGCGTAGCCCGCGGCGGCGGTCCACACCTCTTGCTGATCAAGCAGGTAGCGGGTCACCAGATCGCCGGTGGAATGGGTGACCAGCACGCAGCCGGCGCTGCAGAAACCGCTGGCGGCCCATTCAATCACTTTGTCGTAGGCGCGCTGGGCGGTGTCGTCGCTCAGACGGCTTTTCGAGCTCCAGTCGAGACGGTCGTCGGCGTACTGACCCCAGAAATCGGCCCAGTAATTTTCGCCATCGCTGGTGACTTCCGCGCTGGTCACGGTTTCACGCATCAGTTGTGACGGTTGTAAGCCGTGCACCAGAATCACATTTTTACCGGCCATCTGCGCACTCGCCTGGCCACTCAATACGGCTGTGGTCATGAACATCAGAGCAGTGACTGCGGTTTTTATTTTTATCGAGAACATGCGTACCCTCCTTCTTTTTTAAGAACCGGCACGACCCGCGACGGGCCCGGCCAGCGATTGCAGAAATTGCACACGGCTGGCCGTCTGCGCATCCTGAAAAGGAACCTGCTGATAGTCGGCGGGGTTTACTTCCTCCACCGCATAAAAATCTTTCTGACTTATACCGAAGCCCACCTCCGGGCCCGGCTTTTCCGGAATGCGGCGCAGCTGAAAACTGCCAAGCCATAAACCCTGCGGCGCACTCAGCTGGGTCAGCAGACTGCCCCACACCTTAAGCGTCAGCGTGCCAGTACTGCCGCTGATTTTTCCCTGCGCCTGCAGATACGCCAGCGGCCGTTTGTCGGCATAAAACAGCGCGGCACCGAGTTTGTAATAGCCGGGCTTGGCGTTACTGATGTGCACCGGAATCAGCAGCTGGTTGTCGTCGCGCTGGCTGTCACCCACGCCGCTGATTTCCGCCACCGGAGTGAATAACGAGAAGGGCGCGCTCTGGCTCAGATGCTCGCCGTTGGTGAGCTGCACCTCGGCGCTGACGTTCAGTTCGGCCGGCCAGTCGGGGCTTGCGCCAAAGCGGGTGTGGTACAGCCAGTGGTCGGCACTGGTGCTGGCATTGGCCGACAACGCCTGAATCTGGCGGCCATCGCGGTCGCGCAGACTGAGGCTGACGCGCGCGACCTGAGTAAACAGCGCATCGCTGCCGCTCAGGGTCACGCTGGCGTCGATCATTTCGTCGTGGCGGTAGCGGTAGGCCGACAGTTGTACGCTCAGGTGGCCGGGCAGGCCGTAGGCCTCCAGCGAGCGGTGGCTGTGGCTGCCCTGATTGGGCGTCAGCAGTTCGTTGTGTTCCGCACCCAGCGGAATGGAATAGGGCGGAAAGGTCGCGGTGGCAGCGTACGCCTGGGCCACCTGATGAATGGCTTTTTTCATATCGGCGGGCATGGAACCTGCGCCATTGTCGCCGCTGGCCGGAAGAAGTTGTGCTGGTGACGTGGGCGGCGGGATTGTTCCGCTGTTGCGCTCAGTGGCAGCAACCTGAGGCGTCGTCACAACCCCGGGCCCGGAGCGCAGCGCCAGCACCACTAAAGCAGCAGCAGCCAGTACAACCGGAATGAAACGACGCAGCATGGCTCGGGCCCTTATTTTTGTTTGGGCTGAACCCTAGACCAGCCGCCGGGCCGGTAACAGCCCCGGCAAATCAGGCCATTCGTTGAGTTTTTACTTTAAAAATCAGTGCGTTGGCGTGGGATGTCCTGCACTGGGGCGCGTCCGGAACGGGTTGTTGGGGTGGGCCAGTTATTGCTGAATCTTGCTCATTAATTGACCTGTTATGTCCTCCGATTCAGTAATCTGTTGTTACTGGATGGATACAAAAACTCACAATCAGCATCGTGTCATATCGGGCCAATGTGACTCTCGTGCATAACGTGAGGCGATCCACTTTCGGGATGTGATGCGCTCACCATTCCGTGCGGGCCGTAATTGGTACTATTTCCTTACTCAATAATAACGAACAGTGAATGCTCTGATGAAACACACTTTGACGCCGTTACTGGCGCTCATTCTGACGGCTTGCGGTGGCAGCAGCACCAGCGAAAGTCATTCCGGGGGATCCAGCAGCGCGGTGGAAAAAGCCATCAGCACAGGCGACGCCTCGGTGGCTGGCGATGCGGAATTACTGGAAGCGGCACTGGCCACCATCGACCAGCAAAGCAAAGCTTACCTGAGCGTGAAAGCACGCCTGTTGCAGCTGAACAGCGATGGCAGCGCACGCAGCGACGGCACCAGCCTGACCGCCGTCACCTGGGACGTAACCCACGACGCGGCGCGCCTGGGCCCGCAGTTCGGTTACACCGACAGTCTGCTGATCAGCAACGCGTCTAATAGTGGTACGTCCGGGTCGTCGTCGTTTGCTGTGGTTGGCACCAGCGGCAGCAGCCGTCATCTGGTGCTGGGCAGTAACCCGATGCGCACCTGGAAACGCTTCCCGACGTCGGTGAATGATCAGATGCAGCAACTGCTGCGCAACAGCTTTGAGTGGCTGGCCGGGCGCAAAGATTTCGCCAAAAAGCCGCTGAATCTGGTGATCGCCCAGATGGACGAGAGCTATTACTTCCCCGACCGCAGCGCCACCCGTGCCTGGCTGAGCGAACAGTACGCAGAACAGGTGACTTTTAACGACGCGACTGTGTGTGACGGCACCGCGCTGGCCGCTTGTATTACCAGCAACACCGACGTGCTGGTCATTTCGCAGGTGGGCGGCAGCGAAGCGCTGAACCCATCCATTCTGGCGGCGGTAAAAGCGGCGCAGGCGAAAGGCAAGGGCATTTTATATCTGCATTACGATGGTGGTCTGACTGACCTCGGCAACAGTCTGCTCACGCATTTGCGCGTGACCTACAGTGCGGATAATTACTGGGCCAAGTACTACATGAACGAACAGGACATGAGCCCGTATTTTGCGCTGGTGCCGCCGGAAATTGCCGACATCCGCGATCTGCTGCTGACCCTGAAAGCCGGCGTGCCGTTCGACTTGAGCCAGTGCTCCGGTGAAGACTGCAGCATGGTTGATGGCTTCAGTGCCTTCAGCACCGGCCTTAACCGCGTGCGCAGCCGCATGACCTCGCTCGATCAGAATAAAAAAGCCATTTTTAATCAGGCCGGTGAATTCCGTCTGGATAAATTACTGGCGCTGCTGGGCGACAGTTACCGCCAGCAGGTGCAATTTCCGATGAGCCGTGACACGGCCGATGCCAACGCCTTTGCCCGTTCCATGTACGCCGATTCGGCGGTGTACAACCAGCGCCGTATCAATCCGGTGCAGGCCGATCTGGGTAATTTCAGCCGCACCGATTTCAGCCACATTACGCCGGTGACCCGCACCATCGACCTGCAGAGCAAACGCTCTTTCCGTGCCGCCGGTGTGTACGTGATTCCGGGTAAAACCGTGCGCGTCACCCGTCTGGACGACAGCGCCACCACGGTGGCGGTGGGTGTAAACAGTCTGCGCTCGGCGTCCACCCACTGGCTGGCGACCGGCAATGGTTACAACCGTCCGAAATATCTGCAGAGCCAGAGCATGGCGCTGGTTAAAGATGAAAGCATTGAATTCACCTCGCCCTACGGCGGACCGCTGCAGGTATTTTTTGGCAGCAACGACCAGACCGTGACCCTGAAAATCGAAAATATCGGTCTGCATCCGTACTGGAACGGTGAAGAAGACAACGAAGATTTCGCCGCGCGTCTGGCCGCCGGTGATTTTGACTGGGCGGAATTATCGACCTCGGGTTTTGAAGTGCATTCGCAGCTTGAGAAAATGCGCAATTCCATGAACGGCTGGGGCGGTACCGCCGCCGATCTGGCCATTGCCACCAAGCGTTATGTGTCGAACCTGCCGCACGTGCTGGCCGGTTTCCAGGGGCCGGGCATCGATGTGGTGGATGAAATTCACGATTTCGCCGCCGACAACGGTTTCACCGTACAAACCATTGATATGGTGAAACACATGAACGCCGACCAGCCGACCTGTGGCTGGGGTTGCTCGGGTAATCCGTACGACGCCGGCTGGAGTTTCTCGCCAATCGGTCACGGTGATATTCACGAATTAGGGCATGGTCTGGAACGCGGTCGTTTCCGCTTTGCCGGCTGGGACGGTCATTCGACCACCAACCCGTATTCGTACCACAGCAAATACCATTATTACCTCGATACGGGTAAAGACCCGGGCTGTCAGTCGCTGCCGTTTGAAAGCCTGTTCGATACCCTGCAGGCAAGCCGTAATCAGGCCGATCCGGTGGCCTATATGCAGGCGCAGAATCTGACCGGCTGGAGTCAGGGCGCGGCCATTTACATCGAAATGATGATGGCGGCGCAGGCGCAGGGCGCACTGACCGACGGCTGGATGCTGCTGCCGCGTCTGCACATTCTGGATCGTGAATTCTCAGCGGCGGTGGGCAACGACACCAACTGGGATGCGAAGAAAGCGGCACTGGGTTTTGCTTCGTTCACCCGCAGCGAAGCCTCGGCGCTGAGCAATAACGACTGGCTGATTATTGCTCTGTCGAAAGTGACGGGCCGCGATATGCGCGAATACCTGCGCATGTGGGGCTTTGCAGCCTCCGACGCGGTGTCGGCGCAAGTGGCTTCGATGTCGCTGACACCGATGAGCAAAACTTTCTACGCCAGCGGTGGTGCTGAGTTCTGCAAAGGACTGGATAAACCTTCGGTAGCGATTGATGGCACGTCGGCCTGGCCGCTGTAATCGCCGTCTTGCTGTAAGCCCATGACGCTTTGTCATGGGGTAATAAAAAAACCGGCCATTTCTGGCCGGTTTTTTTATGTTCGTTCGAATTGCACCAATGGGCGCTCAGCGATTGGCTTCTTTGAAATTATCGTCCGACGGTTCTTTGGTGTAGGCACCCTGATCATGCACCAGTTTTTTCGTGCCGTTCATCAGCGTACTAATGCGGCTGTCGCTGGTGCTGGCCGAGGCCGCCTGACGGGTGGTGCCGGTAATCAGCGGCGGATTAAAACTGAACGACCACAGGTAATGCCATACCGCCGAATTATGCTTTTCAACCTGCTGTGCGGAATTGAAATACCAGGGTTTCAGTTCGGTAAAGGCGGTCATTTTCATCAGGTTATTATTGGCGTCGCCGACAAATACCGTGTTGGTCACCGATGAGCTGCGGTAAGCCTCAAAAATAACGCCCTTGGTTTTCAGTTCGCTGACGTAGGTGCGGCACACTTCACCGACCCAGCGATTGCTCAGCCAGCTCTTGGCGTAATTCGAATAAAAAGGATCAAGCAAGGCCACGCGCTTCGGCAGCAGACGGCTGGACAGAGTACCGGCGCTGACCGCGTCGCTGATTTTTTTGGTCAGGACGATGGCCATCTGGTTACCCAGTGAGTGACCCAGAATACGGATATTGCTGCCGGTGTAGCTGGCCATATTGGCTTTGTACTGATCAAACAGCAGGTCGCCGGCCGACTTGCCCGGGCCGCTGCTGTACACACCACTGCTGTTGCGCCAGCGCATGGCGCGTGGACCGGTGGCGGTCCAGATTTTGGCTTCGGCGTCTTTTACTTCACCTTCGTCGGCGAACTGGTTCCAGTACAGAATGCCCACGTTGTAACCGGCCGCCAGCCAGGCATGGGCCAGATCCAGATCCGGGCCACCGGCGTCTTTGCGGTAGAAGGTTTCCCGGTTTTTAAGCACCGTTGATCCGTTCTGCCAGCCGTGAATATAAATCACCGTCGGTTTGTTATTGGCGAAATAGGCATTGCTCTGGCCGGGCACGGCTTTTTGCCAGTTGTCGTCGTAACCAAACCAGTACAGGCCGTAATCCAGATTCTGGAAGGTACTGTCGGGGAATACGCCGGTCGCTGCCTGCGCCAGTGGCAACGCGGTGAGCTGGGAAAACCCCAGTACCAGTAATAAAAACAACCGGCGCAGCAGGGTGTTTTTCGCCCCTGCGTCCGGTGCCGTGTAACCTGATGTACCGCTTTTCGTTATTGTTTTATTCAGCATTCAGTCTCTCCATGGTGTTAATGCCGGAATGAACCAGCGATTACAGAAACCGCAGCCACAGCGGCTGCGCATCCTGATGGGATCTGGTCATCAGGTGGTGACGGAGTAGCCGGAGACGCTGCTGGTTTCCGTTTTGCCATGCCGTTACCTGAATGGGGTCCTTAAGTGGCGGACACCCTAGCGCAGGCTGGCCCGACGTAAGAAGAGGGGGTAAATACCGGCCATCTTGATGCTTTACGCTGTTTGGCCTGATCGTTCCAATGTCAGTTTTGCGTAAACGCAATAACCGGCATTCTGGAAAAGGATTGGTGAAATAAAATTATTAATTGTCCTGTTATGCGTCGCGCTGGCGCGATTGTTCGCATACAAAACGCTACAAAAAAGTCGGCGTTGTGTGGGGTGTTTTGTCGAAATAAAACAGGTTTAAAACGATAGTTCCGGTATTTGAAGGGAATTTAACGCGAATTAAAAAGGAATTTTTAATTTGTCAGCCTTGGCTTTTATCGGGTGATTTCGACAGATTTACCAGCCGTTCTGTACGGTCGTTTTAAAAAGCCGTTCAGAACATGGTCAGACGCTATCGGGTTAGGGTGTCGTCGTGTGTAAAACCCGGTTAAAGAGACGATAAAAAAACGCCAGCTAAACCGGCGTTGTGAATCGGATAGGAATTATTGTTGGCACACGTAAGCATCAGCCCCAGTTCAGCATCAGCCCCAGTGCAGTGAGGCCCATAAGCTGGCAGCGCCAATCAGCAGCGAAATAAACATGGCGCTGGCAACGCGGATACCCAGCGCGCTTTTACCGATCACCAGCGACAGGCCGGTTTTAAACAGATTATTGACCGTCACCGCAATCAGAATGCCGGTGGCGGCGACGCCCAGACCCAGCCCATCGTTCAGTGACATGCGCGACAAACTCAGGCTGATGGCATCGACGTCGGTAATACCCGAAACCGCCGCCAGCAGATACACACCGGTGGCGCCCATTTCCTGCCGCAGCCATTCAGCGAGCAGCAGAATAATCACCAGTAATCCACCGAGCAGCAGCGCCGAGCGCAATTCCAGCGGATTTTTCACCAGCTCCGGATGGGTGACTTCGGTTTTATCGTGACGCAGGTTGATGATAATGGCCGGTAAATAGAGCGACAGCGTCATCAGCAATACCGGCAGCCACAACAGGCTGACCAGCTCGCGGTTGATCACCAGACAATAGAGCAGAATGCGCGGAAACATGGTGCCGCAGGCCAGCAGAATACCGGCCGCCAGCAAGGGCGCATTGGCCGGAGAGGTGCGCGCAAGGCGCGAGAAATGCAGCGTCAGCGCTGTCGATGAACTTAAACCGGCAAATAAACTGGTGAACAGCAGGCCTTTGCGCTCACCGAGAATGCGCACCGAAAAATAACCGATAAATGAGATCGAGGCGATCAGCACCACCATCCACCACACCTGATACGGATTAATCACACCACCGGGCCCGAAGCCCTGATCGGGCAGCAGCGGCAGCATGACCACAGAAATCAGCAATAACTGCAGGCCGGCGTCCAGCTCATTTTCGCGCAGCTTGCGCACCGCACTGTGAATTTCGCTTTTATTATCGAGAATTAAGGTGGTTATCACGGCGGCCATGGCGGCAATCACCACCTCGCCGGCGGCAGCCATGGCGCCGAAACAGAAGGTCAGCAATAAACCGACCACGCCTGTGATGCTGACGTTCTGACTCTGGCTGGCCTGCGTGCGGTAACCACTGATGGCTACGGCGGCGACAACCAGCAGCATGGCGGGTAAAAACCAGAGTGAAATGCTGTGCGCCAGTATCACGCTGATGCCGCCGGTGAGGGCAATTAAGGTGTGGGTGCGGATGCCGGCCACGCGCGCGCCGGCTTCCTGCTCGCGCGATACCCAGCCGCGCTGCAGGCCGACCAGCGCGCCGAGCAGCAGGGCGATCAGCAACTGAAAGGCGGTCTCGGTGTGACCGTTCATAAAAGGCGTCAGCTCCATGCGGCCTCCGGCGATAACAGATGCTTTATTTTAGCGTGTCATGGGCGGCCGGGCGCTGATGCGGATCAGGGCTTTTAAACGCGGTTTATAACGAATGCACGAACATGCGTTCCGGCTTCAGGTAAAACCCAGGTGCTCAGGTAAAACTCAGGTTCTCAGGTAAAACTCAGGTTCTCAGGTACCGCAAAACGTGCGCAGCACCTGTTGTTCCGGTTGCGGCGGTAATTGGTACGCGGCAAATTCAGGCGCTTCGCTGAACGGCTTTTCCAGCGCAGCCAACAGCGAATGGAACACCGAATAATCGCCCTGTTCAGCGGCTTTAATGGCCTCGGCGACTCGGTGGTTGCGCGGAATAATCGCCGGGTTGGCGGCCAGCATGCGGGCTTCGGCGTCTGGCAGTGCTTCGCGTTGCTGCAACGCCTGCTGCCAGCCGTCGATCCATTGATTCAGCTGCTGTTCCAGCGGCGCGGTTTTACGGCACTGCGGCAGGTCGAGCAGCGACAACAGCGCCCCGCGGTCGGCGCCCGACAGAGTGCAATGACTCAGGCGGCGGAAAAACAAGGTGTAGTCGATGCGTCCTTCCTGCAGCAGCACCAGCAGGGCTTCGGCCCGTTCACGGTCGCCTTCCTGCACTGCAGAAAAGCCGAGTTTGGCGGCCATGCCCTGTTCCCACGCGCGCTGATGCATGTGCACGTAATCCTGCAGAATGGCTGTGGCGTCGGCGACGGCCTGCGCTTCATCGCCGGGGAATAACGGCAGCAGGGTTTCCGCCAGACGCGCTAAATTCCACTGCCCGATGGCGGGCTGATTCTGATACGCGTAACGACCCTGACGGTCGATGGAGCTGAACACGGTTTCGTTGTGGTAGGCGTCCATAAAGGCGCACGGGCCGTAGTCGATGGTTTCGCCACTGATGGTCATGTTGTCGGTGTTCATCACGCCGTGAATAAACCCGAGCAGCATCCAGCGCGCGATTAATTGTGCCTGACGCTGACACACGGCACGGAACAACTGCCGGTAGCGGTCGTCCGCCTGTGTGTCGATATCCGGGTAATGCCTGGCCAGCACATGGTCGGCCAGCAGCTGCAGCGCTTCGTTGTCGCGGCGCAGGGCAAAATACTGAAAGGTGCCGACGCGGATATGGCTGGCCGCCACGCGGGTAAATACCGCGCCGGGTTCCATTTGTTCGCGCACCACAGCTTCGCCCGACGCCACCACCGCCAGCGCGCGCGTCGACGGCACGCCCAGGGCCGTCATGGCTTCGCACAGAATGTATTCACGCAGGGCCGGGCCTAATGGCGAGCGGCCATCGCCGCCGCGGGAGAAGGGAGTGCGGCCGCTGCCTTTTAACTGAATGTCGCGCTGCTGGCCGTTGGCATCGGTGACATCGCCCAGCAGAATCGCCCGGCCGTCGCCCAGTTGCGGGTTCAGATGCCCAAACTGATGGCCGCTGTAGGCCATGGCTAATGGCTCTGCGCCCTCTGCCATGCGGTTGCCACTGAAGAGTTCCGCCAGCTCAGCATCGTCCGCGCCGTTCAGCTCAATGCCCAGAGTTTGCGCCAGCCCGTGATTAAAACGAATCAGCTGCGGCGCTTTCACCGGCGTTGGTAATACGCGCGCATAAAAACGGTCGGGAAGGGCGGCATAAGCATTAATAAACGGGATGCGGACAGACATGGTGGGCCTTAATTTCTGACTATGCCGCTAGGATATTCCCGGGGGTGGCTGAATGCCAGTCACAAGGGCGCCGGTTTTCAGGAGAGATCAGGGCGTCAGAAGATTTCAGGGCGCCAGGCCCATATCGTCGAGGCGCAGCAGAATTTCCGTGCGCCGCTCGCGGGCAATCTGCTGCCATGGCAGGTCTTCCTGAGCGGCCAGCATGGCGTACAGCAGGTTCAGCGACAGGCCGGGCAGCGGTTTTTTAAGGCGCTGATACAGCTCGAAGGGGTCGCTTTGCAGAAACGCATCGACGCTGCTGACGCCAATGGTCGCCAGCATCGCTTCGCTTTTCGGGCCTAAGCCGCGCAGGTCGCGGATCCGGCGCTCAGTGCTCATTGCCGGCGTAAATCCACATCGGCGATGTACGCCCCGCGCGCTCGAAGCCAAGGGCTTCGTAAAACGCCACGGCATCGCCATCGGCGGTCAGCATCTGCTGGTGGAAACCGGCATAAACGCTCTGCAGCGCCTCCATCATGCGCCGGCCAATGCCCTGACCCTGCACGTCCGGGTGCACCAGCATGTGCGGGTAATACACCACCAGAAAGCCATCAGAAATGGCGTTGCCCAGGCCCACCAGACGGCCGTCGATGCGCGCCGTTACCAGACTGTGGGAATGACGCAGCGCGGGCAGCAGCTGGTCGGGTTTTTCGGCCGACGACCAGTGATTGGCGCGGTACAGGTCGACCACTTCGTCTTCGGTAATGCTGTCACTGAGCGACAGCACCAGAGATTCGTTCATTGTGTTTTCCCATCCTTATTCGTGCTTTCGGATTTGGGCACACCGCGTTAATTGGCAAGCGGTGCTACGCCAATCAGCAGTGCATGACCCCAGAAGGCAAACAAGGCCCAGGCGCCGATGCTGACGGCCAGTGTCAGCGCATCGCGTGAGGGGCCTTTATACACACGGCTGACGCCGGTGCGGCGGTCACGGCGCCGTGATACCGCAAAGCCCGCAATGCCCCACAGCAGAAACACACCAAACAGCAGCACGTCGTGCAGGCCGCCGTTGGCGATCAGGTGGGCGAAGGCCCAGAGTTTAATGCCGAGGTACATAGGGTGGCCGAGACGGGCCTGCAGCCGGTTGCCGGGCACCTGACTGGCGAACAGCAAAACAAAGGCGGGCAGGGTCAGCAGAGCGGCGACATGGCGTGTCCACAGCGGTGGTTACCACAGCCAGACCGGGTTCTGACGGGCATCGCCATACCCCAGTACCAGCAGAATCAGGCCACACAGGGCGACCAGAGTGTACAGACCCTTCCAGTTGAGCAGGCCCAGACGCGCCGCCATGGCGTTGCGCCAGCCGGGCGCGATTAAATTCACCGAGTGTCCGCCAACAAACACCACAAGTCCGGTAATAAGCAGTTCCATTGTTCTCTCCGCTGCGGCAACCTATATCCATTCAGGTGGGATTATGCAGCGTCGCAGGCTTACATGACAGAACAACGCAAACACATTTATATCGCCTACACAGGCGGCACCATCGGCATGGCGAAAACCGCCCAGGGCTATCAGCCGGTGGCCGGATTTCTGGAGCAGAAATTACGCTCGCTGCCGGAATTTACCCGCGCCGATATGCCGCAATTTACTGTGCACGAATATCAGCCGCTGCTCGATTCGTCCGACATGACGCCCGCGCACTGGCAAATGATCGCCGCAGATATTCTGGCGAATTACAGCCGTTACGACGGGTTTGTTGTGCTGCACGGCACCGATACCATGGCCTACACCGCCTCGGCGCTGTCGTTTATGTTGCCCGATCTGGGTAAGCCTGTGATCGTTACCGGCTCGCAGATTCCGCTGGCCGAAATGCGCTCCGACGGCCACGACAACCTGCTTAACGCGCTCTATATTGCCGCCAATTATCCGCTGGCCGAGGTGGGCCTGTTTTTTCATCACCAGTTGCTACGCGGCAACCGCGCCAGTAAAACCGATGCCAAAGGCTTTAATGCGTTCACCTCGCCCAACTGCGAACCGCTGCTGAATGTTGGCATTGATGTGCAGCCGCGCCTGCCACCGCTGCGTCCGCTGCACCCGAATACGCCATCGTTTCAGCCCGTAAGCCCGAAAGCCATCGCGGTGCTGACCCTGTATCCGGGGCTGGATTTTTCACTGGCCGAACACTGGCTGGCGCAACCGCTCGACGGCCTGATTCTGCAAACCTTCGGCGCCGGTAATGCGCCGCAGCAACCCCAGCTTCTGAACGCACTGAAAGCTGCCCACCAACGCGGCGTGGTGCTGGTCAATCATACCCAGTGCGCGCGTGGTGGTGTGAATATGGGCGGATACGCAGGTGGTCATGCCCTGCGCGATTGCGGGCTGGTCTCGGCCGGTGATATGACGCTGGAAGCAACGCTGACCAAGCTGCATGTGTTGCTCAGCCGCACCGGCGCCCCGGCACAGATCATTGCCTCGACCCGCACCCTGATGGAAAAATCCCTGTGTGGGGAACTAACCGCAACGGAGTAGCCGCATGAGTGCTGATTATTCCCGCTTACAACGCATCGCCGCCGCACTGGCCGCGCACAGCGATTTTGATGCACAGGTCAGTGCGTTAAAGGCGGTGGGCATCGACGAAGCCGAGGCCGAACATTGGGCCGATTTAATGCCGGTGGCCTTTGCCCGCGCTGCGTATCGCTTTCAGTATCAGGGGCCGTACCCGCTGGATAAACAACGCGATTTACAGGGCCGTCCACCGTTCAGCGACGACCCCTTATTTCAGCAGGCTCTGCTCTGGGCCTGCGATTGCGGGGCGATGGACAGCATCAGTTCAGCCGAGTTTAACGGCATCGTGCGGTTAAGCCCGGAGTTTGAGGTGATTCGCGAGCGGTTGAATTCGTAGTCGATATCAGGAATGAAATCCTGTCGCCATTGATTTGACGTGACAGCACCTATTGGAAATTCTTGCTGGGCATTTTCGGTAGGCGAGTTAATTCTTTACCTGGCGCTCTTCTCAGTTTGTATAAGCCTTCAGCAATTGGAGGGACTTCGATTTTTATACCAGTGACTTTGAATTCAAATTTTCCACCCGAAACAATCTGCGTTGCCGTCAGTGCTATTCCTGTGCCGCACAGGAAAATCTCGAACGGATTTCGTCGATAGATATCGACAAGCATTAAGTCCTCTTCGGTAGAAAGAGCTCTATTTGCTGCAGATTTCAGCTCCTCCTGAGACATGAGTTTCGCCCTTTCTACTATGGATTCGGCCAGCTCTTCTCTGGTTGCAGATATGACAGCTACATCACTATCTTCGTCAGCTTCCAGAGAAAATTTTTGTTCGTCTAACGCAAGTACATAACATGCTCTCAACCATTAAAAGTACTCTCCAAACTTGGCGATACTAACTGGTTGCCCATCTGACTGAATCGTAAAGGATATTTCGTCCATGAATTTCTCTGCATATGAAGTGAGTGGTTATTGTTAAATATGCACTAAAGGCTCTGGATTCATACTGTAGACAATTAAGTTTCCAGTCAATGATAGAAGCCGACTTCCTTGTTTGAAGTCTGTCCAACTAAGAAAAAAACGATTGAGCAGGAATAAAATTCCCCTGCTTCTTCTCTAGGTAAGGGTAAAAAGTAGGCGGAAGAATTGACCCACCGCCTATGCCGCAGGCTATCTCACTAAGCCCACGGCTCTTTGTGCCCTCAGTCGGCATTGAACCGCTGTTTATCCACGAAGACTGGCCAGCAATTCCAGCGCATGAATGCGCTTTTCCCGGTCGAAAATATCGTTGGTAAACATCAGTTCTTCCACCGGCATTTGCTGCAGCAGCATGTCCAGTTTCGAGCGGGCCGTTGCCGGGCTGCCGATCACAGATAACGCCAGAAAATCCTGCATATGAGCACGCAGGTGAATCAGGCTGTCGTCTTCCCAGATGGCCTGCATATCGTCAATCGGTGGCGGTAAATACAGCGGCTGTCCCTGCAATAAAGCCAGCACACGCTGCTGTGAGCTGGTGGACAGAAAACGCGCTTCGTCATCCTTGTCGGCCAGAATCAGTGGCAGACATAAAATGGCGTACGGCTTTTGCAAACGGTCAGAGGGAACAAACTGGCGGCGGTAAAGTGCCAGCGCTTCCCGTGCCAGACGCGGAGCAAAATGCCCGGCAAAGGCGTAGGGCAGGCCACGCTGAGCTGCCAGCTGGGCGCTGAATAAACTGGAGCCCAGCAGCCAGATATCCACCGCGCTGTTGGCCCCCGGATATGCTTTAACGCGTTTCGTGTTGTTATCAGGCCCGAGCAATAATTGCAGTTCGGCTACTTCGTCGGGAAAGCGTTCGGCGCGCATATCGTCACGGCGTAAGGCGCGGCTGGTAATGGGGTCGGTGCCCGGCGCACGCCCTAAACCCAGATCGATACGACCGGGAAATAACGCGTCCAGTGTGCCGAACTGTTCGGCGACAATTAACGGCGCGTGATTGGGCAGCATAATGCCGCCGGAGCCGACCCGCAGCGTTTGTGTGTGGGCGGCAATCTGGCCGATGAGCACGGCGGTGGCGCTGCTGGCGATGCCTTCCATGTTGTGGTGTTCGGCCAGCCAGAAGCGGTTCATACCCAGCCGGTCGGCGGCACGGGCGTAGTCGAGCATGCTGCTCAGGGTTTCGGCGATGCTGAAACCCTGTGGCACCGAGGCCAGTTCCAGCAGCGAAAACGGAATGTGGGTCAGGGGAGAAGTCATTGGCGCTCCACGGTCTCTCCGCCGGTGATGTACCGGGCATGATGCACAGAGTGCCACAAGCGCAGGGCGGGGTTCACCCGGATGACGGGAAAGCTTTGTTCTGTGAATCGCGGCAATCGGCGTTAACGCTGTTGTTTCTGCCGCGCCTGCGGCTCAGAACGAAAAAACGCCCACGGGTGCGGGCGGCGCTGAACATCAGCAAGCGGTATTTTTTACCGGAGTGAAGAAGGCGGCCCGAAGGCCGCCGGGGAATTGCAGGGAATACCTCAGAAGAAACCGAGCGGGCTGGTGCTGTAGCTGACCAGCAGGTTTTTGGTCTGCTGATAATGCTCCAGTGCCTTTTTGTGGGTTTCACGGCCGATACCGGATTTCTTGTAACCACCGAACGCGGCGTGGGCAGGGTAAGCGTGGTAGCAGTTGGTCCATACGCGGCCCGCCTGAATACCACGGCCCATGCGGTAGGCGCGGTTCATGTCGCGGGTCCATACGCCGGCACCCAGACCGAACTCGGTGTCGTTGGCGATGGCCAGTGCTTCCGCTTCGTTTTTAAAGGTAGTGACGCTGATTACCGGGCCGAAAATTTCTTCCTGGAAAATACGCATGTTGTTGTTACCGAACAGCATGGTCGGCTGAATGTAATACCCTTTAGACAAGTCGCCATTCAGCGCTTCGGCGCCACCGCCGAGCAGCACTTTTGCGCCTTCGGATTTACCGATGGCGATGTAATTCATAATGCGCTCGAATTGTTCTTCCGATGCCTGTGCGCCCACCTGTGTGTCGGTGTCGAGTGGGTTGCCGCGGATGATTTTTCCGGCGCGCTCCACCACCATGGCGATCAGGTCGTTGTAAATGCTTTCCTGCACCAGTGCGCGTGACGGACAGGTGCACACTTCGCCCTGATTGAAGAACGCCAGCGTCATACCTTCTACGCATTTGCTCAGGTAATCGTCTTCGTGCTTCATCACGTCGTCGAAATAAATGTTCGGTGATTTACCGCCCAGTTCCACCGTGCTTGGAATCAGCAGGTCAGCGGCGCATTTCAGAATGTGCTGGCCCACAGGCGTTGAGCCGGTGAAGGCAATTTTGGCGATGCGTTTGCTGGTGGCCAGCGCCTGACCGGCTTCTTCACCAATGCCGTTGACAATGTTCAGCACACCCGCCGGCAGCAGATCCCCGATCAGATCCATAAACACCAGAATAGACGCCGGGGTTTGTTCGGCGGGTTTCATCACCACGCAGTTACCCGCGGCCAGTGCCGGACCGAGTTTCCACGCGGCCATTAATAACGGGAAATTCCACGGAATAATCTGACCAACAACACCCAGAGGTTCGTGCAGGTGATAGGCCACTGTGGTCTCGTCGATTTCGGCCATGGTGCCTTCCTGCGCACGCAGACAACCGGCGAAATAACGAAAGTGGTCAACGGCCAGCGGAATGTCGGCGGCCAGGGTTTCGCGCACGGCTTTGCCGTTATCCCAGGTTTCGGCCACGGCCAGCATTTCCAGATTCTGTTCCATGCGGTCGGCGATTTTCAGCAGAATATTCGAACGTTCGGTGGCCGACGTGCGCCCCCAGCTGCTGAAGGCATTGTGCGCGGCGTCCAGCGCCAGCTCGATGTCGGCACCATCGGAACGCGGCACCTGACAGAACACCTGACCGTTCACCGGACTGATGTTATCCATGTAACGACCATTCACCGGTTTTACCCATTCGCCGCCGATGTAATTCTGGTACTGCTGTTTAAAACTGACGACAGAACCTGGCTGACCTGGATTGGCATAAATCATAGCGTTTCTCCTTATTCTTCTGAGTCGGCCGCAGGGACGGGGGCTGTGCCTTCGACCTCTTGCGGGGTTGTGCAGGGTCATCCTATGTGCTCTGATCATTCATCGCTTGTCTGTGCGTCCGGATGAGTTTGCCGAGCGTCCGCTCTTGTTCTGAGCGTGCAGGACGCCGGATAAACTGACGCCAGAGATGAAAAAGAATAAGGAAAACAAGCACCTGCTGCTGAGCGCAGCAGCGGAGGTCTGTGATGCAGAATTCACTGATGAAACAGGCGGCGTTTAACCGCCGCCGGACCATGGGTCCGTCCGGGCCACAGCAGCTGGTGGAAAACCGCACTGTGTATGAAAGTCACGGTGCCGAGTTATCGATTTACGATACCTTTGCGCAGGCCGAAAAAGTGCGTCTGGATGCGGAAGAAATTCTGTATTGCGGCATGATCAGTGGTAAGAAAATACTGCACGGAAAAAATCATTTTAATTCCGCCTTTTTACCTCATGAATCCTTTGTCATGGCGCCGGGCGAAACCGTTGCCATTGATTTTCCTGATGCCACGCTCGCTGCACCAACCAGCTGTCTGACACTGGGCATCAGCCGCGACCGGCTGCGCACCGTGTGCGATCAGCTCAATCAGATGAATCCGTTACCGAAAGAACTGGGCGAGTGGAGCCCGCAGCACGACCATGTGCTGCATCTGTTTCACACCGAAGCCACTCAGCAGTTGCTGGTGCGCATCGTCGACAGTTTTATCAGCCGCGACAGCGACCGTGATCTGGTGCTGAATCTGGGCGTGACTGAATTACTGACCCGTATGCTGCGTCAGCAGGGACGCAATTTTCTGCTGCACTGTGCGCGCAACGATCCCACCCTGAATGGTCTGACCGATGTGGTGCGCTACATCGACGATCATCTGGCCGACGCCATTGATATTGAGCAACTGTGCCGTGTGGCCTGCATGTCGCGCAGTAAGTTTTACGATCAGTTCCGGCATGTGATGGGCACAGGGCCTATGGAGTATCTGCAGCAGCGCAGGCTCGAACGGGCGCGCGAACTCATTGCCGCCGGACGCGGTATTACCGAAGTCTGTTATGAAGTGGGTTATATCAACCCCAGTCATTTTACCCGCCGTTTTCATCAGCAGTATGGGGTGTCGCCGCGGGAATATCAGCAGTTGCAGCTGAGCCGGCCGGATTAAACCTACGGTTTTTAACGCAATAAAAAGGCGCTTTTCAGCGCCTTTTTTTGCTTTTTACTGCGGGCTTCTTTTCTTACGCTTTCGCCGTCCGCGCGGGCTTTCCGCGTTTGATGCAGCGGCGGCTTCAGCAGCCATTTCTGTGCTGTGCGGTTGTGGTAACTGCTGCAGCGCCTGAATCAGACCGCCGCGGGTCAGCACCTGATGCAGATAGACAACAAACACCAGCAGCAGAATGTGGTACCAGTCGTTGTAGTGCAGTGGTCCGGTCGGGATTTTCCCCAGTGCCATCAGTGACCACAGTGCGCCGGCGATCAGGTTCAGGGTTACCAGAGAAATCAGAATCCAGAAAATGCGCAGCCGGTACTGAATAATCAGGAACAGCGAAAAGCCGATGATCAGCAGATGGGTCAGCACGTGGTAGGTGACCACCAGAGAATATTCGCTGATCAGTAATGAGGCGGTGCAGAACAGCAGCACAGAGGCGGTGAGCGTCGGTTTAATCCAGTGCAGCTGAAAATGCTCGGCCACCGGATGCAGGAAAATGCGCATGAAATAATATTCGGTGAAGCCGATGGCAATAAAAGTTAAAAACCACAGCCGGGTAAAAATATCGCGGATATGACTGAGGCGGAAATAGCCGGGCAAGACGTCGTTCACTGTGGCCAGCACATTGCGGATGATGGCGTGTTCCAGTTCCATGTGATGCGCCAGACCACCGAGCAGAGCGGCAGATGCAAACAGCGCGAGGTGAGTGGCTGCCGGGCGGAAGGCGTTACCACGGCGGTATAAATCCAACCCCAGCAGCAGCGCCAGCAGAAAAATTGCGTAATTCAGGGAAATCAGCATCGGCTTAACCGAAGTGCTGATAGCCGGCGCTGCTCAGCACCAGTGGTTCACCGTTGAGCTGCAGGCGCACATCGGGCTCCAGCGTCGCCGCGGGCAGGCATTCGCCGATGCGGGTACAGGCTGCGCCGGGAATGCTGTTCAGCGCCAGAATATCTTCGCGCTTATCAGCCGGTGCGGTAAACAGCAGCTGGTAGTCGTCACCACCGGTAAAACAGACAGGCCAGCGTTCGTCGTCCTGAGTCACAGGCGTTGGTACCGCAGCGGCATCGATCACCATGTCCACCAGTGAGGCGCGGGCAATGTGGCGGGCGTCCTGCAGCAGACCATCGGAAATATCCATGCAGGCGTGTGCCAGCGGCAACAGGCGCTGCGCCAGCGTGAGCTGAATTTCCGGGCGGTAATAAGCGCGCGCCAGATCTTTTTCCAGCGCCGGATTTTCGAGCACCAATGGCAAAGCCAGTGCGGCGGCACCGATGCGGCTGCTGACCCAGACGTCGTCACCGGCACGGGCTGCGGAGCGGGTCATGCCTTTGCCGGCCGGTAACCAGCCCTGCACGCTGATACTGACGATGAGTAACGGACCACGCGTCGTATCGCCACCCAATAACGGCATGCGCAGGGCGTGGGCGGTGTCGCGCAGGCCAAGGGCAAAATCGTCCAGCCAGTCGCTGTCGGAATGCGGCAGGGTCAGTGCCAGATGAAAACCCTGAGGGGCGGCGCCCATGGCGGCCAGATCGGAGGTCGCGCAGCGCAGGGCGCGCTGGGCGATTAAACGGGCCGGTGCTTTCGCCGGAAAATGCACGTCGGCGACCTGGGTATCAATGCTTTGCGCCAGGTCGTAGCCGTGCGGCGGGCGGATGATGGAACAGTCGTCACCGATGCCCAGCAGGGTGTCGGTGGCGATGGGGAAACCGCTGGCAAAACAACGGCGGATTAATTCAAATTCCCCTAACGCCTGACTGCTCATAAACCGCTCCTGATTCGGCGAATATGCGTTACCCGTGTGGATCAGTTACGTGGGCCGCGGATTTCGACGCCGCGTTCACGCTGAGCCAGTTTATCAAGAACACCGTTGATGAATTTGTGGCCGTCGGTAGCACCGAAGGTTTTGGCCAGCTCAATGGCTTCGTTGATCACGACTTTGTACGGCACGTCGATGCGGTGCACCATTTCGTAGGCGCCCAGACGCACGATGGCCAGTTCCACCGGGGTCATTTCGTCCATACGACGGTCGAGCAGCGGCTGGATTTTGCCATCCAGCAGACTTTTCTCGCGTGGTACGCCGTGCAGGATGTCGTGGAAATATTCCACGTCGACCTTGCTCATGTCGTTGTCGGTGCGGAATTCCGCTTCAATCTGTGCCAGTGCAGCGCCTGCCATGTGCCACTGATACAGAGCCTGTACCGCAAAGTGGCGGGCTTTACGGCGCGCGGCCGGGCTGGATTTCTGGGTGCCGGATGCACGTGACATGCGATCAGGCCTCCATCGCTTGCAGCAGGGAAACCATCTCGAAGGCAGACATAGCCGCTTCTTCACCTTTGTTACCGGCTTTGGTGCCGGCACGTTCGATGGCTTGTTCGATGGTGTCGACGGTCAGTACGCCGAAGGAAACCGGAATACCGAATTCCAGAGACACGGACGACAGGCCTTTTACGCATTCGCCGGCCACGTATTCAAAGTGCGGTGTACCACCACGGATCACAGCGCCCAGCGCGATGATGGCGTCGAAACGCTGAGTGGCGGCAGCGCGCTGCACCACTAATGGAATTTCAAACGCGCCCGGTGCACGGATGATGGTGATGTTCTGTTCGTCCACGCCGTGACGCAGCAGAGAATCCACAGCACCTTCCAGCAGGCTTTCTACAACAAACGCATTCCAGCGGCCCACAACAATGGCGTATTTGCCGTCGTTCGGGGTCAGGTTTCCTTCAATGGTATCGATATGTTTCATGATGTTTTCCCATTAAAAACTTATTCGTTAAACGGCAGGTATTCGGTGATTTCCAGTTCGAAACCCGAAATACCGCTGTATTTCATTTCTGAGCTCAGCAGACGCATTTTCTGCACACCCAGCTCGCGCAGAATCTGCGAGCCGGTACCAATGGTGAGGAATGCGCCGGAGCTGTCTTTGTTCGGGCTGCGCAACGGGCGCGCACGGCCGAAGAAATCATCCAGACTGGTCTGTACATCTTCACTCTGACCAGCCGACAGCAACACCAGTGCACCACAGCCTTCCCGGGCAATGCGGCTTAACGCCTGAGTGGACGACCAGCTGTCGGATTCGGATTTACGGATGCCCAATACGTCGCGCAGCAGATTGTTGGTCTGCACACGCACCAGTACCGGAGCGTCGGGCTGAATATCGCCCATGGTCAGGGCCAGATGGTTTTCGCCCTGAATGCTGTCGCGGAATGTGTGCAGGGTAAATTCACCGAATTCGGTGTGCACTTTGTCTTCGCTGATTTTATCCACGGTTTTTTCGTTGGTCATGCGGTAGTGAATCAGGTCCGCAATGGTGCCGATTTTAATGCCGTGTTTTTGCGCAAAAATTTCCAGATCGGGACGACGCGCCATGGTGCCGTCGGCGTTCATCACCTCGACAATGGCGGACGACGGAATCAGGCCCGCCAGACGTGCCAGATCGCAACCGGCTTCGGTATGACCGGCGCGGCTTAATACACCGCCCGGACGCGCACGCAGCGGGAAAATATGACCCGGCTGCACGATGTCGGTCGGTTTGCCCATCGGGTTGACCGCCGCGCGGATGGTGGTGGCGCGGTCGGCCGCCGAAATACCTGTGGTAACCCCTTCGGCTGCTTCAATGGACACAGTAAACGGCGTCGAGAATTTAGCACCGTTACCGGTCACCATGGCGGGCAGACCGAGATAGTCACAACGCTCACCGGTCAGCGTCAGGCAGATTAATCCGCGCGCTTCGGTGGCCATAAAGTTAATAATTTCTGGCGTAACTTTTTCCGCCGCAACAATAATGTCGCCTTCGTTTTCGCGGTCTTCGTCATCCATCAGAATGACCATTTTACCGTCGCGGATATCGGCAATAATGTCTTCGATTTTATTCAGTGCCATAGCTCGCCTGCTTATTTCCAGAAACCGTTCTGCATCAGGAAGGCGGCATTTAAGCCTTCCGCTTTTTGTTCACTGTTTTTCTGACCGGCGCTTTCCGGGCGCAGCAGCTGCTCCAGATAGCGCGCAATAATGTCGACTTCGAGGTGTACTTCAGAGCCCACCTTCAGGCTGTTGAGCGTGGTTTCCTGCGCCGTGTGCGGCACGATGTTCAGCTCAAAACCTTCATCGCTTAAGGCGTTGGCGGTGAGGCTGACGCCGTCCACCGTGACCGAGCCTTTGGCGGCAATGTATTTGCGCAGATGCGCCGGTGCCTCAATGGTGAAGCGTACTGAGCGTGCATCGGCGCTGCGCTTTTTCACCACACCCACGCCGTCGACATGGCCGGTAACCAGATGGCCACCCATGCGCGTGGTCGGCAGCATGGCTTTTTCCAGATTCACTGCGGTGCCGCTGCTCCAGCTGGCGATGCGTGTGTGCGCCAGGGATTCGCGCGACACATCGGCGACAAAGCCGTCACCGGGTAACGCGACGACGGTCAGACACACGCCATTGGTGGCGATGCTGTCGCCCAGTTTTACATCGCTCAGGTCGAGGCTGCCGCTTTTGATGCGCAGTTTCAGATCGCCCTGTTTGTTTTCGACGCCGGCCACGCGGCCGACGGCTTCAATAATTCCGGTGAACATAATGATCTCGTGTGTGCAGCGCGGCGTTTCAGGCCGGTGTCAGGGTCAGCTTCAGATCGCCGCCGACCATACGTACATCCTGCCACTGCCAGCGCAGCTGCTGTTCCATCCGCTCAAGGCCTAAGGATAGCAGCGGACGGGCATTGCTCCCGAGCAGTGTCGGTGCGCAGTACAGCACCAGTTCGCTGACCTGGCCGGTGGCGATAAAGGCGCCGGCCAGTTGGGCGCCGCTTTCAACCAGCACTTCGTTGCAGCCCAGACGGCCCAGTTCGGCCAGCAGGGCATTCAGGTCGACCTTACCCTGCCGGGTTAACGGCGCCTGCCACAGGGTCAGTGAGCCAAGGGCGGCATCCCGCTGTACTTTGCTGCGACTGGCATCGGCCACCGCCAGCAGGATATCGCCTGGCAGCGAGAATAGTTTTTCTGAGCCGGTCAGGCGTTGCTGTCCGTCAATAACCACGCGCAGAGGCTGACGCCACAGCCGGTCTTCCTGCTCAATGCCGCTTTCCTGCGGGCGTACCTTCATCGACGGATTGTCGGTCAGCACCGAGCCGGCCCCTGTGATCACGGCACAGCTGCGGGCACGCAGACGTTGCACATCGGCGCGGGCCGCCGGGCCTGTGATCCACTGGCTCTCGCCACTGGCCATGGCGGTGCGGCCATCGAGACTCTGCGCCAGCTTGATGCGCACCAGCGGCAGACCGCTGCGCATGCGTTGCATAAAGCCTTTGTTGAGCGCGATGGCCTGCGTTTCCAGACACGGGGTAATCACCTCGATACCGGCGTCGCGCAGCATCTGGTAACCCCGTCCGGCAACCAGCGGGTTCGGATCAGAGCAGGCACCAATCACGCGCGCCACACCGGCCTTGATCAGGCCTTCGGCACAAGGCGGGGTGCGGCCATAGTGGCTGCAGGGTTCCAGCGTGACGTAGGCGGTGGCGCCGCGGGCTTTGTCGCCGGCCATGCGCAGGGCATGCACTTCGGCGTGGGGCTCACCGGCTTTCTGGTGCCAGCCTTCGCCGACGATTTCGCCGTCGCGCACAATGACGCAGCCAACGCGCGGATTCGGGCTGGTCGAATACAGTCCCAGCGCTGCCAGCTGCAGCGCCCGGGCCATGTAGTATTCGTGGTTCATTCACCCCCCTCGCTCAGAAAGGCGGGGGCAGAGATGCGCTCGATTTCGGCGCGGAATTCGTCCAGGTCCTGAAAACTGCGGTACACAGAGGCAAAGCGCACATAGGCCACCTGATCGAGCTGACGCAGCTCGGCCATGACGCGTTCGCCGAGCAGACGGCTCGGTACTTCGCGTTCGCCGGTGGCGCGCAGGTGGTGTTTGATGCGGGTCAGTGACGCTTCAATGTCCTCGACGCTGACCGGGCGTTTTTCCAGCGCACGCTGGATACCGGAGCGGAGTTTGTCTTCGTTGAAGGGTTCGCGGGTGCCGTTCTGTTTGATGATGCGTGGCATCACCAGTTCAGCGGTTTCAAAGGTGGTAAAGCGTTCGCCACAGCTGATGCATTCCCGACGGCGTCGTACCTGCTCACCATCGGCAACCAGGCGTGAATCGATAACTTTGGTTTCCGGGTGGGTACAGAAGGGACAATGCATAACTGGTAAAGAGCGGCTCGGCTGAGTAGGCCGCGGATTTTAAGGGATTGCAGAGGGAAGCGCCAGCACGGAAGCCGTGCCGGCGCGGGGAGCATGGTGAGATTTTGTAATAATTATGCGCGCTGCGGGTTTTTGATCTGGTCGGCGAGCATGCCGCCTTTGCCCAGCAGTTTTTCACGCCAGTCGTCCAGCAGCTGAACGGTGTCGTGGTCGTTCGGGTGGAAGCCCGGACGGAAGAAGTCCAGATACTGTGGCAGCAGTTTCGGGAACAGACCTTTCGGGCTCCACAGGTACCAGAAACCTTTCAGGTTGCCCCAGACGTCGAACAGCTTGCGGTCCGCCCACAGCATGCGCACATGACCGATGCCAACCACGGCAAAGAAGAACAGGGTCACGATCAGCATGGTAAATACGCGGGTGAAATAACCACCGCCGACCAGGTTGTACACATCGTAGGCCACGATTTTGTGCTCGTTTTCTTCCAGTGCGTGCCACATCCACAGTTTCAGGGCTTCAGGGTCCTGAATGTTGGACTGGTGCGACGGGTCGCGCAGCAGCTGCTCGGCCAGAATGGCGGTGTAGTGTTCCAGCGCAACGGTCACGGCCAGCTGCAGTTTCTTCGGCAGTGCCTTGCGGGCAAAGCGCAGCAGATAGCCAAGATCGCGGTCCAGATTGTTGGCCGGGAAGCCGTGTTTTTCCGCCAGATCGTTGAACGCTTTGTGTTCTTTGCTGTGCATCGCTTCCTGGCCGATAAAGCCGGATACCTGAGCTTTCAGCAGTGGGTCAGTGATGTCGCCGCGGTAGTTACGCACAGAGTCCACGAAGAAGGTTTCGCCTTCCGGGAACAGCGTCGACAGCGTGGTCCAGAACGTGGTGAGAAACGGACTGTCGCGGTACCAGTAACGCTTGGTATCTTCCGCAAATTCAAAATCCATTCGGCGCGGTGGAATGTTTGCTTTGGCGCCGGCCGTCTGACGAACCGGGCTCACATCCGCAGTGGTTGCCTGAGTCATATCGGTGTCCTCGACAATTGTTGTTATTGGAGTGAGGACATTAAAGACCGCCGGCGTCAGTCGCGGGAGGTAAGAGGCGGACAAAATATTCGGGCCGTTTGTGCCGTAAAGCGGGGCTTTTGTACCGCTAATGACCGTTATCTGGGGGATTCGGCAAAAAAAGACCGGGCGCTCAGGGGTCTTTGTCCGATTTTAACCCTCTGGACGGATCCGGGGATTCCCGCAAGGGGGGTTCGGATCCGCCAGTGGGGTTTCGGATCAGGCTTCGGCAATCAGAGCGGCGGGTGACAGCAGGGTGCGCAGCTGGTCGCACAGAGGCAGTTTGCTCGGCAGGTAGTCGTCGATGCGGCCCCATTTGCTGAAGCTGCCAAAGGAGAAACCCTGCGTGCGGTCGTTGAAGTAGAGGCAGTTCTTGCCCATCACGGCCACGACCCAGAAGCCGCAGATTTCGTCAGCCCAGGGGTGCTGTTGCCAGAGTTCCGGCTGTGGCAGACGGATCTGATGCCAGAAGAGGGTGATGTCGCCGCTCATCGCCTGCTCCGCAGACTGCAGCAGGGTGTGAAGATCGGGCTCGGTAATGGGTTGCCAGGTCGTGTTCATAACCCCTCCGGGGCGGTCGTCGTCGACGCGATGCTATGACACTTCTGTGACAAAAGGGTGACAGCACCCGTGACAGAAGGGCGACAACACCCGGCACAAACAAAAACGCCCGGCTGTCTGCGAAAACAGCCGGGCGTTTTCATATCAGTTCCGTATTACTTGTATACCGGGAACTGTTCGCACAGAGCGATAACTTTGGCTTTAACGTCGGCTTCTACCGCGTCAGAGTTGCCATTTTCCAGACCTTCGAACACGTCGCAGATCCAGTTAGCCAGCTGAGTGCACTGTTCTTCTTTGAAACCACGGCTGGTAACGGCCGGGCTGCCGACACGGATACCTGAGGTTACGAACGGAGAACGTGGGTCGTTCGGTACGGAGTTTTTGTTGACGGTGATGTTGGCGCGGCCCAGAGCGGCGTCTGCATCTTTACCTGAGTATTCCTTGCCGATCAGGTCGACCAGGAACAGGTGGTCGTCGGTACCGCCGGAGACAACATTAATGCCGCGGCTGATGAAGGTTTCGGCCATGGCGCGGGCGTTTTTCAGCACCTGAGCCTGATACTCTTTGTATTCAGGGCTCATGGCTTCTTTGAAGCACACGGCTTTGGCAGCGATGACGTGCATCAGCGGGCCGCCCTGAGATTCAGGGAATACGGCGAAGTTCAGCTTCTTGTTCAGCTCTTCGTCTTCGTTGGCCAGAATCAGACCACCGCGTGGACCACGCAGGGTTTTGTGAGTGGTGGTGGTCACGACGTCGGCGATACCCACTGGTGACGGGTAAACGCCAGCGGCGATCAGACCAGCCACGTGTGCCATATCCACGAACAGGTAAGCGCCTACTTTGTCGGCGATGGTGCGGAAACGCTGCCAGTCAACCACGCGGGAGTAAGCAGAGAAACCGGCCACGATCATTTTTGGCTTGTGCTCAACGGCCAGACGTTCCACTTCTTCGTAGTCGATTTCGCCGGTCGCCGGGTTCAGACCGTACTGAACGGCGTTGTATACACGGCCAGAGAAGGACACTGCAGCACCGTGAGTCAGGTGACCACCGTGCGCCAGGCTCATGCCCAGAATGGTGTCGCCTGGTTTGCACAGGGCGAAGTAAACGGCGGCGTTGGCCTGAGAACCTGAGTGTGGCTGTACGTTGGCATAACCGGCACCGAACAGTTCTTTGGCGCGGTCGATGGCCAGCTGTTCAACCACGTCGACGTGTTCGCAGCCACCGTAGTAACGCTTGCCCGGGTAACCTTCGGCGTACTTGTTGGTCAGCTGGGAGCCCTGAGCTTCCATCACACGTGGGCTGGTGTAGTTTTCAGAGGCGATCAGCTCGATGTGATGCTCCTGACGGGCATCTTCAGCTTTCATCGCAGCCCAGAGATCCGGGTCAAAATCCGCTATGTTCATGTCACGGCTAAACATCAGGGTTTCCTCACGCAAGGGTGGTAGAAATGAGTTGGAAATCGGAAAGGGCGGCATTCTAGCGCAAACTGCCGTTCACCGCACTTGAGAAGGCGTCAATATCAGGGTGAAAGCCGCTCATTACGGGCGCAAAAACATAACCGTTCGGTCAGAAAATTTGGCCCAATAAGCGGAAAATAAGTCCCACAGAATATTACATTGGCTCACAGAAATTCGTTACAGAGCCTTCCATACTGAAGTCAGTCCCCCGACGTGAAACCGGTTATGCGTTATTCAGGACTGATACTGCTCACCACTGTGCTGGCGGCCTGTTCGCCGGGCAACCAATACAGCGGCGATCTGATCAGTGACAGCCAGCCAGATAATCCCTCCTCACTGCCCGACGGCAGTGGTTCCGTGTGCGCCGCTGAAGTCGAACGCTTTACCACCGGACTGTGGTCGCCGGTGCTGGCGCCGGCCTGCATGCAATGCCACCAGAGCGGCGGCGCGGCCTCGGCTTCGGCCTTTGTGCTGCAGCCTTCTTCGGTGTCCGGTTACCTGACCACCAATCTGAATGTGGTGAATCAGTACATCGCCACGGCCACCGGGCGCGATTACCTGCTGCAGAAGCCGCTGAACGGCGTGGTGCATGGTGGCGGCAAGGTACTGGCCACGGGTTCGGCCGGTGCTCAGGCCATCGAAAGCTGGCTGGCCGGTCCGGTGGAAACCTGCAGCGACGGCTCCGGCGGTGTGAGCATTTCCGCCTTCTGGGATAACGCCACGCTGCTCGATAACTCCGCGACCCTGCGCAAAGCAGCACTGCTGCTGGCGGGGCGTCTGCCGACGGCGACCGAGTATTCCGCCGTGGCCGATAACAGTGATGCGTCACTGAAGGCGGCGGTGCTGAATCTGATGGATGCTGACGCCTTTGGTGATTTTCTGGAGGAAAGCGCCAACGACCGCTTGCTGACCAACAAATACACCAACGACCGCACACCGGCCCTCGACATCCTCTACGACGGCGGGCGTTTCCCTTACATTGAGAGCCGGCTGGCGCCACTGCAGGAGGCCGTAAACAGCGCAACGACCGACGAACAGCGTCAGGCGGCGTCAGAAGCCTTCGGCTTTGCCTGGGCGCAGACCAACTACGCCGTGGCCAAAGCGCCGCTGAAACTGATCCGCTACGTGGTGACGCAAGAGCGTCCGTACAGCGAGGTGCTGACCGCGGATTACCTCATGGTGAACCCCTTCTCCAACGACGTGTACCACACCGGTATCAACTTCACTGACCGCAACGACCCGGACGACTGGCGTCCGGCCTACATCACCGACGGTTACGTGCACGGCGCGATTCCGCAGGCGGGCATTCTGACCTCGCAGATGTTTCTGGCGCGCTACCCGTCGACCGACACCAACCGCAACCGGGCGCGGGCGCGCTGGGCCTATTACTTCTTTCTGAACACCGACATTGAAGGGCTGGCGGTGCGCTCCATGGATCCGGCCGATCTGGCGGATACCAATAACCCGACCCTGAATAATCCGTCCTGCGCGGTGTGCCACGAGGTGATGGACCCGGTTGCCGGCGCTTTCCAGAACTTCGGTGACGACGGTTTTTACCGCGACGCCTGGGATGGCGAGGATTCGCTGCCCGACACCTACAAAGCCTCTGACCTGTATCAGAGCGGCGACCTCTGGTACCGCGACATGCGCGCCCCGGGTTTTGCCGGAAAATCCCTGCCGTCAGCAAACCGCGACAACAGCCTGCAATGGCTGGCGCAGCAGATGGTGGCTGATGACCGTTTCGCCACCGGCACTGTGGTGTTCTGGTGGCCGGCGATGTTCGGCGCCGAACCGGACGTGCAGCCCACCGAACCATCGGATGTGGATTACGCCGAAAAACTGGCCCGCTACAGCGAACAGCAACGATTGATCGGTGAGCTGGCCGATGCCTTCCGCGACGGCGGGTATCCGCTGAAAGAACTGCTGGCCGACATGGTGCTGACGCCGGTCTTCCGCGCCAGTGGCAACAACGCCGGCGAAGCGTACGGCGCGATGGGCAGTGGCAGCCTGCATTCACCGGAACAGCTCAGCCGCAAAATTCAGGCGCTGACCGGCGGCCTGTGGCACCACACCTGGAGCGCAGACTACGATCTGCTGGCGCAGGAGTTCTATGGCATTTATGGTGGTATCGACAGCGATACCGTGGTGCAGCGGGCAGAAAGTATGAACACCCTGATGTACGCCACTGCCGAGCGCATGTCGCAGGAAATGGTCTGTGAACGGGTGGTGGCGGAATTTGAATTACCGAAAAACCAGCGCACGCTGTTCACGCTGGTAGAGATGAGCGACACACCGCAGGCGTCGCCCGCGCTGGTGCAGGCGCAGGTGAATGCGCTTATCAGCCGCTTGTGGGGCGACCCGCACACCGACCTCACCACCGAGCAGGAAGCGGCGTTTAATCTGGTGGCAGAGGTGTGGGCGTCGCGGGTCGCGACCGCGCCGAATGACTGGTTGTACGTCAACGACACCAGCGACGATGCCAACGACGAATTCTGTCTGCTCGACTGGGACAACGACAGTGCCCTCAAGCAGGACCCGTATCACACCCTGCGCAGCTGGATGGCTTTGTTGACCTACCTGCTCAGCGACTTCCGTGTTTTGTATGAGTAACGCGCTATGACTCTGCACAGCCGCCGTGATTTTCTGAAACTGCTGAGTGCCGCCGGGCTGGTGGCGGGTCTGCCGGCGCCGCTGCGCAGCTTTGCTGCCGGCAGCAGTTTTACCCCGTATACCGGCTCGTTTTTTGTGTCGATCGAAGCCTCGGGCGGTTGGGATGTCACCAGCTTCTGCGACCCGAAAGCCAACAGCAGCATCAATCATTGGGCGCAATCGGGCACCGCGCAAACCATTGCCGGCAGCTCCATTACCTATGCGCCGTTTGCCCACAATCAGCGCTTTTTTACCACGCTGCACCCGCACATGCTGGTGGTGAACGGCGTCGACGCGCAGACCAATGCCCATCAGGCGGGACGCCGGCACAACTGGAGCGGCCGCATCGCCGAAGGCTATCCGTCGTTTGCTGCACTGGCCGCCACCGCTTATGGCCCTGACCTGCCGCTGGCGTACCTGAGTAACGGCGGCTACAACGACACCGCCGGGCTGATTCATTACGTACTGATGCAGGACCCGGGCGCCCTGAACAAGCTGGTGTATCCGGATCAGTTTCTCGACGCCGGTTCCGATTGGGATGCGGCCAAATATTTTCACCGCCAGAGCACGCGCGACATCATCAGCCGGTATAAGGCAGAGCGGCTGACGCGCCTGCAGGCCGCGCAGCCGCACATGGCCAGTCGTTTACAGGAAGCGCTCAACCAGTACGCCGCCGCGCGCGGTAATCAGTCGCTGCTGGAAACGCTGGCGCAGTACGTACCACAGACGCTGGTGGACTACACCGACGACGACGGTTTCTGGAACCCGCTGCTGCGTCAGGCGCAGATTGCACTGGCAGCGTATCAGTCGGGCCTGTGCGTCAGCGCCGATCTGGTGGCCTGGGGCTTTGATACCCACGCCAATCACGATGCCGACCACAGCGATGCGCTCAAACGTTTGCAGAACGGGGTGGAATATCTGTGGGCGGAAGCGGCGCGGCTGGGCATCGACGACAAGCTGGTGGTGATGATCAGTTCCGATTTTGGCCGTACGCCGGAATACAACGACGGCAACGGCAAAGACCACTGGCCGGTAAGCAGCACGATTTTTATGAGTAAAAATGCGGCGTGGGCCAACCGCGCGGTGGGCCTGACCAGTGCCGCGCATGAAACGCTGGCGATGGATCCGCAGACGCTGGCGCAAAGCGCAGACGGCATTACCTTGCAGCCGAAGCACATGCAGCAGGCCATGCGGGAGCTGGCGGGTATCGACAATCACGCGGTGTGCGAGGCTTTTCCGCTGGATGCAGAATCGGTCAATCTGTTTGCTTAAATTTTGGGGCCAACTCGTTCGGTTAACGTATTCGGCTGGCTCGTTTGGTTAACTTACTTGGCTGGCTCGTTTGGTTAATGCGGGCGGCGATTGTCAGCCGGCGGCCGGCCAGGGGCGGGCGACCTCACAGCGGTTGCGGCCCTGACGCTTGGCGCGATAAAGCGCCTCGTCGGCGCGGCTGAGCAGGGTCTGAATGGTATCGCCGGCGCCTTCAAACAGACTCACTCCGGTGGATACGGTAATGGTCAGGCTCTTATCTTCCGGCATGGTGTAAATGCGTTCGTCGGCCAGCCGTGACCGCAGCCGGTCGGCCAGCATGGCCGCTTCACTGAGGCCGGTTTCCGGCAGCAGTACCACAAATTCCTCACCGCCGAAGCGGGCAATAAAATCCACCTTACGCAGATTGTCGCGGTAGAAAGCGGCAAAGAATTTCAGCACCTGATCGCCGGCATGGTGGCCGTACTGGTCATTGATGTTTTTGAAGTGATCGATGTCGAGCAGCAGCAGGCTGAGCGGATGGTGATAACGCTGCGCGCGCGCGAGTTCGACGCCAGCCACTTCAAAGAAATGACGGCGGTTGGCAATCAGGGTGAGCGGGTCGGTGTTGGCGGCGTGGTGCAGATCATCCATGGCTTTGCGCAGTTCGTATTCGGTCTGCTTGAGCTCGCTGATGTCGGTGCTGACCAGCACCATGTAATTGTCGATCGTGACTTGCGTGATTTTATGCCAGCGACCAGAGACTGCGTCGGATTCAAAAATGCGCACCGGTTGTGAACGCTGGCGGCTTTCAATGTCGTTGATCCAGGCCTCGAAGTCGTCGCTCTCGATATTGACCCCCAGCCCGTTATGAAACGCCTCGTGCATGAGTTCTCTGTGCGTGCGCCCCAGTGCCTCGTCGCGGTCGAGACCGAACACGCGGGCCATGTTCTGGTTGCAGAAAACCAGGCGGTTTTCGGGGTCGAACACGCCGAAGGCATCCGGCGTAACGTCGAGCATTTTTTCCAGAATCGGATCGAGGTCATCGGGCTTGGTCATGGTCGCCTCCGCACGGCGTGACGATCAGAGAAGTATAGAGAGACGCGTTGCCGGCTCCGAGCGCGGATACAGGAATTATCCAGTCATTGATGTCAGGGGCTTTAGTGCCGGGGAAGCATCAGTAGCGGTAAAAAACCCCGAACTGTGCCAGTGAGTACTGCACCATGGCCGGGGCTTCCGGAGCGCTGGCGTCAGGCCCCCAGTCTTCGTGGCTGACGTACTGAGACCAGTTGGCCGACAGCCGCGTGGCCGGCGTCATCTGCCAGTAAAGACCAAGGCCCAGCGTCAGGGCGCCGAATGATGAAAGCCGGCTGTCGTTGCTCTGCAGTTGGCCCGAGTCGGTGGCCGCCAGCGAATAGAAATCGGCGGCGCTCTGGCGGTACAGACGCAGGCTGCTGTCGATGCGCCAGCTGCGCCCCAGCGACTGCAGCCATTTCAGCTCCAGCGTCTGCGAGCTGACGCCCCAGTCATCGTCGTACAGGCGCGCGTTCCAGTGCGCGCTGCCGCCCCAGGGTTTCATAAAAAACCGGTACAGCAGCGACAGCGTCAGGCTGTTGCGTTCGTCCGGCCGGCGATCAATGTTGCGGTACGGATCAGACAGATAACCTTGCGTCTGCGCGGCGCCAGCGGTGATCTGCAGCACTTCGTATTTGTTCAGAATCTGGCTCACGCCCAGATACGCTTCACGCCGGTCTTTGGTTTCGCCATCGGCGGCCTGCCGGTTCAGCGACAACTCAGGATCGGTCGGCGACAGTGTGTCGTGGGCCTGTGAATAACCGGCGCTGACGGTGGTCATGGCGGAAAACAGCTCCTGACTGACAGCCAGATTCCACGCCGTGGAGGTGTAGTCGTTTTCGCTGGAAACATAGCCGCCGCCGCTGACGCTGGTGCTGGCGAAATAGCGGGTCAGGGTGGCGCTGGCATCGACGCGTTGCTCGTCGATGGAGGCGCCGCTCATCAGCACTTCGCCCTGACCATTGCTGTTGGTGAAGGTCTGCAAGGGCGACGCGCCGCTCATGCTTTCGTAACTGGCGCTGCTGCTCAGGCGCCAGCGCGAAGTGAGGTTTTTTTCCCACGCCAGCTGGTGGGTCAGAATCTGATAACGCTGGTTGCTGCCCGACGCAACGCGGTTGGCGGGCATTTCCTGTTCCTGATACTGGCTGATCTGATAGGCCAGACTGTCGTCCGCCGGCGGGCTCATGGCGGACGCCTGAGCGGCGGCGAGCAACAGCAGGGCAGAGGCTTTTTCAGATGACATAACTTTCTGCCAGCAGATCGGCCAGTTGCTGCTGTGGCAGCGGTTTGCTGAACAGGAAGCCCTGCACTTCCTCGCACTGAGCCGCCGAGAGGAACGCCAGCTGTTCGCGGGTTTCGACGCCTTCGGCGATTACGCCCAGTCCGAGGTTGTGGGCCATGGCGATAATGGTGCGGGTGATCTGGGCGTCGTCGGCGTTGTCCGGCAGGCTCTGAATAAAACTGCGGTCAATTTTCAGCGTATCCACCGGGAATTGCTTCAGGTAATTCAGTGACGAATACCCGGTGCCGAAATCGTCGATGGCGGTGCGCACGCCCAGCTCACGCAGCGCGTTCAGCGCTTCGAGCGTATGGGCAATGTCGTCCATCAGGATACTTTCGGTCAGCTCCAGTTCCAGCTGATCCGGGCGTATGCCGGCTTTGGCGACGGCGGTTTTCACCATGTCGATAAAATTGTCCTGCTTGAACTGGCGTGCCGAGACGTTCACCGCAATGCGGGTTAACTGAATACCGCGCTGCTGCCACTGGGCAAACTGACGACAGGCTTCTTCCAGCACCCAGCGGCCGATCGGCACGATGAGGCCTGTGTCTTCAATAATCGGAATAAACGCGGCGGGCGAAATCAGGCCCTTTTGCGGATGGCGCCAGCGCAACAAGGCTTCCGCCGCCACGGCGGTGGAATTGTTGGTCTGATATTGCGGCTGATAAAACAGCTCGAGTTCGTCGCGGTCGAGGGCATGGCGCAGGTCGCTTTCCATCTCCAGCATTTCCAGCGCTTTTTCGTTCATTTTCTGGTTGAAGAACTGCACATTGTCGCGGCCCAGACTCTTGGCGTGGTACATGGCGATGTCAGAGTTCTTCAGCAGCTCGATCACACTGCCGCCATCGTTCGGATAAATGGAAATACCGATACTGGCGCTTAAAAACATTTCACGGTTATCGACCGTATACGGCTGACTCAAGGCGTGCAGTACCCGCTCGGCGACTTTAATGGCGGTGTCGGCGGCGCGGTCGTTGTCGGCCTGTTCGCCGAGGGCAATGGTGAATTCGTCACCGCCCATACGGCACACCAGATCGTGTTTTTTAGTGCAGTTGCGCAGCCGTTGCGCCACCTGTTTCAGCACCTGATCACCGGCCGGATGGCCCATGGAATCGTTGATCGGTTTAAAGCGGTCAAGGTCGATGAACAGCAAGGCCACGCTCTGCTGCTGCGCCTGAGCGCTGCTCATCATGGCATCCAGACGTTCGTGCATCTGGCTGCGGTTCGGCAGGCCGGTGAGCGGATCGAAATACGCCAGTTTGTGAATGCGTTCTTCAATAACTTTGCGCTCGGTGATGTCCGACATAATGATGATCAGACTCTGCACGTCGTGCTCTTTATTGCGGATGGCGCTGACCCCGGCCCAGCCGGTGCGGGTCTCGTCATTGGCGCGGCGGTAAAACACTTCGCCCTGCCAGTAACCGTCGACCACCAGAGATTCGCCGATGTCGTTAAAGAAGGCATTGGTGTGGCGTTCCTGTGAAATCAGGAAGTCCGGCATGCGCCCCAGCACATCGTCGGACTGATAGCCTGTGATGTTGCAGAAGGATTTATTCACGCTGACAATTTTCAGCGATTTATCCGTGATTAAAATGGCCTCGTTACTGTTGGCAAATACTTCGGCCGCCAGACGCAGTTCCTGCTCCAGCTGACGGGCATCCTCAACATTGCGGCAGACACCGAGCACGCCCTGCAATTCATTGCGTTCGTTCCACAGCAGGGATGCCTGCAATTCCAGCAGCACCTCACGGCCGTCTTTGCCGCGTGCGCGCACGTCGCGCAGAATAATGTTTTTCTGGCTGCGGGCCTCTTCCGGATTTTTCATGCCCTCAATGACTTCGTGGCGGATGGTGCGGAATAAATCGCGGATTTCGCTGCGGCGGAAAATGGCCCCTACGCCTTCGCGCAGCAGTTCGTCCGGTTTATACCCGAGCATGCGTTCGACCGATGAACTCACGAAATTAAAATTCAGTTCGGTATCCGTCGCCCAGATCACGTCGTTGATGTTCTCGGCCAGCAGGCGGTAACGGCGCTCGGATTCCTGCACCAGTTCCTGCTTCATCACGTCTTCCGTGATGTCACGCGCACTGCCGACGTAGCAGTCAACGTTGCCGTCCTCGTCGATGGAGAACGGCGTATCGAGGAATTTCACTACCCGCGTGCTGCCGTCGAAATGGCGGAAGCGCAGTATGGTTTCGTTGGTGCCACCCAGCGGCATGCGGCGGTTGCGGTTCAGGGCCTGACGTATGTGTTCGGCTTCGCCGTCCAGGCTGTACAGCTGCCAGGCGTGACGCGGGTCTTTGTCCTTCGGATAGCCCATCAGGGTACCCATGGAGCGGTTGGCGTAAATCACATTGGTGTCCAGCGCGTCGTCGATTTCGATGACGTACACCAGATCCGGCAGCGAGGCGGTGACGCGCGACCAGAAGGCCTCACGCTCGCGCACCTGTTCGGCGGCTTTTTTGCGTTCGGTAACGTCGAGCAGCGTGACCAGCGCCTGACCTTTTTTACCGGAGCGCAGGCTGAGGTTGATCCAGATGTCGCGCCGTTCGCCACGGAAGGTGCGCATTTCCAGCTCGAATTCCGTGGTGGCCAGTTTCATATCGCGCGCACGCTGCACCGCTGCGTAAAACTCGTGGCGCGATTCACGGAACAGCTGGGTGTAGTCGCTGAGCAGGTGATCGCGGTCGCGGGCTTTGGTCATGCGCACGGCGGCGTCGTTGACGTTAAGCAGGCGCACGGTCGCGGTTTCGATGTCGGCCTCGGTCAGATCAATCAGGCAGTGGGCGACGCCCGCCTCTTCAAACAGCGCTTTATAGCGCTGGCGGCTTTCTTCCATGGTGCGTGAGGCCTGCACGGCGTCGGTGACATCGCGCAGCAGCCACACCAGCCCGGTGATGTGTTTGCCTTCGTACAGCGGGTTGCAGTCCTGTTCCAGAATCCGCTCGCGGTTGCCGATGGTGACCACCAGTTGTGAACTGGCGCCGTGCAGCTGTTCGAGGTCGCGCGGGTTCAGCCCCTGATTCCACAGGGCGTGCGGGTCGTGCCACAGCTCGCTCAGGCGCTGGCCGCTGATCTGACGCGCACCCAGTTCGATCAGCAAGGCGGCACCTTTGGGGTTCACGTAATCAATGATGCCGGCGGCATCGGTGGAAATCAGGGCGTCGTCGATCGACATCAGCACGCGGTCGGCGCGCTGTTCGGCTTTGCGCCGCACCGATTCCTGCATCTGTAACTGGTGTTCCTGGCGGCGCAGAAAGTGCCAGAGGATCGCCGCCAGAGCGGTGAAGGTGAGCAGCACCGTCAGCGGATTGCGCAGGCGCGACCAGAGGTTATTCAGATGCTGATCCACGGGCAGGGCAATCACATCCCAGTGGGTGAAGGGAATGTTGACCCGGTACAGCAGGCGGGCTTCTTCGTCGGCGGTAAAGGGCGGTTGCGACGACGACTCGGCGAAATAGTGCTCGCGCATGGCGATGCTGTTGTCGCGGGTGTCGAGCAGCAGCATTTCAAAGCCGGGGAACTGGCCGTTGTAGATGATTTCCGACAGCTTGCTGTAGGCGCGGCGGGTTATAAAGGCGTAGCGCTTGCCGCTCGGGCCTTCAAAACGGGTAAAAAAGTAGAAACCGCCTTTGCCGCCGTAGCGCAGCAGGAAGGTGCCGGCTTCGGCGTTGTTGGCCATCAGATGGGTAAAGATGTCGGCGCTTTCCCAGCCGCTCAGGGGTGCGCCTTCCTGCAGCAGCAGTTCGCCGTCGTCGGAATAGAGGCTGTAGCCTGTGATGTTGAAAAACGACACCCGCATCTCGGCCCACAGACGGGTGCGGAGCAGGTCGTCGCCATTGACGGCGTCTTCCAGCAGCGGCGCGTAAGCGTGGGCGAACATAGCGTTGGCCGCAAAGCCGGCGTGGGCCAGGAGACCCGACTGCTGAGCGTAGTTATCCAGCGTCAGGCGCACTTCGTTGGCCAGTGCTTCCTGCTCATGGCGGTACTGCTGCCAGCCGTTGAACAGCAGCACTAAGCCGAGAAAAAGAAAACTCAGGGCAAACAGGGGCAGGTTCAGCCGTGAAGGCTTGAGGGCTTCAGCCGCTCCTCCCTGAGTCGTCGGATTAAAACGCATTAAAGTCAGTGGTCCACAGACGAAGGATTGAGTCAGTATAGTCCGAGGTGGGCGGGGTTAAACCCAATGTCTTATAGTGGCGCATACAGATGATGACTGAACACCTGTGTTCAGCGCGGTTTTTGCTGCGCACAGGGTGCTGTCGGTTGCCTTCATGCCTGCTTTTCAGTAGCTTTGCCGCCAACTGATACGAGGACCTTTCCACATGGCTCAATACGTATTCACCATGAACCGTTTAGGCAAGATTGTTCCGCCTAAACGCCAGATTCTGCGTGATATTTCTCTCTCTTTCTTCCCTGGTGCAAAAATCGGTGTTCTGGGTCTGAACGGCTCGGGTAAATCGACCCTGCTGAAGATCATGGCCGGTATCGATACCGACATTATTGGTGAAGCGCGCCCGCAGCCGGACCTGAAAATCGGTTACCTGCCGCAGGAACCGGAGCTGGACCCGGCCAAAGACGTGAAAGGCAACGTGGAAGACGGCCTGCGTGAACTGATGGATGCCCGCGCCGAACTGGACGCTGTGTACGCGGCCTACGCCGAGCCGGATGCCGACTTCGACGCGCTGGCGAAAAAACAAGGCCGTCTGGAAGCCCTGATTGAAGCCGCCGGTGGTCACGACATCGACCGTCAGATGGAAATCGCCGCCGACGCCCTGCGTCTGCCGCCATGGGATGCCGACGTGACCAAGCTGTCCGGTGGTGAGCGCCGCCGTGTGGCGCTGTGCCGCCTGCTGATGTCCAAGCCGGACATGCTGCTGCTCGACGAACCAACCAACCACCTGGATGCGGAATCCGTGGGCTGGCTGGAACAGTTCCTGGAAGAATACCCGGGCACCGTGGTGGCGATTACCCACGACCGTTACTTCCTCGACAACTGTGCCGAGTGGATTCTGGAGCTGGACCGTGGCCACGGTATTCCGTACCAGGGTAACTACACCACCTGGCTGGAAACCAAAGAAGCCCGTATCGAGCAGGAAAAGAAACAGGAAGAGGCTCACGCCAAGGCCATCAAGCACGAGCTGGAATGGGTGCGTAAAGGTGCCAAGGGTCGTCAGGCCAAGTCCAAAGCCCGTCTGGCTGCCTTCGAGGAAATGAACTCGCGCGAGTTCCAGGCCCGTAACGAAACCAACGAGATCTACATTCCGCCAGGCCCGCGTCTGGGCGACAAGGTCATCGAGTTCCATAACGTGACCAAGTCCTTCGGTGACCGCGTGCTGATCGACGACCTGAGCTTCACCGTACCGCCGGGCGCCATCGTCGGCATCATCGGTGGTAACGGTGCTGGTAAATCCACCCTGTTCCGCATGATCGCGGGTCAGGAAAAGCCGGATTCCGGTGAAGTGATTACCGGTGAAACCGTGAAGCTGGCCTTTGTTGAACAGCTGCGTGACGAACTGGACGACAAGAAAACCGTGTGGGAAGCCATTTCCGACGGCCTGGACATGATCAACATCAACGGCAAAGACTACCCGAGCCGCTCCTACATCGGCCGCTTTAACTTCAAAGGCGGCGATCAGCAGAAGCGTGTGGGCGAGCTGTCCGGTGGTGAGCGTGGCCGTCTGCAACTGGCCTACACCCTGAAGCAGGGCGCCAACGTGCTGCTGCTCGACGAACCGTCCAACGACCTCGACGTAGAAACCCTGCGTGCGCTGGAAGAAGCCATCGACGCCTTCCCGGGCACCGTGATGGTGGTGTCGCACGACCGCTGGTTCCTCGACCGTATCGCCACCCACATTCTGGCGTACGAAGGCGACTCCAAAGTGACCTTCTTCGCCGGTAACTACACCGAGTACGAAGAAGACCGTAAGAAACGCCTGGGCAACGATGCGGCGCCTAAGCGTATGAAGTACAAGCGTCTGGCCTGATCCTCAGCGCCGGCGGTAAAAGAAGCGGCGGGACTGGTGATCAGTCCCGCCGTTTTTTTTTATGCGGATTTCGCCGCTGTTTTCTGTGCGGGCCATTGGCCGGCGTTTCCTGTTTGCTATCTCAGTAATTCCTACTAAACCTTTATACATCTGCGGACATTCGTCCCCAGCATTACAGAGGTCAGGTATGGATCAACGCCAGTTCAGACGCGTTCACTTTCTGCAACGGGTTCAGGTCGCCACGCACGGTGAGGTGCTGGAAACCCACTGTCTGGATATCAGCCTGCGCGGCGTGCTGCTGGTACGCCCGGAGGACGTGAACTGGAAGCTCGAGCAGCAGCTGGTGGTTACCCTGCAGCTGTCTGAAAGTGAGGCCATCACCATGCATTGCTCGCTGGTGCACATCGACGACGACGTGGTCGGCTGCGCCTGTGATTCCATGGACCTCGACAGCATGACGGCCCTGCGCCGGCTGCTGGAGCTGAACATGGCCGACCCTTCGGCTGTGAACCGCGAGCTGGCCGAACTGGTGCGGCCGCGCAGCGGCGACTGACGTCCGCAACGCCAGCAGCGGTCTCGGTGTTCGGGTTGCTCTGCTGCGGGTGTACGTCCGGTAGAGCCGGGGGGCAGGGGTTGTTGAGGTGTTGTTCAGATGTTGTTAAGGCGTTGTTGATCTGTTGTTGAGTTATAGTAACGGCCTGTCATGAACGATCAGGCCGTTTTTCTATGTTGAATCCCGTTGTTGAAGGTCAGTCATTTCCCCATGCCGTTGGCAAAATTGTGTGCGTCGGGCGTAACTACGCCGAGCACGCCAAAGAGCTGAACAACCCCATTCCCTCCAGTCCGATTCTGTTTATCAAGCCTGCCGATGCTGCAGTGCCGATGGCGCCAGCCTTCGCTATTCCACACGATCAGGGCTCGGTGCATCACGAACTGGAAATCGCCATCCTGATCGGCAAGCCACTGAAACAGGCAAGCGAAGCCGATGTGCTGTCTGCCATTGCCGGCGTCGGTCTGGGCCTCGATCTCACCCTGCGCGATGTGCAGGCGACCCTGAAAGAAAAAGGCCACCCGTGGGAAATCGCCAAAGGCTTCGACGGCGCCTGTCCGCTCAGCGATTTTATCGCCGCCGGCAAGATCAGCGACTGGACGCAGATTCCTTTAAGCCTGACCCGCAACGGCCAGCTGCAACAGCAGGGCAGCAGCGCCGATATGCTGTTTCCGCTGCTGCCGTTAATCGCCCACATGAGCCGTATTTTTACCCTCAATGCGGGTGATGTGATTATGACCGGCACGCCGGCCGGCGTAGGCCCGCTGCAATCCGGTGATGAGCTGATTGCCACGCTGGGCGACTGGCTGCGCGTCACAACTCAGGTTGCCTGAGGTCTTTATGATTACCTGCGACAGCCCGGGGCTGGCTCCTCTCGATCAGGCTCTGGAAGCCCTTCTGGCCATGATTGAACCGGTCAGCGGCGCGGAAAAGGTGCCTCTGAATCAGGCCTGCGGACGCATTCTGGCAACACCCGTGGATGCACCGCTGGCGGTACCGCCGGCCGACAATTCGGCGATGGACGGCTACGCCGTGCGTGCAGCCGACCTGCGCGAAGCGGCCACCCTGACCCTGATCGGGCGCAGCACCGCAGGCCATGCCTTCGATGGTCAGGTAGGCCCCGGCGAGTGCGTGCGCATTATGACCGGCGCCTGGATGCCGGCCGGTGCCGACACTGTGGTGATGCAGGAAAATACCGAGGCGCTGGACGATCGGCGTGTGCGTTTTCTGCAGCCGGCCCAGTCTGGCGACAACGTGCGCCCGCGCGGTGAAGACATTGCACAGGGCAGCCGGGTTCTGAACGCCGGCCGCCGTTTGCGCCCGGCCGATCTCGGGCTGCTGGCCAGTCTCGGCATTGCGCAGGTGTGCGTAAAGCCCGCATTAACCGTGGCGCTGCTGGCCACCGGCGACGAACTGGCCGAGCCCGGACAGGGGCTGGCCGACGGGCAGATTTATCAGAGCAACACCTTCACCGTGGCGCCGGTGCTGAGCCGCCTTGGTTGCCGCGTGCTGGAACTGGGTACGGTTGAGGATTCTGAAGACGCGCTGATGGCGGCCTTTATTCAGGCCGATGCGCAGGCGGATGTGGTCATCACCACCGGCGGCGTGTCGGTCGGAGAGGCCGACTACACCCGCGACGTGCTGGCGCGGCTGGGCCACATCGATTTCTGGCGGCTGGCGATCAAGCCCGGCAAACCCTTTGCCTGCGGCCGTCTGCCGTCCAGTCTGTTTCTGGGGCTGCCGGGTAACCCGGTGTCGGCGCTGGTGACCCTGCATCAGCTGGCGGTGCCCATGCTGCGCAAACTGGCGGGCGAAGATCAGGTCATGCCGCTGCGTCTGAATGCGCTGGCCGGAAAACCCTTGCGTAAACGTCCGGGGCGCACAGATTTCCAGCGTGGTATCTGGTCGCTGAACGAACAGGGGCAGTTACAGGTGCGGGCGACCGGTGGTCAAAGCTCGGGTGTGCTGAGCTCCATGAGTCAGGCCAACTGCTACATCATTCTGGAGCAGATGCGGGGCGACGTGGCCGTGGGTGAGACAGTGCTGATCGAGCCGTTCGACGGACTGCTCGGCTGAACCGGCGGTCCGTCTGAGCACCGCCCGTGCGGCCGCTTTTACACCCGGAAGGCGCTGATCTGCTGGTGCAGCTCAGCGGCAAGACGGGCGATGTCCTGACTGGAATTCGAACAGTGGCCGGCGCTGGTGGCCACTTCGTTCAGACCCAGCGTAAATTCGCACAGATTATTGTGAATATCGTTCGCCACCTGCGCCTGCTCTTCGGTGGCGGTCGATACCTGCATGTTCATATCGGCGATGCTGCTCACGGCGGTGGCAATTTCTTCCAGCAGGGTACCGGCGCACTCGGCAAAGCCTACGCTGTCGGACGCTTTTGAGCCGGCCTCTCCCATGCCTTCCACCGCCTGACGGGCGGAACTCTGCAGTTGATCGATCATGCTGGCGATGGATTCCGTCGCCTGTTGTGTGTTCTGCGCCAGTTTGCGAACTTCATCGGCCACCACCGCAAAGCCACGTCCGGCTTCACCGGCGCGGGCCGATTCGATGGCGGCGTTCAGTGCCAGCAGATTGGTTTGTTCGGCGATGCTGCGGATGACGGTCAGCACTTCAGAAATCCGGCCGGATTCCGTGGCTAAGCGGTCGATCACGCTGGCGGCGCTGGTGACCGAGCCCGACAGACGCTGAATCGCATTCAGGTTATCCTGTACCTTGCTGCGTCCGTTGCGGGTTAAGCCGTTGGCGTGGGTCGCCTGATCGGAGGTGGCGTTGGCGTTACCGGCCACTTCTTTGATGGCGCCGGTCATTTCGGTGACGGCGGTGGCAACCATCTCCAGCTTTTGCTCTTGATTGGTTACCGTGCGGTTGACCTGCTCGCTGATGACGCTCAGTTCTTCTGCTGCATCGGTGGCCCGTTGCACGGAGTGTATGAACTTACCGATCAGGTCGCGGAAGCTGCCGAGCATTTCATCCAGCGCTTCGCTCATGCGCGTGATTTCATCGTCGCCGCTGATGTCGATGCTGGTGGTGAGGTCAGAATGGCGGGCAATGTGGCGCATATTCAGCCCGAGGGTGCGCAACGGCTGGCTTATAGAACGGTACATCAACCAGCCAAAGGCGAGCAGGGCGATCAGCAACAGGGTGCCCAGCACCGACAGGCGCCAGATCATCAGGCCATAGCGTTCGTCGCTGGCTTTTACCCGCAGGCTGGCCTGCTTCAGTTGTTCGTCGATCAGGCGGTCGAGTACGGCTGTCAGCGGATCAAAGGCGCTGTACAGCGCATCGATAAAGGTGTCGTTGTCCTGCGCGTTGAGCTGGCGTTTGGCCACCAGTGCCAGTTCGTGCTCGATGAAGGCTTTGACGACCTCAAGCTTTTGGTCGGCCTCGCGCACCATAACCGCTTCATCACCTGTGTGCGGCAACGCCCGGTATTTGGCCCAGAAGGCCGCGCCTTTCTGCTCGGCATTACGGATGGCGGCGGTCAGTTGCTCCGGGCTGAGTTTATGGCCGCGGTATTTGTGGAACAGATCGACAATGCTGATGGCGTAAGCGTCTGAGGTGGCCTTGAGTTGCTTCAGTGGCTGAATGCGCTCGCTCTGCAAATGGTCGATGTCGTCGTGCAGGGCATGCAGACGGGCGAACAGCAGGCCGCCGACCAAAATAAGCGCCAGTATGGGGATGAACACCAGTGCGGCGAGACGGGTACGGATTTTTAGTCGTCTGAGCATAGTGAACCCTGCGAACAGTCAAATCAGAAGTAATGCGAGTTTTCTTCATTACTCTAGTGTTCACGCTGGGTTTTGCCCGCCAATCTCGCTGGAATTTTGTTAATGGCGCTTTGTAACAGACGCAGGCGCCGGGGATGAGGCGCCTGCGGATGGGCGGTTTTTGCCCCGGCCTCAGATGCGGAAGGTGCTCACCTGTTGTTGCAGATCGTTCGACAGACGCGCGATTTCCTCACTGGCGACGGCGCTTTGTGAGGCACTCTCCGACACATCGCTCAGACCCATGCTGAAGCGGGTCACGCTGTCGTGAATTTCATTGGCCACCTGCGCCTGTTCTTCGGTGGCAGTGGACACCTGAAAGTTCATTTCGGCAATGCGGCTGACGCTGCTGGCGATGGCTTCCAGTAATTCACCGGCGGCTTCGGCGTGCGTCAGACTGCCCGACGCCTGCTGGCCGGCCTGCCCCATGGTATCCACAGCTTGCCGCGCGGATGCCTGCAGCTGATCGATCATCTGACTGATGGATTCGGTGGCCTGCTGGGTGTTCTGCGCCAGTTTGCGCACTTCATCGGCCACCACCGCAAAGCCACGTCCGGCTTCACCGGCGCGGGCCGATTCAATGGCGGCGTTCAGTGCCAGCAGATTGGTTTGTTCGGCGATGCTGCGGATAACCGTCAGCACGGTGGTGATTTCGCCCGACTGATCGTGCAGGCGGTCGATCACCCCCGAGGCGTGGGTGACGGCATCCGACAGACGGTTAATGGCGCTCAGGTTTTCCTGCACTTTGAGTAAGCCTTCGCGCGCCTGACCGTCGGCGCGGGTGGCCTGAGCCGAGGTTTCGCTGGCGTTGTTGGCGACTTCTTTGACCGCACCGGACATCTCAGTGATGGCGGTGGCGACCATGGCCACCTGTTCATCCTGTTGCTGCACTGTGGTGCTGACCTGGCGGCTGATGGCGCTCATTTCCTCGGCGGCTGTGCTCGACTGGTGCACGGCGTCGCGCAGGTGGCTGATCACGCTGTGGAAGCGGCCGAACATGCCGTTCAGGGTCTGGCTCAGATGGGTAATTTCGTCGCGGCCGTCAGCAGCAACCCGGCGGGTGAGGTCCGACTGATCGGCAATAAACTGAATGTCGGCACACAGCCCCTGCACCGGATCGTTGATCGAGCGGTACATCAGATAACCGAGCAGGGCGAGGCCGGCGACCACCGCCGAACAGAGCAGAATCAGCACCGTCATCAGGTGGTCGTAACTGGCCTGTGAGGCCTGCACAAATTCGGCCGACACCCGCAGCTGCAGACTGATGAGGTCCTCCAGTGCTTTGGTCAGCGGATCAAAGCGGGCGTACAGGTCGTGAATAAAGGTGGTGTTGTCGAGGGCGCGGAATTCGCCGCTGCGCACCAGCTCCAGATAACGGTCGGTCAGGCGGGCGGCGTCGGCAAACTGACGGTCGGCTTCTTTTACCAGTGCGTCTTCTTCTGGTGTCAGAAAGGTGGATTTGTAGGCCTGCCATTCTTTGCCGGCGGTATCGCGGGCACTGAGGATGGCGCTGGTGAGTTGCTGGGCGCTGATCTGGTCGCCGCGGTATTTGTGGAACAGATCGACGGTGGAAATACCGTACATATCCGAGGTGGCTTTGATCTGTTTAAGGGGAACGATGCGGTCATCGTAGAGCGAGCTGATGCCGGTCTGCAGGGTGTTCATATGGCTGAACAGATTAACGATCAGCACAATCAGCACGATCAGGGGAATCAGAACCAGCCCGGTCAGACGAGCCCGGATGGAAATGGATCGGAACATACGAACTCCTGTGATTTCCTGTGTCGGAAATCCGCTTACAAACTATGGGTACAGCTGAAAAAGCGTAGACGAAATTCGTAGTTTTGATGGGGTTACAGGCCAAACGGGCATAAAAAAACCGCCCGTAGGCGGTTTTCGTGACTGACCAGCAATAATCAGAACGGGATATCGTCGTCGAAATCGTCGAAGCTGTTGCTTGGCTGTGGCATCGGCTGATAACCACCCTGATAGGCTGGTGGTTGCTGCTGGTAGCCACCGCCCTGATTCGCCGGGTTACCCTGATTAGGGCGTGGTGCCTGCTGCGGAGCGGCCATTGGCTGCTGTGGCGCGGCCTGACGGGCCGGTTGCTGCGGCGCCATCGCCGGTTGTTGCATGGCTGGCTGCTGCATGGGCGCCTGACCGTAACCACCCTGAGAGTTCATGGCGGGTGCCTGATTCATCATGGAGGCGGCGGACTGTTGCGGTGCATAACCGCCCATGTTGTCGGACGAACCACGGCCATCCAGCATCATCATGTCATTGGCGACAATTTCAGTGGTGTAACGCTTGATGCCGTCTTTTTCCCATTCGCGGGTTTTCAGGCGGCCTTCAAAGTAGGCTTTGGAGCCTTTCTTCAGGTACTGCTGACAGATTTCCGCCAGTTTTCCGTACACCACCAGACGGTGCCATTCGGTCTGTTCAACCTTCTGGCCGGTCTGTTTGTCCATGTAGCTCTCGTCGGTCGCCAGAGTGACGTTGGCGACGGCATTGCCGTTCGGCATATAACGCACTTCAGGGTCACGACCCAGAGTACCAATGAGTGTCACTTTGTTAACGCTGCGACCCATGCTTTTCTCCTGTGGATTCAATGATTACCAATGCCTGTTCACGGTCGAAGGCATCGGCGCTGACTTTCAGATATACGGCGCCTTCTCCGGCCATCTGGCTGACCTCGGCCACACCGGTCAGAGCCAGCAGCTGCGACAGCTGCTGATCGCTGATGCCGGCAGGGGCTGGCAGGCGAACGCTGGTGAGGTGTAACGGGGCGGATGACCGGGACAAAATCAGCGTCCAAAGTATCACTAATGCCCCCAGCCCGACAAATAGACTGCTGCTGCCAAAGTGGCTTAATACGTAGCCGCCGATGCTGCCGCCACTGAAGGCGCCCAGAAACTGCATCGACGAATAAATGCCCATGGCGCTGCCCTTGGCGCCGGCCGGGGCAACCTTGCTCAGCCACGAGGGCAGGCTGGCTTCCATCAGGTTGAACCCCCAGAAATAGAGCAGCAACAGAACGACCCAGTGCCACAACTGGCTGGCGGCCGACATGCTCAGCAGGGCAACGGCAATCACCAGGGCGCCGGTGATGACCACGCTCTTCATCTTGCGCTTTTTCTCGGCCACGATGATGAAAGGCACCATCAGAATGAACGCCACCACCAACACCGGCAGGTACAGCCAGCTGTGGTGCTCGCCGACCAGACCGGCCTCCAGCAGGCGGCCCGGAATGGCAACGAAGATGGCGACCATCAGCGAGTGCAGCAGAAAAATCCCCAGGTTCAGTGGCCACAGCTGCGGATTCACAAACTGCCGGGCAACTTCGCTCCAGACGGCGGTGGAATCGCGGTGGGCGACGCGGGGCGGATTCGGAATGACAAACAGGGTAACCAGTACGCCGCCGATGGCCAGCGCACCGGTCAGGCCGAAGATCAGGCTCAGGCCACCGATGCCCGCCAGCCAGGGGCCCAGCACCAGCGCGACCGAAAACGACAGGCCGATGCTGGCGCCGATGGAGGCCATGGCCTTCATGCGGTTTTCTTCGCGGGTCAGGTCGGTGACCAGCGCCATGATGGCGCTGGCGATGGCGCCGCCGCCCTGCAGGGCGCGGCCGGCGATGACGCCCCACACCGAATCGGCACTGGCGGCCAGCAGGCTGCCGGCGGCAAATACCAGCAGACCACCGATAATGATGGGCTTGCGGCCGATGCGGTCGGACAGGGTGCCGGCGGGAATCTGCAGCAGCGCCTGGGTCAGACCGTACACGCCCATGGCCAGACCGAGCAGGGCCGGCGTGGCGCCCTCCAGCTTCTGCCCTTCGAGCATCATCACCGGCAGGACCATGAACAAACCAAGCATGCGCAGGGCATAGAGAGAGGCGAGGCTGACGACGGCGCGTTGTTCTACCGACGACAGACCGGCTTGCCCTTGGCGGGCATCTGGGGAACTGGACATGCGTAAAGACTGCTTAAACAGGAAAGGGCGCAAGTTTACCAGCATAGGGGGGCGGGATTAAGTGGCGGGCACGTCTGTCAGCGCTATAGTTGAGTACCAGAAAGGAGTCTGGTTTGTCTTGAAATGCGCTAATACCTAATTGGTAATTCTGGAAGGATTGCGTACACTCTTCCTCACCGGCAAGGAGTCGCCGGGTCACGGAATCTTCAGCATAAAGGAGTTATGTTATGGATCGTCAGGTCAGTCTCCCAGGTCGCCGTATCGTGTTGTTCGGCCAGCAGAATCTTCAGAATTCCATCCTCATCGGCTACATACATCAGCGTACCAATATCGACTGCCAGCTCGTGAATGTGCCGGAATGGCGCAGCGAGTGGACTCAGTATCCGTGCAAAACCCTGGCACTGATCGACGCTGAATGTGCCCGTCCGGAAAAGCTCTTTGACCTGCTGGAACAAATCCACGAACAGACCGGCGAAATCAAAGTGGCCTTTTTCAATACCCCACACGGTCATCCGGTCGAGCGTCTGATCGACTGGCCGATGGTGAATGGCCTGTTCTACCGCGAAAGCTCACAGCAGCAGCTGAGCAAAGGTCTGATCGGTCTGTTTGAAGGCGAATACTGGCTGCCGCGCCAGCTGGTGGGGCAGTATCTGGAGAAGACCCGTCACAAGCCACGTCGTCTGCCATCCACCACCACAGTGCTGACCCGTCGTGAAAAGCAGATCCTGCGTCTGACCGCGACCGGTGCCACCAACATCGAAATTGCCGACAAGCTCAATGTCAGCATGCACACGGTGAAAACCCACATCTACAACCTGTTCAAAAAGATCGGCGTTGCCAACCGTATTCAGGCCGTTAACTGGGCCAAGGAATACATGGAAGAGCTGTTGCACGATCCGGTTGAATAAGCGGCTGATACTGCTTCGCGCATCCTTTACAATGGCGGTTTTTCTTTCACAGTGAAGAGCCGTTTATGGACAAGATTCTGGTGCGCGGGGCACGTACCCACAATCTGAAGAACATTGATATCGATATCCCCCGTGACAAGCTGGTGGTCATCACTGGCCTGAGCGGGTCCGGTAAATCTTCACTGGCATTCGATACCCTTTATGCCGAAGGCCAGCGGCGCTATGTCGAGTCGCTGTCAACCTACGCCCGCCAGTTCCTGTCGATGATGGAAAAACCCGACGTCGACCTGATTGAAGGTCTGTCGCCGGCCATTTCCATCGAACAGAAGTCTACGTCCCACAACCCGCGCTCTACCGTGGGTACTGTCACTGAAATCTACGATTACCTGCGTCTGCTGTTTGCCCGTGTCGGCACGCCCCGTTGCCCGGATCACGATGTGGCCCTGGAAGCCCAGACCGTCAGCCAGATGGTGGACGGCATCATGGATCTGCCGGAAGACGGTAAATACATGATTCTGGCGCCCGTCATCCGCGACCGTAAGGGTGAACACCTGCATGTGTTTGAAAGCCTGCGGGCGCAGGGCTTTGTGCGGGTGCGGGTGAATGGTCTGGTGTGCGATCTGGACGATACGCCGGAGCTGGATAAGCGCCGTAAGCACAGCATTGAAGTGGTGGTCGACCGGTTTAAGGTCAAAGCTGGCATCGAACAGCGTTTGTCCGAATCGCTGGAAACCTGTCTGGAGCTGAGCGGTGGTCTGGCGCTGGTGGCCTCGATGGATGACGACTCCGCCGAGCCTCTGCTCTTTTCATCACAGTTTTCCTGCCCGCACTGTGGCTACAGTCTGCAGGAGCTGGAACCGCGTCTGTTCTCGTTCAACAATCCGGCCGGTGCTTGTCCTGGTTGTGATGGTCTGGGGGTTAAACAGTATTTCGATCCGGATCTGGTGGTGCAGGACCCGACCCTGACCGTTGCTGAAGGTGCAATCCGCGGCTGGGACCGCCGCAGTATTTATTATTTCCAGATGCTGTGTTCGGTGGCCGAACATTACGGTTTTGATATCGACAAACCCTTCGGCAAGCTGACGACCAAACAACGCGATGTATTGCTGTACGGCAGCGGTGAAGACGAAGTGAATTTCAGCTACGTGAATTCCCGTGGCGACAAAATTTATAAAGCGCATCCGTTTGAAGGTGTGCTGCCTAACCTTGAGCGCCGCTACCGCGAAACTGACTCGCAGATGGTGCTGGAAGAACTGGCGAAATATCTGAGTGTACAACCGTGCCCGGCTTGTGAAGGTTCCCGTCTGCGAACTGAAGCGCGTCACGTGTTCGTCGGCGATAAAAATATTCACGCCTGTACGTCGATGCCGGTTGAACAGGCGTTTGATTATTTCAGCGATCTGCATCTGGCGGGTCATCGCGGTGAAATTGCCGAAAAAATTCTGAAAGAAATCCGTGAGCGCCTGCGCTTTCTGGTGAACGTGGGGCTTGAGTATTTAACCCTGAGTCGCAGCTCCGATACGTTATCGGGCGGTGAAGCGCAGCGTATCCGTCTGGCCTCACAAATTGGCGCAGGTCTGGTCGGTGTTATGTACATTCTGGACGAGCCGTCGATCGGCCTGCACCAGCGCGACAACGACCGCCTGCTGAAAACCCTGTTTCATCTGCGCGATCTGGGCAACACAGTGCTGGTGGTCGAGCACGACGAAGATGCCATCCGCAGCGCCGACCATCTGATTGATATCGGCCCAGGAGCCGGTGTGCACGGTGGTCAGGTGATTGCGCAGGGAACACCTGCCAAAGTCTTTGCCAACCCGGCGTCGATTACCGGCCAGTACATGTCGGGCAAACGCGCAATTCAGATTCCGGAAAAACGCGTTCCGGTGAATGACGATAAAGTGCTGGTGCTGAAAGGCGCCCGTGGTAACAACCTGAATAATGTTGATCTCACCATTCCACTGGGGCTGATGACCTGTGTGACCGGGGTATCGGGTTCCGGTAAATCAACCTTGATTAACCGCACTCTGTTTCCGCTGGCGTCGACCGCACTGAACGGTGCCACGACATTAAAAGCGGCGGAATACGACAGTATTTCCGGTCTGAAACAGCTGGATAAAGTCGTCGATATTGACCAGAGCCCGATTGGCCGTACTCCGCGCTCCAACCCGGCGACCTATACGGGTATTTTTACGCCGGTGCGCGATTTGTTTGCCGGCACTCAGGAAGCCCGTTCACGCGGGTATAAAGCCGGTCGCTTCTCCTTTAACGTGCGTGGCGGTCGCTGTGAAGCCTGTCAGGGGGACGGCGTTATTAAAGTCGAAATGCACTTCCTGGCGGATATTTATGTGCCGTGTGATGTGTGTAAGGGCAAGCGTTACAACCGTGAAACGCTGGACATCCGCTACAAGGGTAAAAATATCCACGAAGTGCTGGAAATGACGGTCGAGGATGCGCGCGAATACTTCGATGCCATTCCGGCGGTGGCGCGTAAATTACAGACGTTAATGGATGTGGGCCTGAGCTACATTAAGCTTGGTCAGGCGGCGACTACCTTATCCGGCGGTGAAGCGCAGCGGGTAAAACTGGCCAAAGAACTGTCGAAGCGGGATACCGGTTCTACCTTGTATATTCTGGACGAGCCAACCACAGGTCTGCACTTCCACGATATCGAACAGCTGCTGGCCGTGCTGCATCGCCTGCGTGATGATGGCAACACCATTGTGGTTATCGAACACAATCTGGATGTGATTAAAACCGCCGACTGGATTGTCGATCTGGGTCCTGAAGGCGGTTCCAAAGGCGGCTACATTATTGCCGAAGGCACGCCGGAGCAGGTTGCGGCCAACAAGGCATCGCACACGGGGCGCTTTCTTAAACCCATGCTCAAAGCCGCTAAAAAGAAATGACCAGCAAGCGCCATATCTGTTCAGGGTGTCAGCGCCCTGAGCAGGTATGTCTGTGCGATACGCTGGTTCATTTACCGACTCCGGTACGTGTCACCATCTGGCAGGATCCGGTGGAGGCAAAGCACGCCCTGTCCACCGCGCCGCTTTTACAGCTATGTCTGGATTCCTGCGAGCGGGTTATCGGCGAGCGGCTTTCGTATCAGGATCTGTTCGGTGACTGTGATCCGCAGGCGGTTGCGGTTTTGTATCCCATGTCGCATAAGCCGCCACTGAATCAACAACAGGTGTGTCGCATCGAGCACCTGTTAATTCTCGATGGGACCTGGCGTAAGGTCCGTAAACTTCTGCTTACTAACCCCTGGTTGGAAAGTCTTGCCCATATTGCGCTGCAACCGGCGGGCGAAAGCCGTTACGCTGTACGTGCCTCACCGAGGAGTGATGGCATGTCGACCCTGGAGGCGGGCGTGGCAGCACTGAACTGGATGACGGATTCAACTCAGTACAACGCCATTTTATCTGTGCTCGAACGCATGGTTGATATTCAGAAAGGCTTCGGCCACAAGCAAATAAAAGACAATAAAAAAGGCGCCTGAGCGCCTTTTCTAAACCGTGATAAAGGGGATCAGAATTTGAACACCACTTTCACGGAAGCATCGACTGCGGAAGCATCGACATAGCCCACCAGATTCGGATTCTTGGCGACCAGCGCTTTGATATCCGCATCGGCACCAGACTCTTTCGGTGGCGTGCCTTTACCGGTGAAGATCAGACGAGACCAGTAGGCTTTCAGCTGACTTGAGCTTTTACCCAGTACTTTGTCGTTGAAGGATTCACGCACGGCACTGCCTTCGTTCTGATCGATCGGAATTGCCTGACTGCCGTCCGGGAAGTTAGCTGTCTTGCCGAGGAAGATCCGCGAAATAGTATCCTGATCGAGTGCACCGTTGGCATTGCCTGCCGCAACGATCACGGCAATTTCAGCGTTGGCAGCAGCACCCAGCAACAGGCTGGCCGCAATGGCAATTCGGGAGATTACTTTAGACATTTTCATGGTTCGTCTCCTTAAAATACCAGGCTCATGCCAACGTTATACAACAGGCCGGAATCGCCTTTCGCACCCTGTACCAGTTCTTCGTCGTGTTGCTGAACTTCGACTTTGAACGCCGCGCTGCTGTCGTAGTCGTAGCGCAGACCAAGAATAATACTGCTTTCTTTGCTCTCCAGATTTTTCTGGATCACACCCACAGTACCGGATTCCAGATCATCTTCCGTCGCCGTGTAAGTCAGGTGGACGGTCGCATCGCCCATGCGCTGCGCGACACTGACCAGATAAGCGGTATCGTCGTTCAGCATGGCGGTTTCGTGGTCCAGCGCGGTCCACTCAGCGATGGCTGAGGTGCTGCCGTTGTCGTAGCTCAGGGATGCCTGATAGAACTTCGACTGGTCTTCATCGGCAATGAACTCATCACCAACGCCGAAACCTGCCGCTGCCGCTGCCAGATTATCCAGTGCACGACCATCAGCCCCTGCCAGTGCAGGGTCCACATCGGCACTCAGATCGGCCTGGTGGTAGCTGACACGTGCTCCGAAGTCACCCATGCTCAGGTTCAGAACCACACCCAATGCGCGGCGTAATTCAAAGACGTAGGTATCACCGCTGGTTGTCAGCTCGTTGGTGCTGCGGCCGGTGTAAACCTGCACCGAGCCATCCACCACACTGGTAGAGAAGCGGCGGGTGACGTCGACGCCGTTAATGGAAGAGAACGCATCCAGGCGGTACACAACTGATGGCGGACGTACCCAGTTGTAGGCGTATCCCACTTCGAGGAAGTCGGAATAATAGAAGAACGGTGTGCGCAGACGGCCCATGCGGATGTCGGTGTCCTCATTGGCAGCGTAGGTGATGTACGCCCAGGAAGCTTCGGTGTTGAAGTCTTCACTGCCACGGGAAATCAGCTGCATGGTAGCGGACGTACTGTCGTTCACCTGCTTGGACATCTGCAGGCCGACCAGAGTACCGACGTCGAACTTCACGCCGTCGTCGTAACCGTCGAGTGAAATATCGTTGGTCGACAGATTACCCGCCGTGACGTTCATGAAACCGTTGATTTGCAAGTCGCTGGAAAATGCGGCTGGACTGCAGGCAAGCAGTACTGCCACGGCCAAACCGGATTTACGAAGAACCATGGGTGTTAACCTCTGCTGTTGGTTTATCCATAACCTTAGTAGAGGCTTTGAGAACTTCAAATTTGTGCACTTTTTTTTAAAAGTGCACAGAATTCGGGCGATTTTTTCAGCGAAAACCGGGCGTATCGCCCGGTGGTATGAGGTGCTGAGATCAGACGTTTTCCGTCATGGCGGTGATGTGTTTGATCTGGCGCTGAATCAGAGAGTGGTTTTTTTCTGGCAGCTGCGTCAGCCAGTAACTGGTCTGCTCACGGCCGTGCAGATCGGATACCACGGGACCTTCTTCCCACTGAATGGCGTTGTCGCCGGGCAGGTGGTCAACCAGTTCCTGACTGACCAGTAAGCGGTTTTCTTCACTGCTGCCAGCCAGATGCGAGGCCCAGTGCACAGTATCGCCAATCAGGCTGCATTCGGTTTTTTCATCGTGGGTAATCGGCGCCAGCAGAACGTTGCCCCAGTGTGCTGCAATGCGAAATTCTACCGGAGTCAGCTTGCTGTCGTGTTCCTGCAAGTGGCTGACCAGGCCCAGAAACAGTTGTGCCGCATACAGGCAATGCAGTGCTTCGTGACTGCCGCCGCCCGGACGACCGATACCGAACATCATCACCACGCTGTCACCGATGTAGCGGTCGAGTTTGCCGTTATAGAGTTTGGCGGCGTGCGAGAGCAGGCGGTGGTACTGATTCAGTGCCTGACTCAGCTCATCGGCCGAGAGGCGCGATTGCAGAATTTCCAGATCCTGAATTTCGATGAACAGCAGGGCGCACTCGTGGTAACGCAGCAGGCGGTTCGGTTCGGCTACCTGCCCATAGACAAAACGGCCGAGCGCCTCTTCCATCGCCCGCTGATGCTGTTCGCGTTGAGACACCTTGTTCAGCTCGCGGTGAATGGTGGTGAATTCCTGAATGCGCGGTACGGGGGGTAGCTGCAGCGGTTTGTCGTTGTTCTGCCAGTTGCTGAGGCTCACCGTCAGCTGACGCAGATAACGCATGCCACGCTCGGCCAGCTGGTAGCAGAGTAAGGCGCACAGCAGGGCAGACAGACCACTGGCAATCAGGCCCAGTGCCAGGTAATGGCGTGCCGACTGGCCGGCACTGCTCAGGTCGAGACGGGCGCGCAGCAGGCCGGCGGCGGTATTGTCCTGATTCACCGGCTGGCTCAGTTCCAGCAGCCCTGTGTCCTGACGTCCGCTTTCGGCGATGACCTGCTGATTGATGTTGAGCACCTGAATGGCGGTGATCTCAGGCCCCGTGTTCCACTCCGACAGTGTCAGATTCAGACTGATGCGGTCCTGCTTCAGCAGGCTGGGAGCAATGGCAATGGTCAGGCGCTGCAGCTGACGCTGAGCATCCTGTTGCAGGCGGGTTTCCATCTGTGCACGCAGATGTGAGTAAGTCAGCGTGCTCACCAGGATGCCACTGAACAGCACCAGGCAGCCCGCCATGAGTCCACTAATTTGACTTACATTCAACTTTCGGCCAATCAGGCTGAGGATAGACATCACATTACTCAAACAATCGAAGATTTCCGCAGTATTGGTGGTATTATATGCGCCGCCTGCACGAACGCTAGGGAATAACCGGCCTGTCTGGTCCCGCGCTACTGCAGCGCTCTGCCGTATTTCATCTGATTATTAGTATGGGGATTCACCATGAGCGACGTGAAACAGTCTCTGCAAGACAAGCTGCAAAAGCTGGAAAAGGGTCTGTACCTGATGAGTTTGGACCGTGTTCGCGCCTTGTCTGTGCACGAAACCGTTGATCTGATCGAAGAGCTGCGTGCTGTGGTAGCTGCTGCAAAAGCAGATACTGACAAACTCTGATTACTGAACGAGATCCGTACCAGGGAAAACGTCCGTGACTGAATTGGTTCTAATCCGCGTGACTGGGGCCGATAAGCCCGGGTTGACCTCAAGCATCAGCGCCATTCTGGCGCAATACGATGTGACTATTCTCGATATTGGCCAGGCCGAAATTCACGACACTCTGTCGCTCGGTATTCTGGCCGCTATTCCTTCCCGTGCCGAATCGGCGCCTGTTCTGAAAGATGTGCTGTTCAAGGCGCACGAACTGGGCCTGTCGGTGCGTTTTACACCGGTAACACCAGAAAGCTACGAGCAGTGGGTAAGTGGACAGGGGAAACCGCGCCACATTATTACGCTGCTGGCCCGTACCATCGAAGCCGAAGCCATTGCCCGTGTCACCGCCATTGTGGCTGAGCATGGTCTGAACATTGATCAGATCAACCGTCTCTCAGGTCGTGTACCGTTGGTGCAGACTGAAGTGAACACCCGCGCCTGTGTTGAGTTCTCGGTCCGTGGTGATGCAGACCAGAGCACTATGCGCGCGCAGTTCCTGCAGGTCGCCAACGATCTCGGTGTGGACATCGCGTTCCAGGAAGACAACGTCTATCGTCGTACCCGCCGTCTGGTGTGCTTCGACATGGACTCGACCCTGATCGAAGCCGAAGTGATCGATGAGCTGGCGGCTGCCGCCGGTGTGGGTGAGCAGGTTGCTGAAATCACCGAGCGTGCGATGCAGGGCGAACTGGATTTTATTCAGAGCTTCGAGCAACGCGTGTCGCTGCTGAAAGGCCTGCGCGGCGACGTACTGCAGGGCATTGCTGAACGCTTGCCGGTGACCGAAGGCGCCGAGCGTCTGATCCGCAACCTGAAAGCGCTGGGCTACAAGACCGCCATTCTGTCCGGGGGTTTTAACTACTTCGGCCGCTATCTGCAGGACAAACTGGGCATCGATTACGTGTTCGCCAACGAGCTGGAAATGGAAGACGGCATCGTTACCGGCCGTGTGACCGGACGCGTGGTGGATGGTAAGCGTAAAGCCGAGCTGCTGCGTGAGCTGGCCGACAAAGAAGGCATCCGCCTTGAACAGACCATCGCCGTGGGTGATGGTGCCAACGATCTGCCGATGTTGAGTATTGCTGGTCTGGGCATTGCCTTCCGGGCCAAACCACTGGTGCGTGAGAACGCCAAGAATGCGATTTCGACACTGGGTCTGGACGGCATCCTGTACCTGCTGGGGTATCGTGATCGCGACATCATGGACTGACCCGATGTCAGCCACAAAAAAGCCCGCTTCTGCGGGCTTTTTTGTGGTTCCGGATTGCCGGAAGCGTTACATGTCGTTGTCGTCGTGGAAGTCGAACGTCATCGATGCCTGTGGTGGCTGGACATAGAAGCCCTGAATGAAGTGCACGCCAAACTGCCACAGAGAGGCCACGGAGGTTGCGCTTTCGACCAGGGGCACGATGGTCTTTTTGTCTTCTTCGTGCAGCTGTTCCAGCATTTCCTTCAGGTGTTTCTGGGTGTCCGGGTTCTGCCCCAGATCGCGGGTGAAGGAGCCGTCGACTTTCACATACTCGACGTTCATGTACTTCAGCGTCTGCATCGGATTCAGGGCACAGCCGAAGCGGCTCAGGGCACACGGAATCGCGCGTTCTGTCAGTGCCTGACTGAATACCTGCGCCTGCTTCAGCATGCGTCCGGCATCTTCCTCGTTGAACTGGAAGACGACGGAGCCTTTCGGCAGTTTGGCCGCGTTCATGGCGACACCAATCCAGCCGGGCAGGGCTTCATCAGCCAGAGATGCGGCGGACAGGTTAATGAACATGCGGGTGTTGTGACCTTTGGCGCGGTGTTCGCCCAGCAGCTTGGTGGTGTGCAACACCACCCAGCGGTCAATCTTGCGTTTTACATCGTCGCTGATTTCGGTGCTGTTCAGGAATTCACCGGCCGACAGCTCTTCGCCATCCGGCATTTTCAGGCGCAGAAGCGTTTCGTAGTGTTCAGCTTCGTCGCCACGCAGGCTGATCATTGGCTGGAACATCAGGCGGAAACTGCTGCCACGGATGGCATCGATCAGCAGCTTCTCCAGGCTTTCGGCTTCTTTCTTCTCGTCGGCGTCTTTCGGTACGTACAGGTAGCAGCCGTTGCCGCGTTCGTGGCCTTCCTGTTTGCGCACGTCATCCGCCGCATGATGCGATTGCTGCAAAATGTCTTCCGGACGCGAGCTGTTTTCTGTGATCAGGGAGATACCGATCGACACGGTGGCGGTGACGGTGCGGTTGCCGATGTCGATCAGCAGATGTTCAACCTTGTCGCGGATCACTTCGGCGAAGGCCAGAGCGGATTCCGCATCGGCCCCCATGCGCAGGCAGCAGAAAATATCTTCACCCACGCGTGCCAGTACGTCCTGATCGTTGGCTTTCTTCTTCAGGACCGACGCGACTTCGTTAATCACGGTATCGGCGTGACTGATGCCGACTTCGCTCTTGATGCGGCCGAAGTGGTCGATGTTGATGTACAGCACAGCGCCACGGGCGCCTTTCAGTACCGCGCGGTCAACGGCCTGTTCGAGATTACCGATGAAGTGCTGCTTGTTGTACAGGCCCGTCATCATGTCGCGGCTGCTGATCTCGCGCAGCTTTTCTTCCAGCTCGGAGTTGTCGGCGTTGATGCGGATCAGCACCTGAGTGCAGCGTTCGTCGGCGTACGTTGCCTGCGAGAAGGCCATCAGCATAGGGAAGGCTGCACCGTCGCCATTAATGCCGCGGGTGCGTAACTCCGGATTGCTCAGATGATCGGTCTGGTAGGCTTTCAGGAACGCTTTGAAGTCTTGCTGGGCGCTGCCATCGACCATATCCATGATCGGCATGCCTTCGAGTTCTTCAACGGATTGATAACCGAACAGTTCCAGATACGCCTGGTTGGCGTATACGTGCATGCCATCATGGATGTAAGCGACCGCATCGCGGGAATTTTCGAGCAGGTTCTGACAGCGCTTTTCGGCTTCACGGATGCGCACTTCGAGGGTGCGTAGCTCGCGGCGGGTGCGCAGATGGCGCAGCTCGCGCTGAATGACCATCACCAGCAGATTGCTTTCATCTTGCGGAACAACGGTGCAGGCGCCGCGTTTGATGGCGGCTTCCATGATCATGGGATCAACGTCTTCGGCGATCAGGATAACCGGAAGGTCTTTGTTCAGACGACGGATCAGCTGCATCAGATCTTCGTAGGCAATGTCGCCTACTTTGGGCTGGGCGATCAGCATATCCCAGGATTTTTCCTGGAGTTGCTCGTTCAGGTCTTGCAGGGAAGTAATCTGATGGGCGCGGGTGGCGCTGCCGGAATTGCGCATAAGACTGACCAGACTTTCTGCATCGTTCTGCGTCTCTGTCAGAAGAAGCAGATGCAGTGTGTCCCGATTCGCCGACATGCCAACCTCAAGTAATTAACAAAACGCCGATTATAGTAGTGAAGTACGAAAAAAAAATGACTTGTAGTGACAAATAAGGCTCATATGTGACGCATTGGGCGAAGTGTCACATCAGAGTTTGTTCCAGATTGACTCGAAGTCGTCTTCCGGCAGTCCGCTGGCTGGCTGATGTGAAGCTGAGGCCGCTGCCGCGCCGGCGGTACGGAACTGGAACTGGCCAAAACTGCTGGTGGACGTCAGACGTTTGGTGAGCTGGTGGCGTCCCTGCAGATCCGGATAGAGCAGTTCCACCTTATTACCCGTACGGAACGGAATTCGAGGCAGCAGCAGGGTCGCAGGCTGGGCAATGGCTTTGATGGCCGGCAACAGCAGTGCACGCATTAACGGACCGTTGCTGCCGGTTTTCTGCAGCAGGCGCGCGGCACCGACTTCAGCGCGTGGCGCCAGCAGTTCAATCCCCAGTTGGGTACCCTGATCACGCAGATGGCGAATCCAGCGGATCACGCCGATGGACCAGTGCTTCACACCGTTTTCCTGAATACCCAAGAGCTCACCGGCCTGAATACTGGTCGGAACATCGCCCTGCCAGTGCACGCAATAGCCACCCGGGCTGGTGTTGATCAGGCTGACGTTGTGCGTCGGATACTTCACCACGGTTTCGGTTTCTTCCGCGTCTTTACTGCGGTGCTTATTGATGAACTCAATGGCATCAATATTCAGGTTGTCATTCTCAGCCAGACGGGCACCGCCCGCGTCAAAGGCATTGGCCCACACGTCATCATCGCCTGAGCTTGCTTTGCCGATATCCACATTGGGTGTATCGCCATCCAATGCTTTCGGTTTGATCGACGCTACCAGACTTTCAAAGTCTTTCATGCCGGCACTGTAGTAATGGGTTGCTGACAGGCCGATGCACAGGCGCAGCTGGCCCTCGGTGGCGTTACGGCGGAAGGCTCGTTGCCAGTGGATGCCCCAGGACTGAATGGCGTGCGACAGCAGGTTGTCGCTCATTTTGCCGGGTACGGTGATTTTATGAGTGCCGTTCGGATTGGCCGCCCACAGCTTCAGTGCCTGAACCAGTTGCCCGGTGTTCAGGCTGCGGAACAGCGGCTTTTGCGCGTCGCGCAGGTGCTGACGGTACTGAGCCGGCCGGTCGCGGTGCAGATTAATGATGAACAGTGCACTTTCGTCATCGGCCTGAGACAGGGAGGCGAATTCCGCCCAGAGTTCACTGGCATCGTACAGCTGGGCAAGGTCCTGCTGACGCAGATTATTCGGTTTGGCGGTGCCCAGCAGGTGAGCACGCATGTACACGTCTTCAATGGTGGACGTGGACAGGAAGCGGGTCTGGCGGTCGCTGACGCTGAACTTCAGCAGCTTGTGCATTTCCGCCAGCAGGTACAGCTGATTCACATCCAGCCAGGCGTGCTCAGGCGGCTGACAGTACAGCTGGAAGGCACGGAGAATGGTTTGGTTGGTATCGGAAATCGCGCGGTGAATCGCCAGTGTAACGACTTTGGACGGTTTATCGGCGGAGCCCAGACGGCTGATGCTGTGTGCAACCACCATCTTGTAACCGGTGGCCAGTAATCCTTGCAGCGCCTGAGTCAGGTTGGCCACTTTCAGCTGCTTGTCATTCAGGCTGATGGACGACTGCAGGAAGTGTTTGTTGAGTAATGTACAGATTGAGTAAATGTAGGGCCGGATGACTTCCAGCACCTTAAAACGCAGCAGCGGATCTGTGTTCCACTGGTTCAGCTCACGCACAGCCATGTAGAGCTGCCGGGCAGCTTCGCCGGTGTTGGCCATGGGCAATTCTTTGGCCCACTGGGTCACACTTTCCACGTTGCCGGCACAGAACGAAGGCTGCGCCAGCGGCGTAGTGGGGACGTGTAATTTGATCGGCGTTACTGGGCTGTCCATGCATTCCTGCTGCAATAGTTGACTACACAACGGACGGGGGCAGACGCCCGACCTCACAGGTCAGTATAGCCAGTTTCCAGTCCGTGCATATAAATCCTGAGAAAAACCATGGCGTTATATGCAAGTTTTTACGGTATGTCGAGGTCGATTGGCGCCGCTTCCTGCGGCTTCCGGAGCCTTCTGCCACCCTGTGCTCGAATCCTCAGGATAATGGACGCAATTTGCCAGTCATCCGGTGGAATTGAGCAATAAATCAGAAAGCAGACGGTAACGACGGATCATACCAAACTCAAACCTGAGTCTGACGAAATCAGACAGAACTCTGAAGCCATTGTTCACATTTGGGGCATTAAGAGACAGGCGGCGAATGTCACCTGCGGGAGAGGGTGGCCGGTGCGGAACACCGGCCGGGCAATATTTATTCGACCGTCAGGGCGATGGCTTCACCCATGCGCAGCGGCGAGTCGGCCTGCAGATTTTCCAGCCAGTGGATTTTGTCTTTGGCAAAACACAGCACCACGGTGGAGCCGAGCAGGAAGCGTCCCATTTCTTCACCCTTCTGCAGAGTGATCGGTTGCGGGTTGCTGAAGTCGGTGACTTTCAGTTTGCGCGACGGTGGCGTGATCAGGCCTGCCCACACGGTTTCGATGGCGGCAACGATCATGGCGCCGACCAGCACCATGGCCATCGGGCCTTTATCGGTATCGAAAATGGCCACCAGGCGTTCGTTGCGGGAGAACAAACGCGGTACATTTTCGGCGGTGGTTTTATTCACAGAGAACAGGTCGCCCGGAACGTAAACCATTTCGCGCAGGGTACCGGTCACCGGCATGTGCACGCGGTGGTAATCTTTCGGCGACAGATAAATAGTGGCGAACTCGCCGCCCATAAATTCTTCGGCACGTTTGGTGTCACCACCGAGCAGTTCGATCAGTGAGTAGTCCTGACCTTTGGCCTGAAAAACACGGCCATTTTCGATTTTACCCAGCTGCGAAACAGCACCGTCGGCGGGAGATACCAGCTGATTGTCGCCGTCGGCAATCGGGCGGGCACCGTCTTCCAGTTCACGGGTAAAAAAGTCGTTAAAGCAGCGGAATTGATCGGCGCTCTTACGCTTGGCTTCGTTCATGTTGATGCCGAATTTACCGATGAAAAAATTAATGAAGGTATTTTTGATCAGCGGTATTTCACTGGCCGCGATAAAGCCCACCAGACGAGACAGCAGGTGTTGTGGAATCAGGTACTGGAAGACAATAAATGCCTTATCTTTGAATGACATGAGGAACCTTACTTGTTCGTTCAGGGTTGATTGCCAGTGGTTACCGGCGTTGCAGGGTCATTGCCCCACTCCGACCAGGAACCGGCGTAGCCTTTGATGTTCAGGCCAAGAATTTTGCCGACCAGATAGGTGAATCCGGAGCGGTGATGGGTCTGGCAGTGGGTCGCGATTTCTTTACTGTCGTCGATACCCATGCCGCTCAGCAGTTCACGGAAGGCGCTCAGATCCTTGATGCGCAGACCGCGGGCTTTGTCCATGCCTAGGGTCCATTCGTAGTTAACGGCACCGGGTATATGACCACCGCGCTGAGAGATCACTTTTTCGCCTGTGTACTCACCCGCAGAGCGGGCATCCCACACGGCAAAATCCGGTTGCCCGATACGGGCCAGAATCTGTTCTTTGGTCAGTGAGCAATCTTCATTGACCAGTTCAGCTTGGTAGGACGACGGCGTCGCGGTGACATCGCCTTCCTCGGTTGCCAGACCGTCCGCCAGCCAGGCGACCAGGCCACCGTTTACATAGGAGTAATTGGTGTGGCCCAGGCAGTCGAGTACCCAGATCAGACGCCCGGCCCAGCCGCCGCCTTCATCGTCGGAGCAGATCACATGGGTGTCTGGGGTCAGCCCCAGTTCGCTGAATACGCGCGACAGATGCTCAAGCGCAGGCAGCTTGCCCGGTGCCGGCTGGCCGACACACTGCAGCTGTTTGAAGTCCAGCCAGACCGAGCCTGGGATGTGGTTTTTGAGGTAGTTTTCGCGACCGGCCTGCTCGACGATCAGAAGGTTGTCGTCGGCCTTAATCGGCAGCAGGGCAGCCAGAGCCTGCGGCTCAAGCAGGAGAGGGAGAGCAGCCATGGAAAACTCCACCATGTAAAAACAAAGCGCAGAGTTTATCCAAGGGCGGCGCGGATGTCAGGCCCGGCTTGTGCCGGGTTTGCTGCCGGCGGCACTTTTGCGCCGGGCTTCGGTGTTGGCGCGCAGGGTTGCAAGACTCTGGCTGGTGATCTGACACAGGTTTTTGAAGCTCAGATATTCAGCGTTCGACAGCACAGGTTGTCCCTCGGCAGCAAAGCCCATCACCATGCCGATGGGCGCGGCGCCGGCGTCGATGCTCATCATCATGGTCTGCTCCGGGATCAGGCGGGTGGCCGCCTCGGGCAGTTTGGCCAGAAATTTATCGCGGTTGTCCGCGGTCAGCAGCAGGCTGGCGGGTTTTTCCAGCAGTTTGGTGAATACATTCGGCGAGCGCAGATCGATCAGCAAATGCCGTATCGGTGCCTGCTCTGGCAGGCCCTCGGTGTAGAACACCTTGAGGGCGGTTTTCTCTTTGTTCAGCAGGGCGATGGCGGCGGAGGGCAGGCCGATGCCTTCGGTGACACCTTTCAGCATGCCGCGCATCAGATAGTGCCAGTCACCGAAGCTGTCCGGCTGTTGCTGCAGTTGTTTCAGCAGCTTCTTCATATAGGTATCGTCGGTGTGGCGCTCTTCCGGTATTTGCGGGCCGGAAATGGGCCTGCTCGGCATGGGAACAAAATCGACGCCACCGGCGGGTTTCTGAGCTGCTTTGGCCTGTGCCTGCTGTTGCGACTGGGGCGGCGCAATCCAGTCGTACGGCTCCTGCACCGGTTGCGGGCTCAGCAGCAAGTGCAGGCCGGTACCGTGAGAGCTGTGCTGCTGATGGCTGGTGGCGACCTGTAATTCGCGCAGGGCGGGCATCAGCACATACACAGGCTTGCCGAGCCAGTGGGCAACCAGATTCAGCCAGCGCTGAAAACGCGGACTGTCTGGCGACATGTGCAGGTGCCAGGCCATTTCATTAGCCATCAGCGCAATCATGGCGGGCTGCTGACACAGGTGCAGCAGCGCCCTTTGGTTGTCGAGATCGCGCGGATCGGCCCGGCGCAGGGTGCGCCACTGTCCGGCGTCCGGCCAGTGCCCCGTGGTGAAGACCTCTTCGGCCATGGCCGGCAGTTTCAGGCGGCGGGCCATCAGCTGCCATTGATTGGTGTCTTTGCCAAACACGGTGCGTGCCGCAGTGGCGATGTCGTCGCCCTGACTCATGCGGTAAAACCAGTTACCGCTCAGCCGTTCGGTGAGCAGCCAGGCCCATAAAGGTGACGAGGCCAGCATGGTGCTCCAGCGCGCATAACTGACCGACGGATTGCCTTTGATGGTGGTCCACCAGGCGGCCAGATTGCCGGCGAAATGGGCCGTTTGCAGTGCCCGGCGGTAATAGAGCTGTTGCGGGTCTGTGGTATCGGGTTCGACCACCGGCAGGTGCTTCATCAGGCGCACCAGCTCCTGCATCCCCAACAGAGATAAACAGCTGGCCGCACCGGAAATCTGGCTGAGGCAATCCGGATTCTGGTCGGCGGCCTGTTGCAGCAGATTCAGGCACAGCGCCGGGTCGCGTTCGACGCTGGGGGCCAGATCATCAAAGCTGACCCGTTTGCTCTGCAGTTTCTGACGGATAAGCGCACGGGTTTCTTCCAGAATCGGAAAATCGCGCAAGGCACCGGCTTCCTGCCACAGTGCGGCGGCCGGCGGTGTTATCAATAGATGAGTCATGAGCGGGTTTGTGTAACCGTCGTTTGTATCCTTTACTTAACTATAGTCACTATCCATCCCTTCGGGAGTCGTTGCGCCAAGGACCATCAGGGAATGCTCTTTTTTATTGGTTTGATCATTGTTATAGGCAGTGTGCTCTACGGCTACGTCATGTCGCACGGCAATCTGCTGGCGCTGTGGCAGCCGTTTGAAATTCTGATTATCTGCGGCTCCGCTTTTGGTGCCTTTATTCTGGGTAATCCGGGCCATGTGGTTTTAAAGTGCTTCAAAATGATTCCCCAGATCATTATGGGCAGCAAAGTTAACAAGGCCATGTATATGGATGTACTGGGGCTGGTGTACGACATTCTGAATAAAGCCCGCCGCGAGGGGATTATGGCCATTGAGGCCGATGTCGAATCGCCGGCGTCCAGTGCCATTTTCTCCCGTTATCCCGCCATTCAGGCGAATGAAGAGTTGTCGCATTTTATTGCCGACTACTTCCGTATTATTGCTGCGGGTAACCTGACATCCTTCGAACTGGAATCCCTGATGGATCAGGAGATCGACGCCCGCCTGCACGAGCTGGAACAGCCGGGTAATGCCGTCAGCAAAGTAGCCGACGGCCTGCCGGGCTTCGGTATTGTGGCGGCGGTGCTGGGTATCGTGATCACCATGGGCGCCATCGACGGTGAAATTTCTGAAATCGGTGCCCACGTGGCAGCGGCGCTGGTGGGGACGTTCAGCGGTGTCTTTCTGGCTTATGGTGTGGTGGCGCCGATCAGTACGGTGATGCGGCATCTGGCGGAAGAAGAAATCAAACTCTACGAAGCGGTAAAATCCTGCATTATTGCGTCGCTCAACGGACTGCCGCCGCAACTGGCGGTGGAATTTGGCCGTAAATCTCTGTTCACCCACGGCCGCCCTTCGTTTACCGAAGTGGAAAGTAAAGTGCGTGGCCGCTGATGGAGAACTTAGGCCCCCATCAGAACATCATTGTCCGGCGCTATAAAAAGGCCAAACACGACGACCACGGCGGTGCCTGGAAAGTCGCCATGGCCGACTTTGCGCTGGCGATGATGGCCCTGTTTCTGGTGCTGTGGGTCATTAACTCATCGAACGAACAACAACGTGCGGCAATTTCGGGTTATTTTCAGGATCCGAAAGCCTTTGAAGAAGGCAAAAAAGTCCCCTCCAAATACGTGATCGATCTCGGCGGCTCGCCATCTACGGCCGACAATATTGCCGAGTCGGAATCGCTCGATCCGGAAAAAATTCTGCAGGCTGATGAAATTGAAAGCATGGCTGAAGCGATCGAGCGTAAACGCATGGAAACCATGAAAGCGCAAATTGAAGCCCGCATCGACGCCAGTCCGACCTTAAGTCCGTTTAAAGATCAGTTTCTGATTGATATCACCACCGAAGGTCTGCGCATCCAGATCGTGGATCAAACCAAACGGCCGATGTTCGATCCGGGCAGCGCACGGCTGAAATATTATTCCGAAGATATTCTGTGGGAGCTGGCGCCCATGATCGCCACCATGGATCACAGGGTGTCGATCACGGGCCATACCGACTCGAGCAAACTCGGGGGTGTTCGCGATGAAGACGATGGCAACTGGAGTCTGTCATCGTTGCGTGCGGACGCGGCCCGTCGTGCATTAATGGAAGCAGGGGTGCCTAAGTCGCAGGTCGCGGAAGTGATTGGTATGGGCGATACCGCACCGCTCAAGGCTGATGATCCGGGTGCGGAAATTAACCGACGTATTTCGATAACGCTGCTGAATAAAAAATCGGAAGAAACGCTGCGTGAGCGCGGTGATGTAAATGTCGAATTTATTAACGAGGAAAAGGGCAGTGAAGATGCCCGCACCCCCGTGATCAATCAGGCTGGCTCTTTGCTCGAAAAACTGCGCCAGCAGCGTGAAAGCAAAGACAACAGCTACGATAACCCGCCGAATAAAAACGAAGTATTCTGGTAACCATCGCTGACCGGCTCAGAGCTCGGTCAGCGTCTGCAGAATGCGGCGATAACTGTCAAAGCGTTCCTGACGCACTTCCCCTTTTTTAACCGCAGCCTGCAGCGCGCAGCCCGGTTCCTGTTCGTGGGCGCAATCGCGGAATCGGCAGTAGCCGGTCACCGGGCGCAGCTCACGGAAGCCGTACAGCACGTCGTCGGCACTCATGTGCCACAGACCGAACTCACGGATGCCCGGCGAGTCGATCAGGTCGCCACCGGCCGGAAAGTGATACAGGCGGGCGGTGGTGGTGGTGTGACGTCCTTTGCGGGTGTTTTCTGACAGGGCGCCAACCTTCAGGTCTTCACCCGGCAGCAGGGTGCCGATCAGCGATGATTTGCCCACCCCCGACTGCCCGACAAACACGCTCACGCGGCCGTTCAGGAATTCCTTAAGCTCTCCCAGGCTGCTGTCGTCTTTGCTGCACACGCGCAGGGTGCGGTAACCGAGCTGCTCGTAGGACGCCAGCATGTTGGCAAATTTCTGCCGGTTGCTGTCGTTCAGCAGGTCGGTCTTATTGAACAGAATGATGGGTTCAATGTGACAGTTTTCGGCGGCGACCAGATAGCGGTCGATCAGGTTGGCGTGGGCTTCGGGTTCCGGCGCGATCACCAGAACGATGAAGTCGATGTTGGCCGCAACGGGTTTGATTTCGTTGTACGGGTTCGGGCGCGACAACTCGGACTGACGCTCAAGCACGGTTTCCACCACGCCGGTGCGCACGCCGTTCACCTCCGGACCCGGCCGGAAGATCACGTAGTCGCCGGTCACCAGAGAGCCTAAGTTGGCGCGCAGGTAGCAGCGGAAACGGGTCTGGCGGTCGCTGCGCGCCTCCAGCTCTACCTGAGTGCCGAAATGCGCAATGATCTGGCCTTCCGCCTCATCGCCGAGTTCACCGGCGTTCAGCTGGCTGCTGATGTCGGATTCCTTCTTACGGGCGCGGTCGGCTTTCTCTTCCTGAATTTTTTCCACGCGCCAGGCCTGGCGGCGGGTCAGTTTGCGTTTGCTCATGCAGTGGTTCAGCGTTTTCAGTCCGGGCGGCCATTCTCCGCGTTGGCCGCTTGTCACGCAAGTTGCTAGACTTCACGCATTCTTAAGCGAGTGAAGCAATATGAGTCAGAACGACAATCTGGTGTGGATGGATCTGGAAATGACCGGTCTGGACCCGGAGCACGATGTGATCATCGAGATCGCAACCATTGTGACCGACAGCAACCTCAACATCATCGCTGAAGGCCCGGTGCTGGCCGTGCATCAGCCGGATGTGCTGCTCGATGCGATGGACGAGTGGAACACCAAAACCCACGGCAACTCCGGCCTGACCGCCCGCGTGCGTGCCAGTCAGACCGACGCCCGTGAGTGCGAGCGCCTGACGCTGGAGTTCCTGCGTCAGCATGTGAAGGCCGGCACCTCGCCTTTGTGCGGCAACAGCATTCATCAGGACCGCCGTTTTCTGGTGAAGTACATGCCAGAGCTGGAAGCTTACATGCACTACCGCAACATCGATGTTTCTACCCTGAAGGAACTGGCCAAGCGCTGGAAACCGTCGGCGGTATCTTCGTTCCAGAAGAAAGGCAGCCATCAGGCGCTGGACGATATCAAAGAGTCGATTGCCGAGATGGAACACTACCGTGAGCACTTCCTCGCGCTGTAAGCCTTGCCGGCATGCGGCGGTATAAACCGTTGCGAACACGAATGAAAAAGCCCCGCTGTGCGGGGCTTTTTTATGCCTGTGCTTTATGCCCGTGGCGTGGCTCAGCCGTTGGCGGACGGGTCGGTTTCGTGCAGCACGCAAATCTGATCGCGGCCGTTGTGCTTGGCGCGGTACAGCGCCTGATCGGCCAGATCGAGGAGGTCGCCTTCGTTTTCCAGTCCGCGGGCGTCGGAACCGGCAATGCCAACGCTCACGGTAATCACCAGGTCAGGGCTCACGTCGGCAAACGTCAGCGAACGCACACGGTTCAGAATACGCTTGGCCAGCACAGTAGCCTGTTCCACCGGGCAGTTGTCGAGCACCACCATGAATTCTTCGCCGCCGTAGCGGCCGATGGCGTCATCCGGGCGCAGGCTCTGACGCAGGGCGCTGGCGATGGCCTGCAGCACACGGTCGCCGGTGGCGTGGCCGAAATGGTCGTTGACCCGTTTGAAGTGGTCGGCATCGATCATCAGCACCGACAGTGGCGACAGGTTCAGCAGATGGCGGTGAAATGCGCGGTGCAGAATCTGTTTGATGGTGCCCTGGTTCCACAGCCGCGTCAGGCTGTCGATGCGCGCCTGCTGCAGGGCCACGTCCAGCTCGCCCAGCAGTTCAATCTGGGTGTCGGTGAGTTGCGTGAAATGCAGTTCGGTCTGCGCCCAGTGGGTCAGATCGCGCAGCGCCTGCAGGTCGTCCTCGCTGAAGGTGCGCGTTTTATTGTCGACGATGCACAGGGTACCGACGTTCTGGCCACGGCTCTTCAGCAGCATGCCGGCGTAGAAGCGGGCGGCGTAGGGGCCGGTGACGAATGGGTTATTGGCGAAGCGCGGGTCATGCATCAGATCGCCGCAGACCAGATGCTCTTCTTCCATCAGGGTGTGCTGACACAGAGAATCGCGGCGCGGCACGCTGATCAGCGGCGCGCCCTGAATCGATTTAAACCATTGGGTATCACCATCCATGAGCGCCAGGTAGGCAAACGGCACATTAAAAACCCGGCATAATGTGCGGGTTATGCGGTCGAAGCGTTCCTCCAGCGGAGCATAGAGGATATCGAGTGCCTTGAGTGCGGCCAGACGCTTTTCTTCCTGCTCAGGAATCGGATGCGCGGGCATAGTGTTCTCCGGACTTTTATATCCGCCCAAGTATAGAACTTTGCGGCCGCTTTGCAGTCAGAGGGCGCGCCACAGGTGGAATGGAGGTGAAGGTGACACGAAAATAGCTGGCGCATTCCGCGTTGGAAATTCACTTTACGGCTGGTAAAAAACGACCGATTGTCAGGTCTGCACCGGCATTTGGCCGGGCCGCTTTCTTTATTCCGTGGCCCGAAATGCGGTAGAATGCCGCACCTCTGCAATCAACTATTCAATAAGCAGATAAAATGACAGCATTGCGCACAAGCGATATTCCTTGGCAGCAATGTAGTGCGCAGAAAAATACAGACCGTTACGGCGGGCTGTCGTTAATGGTACTCATCAGGTGGTGTTTTGATTCACGCAGGAAATTTCAGCGGGTCCATGAATACCCGTATTTTTCTGGGCCTTGCGGCCGTGCTGTGTGCTGTATTGCTCGCAGCCGGTGAATATTGCGCCGATTTTGTGCCGCTGCCGGACGTGTCGCTTACCGGCCTGAAAGTCCTTTTATTATTCGCAGGTGCCGCCGCTCTGGGCGCTGTGCTGTGCGGATTTATTTTCTGGTTCTGCTTCTTTATTTCCCGCGACTACGGCTTCGATCAGTTATTACACGGTTGCACTCCGTTTCGTTCTTTCTTCTATCAGAAAGCCTTTGTTTCTGCGCACGGTTGTCGCGCACCTCCCCTCTGACCGGGTTTGTAAAAACCACTCATAATCGTCAAAACGACCGGATTTCCGGTGGTGCTGCGTTTGTGCTGTCTGTTTTTACTGCCTGTTCATCCTGAGTCTCGGTACGTCAGGGAATTTCCTCGCGTCTGAGCTCAACCCCCGCGGACTTTTCCGCAACTTTGGCGCTGGCTGATTGGCCGGTGCGTGTTCCTGTTCGTTCTTAAAAAGGTTTAAACATGACAGACAAAAAGATTCCCCGCCTTGTGCAGGGAGTTCTCATGCTGGCTGTCGTTCTGCTTTCGGGCTGTCAGGGTGGCATCCTTGATCCGAAAGGTCAGATCGGCGTCGATGAGAAAAATCTGATTCTGATTGCGACCGGGCTGATGTTGCTTGTGGTCATTCCGGTGATCGTTCTGACACTGGTGTTTGCGTGGAAGTACCGGGCGAGTAATACCAGTGCAACCTACGATCCAAAATGGTCGCATTCCACCAAAATTGAATTGGTGGTGTGGCTCATTCCGTGCGCCATCGTGATCATTCTGGGCACCATCACCTGGGTGACCACCCACACGCTGGACCCTTACAAACCACTGGAACACGAACGTGAACCGCTGGAAGTGGAAGTGGTCTCCCTCGACTGGAAATGGCTGTTTATTTATCCGCAGCAACACATTGCCACGGTGAATGAACTGGTGATTCCGACCGGCGTGCCGGTGTCGTTCCGTCTGACGTCTGAGTCGGTCATGAACTCCTTCTTTATTCCGCAGCTCGGCAGCCAGATTTACACCATGGCGGCGATGGAAACCAAACTGCATCTGATCGCCGACGTACCGGGCACCTACGCCGGTTTCTCGGCCAACTACAGCGGTGCCGGTTTCAGCGAGATGAAATTCAACACCATCGCCACCAAAGACGATGCGGAATTCGCCGCCTGGGTTGATCAGGTGAAAGCCGCGGATCACCGCCTCGACAGTGAGGTTTACGCGCAGCTGGCCAAGCCGAGCGAAGCCAATCCTGTGGCGTATTTCTCCGACGTTCAGACCGGTCTGTTCGATCAGATCGTAATGAAATTCATGCAGCACCATGGCCACAGCGCCATGATGGACGATTCGGCGATGAAGGCGATGCCGGATCACGAAGGGCATGAGATGCCGGCCCATGAAGGGCATGAGATGCCGGCACACGAAGGGCATGAGATGCCGATGCCGGAAGGACATGACATGTTCATGCACCACGAACACGAAATGCCGCACGCCGCGGCTGGGGAGTAACCTATGTTTGGCAAATTAACGCTGGACGCCATCCCTTACCACGAGCCCATTATTATGGTCACTCTGGCCATCGTGGCTCTGGTGGGTCTGGCACTGGCCATTGCAATTACGAAATACAAAAAATGGGGCGTGCTGTGGCACGACTGGATTACCTCCGTCGATCATAAACGTCTGGGCGTGATGTACATCGTGCTGGCGCTGGTGATGCTGCTGCGCGGTTTTGCCGATGCCATCATGATGCGTACTCAGCTGGCGCTGGCCACCGACGGTGCTGCCGGTTATTTACCACCGGAACACTACGATCAGATTTTCACCGCCCACGGTGTGATCATGATTATTTTCATGGCGATGCCGTTCATGATCGGTCTGATGAACATTGTGCTGCCGCTGCAAATCGGCGCGCGCGATGTGGCGTTTCCGTTCCTGAATAACCTGAGTTTCTGGCTGGCCGTGGCCGGTGCCCTGCTGGTGAATATTTCCCTCGGTGTGGGTGAATTCGCCAAGACCGGTTGGGTGGCTTATCCACCGCTGGCCGGTATTAATTACAGCCCGGGTTCCGGGGTGGATTACTACATCTGGGCGCTGCAGATATCGGGTATCGGTACCACGCTGACCGGGGTGAACTTTATTGCCACCGTGCTGAAAATGCGCGCTCCTGGCATGAAACTGATGCAGATGCCGGTGTTCACCTGGGCCTGTACCTGGGCGAATATTCTGATCGTGGCGTCGTTCCCGATTCTGACCGCCGCGCTGGCCATGCTGACCCTCGACCGTTACCTGGATTTCCACTTCTTCACCAATGAACTCGGTGGAAATTCGATGATGTACATTAACCTGTTCTGGGCCTGGGGCCATCCGGAAGTGTACATCCTGGTATTGCCTGCTTTCGGTATTTTCTCCGAAGTTATTTCTACCTTCTCGGGTAAGCGTCTGTTCGGTTACACCTCCATGGTGGTGGCCAGCGGCGTGATTTCCATCCTTGGTTTTATCGTCTGGCTGCACCACTTTTTCACCATGGGCTCCAGTGCCGATGTGAATGCGTTCTTCGGTGTGACCACCATGATTATTGCCGTGCCGACCGGGGTGAAACTGTTTAACTGGCTGTTCACTATGTACCGCGGCCGCGTGCAGTTTACGGCGCCTGTGCTGTGGACTCTGGGCTTTATGGTGACCTTCACCATCGGTGGTATGACCGGGGTGCTGCTGTCGGTACCGGGTGCGGATTATGTGCTGCACAACAGCCTGTTCCTGATTGCGCACTTCCACAACACCATTATCGGCGGTGCGGTATTCGGTTATCTGGCGGGCTTCTCTTACTGGTTCCCGAAAGCCATGGGTTACAAGCTCGACGAAAAATGGGGCAAGCGCGCGTTCTGGTTCTGGCAGAGCGGTTTCTATCTGGCCTTTATGCCGCTGTACGTGCTCGGCTTTATGGGCATGACCCGTCGTATTAACCACACCGATAATCCGGACTGGAATATCTGGCTGTACATCGCCTGCTTCGGTGCTTTCGTGATTGCACTGGGTGTGGCATCACAGCTGATTCAGCTGGTGGTGAGCTACCGCGACCGTGAGAAAAACCGCGACGTTACCGGCGACCCGTGGAATGGCCACACGCTGGAATGGTCCACCATGTCGCCGCCACAGTTCTACAACTTCGCTGTTGATCCTGTGGTGCATGACATCGACGCCTTTACCGATATGAAAGAAAAAGGCACGGCTTACGCGCGTCCGGAACAATACCAACCGATTCATATGCCGAAAAATACCAGTGCCGGTTTCATCATGGGCATGCTGCTGACGGTGGCGGGCTTTGGTGCGGTATGGCACATCTGGTGGCTGGTGGTGATCACTATGGTGGCCACTGTGGTGACGCTGCTGGTGCGTGCGTACGACGATGATGTCGATTACTACGTACAACCGGACGAAATCGAAAAAATCGAAGGGGCTCACCGTGCGGCACTGGGATTCAAAACCCCGGACTCTGCGGCGAAAAAATCCGTTCACACTGAAGAAACCATCGAGGCCTGATTATGTCGACCCTGACGATGAATCACGATGTTCATGGTAATGAACATCAGGATGCGCACGGCCATGCGCATCACGACACCGGAAGCACCACGATTTTCGGCTTCTGGCTGTACCTGATGACCGACTGCGTGCTGTTCGCATCGGTGTTTGCGGCCTATGCCGTGCTGTTTATGAACACCGCCGGCGGTGTGTCGGGCAAAGACATTTTCGAACTGGATTACGTCCTGATCGAAACCTTTGCCCTGCTGTTTTCCAGTATTACCTATGGCTTCGCCATGATAGGTGCACACCGTGGCAACAAGCAGGCCACTCTGCTGTGGCTGCTGGTGACGTTCGCTTTGGGTGCGGTCTTTATCGGTATGGAAATCAACGAATTCCATCACCTGATTGCCGAAGGTAACGGACCGCAGCGCAGTGCCTTTTTAACTGGCTTTTTCTCTCTGGTGGGCATGCACGGTCTGCACGTAACAGCCGGTTTAATCTGGATGATCGTGCTGATGCTGGAAGTGCTGAAGCGTGGTCTGGGTAACCGTACCGTTACCCGCTTGAGCTGCCTGAGTCTGTTCTGGCACTTCCTCGATGTGGTGTGGATCTGTGTATTCACCGTCGTGTATCTGATGGGGAGCGTGTAATGAGTCACAGTCATCAAAATCACCCGGCTGATCATGGCGTTAAGCCGTATGTCATCGGTTTTATTCTGGCCGTTATTCTGACCGTGATCCCGTTCTGGCTGGTCATGGAACACGTGCTCGATAAAACCGCCACGCTGTGGACCATTGTCGGCTTTGCCGTGGTGCAGCTGGTGGTGCATCTGAAGTATTTCCTGCATCTGACATTCACCACGGAAGACGGCCGGTTAAGTACGTTTACCTTCCTGTTTTCGGCACTGATTATTGTGCTGGTGGTGGGTTTATCGGTTTGGATTATTTACGCATCCAACGCGATGATGATGCACTGAGGTGCCCATGAAGACCTTTACGCGTTATCTGCTGGTCACCAAGCCCGGCATCATCATGGGTAATTTTATTTCGGTTGCCGGCGGCTTTTTTCTCGCCGCTCAGGGCAGTGTGGATATCACACTGCTGCTGGCAACCCTGATGGGATTATCACTGGTGGTGGCGTCGGGCTGTGCCATCAATAACTGCATCGACCGTGATATCGACAGCCGTATGCAGCGTACCTGTAAGCGCGTCACCGTAACCGGCGAACTGTCGGCTCAAGCGGCGCTGGCGCATGGTGTGCTGCTCGGTATCGCAGGCTTTGCCATGCTGGCGTATTTCACCAATCCGGTGGCGGTATTTTTTGCCGCCTTCGGTTTTGTGATTTACGTCGGCGTCTACAGCCTGTGGATGAAGCGGAATTCCGTTTACGGCACATTAGTCGGCAGTCTGTCGGGTGCAGTCCCACCTGTCGTCGGCTACTGTGCGGTAAACGGATCTTTTGACACTGGCGCAGCGATTCTGCTGCTGATGTTTTGTCTGTGGCAGATGCCTCACTCTTACGCCATCGCCATTTTCCGTTTTGCGGATTATGAGGCGGCCGGTATTCCGGTGCTGCCGGTGGCGCAGGGTATCTCCAAAGCCAAACTGCATATCGTGCTTTATATTCTGGCGTTTGCGCTGGTGACTGTACTGCTGACCGCGACCGGTTACGCGGGTTACGGTTTCCTGAGCGTGGCCTGTGCCACCAGTCTGTGGTGGCTGGGCATGGCATTGCGCGGCTGGAAAATGGACGTGAACGATATCCGTTGGGCCAGACAGGTGTTTGCCTTTTCCATTGTCACCATCACCGCGTTAAGTGTGGCGATGGCTCTGGATTGTCAGGCACCCGCAGTTTTGAGCTGATCTTCCAGACCGTCAGCTCAGAAGCGAGACCTGTTGGCGCTGATGTCTCCAGCCAACCGGCATCCGTTCATCAGGTCTCAGGGCCGGAAGACGTTGAGGGTTCGTCTTCCGGCCCATTTTATTTCTGCTTTTTAGTCTGTTGCGCCAGCGCCCAGTCGATATGTTCCTGTACCAGCGCGCTCACCTGTTCCCGTCGGTTATTTAACGCGTCCACCACGTCAAGACTTTGCGGCGCATTACCGAGCGCCACGGCAATATTACGCAGCCAGTTTTCGTAACCCGTGCGGCGGATCGGCATGCCTTCGGTGTGCTTCAGAAACGTGGCTTCGTCCCAGGCAAATAATTCCAGCAGGCTGGCTTTGTCGAGGTTGGCGCGCGGGCTGAAATCGGGCTCGGCCGAGGCCTTGCTGAAGCGATTCCACGGGCAACCAATCTGGCAGTCGTCGCAGCCGAAAATGCGGTTGCCTATCCCTTCACGCAAATCCGGCGGAATAGGCCCGTTCAGTTCGATGGTGAGGTAGGATATACAGCGCCGCGCATCCAGTACGTGCTCGCCGACAAAGGCCTGAGTCGGGCAGATATCCAGACACGAAGTGCAGCGTCCGCAGTGGTCCTGCTCGTAGGCGTCGTCCAGTGGCAGTGGCAGGTCGGTGAGAATTTCGCCGAGAAAAAAATACGAACCGGCTTTGCGGTTGATCAGCATGGTGTTTTTGCCGATCCAGCCCAGTCCGGCTTTATTCGCCAGTGCACGTTCGAGCACCGGGGCGGAATCGACAAAGGCGCGGAAGCCCATCTCGCCCGCCGCCTGTTGCAGGCGTTTGCCCAGTTCGGTCAGACGTTTGCGGATCAGCTTGTGGTAGTCGCGCCCCAGTGCATAGCGCGAAATATACGCCTGCGACTTGTCCTGCAGTTGTTCGGTGATACTGACATCCGGCGCCAGATAATCCATGCGCAGGCTGATCACGCGCAGGGTGCCGGGCAGTAATTCCTGCGGGCGCGAGCGCATGTTGCCGTGGTCGGCCATGTAACTCATGCCGCCCTGATAGCCGTTGGCCAGCCATTGCTGCAGGCGCTGTTCGTGTTCGCCGAGGTCGGTGCCGGTGACGCCGACCTGCTGAAACCCCAGTTCCGCCGCCCATTCGCTGAGCTGACTGCGCAACTGTGCCAATCGCTGGGCAGAAATGGCGGCAGAATGTTCGCTCATGGGTTCGTCTCTGAGTCTTTTTCTATATAATTTTGCGCAATTTACCACAGTGGACGTCCAGCGGATGAATCGACCATACAGCGCCAGGGATCATTTGCCGGGAGATGTGTACAGCGCCGCGCAGGTGCGTACCCTCGACCGGCTGGCGATAGAACAGGCGGGCATCAACGGCTTTGAGCTGATGTCGCGTGCCGGTGAGGCGGCCTTTGCCTGCCTGCTGGGGCGCTGGCCTGAAGAACAACAGATCTGCGTGTTTGCCGGGCCCGGTAACAACGGCGGTGACGCCTGGGTGCTGGCGGCACTGGCGCGCATGCACGGCATGGACGTGTGTTTCTACACGGTGGGCGATCAGAGCCGTCTGTCGGACAGTGCGCAACAGGCACGGCAGATGGCCGTCGACGCCGGCGTTGACGCGCAGACCTTTGTCGGTGAGCTGGATTTCGAAGGCCGGCTGATTGTCGATGGTCTGCTCGGCACGGGTCTCAATGCGCCGCTGGACGGCGACATGGCCACCGCCGTGGCGGCGATCAATCAGCACTGGGCCGAGGTTCTGGCGCTGGATCTGCCGTCGGGCCTGAACGCCGATACCGGCATGATCATGGGCAATGCCGTAAAGGCTGCCATGACCGTCACCTTTATCGGGGTGAAGCAGGGGCTGCTCACGGCCTCTGGTCCGGATGTGTGTGGTGACGTGGCGTTTGCATCGCTGGCCATCGACCCCGTGCTGTACCGTCAGGTGCCGGCATCGGCCGAACGCATCAGCTGGGATCGCATCGATCGTCTGGGTCGTCGTTTGCCGGCCCGTGCCGGCAGCGCCCATAAAGGCGATTTTGGCCATGTGCTGCTGATCGGTGGCGACTCCGGCATGGGCGGTGCGGTGGCCATGGCCGCGGAAGCCGCCGGCCGCACCGGCGCGGGTCTGGTCAGCTGCGCGACCCGCACCGAACATGTAATGCCGCTGCTGGTGCGTCGTCCGGAAGTGATGGTGCGCGCCATCGAGTCGGGGCTTGAACTGCAACCCTTGCTGGAGCGCGCCACCGTGCTGGCCATTGGTCCGGGACTGGGGCAGGGCAGCTGGTCAGAATTGCTGCTGCAGCGCGTGCTGGGCAGTGCCCTGCCGCTGATTATGGACGCCGACGCGCTCAATATTCTGTCGTCACCGGGCTGGAAGCAGGACTTTGCCCAGCGTCAGGTGATTATGACGCCGCATCCGGGCGAAGCGGCGCGACTGCTGGGAAAAACAACCGACGAGGTTCAGGCCGACCGCTTTGCCGCCGCCCGTGAGCTGGCGGAACGTTATCAGGCGGTTGTGGTTCTGAAAGGGCAGGGCTCGCTGGTGGCGTCGCCGGACGGCCGTCTGGCACTGTGCACCGACGGCAATCCGGGCATGAGCAGCGGTGGCATGGGCGATGTCCTGACCGGCGTGCTGGCGTCTTTACTGGCGCAGGGGATGCCGGTTTTTGAAGCCGCCTGTTATGGTGTGTGTCTGCACAGTGCGGCCGCCGATCTGGCTGCCCGCGCCGGGCAACGTGGCCTGCTGGCCACCGATTTAATGACGTATTTGCGGGAGTTAATGAACTGATGTCGATCCGCCTGACGGGTGAGTCCGCCATGACGGCTTTTGCTGCAGCCTGTGCGCCTGTGTTCTGCACCGGCGGTCTGGTATTTCTGGAAGGTACGCTGGGGGCCGGAAAAACCACCTTCAGTCGCGGCCTGATTCAGGCTATGGGCCACACCGGCGCGGTGAAGAGTCCGACCTACACCCTGGTGGAAGATTATCAGCTGGCCGATTGTCATGTGTGCCACTTCGACCTTTACCGTCTGGGCAATGCCGAAGAACTCGAGTTCATGGGCATCCGCGATTATCTGGATCAGAACGCCCTGTGCCTGATCGAGTGGGCCGACAAAGGCGCTGGCGTGCTGCCCGCCGCCGATCTGGTGATTCACATCGCCGATCTGGGTGACAGCCGCGAGCTGACCTGGGACGCCAACACGGACAAAGGCCGCGACTGGGCCGCGCAGCTTGCGCACATTGCCGGAGGGCTGGCATGAAAGCCCTGTTGCTCGCGCTGGTTATGATGGCCTTTCCCGCGCTTGCCGATGTGCAGGATGTGCGGGTGTGGCAGTCGCCGGACAAAACCCGGCTGGTGTTCGACCTGTCGGCACCGCACGAGCACAAGATTTTTACCCTCACCGGTCCTGACCGCGTGGTGATTGATATCAACAACGCCAGGGTGAACAGCGATCTGGCCGGGCTCGATACGCAGTCGACCTCGATCCGTTCTATCCGCAGTGCGCGCCGCAATCAGAACGATGTGCGCATCGTTATTGATGTTACTGAACCTGTCAGCGCCAGCAGCTTCCCGCTGGCGCCGAACGATGTGTATAAAAATAACCGTCTGGTGGTCGACCTCGAGCGTTTGCAGAAAACCCAGGTGATCGCGCCGGTGAAAAAAGCCGACAGCTACGACGACAACAAGCGCGACGTGATCATCGCCATCGACGCCGGTCACGGCGGTGAAGACCCGGGCGCCATCGGTCACGGACGCACCAAAGAAAAATACGTGGTACTGGCCATCGCCAAAGAACTGCAGCGTCTGCTGGACGCCGAAACCGGTTTTACTCCGTTTATGGTGCGCACCGGCGATTACTACATCGGCCTGCGTGAGCGCACCGACAAAGCCCGTAAAGCCAACGCCGATTTCTTTGTGTCGATTCACGCGGATGCCTTCAAAGTGCCGAGCGCCAGCGGCAGCTCGGTGTTCGTTTTGTCTGAGCGTGGTGCCACCAGTGAGGCCGCACGCTGGCTGGCCGATAAAGAAAACGAGTCGGATCTGGTCGGCGGTGTGAGTCTGGAAGACAAAGAAGACCATCTGGCGATGACGTTGCTGGATCTGTCGATGACCCACAAGCGCAATTCCAGTGTGCAGCTCGGCAACAATATTCTTGAGCAGGTGGGCAAGGTGTCGAAGCTGCACAAAGACCACGTAGAAGAAGCCGCTTTTGTGGTGCTGAAAGCGCCGGATATTCCGGCCCTGCTGGTGGAAACCGGTTTTATTTCCAACCCGCAGGAATCGCGCAAACTGGCCGACCCGGCGTATCAGAAGAAAATGGCGAAAGCGATTTTCACCGGCGTCACCGAGTATTTCCGCAGCCATCCGCCACGCGGTACCCTGCTGGCGGCAGAGCGTGACAATGCCCCCGTCGTCAATACCTATGTTATTCAGCGCGGCGATACTCTGTCGGACATTGCGCTGAAAAACGGTGTGGCGATCAACGACCTGCGTCGTCTGAACGATTTAAAGAACGACCAGCTGCGCGTTGGTCAGAGCCTTAAAATTCCGAATTCCTGATTTTACTGAGACTGTATGGCCCGGATTCATCTGTTATCCCCACGTCTGGCGAACCAGATTGCCGCCGGTGAGGTGGTCGAGCGTCCGGCCAACATCGTTAAAGAGCTGGTCGAAAATTCCCTCGACGCCGGTGCGACCCGCATTGAAATCGATGCCGAACAGGGCGGTATTAAACTGCTGCGCATCCGTGATGACGGCTCGGGTATCGACAAAGACGATCTGGCGCTGGCGTTAAGCCGCCACGCCACCAGTAAAATCACCACCCTCGACGATCTGGAAGCAGTGGCCAGTCTTGGCTTCCGTGGGGAGGCGCTGGCCAGTATCAGTTCCGTGACCCGGCTGACCTTAACCTCCCATCATCAGGAAGCCGCAGAGGCTTGGGCGGTGAGTGTGGAAGGACGTGATATGGCGGCGTCGGTCAGCCCGGCCGCGCATCCGGTGGGCACCACGGTTGAAGTGCGCGATCTGTTTTTTAATACACCGGCGCGGCGCAAATTCCTGCGCACCGAAAAAACCGAATTTTCCCATCTCGAAGAATACGTAAAACGGTTGGCGCTCAGCCGCTACGACGTGGGTTTTACCCTGCGTCATAACGGCCGCACCGTGCATCAGCTGCGCCCGGCGGAGCGCGGCATCGAAAAAGAAAAGCGTGTGGCCAGTCTGCTCAGCGCGGATTTTATCGACAGCGCGGTGCACATCGACGCCGACGCCGTGGGGCTTAAATTGCAGGGCTGGGTTGGTTTGCCGACGTTTTCCCGCTCGCAGGCCGACATGCAGTATTTCTTTGTGAACGGCCGCGTAGTACGCGACAAACTGGTCGTACACGCCATTAAACAGGCTTACCGCGACGTGTTGTATCACGGCCGTCATCCGGCGTTCGTGCTGTATCTGGAACTCGATCCGAAACTGGTGGATGTGAACGTGCATCCGACCAAACACGAAGTGCGTTTCCGCGATGGCCGCTTAGTGCACGATTTTCTGTTCCGCACTTTGCACCATGCGCTGGGCAGTGTGCGTCCGGAAGATCGGCTGGCCGGTACCACGCCGGGCTCTCTGACCGATGGTGTGTTGCAGCAGACCGCGGCGCCGTTATCCGGTGTGCAGGCCGGTGAGTTTCAGGAGCAGACACGTCTGAACTGGCAGCCGTCGGCGCCTGCCTTGTCGGCCACGCCAGCGTTCTCGCCGGCTGCGGCTTACAGCCCGCAACCGCTGAGCCGCGATGCGGTCGCCGAACAGATGAGTGCTTATCAGAGCATGAGTCAGCCGTTGGCGGTGGCGCCTGCGGTGATGCCTCAGGGAGATGGCGATATGCCGCCGCTGGGGTTTGCCATCGCCCAGCTGCACGGCATCTATATTCTGGCGCAGAACGCACTCGGGCTGGTGGTGGTCGATATGCACGCTGCCCACGAGCGCATTACCTATGAACGCCTGAAAATAGCCTCCGACGAGCAGGGCGTGCAGAGTCAGCCGCTTCTGGTGCCGGTGTCGTTGGCGGTCAGCGAACGCGAAGCCGATGCCGCCGAACAGTTTGCCGATGAATTCCGCTTGCTTGGTGTAGAGCTGGCGCGGGTGGGTCCGGAATCCCTGCTGGTGCGTCAGATTCCTGTGTTGCTGCAGCAGGCGGAAGTGCCGCAGCTGGTCACGGATATGCTGTCCGATTTAATGGAACACGGCACTTCCGACCGTATGCTGGCACGGCGTAACGAATTACTGGCGACCATGGCGTGTCATGGCTCGGTACGCGCCAACCGCCGTCTCACAGTGCCGGAAATGAACGCGCTGCTGCGCGACATGGAAGCGACCGAACGCAGCGGTCAGTGCAACCACGGACGTCCGACCTGGACACAGCTGACCATGGGTGAGCTGGATAAACTCTTTTTACGGGGCCGCTGATGACTCAGGTGCGTGAATTGCCGCCGGCGATTTTTCTGATGGGCCCGACCGCGTCGGGGAAAACCGCGCTGGCGCTGGAGCTGGTGGAAAAATACCCCTGCGAAATTATCAGTGTCGATTCCGCCCTTATTTATAAGGGGATGGATATTGGTACGGCCAAGCCCGACGCCGCCATGCAGGCCCGTGCTCCCCACCGGCTGATTGACCTGATTGATCCGGCCGAGAGCTATTCGGCAGCGAATTTCCGTGCCGATGCGCTGCGGGAAATGGCCGAGATCACGGCCGCCGGCAAAGTGCCTCTGCTGGTGGGTGGCACCATGATGTACTTTAAATTTCTGCGCGATGGTGCTGCCGAGCTGCCGCAGTCGGTGCCAGAGGTGCGCGACCGTCTGTTGCACGAAGGTCTGGCAGAAGGCTGGCCGGCGCTGCACGCCCGGCTGGCGACCATAGATCCGGAATCAGCGGCGCGTCTGAAACCGATGGACTCGCAGCGTATTCAGCGCGCGCTTGAGGTTTATGAAATTTCCGGCAAAACACTGTCTCAGTTCTGGGCGGAACAACAGACCGAACCGCTGCCGTATCACGTGGTGAATCTGGCGGTATGCCCGGAAGACCGTAAAACCCTGCATGAACGCATCGCGCTGCGCTTCCGGCAGATGGTGGATATGGGCTTTGAAGCCGAGGTGCGTGCCCTCTATGAGCGCGGTGATCTGAACGAGAATATGCCGTCGGTTCGTTGCGTGGGTTACCGTCAGGCGTGGGACTGGCTGGACGGCAAATATGATTATGAGGAAATGATCGAACGTGGCATCATAGCCACGCGCCAACTGGCCAAGCGGCAGATCACCTGGCTGCGGAGCTGGCCGGACCTTCACTGGCTTGATACTGAAGATCCGCATCTTCTGCAGTCCGCCTTGAAAATCCTGCATGCTAACGCCATATTTAGCGCATCGTCCTGACTTCGCAGCTTTATCGCCTGAGCGTCCTCCGGACGAAAAACGGGGCTTATTTTATTCTTTTCGCTGTCCCCATATTGGACGGCACACCTTATTTAAGGAGACCAACATGTCAAAAGGGCACTCATTACAAGACCCTTACCTCAATCAGCTGCGTAAAGAACGCATTCCTGTATCCATCTTCCTGGTAAACGGTATCAAACTGCAGGGCCAGATCGAGTCTTTCGATCAGTTCGTGATCCTGCTGAAAAACACCGTCAGCCAGATGGTATACAAGCACGCGATTTCCACCGTTGTTCCTTCCCGTAACGTGCGTATGGCACCGATGGAAGGCGACGAAGCTCAGTCTGAAGAATAATTCTCTGACGCAGGCACCGCAGATTCCGGGCGGTGATTCTGTCTTTCCGGGAAGTTTCAGACAGCCAACGCAGGCCCCGGCAGACTCTATCGGGGCCTTGCCATGTCTGGCAGCCTGAAATTCTGTATCCCGACGGGTCACAGTCAGTGACCGCTGCACGGCATGGCAGTGCAGCACCCCGGACAAGGACTTTTCCGCACGGCGGGCGCCGTCTTGCCATGAAGACCGGCAGGGCTCGCACAGCGCAACTACCGACTATCTCCGAGGTTTCCCTTGTTCTTCGAACGCCATGAAAGCGGCGGTGAAACTGCAGTTCTGGTGCACATCGATTTCCCGGAAGGACCGAACCGGGAAGATCTGAACGAATTCCGTGAATTGGTTATCTCCGCCGGTGCCGATCCTGTGGATCTGGTCACCACCCGTCGCCCTAAACCCGACGCCAAAACCTTTATCGGCAGCGGTAAAGTGGAAGAAATTGGCCACACCCTGCGTCTGCACGGTGCTGAGCTGGTGATTTTTAATCACTCCTTAACTCCCAGTCAGGAACGTAACCTCGAAAAGATCCTGCAGTGCCGGGTGCTCGACCGCACCGGTCTGATTCTGGATATTTTCGCCCAGCGCGCCCGTACCCACGAAGGTAAACTGCAGGTTGAACTGGCCCAGCTGGAATATCAGTCGACCCGTCTGGTGCGCGGCTGGACTCACCTTGAACGCCAGAAAGGCGGTATCGGTCTGCGCGGCCCGGGTGAAACCCAGCTCGAAACGGACCGTCGTCTGCTGCGTGAACGGGTGAAAACCATTCACAACCGGCTGGAAAAAGTACACGCCCAGCGTGATCAGAACCGTCGCGCGCGCAAACGCTCGGATATTCCGACCGTCGCCATTGTCGGCTATACCAACGCTGGTAAATCGACCCTGTTTAATACCCTGACCAACGCCGACGTCTACGCCGCCAACCAGTTATTCGCCACGCTGGACCCGACCCTGCGTCGTTTTCCGGTGGATAATCTGGGCGAAGTCGTACTGGCTGACACGGTTGGTTTTATCCGCCACCTGCCGCATAAACTGGTGGAAGCCTTTCAGGCGACTCTGCAGGAAGCCGCTGATGCCGATTTGCTGATGCACGTCATCGACTGCGCCGCCGCCGAGCGTGATGGCAACATCCATCAGGTCGAACTGGTGCTGAAAGAAATTGAAGCCGACAAAGTCCCTGAACTTAGGGTCTACAATAAAATCGACCTGCTGGAACACGCGTCTGCCCGTATCGACCGTGACGACAGCGGCCGCCCGGTGGCGGTGTGGGTGTCGGCACAGGAAGGTCTGGGGCTCGAATTGCTGAATCAGGCCATCGGCGAATTGCTCGGCAACGAGTTGTTCGATAAAGACATTACCCTGAAGCCGGCCGACGGTCGCTTACGTGCAATTCTTTACGAACTGGGGGCCATCCGCACTGAACATTACAGTGAAAACGGTGATATGGTTCTGCGCGTACAGATGCAGCTGCAGGATTTTAAACGGGCGCTGGCCCGCGCCGAGATTCCTGAAAGCCGGTTCATTGAACCGGTGAAGGAAGCCTGGCACTGAAAACCTGAGCGTTCTGACCGAATCCGTTATTATGGCCGGAATGAATCCGACTACTGACTGCCTGAGTGGAGTGAACTATGGCGTGGAATGAGCCCGGTGGTAAGGGCAATCCGAACGACCCATGGGGTAACAATAACCGCGGAAATAACAACCGCGGCAATGGTAACAACCAACCCCCGGATCTGGACGAGGCCCTGAAACAGCTGATGGACAAACTGAATGGTTTGTTCGGCAAGGGCGGAAACCGTAACAACCGCAATGGCAACGGCAGTGGTGCCGGCGGCCTGGCCGGTATTGCTGTTGCGGTTCTGGGGATTTTGCTGGTGTTCAATTCTGTCTACACCCTGGACGAACAGGAGCGCGGCGTGGTGCTGCGTCTGGGTAAATACCTGAAAACCGAAAGTCCGGGTCTGCATTTCAAAGTGCCACTGGTCGATCAGGTGATCCCGGTGAACACAACCAAAGTGCGTGAAGCCGAAATCAAAGAACGTATGCTGACCGAAGACGAGAACATCGTTGAGGTCGAGCTGAACGCTCAATACCGCGTGGCTGACCCGGTGGCGTTTGCCCTGCGGGTTGAACAACCGGAACGTACCCTGATTGCCGCCGCTGAAAGTGCGCTGCGCCACGAGGTGGGTTCTACGGCCATGGACCCGATTCTGACCACCGGCCGTCCGGTGCTGGCTGATAAAGCCCAGATTCGTCTGCAGGATTACCTCGACCGTTACCAGACCGGTATGGTGCTGATTAACATCAACATCAAAGACTCCCGTCCTCCGGCGGAAGTGAAAGATGCGTTCGATGACGTGCAGAAAGCCAAGAACGACAAAGAGACCCTGACCAACCAGGCCGAAGCCTACGCCAACTCCATCGTGCCGGAAGCCCGTGGTAAGGCGCAGCGTCAGCTGGAAGAAGCGTCTGCTTATAAAGAACGGGTGATTGCACAGGCAGAGGGTGAGGCGGAACGCTTCAGCAAACTCTACGCCGAGTACAAAAAAGCCCCGCTCGTTACCCGCGAACGTCTGTATATCGAGGCCGTGTCTGAGGTGTACAGCAACACCAGCAAAGTGCTGGTGGACGTTAAGGGTGGCAACAACATGATGTACCTGCCACTGGATAAACTGATGCAGAATCTGCCGGCCGCGCCGGGCAACAACAGCCTGAGCACCAGCGATATTTCCCGTCTGACCGATGAAGTGCTGAACGAAGTTCGCGCCCGTCAGAACACCACAACCACTACCCGCCGGGAGGGCCGTTGATCATGTCTCCGAAAGTCATGTTAACCGCTATCGTACTGGGTATTGTGCTGCTGGTGGGCAGTCAGGGCCTGTATGTGATCAACGAAACCGAACGCGCCATCAAGCTGCAGTTTGGTGAAGTGGTTGAAGCCGATATTCCGCCGGGCCTGCACTGGAAAGTGCCGTTCATGCAGAACATCAAGCGCTTCGATGCCCGTGTGCTGACGCTGGATACCAACCCATCCCGCTTCCTGACCTCTGGTAAGAAGTACGTGATCGTCGACTCCTACGCCAAATGGCGCATCAAAGACGTGAACAGCTACTACAAGGCTACGTCGGGTAACCGTCTGGAAGCGTCTAACCTGCTCGCCAACCTGGTCAACAAAGGCCTGCGCGATGAAATCGCTGCCCGTACCCTGCACGACGTGGTGTCCGGTGAGCGTGATCAGCTGATGACCAAGCTGACTGCGGCGCTGAACCTGCAGACGCAAAAAGAACTGGGTATCGAAGTGCTGGATCTGCGTGTGAAAGCCGTGGATCTGCCGGAAGACCTGAGTAAGTCGGTTTACAGCCGTATGTCGGCGGAACGTGAGCGTGAAGCCCGCGAATACCGCTCGCAGGGTAAAGAACTGGCTGAAGGTATCCGCGCCGACGCAGATCGTCAGAAGATCGTTATTGAAGCTCAGGCTTACCGTGATGCGGAACGCACCAAGGGTGAGGGCGATGCTGAATCGGCCCGCATCTACGCGGCTGCTTACAACAAAGACCCTGAGTTCTATGCCTTCACCCGCAGCCTGCGCGCGTACACTGAGACCTTCCGTCAGAACGATGTGCTGCTGCTGCAGCCTGACAGCGACTTCTTCCGTTATATGAAGGACGCCAAGGGCAAATAATCCGTCTATCAGCCCCCTGATTAACCATGTTCAATCCGGGGACGCTTTGGTAGAATGCTGCAAACCGGGCCTGGTGCCCGGTTTTTTTGTGCGATTTTTCTTCCGGGGACCCCTGTGCAGGTCGATTTTTGGCGTGAATTTGCCATAGCGCTGTGTCTGGTGTTCATCCTCGAAGGGGTCATGCCGTTCCTGTACCCGGCCCGCTGGCGCCGTCTGGTGGCACAACTCGCCACTGTTGATGATCGCACGATGCGCATGACAGGCCTGATCAGCATGCTGATCGGCCTTGGTCTTCTGTACATAGTTAATTGATTAAGGCTGGACGATGACAAGCGCTGACCGTTGGCTTTTGCCGGATGGTATTGAAGAAGTGCTGCCGCCGCAGGCACGCCGTATTGAACAACTGCGCCGCCGCTTACTGGATCTGCTGGATGGCTGGGGCTACGACCTGGTGATCCCGCCGACACTCGAATATCTCGACTCTTTGCTGACTGGCGTCGGCAAGGATCTGGACCTGCGTACCTTCAAGGTTATTGATCAGCTCTCCGGACGCCTCATGGGTCTGAGCGCTGACACCACACCTCAGGTTGCCCGTATTGATGCCCACAGTCTGGCGCCGGAAGGCACCAGTCGTCTGGCCTACTGCCGTACCGTATTCCACGCCAAAGCCGGTTCTCTGCTGGCCAGCCGCACACCGACTCAGATCGGTGCCGAAATTTACGGTGAAGCCGGTCAGAGCGCCGACGTTGAGATCATCAGCCTGATGCTGGCGCTGATGGCAGCGGCCGGTATGGATCAGGCGCATCTGGATCTGGGCAACGTCGGTGTATTCCGTGCGCTGGCTGATAAAGCCGGTATCAGCAAGGAACAACAGGCCGAGCTGTCTGATCTGCTGAAGCTCAAGTGCGCCAGCGATCTGGAAGCCTGGGTTGCCCGCGAAGTGAAGCAGCCGGAACTGGCCGAAGCCTTCGTGCTGCTGACCCGTCTGCAGGGCGATTACAAGCTGCTCGAAGCCTCCATTGCCCGCATGACCCAACTGGTACCGGAAACCGCCGCCGAGCTGGAACATATCCAGCAGGTTGCCGAGCGCGTTGCCGCGCGTTTCCCGCAGGTACCTATGTATTTCGACCTGACCGAATTGCGTGGCTATAACTACCATACCGGTCTGCTGTTTGCTGTTTATGTGCCGGGCTATGGTGACCCGATTGCACAGGGTGGCCGCTATGACGAAACCGGTGCTGTATTCGGACGTGCGCGTCCGGCCACTGGCTTCAGTGCGGATCTGAAAGTGCTGGCCCGTTTCGGCACCTTCGTCACCGAAGAAAAACAAACCATTGTTGCCCCTGACGCTGATGACGAAGCGCTGTGGGCAGAAATTTCTGCGCTGCGTGCCGCTGGTAAGCGGGTTGTGATTGCGGCGGATCAGGATGCGGTCCATGCGGATCTGTATCTGAAAAAACAGGATGGCCAGTGGCAGCTGGTCGAAGCTTAATTTTTTAGAGTGATTGATACCGCGATGGGCAAAAGTGTTGTTGTTCTGGGCACCCAGTGGGGTGACGAAGGTAAAGGCAAAATCGTAGACCTGCTGACCGAAAAAGCGGCCGCGGTTGTGCGTTTTCAGGGCGGCCATAACGCCGGCCATACACTGGTGATCGACGGCGTTAAAACCGCGCTGCACCTGATCCCGTCCGGCATTCTGCGTAATGGCGTGACCTGTGTGATCGGTAATGGCGTGGTGCTGGCACCGGATGCGCTGCTGAAAGAAGTGCGTGCCCTGGAAGAGCGTGGCGTGCCGGTTATGGAACGTCTGCGTATTTCTCAGGCTTGTCCGCTGATTCTGCCTTACCACACCGCGCTGGATCAGGCGCGTGAAGTAAAACGCGGCAATGCCAAGATCGGTACTACCGGTCGTGGTATCGGCCCTGCGTACGAAGACAAAGTGGCCCGTCGCGGTCTGCGCGTGGGCGACCTGTACCAGCCGGAATTCGCTGCCCGTCTGAAAGACGTGATGGAATACCACAACTTCTCACTGAAGCATTACTACGGCTGTGACGAAGTGAACTACGAACAGACCCTGGCGTCCTGTATGGACTGGGCTGCTCAGATCAAAGACATCGTGGTGGACGCCGTGGATCTGGTGCACAGCATCCGTGAAGCCGGTGGCGACATCATGTTCGAAGGTGCTCAGGGCACTCTGCTGGACATCGACCACGGTACTTACCCGTTCGTAACCTCGTCCAACACCACCGCCGGTGGCGTGGCGACCGGTTCCGGCGTAGGCCCTCTGTATCTGGATCAGATTCTGGGTATCACCAAAGCCTACACCACCCGCGTTGGCTCCGGTCCGTTCCCGACGGAACTGTTTGACGACGTGGGTAACCACCTGCAGACCGTAGGTAACGAAAAAGGCACCACCACCGGCCGTTCCCGTCGTTGTGGCTGGTTCGATGCCATGCTGGTGAAGCACGCCATCCGTGTTAACTCCATCAACACCATCTGTCTGACCAAGCTGGACGTGCTCGACGGTCTGGAAACAATCAAGGTGTGCGTGGGTTATCAGGACGAAAACGGCAATGCGCTGAAAATGCCAGCGTCTGCTGACCAGTTCGAGAAAGTGACTCCGGTGTACAAAGAGCTGCCAGGCTGGACTGAATCCACCTTCGGCGCCAAGAGCATCGACGATCTGCCAGCCAACGCCCGCGCTTACATCCGCTTTGTGGAAGAAGCCATTGGTGCGCCGATCGACATCATCTCGACCGGTCCGGACCGCGTAGAAACCATCGTTCTGCGTCACAGCTTCGATCTGTAAGCTGCCCGTCTGAACGAAAAAACCCGCTACGGCGGGTTTTTTTATGGCTGGCGTTCACAGGCTCTCCGGGCTTCCAGCTTCAGGCTTCTACTCAGGCACTAGCCGGCTGAAACTGCCCGTTCAGATAGTCGAGCAGAATCCTCACCTTGGGCGACAACTGCCGTCCCGGCACGCACAGCGCCCAGATTCCTTCTTCGTCCGGCGCGACACTGGTCAGCACCTCCCGGATGGCGCCGTTCTCCAGATACGGTTTCACGTAATAATCGGGCAGTTGCACTATGCCAAGCCCCAGACAGGCGGCATCCACCAGAGCTTCGCCGCTGTTGCAGCGTAAACGGCCATCGATGCGCACCATACGCTCGCCACGGCTGTCGCGGAAACGCCAGTAATCGAGTGTTCCCACCAGACACGAGTGATGACTCAGCTCCGACAGGGTATCGGGCGTGCCGTGCCGTTCCAGATAAGCCGGGGAAGCGCAGGTGTGCAGACGGCGGCTGCCGAGTTTGCGCGCTATCAGGTCTTCGTTATCCAGCCGTCCCAGACGTATCGCCACATCAAAATGGCCTTCGACCAGATCCATCTTCTTGTTGGTCAGCTCGCACTGCAGGTTCAGCCTTGGGTGTTCCAGCAGAAAACGGTTGAGCAGCGGCATCAGCTGGCGTTCGCCGAACGTAACGGGGGCTGTGATGCGTAAGGTGCCCTGCGGCACGCTCTGCAGCTGGCTCAGGTTACGTTCGGCGTCGCTCAGAGCATCCTGCAGCGGCCGGCACGATTGATAGTAGAGCTGCCCTGCTTCGGTCAGGGTTACGCGGCGCGTCGTGCGGTAAAAGAGTTTTACCCCCAGACGCTGTTCCAGCGTCTGAATCTGGCGGCTGGTCTGCGCTGTGGATATCTTCAGGCGCTCGGCGGCTTTGGTGAAACTCTCACTTTCAGCCACGGCAATGAATTCGCTGATGCCCTGCCAATCGGTCATTATTGTGTATATGTAATAGTGATTTTATGAATAGCCAGATTATCTCTGATTAAGAGCTAATTACAATCGGTGCATTACCAACCACTGGTTCAGACCGGAGATTCACTATGACCGATACCATTACCTGCCGCGCCGCCGTTGCCTGGGGCCCGGGCCAGCCGCTGAAAATTGAAACCGTGCAGGTAGCGCCGCCGAAAAAAGGCGAAGTGCGCGTGCGTATCGTGGCCACCGGCGTGTGCCACACCGATGCCTTTACCCTGAGTGGTGATGACCCGGAAGGTATCTTCCCGGCGATTCTCGGCCACGAGGGCGGCGGTATTGTTGAGTCGGTCGGTGAAGGCGTCACCAGCGTTCAGGTGGGTGACCACGTAATTCCGCTGTACACCGCCGAATGCGGCGAGTGCAAATTCTGTAAATCCGGTAAAACCAACCTGTGTCAGGCAGTGCGTGCGACTCAGGGCAAGGGCCTGATGCCGGATGGCACCACACGTTTTACCTGTAACGGCGAGCCGATTTATCACTACATGGGCTGCTCGACTTTTTCTGAATACACAGTGCTGCCAGAAATTTCGCTGGCCAAGGTCAATCCGTCGGCCCCGCTGGAAGAAGTGTGTCTGCTCGGTTGCGGCGTGACCACCGGCATGGGCGCGGTGCTGAATACCGCCAAAGTGGAAGAGGGCGCGACCGTCGCCATTTTCGGTCTGGGTGGTATTGGTCTGTCGGCCATTATCGGAGCCACTATGGCCAAAGCCGGCCGCATCATTGGTATCGACATTAACGAAAGCAAATTTGAGCTGGCGAAAAAGCTCGGTGCCACCGATTGTGTGAACCCGAAAAACTTCGACAAGCCGATTCAGGACGTCATTGTTGAGATGACCGACGGCGGTGTGGATTATTCCTTTGAATGCATTGGTAACGTCAACGTGATGCGCTCTGCACTGGAATGCTGTCACAAAGGCTGGGGTGAATCTGTGATCATCGGCGTGGCCGGTGCGGGTCAGGAAATTTCGACCCGTCCGTTCCAGCTGGTGACCGGCCGCGTATGGCGGGGCAGTGCCTTCGGTGGTGTAAAAGGCCGCTCTGAATTACCGGGTATTGTCGAAGATTATCTGGCTGGTAAATTCGCGCTGAACGATTTTATTACCCACACCATGCCATTGGATAACATTAACGAAGCCTTCGATCTGATGCACGAAGGCAAGAGCATCCGCAGTGTTATTCACTACTGATTAAGACTAAAACGACCGCGTAACCGCGGTCGTTTTTTCTGTGAGGAATTTCTATGTCTCTGGAAATTATCAGCCAGAATAAAAGCTTTGGTGGCTGGCATAAACAATACAGCCATCAGTCGGATGTGCTGAATTGCTGTATGCGCTTTGCCGTCTACCTGCCGCCACAGGCCAGCGCACAAACCCCGGTACCTGTGCTGTACTGGCTGTCGGGTTTAACCTGTACCGACGAAAACTTTATGCAGAAAGCCGGTGCGCAACGCATGGCCGCCGAACTCGGTATGGCCATTGTCGCCCCGGATACCAGTCCGCGCGGTGACGATGTGGCCGATGACCCGGCATACGATATGGGCAAAGGTGCGGGTTTTTATCTGAACGCGACGCAGGCGCCGTGGAGCAGCCATTACCGCATGTACGATTATGTGGTGACGGAATTACCGGCGTTAATCGAAGCGACCTTTCCTGTTACTCAGCAACGGGCGATTGCCGGTCATTCCATGGGTGGCCATGGCGCGCTGGTGATTGCCCTGCGCAATCCGCAGCGCTACAGCAGCGTGTCGGCCTTCAGCCCGATCACCAATCCGATGAATTGCCCCTGGGGCCAGAAAGCCTTCAGTCAGTATCTGGGTAATGATCGCGAACAATGGCGTGCCTACGATGCCAGTGAATTAATGCAGGCGGCTGCACACAAATTGCCGGCACTGGTTGATCAGGGCGAAGCGGATAATTTCCTGCAGGAACAGTTAAAACCGGAAATGCTGGAAAAAGCCGCCGCGGCCAGTCAGTTTCCACTGACCCTGCGTCGTCATGAAGGATACGACCACAGTTATTACTTTATTGCCTCGTTCATTGAGGAGCATCTGCGCTTCCACGCCAGCCACTGGTAAGCGGAAGGAAACAAAGGCAGGAGCGCCAGTCGTTCTGGCGCTCCTGAAACGCTCACAGAGTAATCGCTGAAAAATCCCTGACGGCTCTGTGTTCAGCATTGGCGGGAATATCTCCCTCACGTACCAGCCAGCAGGTTTGCATGCCTGCTTCCCGTGCGGCATCCAGCTCTTCTTTAATATCCGATAAAAACAGCACATCTCCAGCCTGAATATCGTGCTGCTTTTGCAGCTCGCTCAGGATATTACGGTACGAATCAGCTTCGCGTTTGCCACCCACTTGAGTGTCGAAGTGACCGCTGAACAGAGGCAATAAATTACCGGCTTCTGAATAACCGAAAAATAATTTCTGTGCCGCAACAGAACCTGAGGAATACACGTACAGAGGAATGCCGCGCGCATGCCATTGCGTTAAATAGTCGGTGGCGTCCGGGTACATGTGGGCTTGGTAGTCACCCTGTTCGTAACCGCTGCGCCAGATCATGCCCTGCAGGGCTTTTAACGGCGTGGCTTTTTTATCGGCGGCAATCCAGTCCAGCAGCAGGGCAATTAACGCGTCGGTGTCATCAGCGTTAACCGCCAACCCTTCGCTTGCGGCCAGTGTGGCGGTGTCGGCTAATAACGAGCGGATGTTGTCGTCATGCAGATGCGTGCGGATAAAATCCGGCAGGTGTGTTGCGGCGTAAGGAAACAACACGTCTTTAACGAACGAAATCGACGACGTTGTGCCTTCGATATCGGTCAGAATCAGTTTAACAGTCATCAGTTTTCCAGACGGTTAAAGCGGTCGGCAATGGTGCTGCCGGTGAAATTGGCGACCCAGCCATCCGGATTATTAAACAGACGGATGGCGATAAAACCCGGGTTCGGGCCCATATCAAACCAGTGCGGGGTATTGGCCGGCACGCTGATTAAATCGCCTTGCTGGCACAGCACTTCAAACACCTGCTCGCCAATGTGCAGGCTGAACAGACCTTCGCCGCCGACGAAGAAGCGTACTTCGTCTTCGCTGTGGGTGTGTTCACTGAGGAATTTCTGACGCAGTTCGGCTTTTTGCGGGTGATCGCTGCTGAGGCTGACCACATCGACGGTCTGATAACCGTCTTCGCTCATCAGGCGGTCGATATCGGCGCGGTAGGCGCTGATGACGTCGTCAGGGCTGGCACCGGGTGCCAGTTCGCTGCGTGTTTGCCACTGTTCAAAGCGCACGCCGGCGGCGTTCAGGCGCTCGCGGATGTGATCCTGATTGTCGCTGGTGAACAGCAGGTTGGTGATGTCGTGGTCGGTGTAAATACGGATGGTGCTCATAGGTCCCTCACAGTTGGCGCAGTTTCAGCAGTTCAAGCTGGTAGCCGAGCAGATTTTCCAGAGCTTCCAGATGGCGGAAGCATTCAGCCAGATCTTTGCCCCAGGTGTAAACGCCGTGGCCGCGTATCAGATAGGCGTGGCCCTGACCCTGTTGCTGCATACGTTGTTCAACCAGTGCCGCCAGACGGCTTATATCCTGATCGTTGGCGAACAGCGGGAATGTGACGGTGCCTTCATGGCTGGTTTCACCGGCAAAGGCTTTCTGTAATTCCCAGCCGCTCATCGACAAAGATTCTTCCGGCCAGATCTGCGACAGCACCACCGCCAGCGGCGAGTGGGTGTGCAGCACAGCGCCTATGGTGGCATCGCGCTGATACAGCTGGGTGTGCAGCAGGGTTTCAGCCGACGGTTTACCTGCGCTTAGCGGCTGGCCGGCCCAGTCGACCACCAGAATATCCGCCGGGGTCAGCTCGCCTTTATGTTTGCCGGAACTGGTCAGCGCACAGCACTGGTCGTTGAGGCGCACAGAATAATTGGAGCTGGTGGCCGGTGACCAGCCACGGCTGTAGAGAATACGCCCGTAATCACACAGGGCCTGTGCGGCGCGGGCGAAGTCGTGCTGATTGAACGCTGTTTGCTTCAACACCAGCCGTCCTCAGCGTGACAGCAGCAGGGCAACGCTTTCGGCGTCGGGCTGCATGATCAGGCCTTTCTCGGTGGCGATCACGTCAATCAGACCAGCCGGCGTGACGTCGAACGACGGGTTAATCGCCGCGCAGCCGTGCGGTGCTACCGGATGGCCGAAGACGCTGGTCACTTCTTCCTGCGGGCGTTGTTCGATCGGGATGTCGTCACCGCTGGCGAGGCTCAGGTCGAAGGTGGTGGTCGGCGCGACCACCATCACATTAATGCCGTGGTGCTTGGCCAGCACCGCCAGACTGTAGGTGCCGATCTTGTTGGCCACATCGCCGTTGGCGGTGATGCGGTCGGCGCCGACGATGACCCAGTCGATTTTTTCGCGGCGGAAAAGCTGAGCGGCGGCGCTGTCGCACACCAGAGAGACCGGGATTTTATCCTGCATCAGTTCCCACGCGGTCAGGCGCGCGCCCTGCAGCCAGGGGCGGGTTTCACCGGCGTACACCTGAGTCACTTTGCCGTCGGCCCAGGCCGAACGGATCACGCCCAGTGCGGTACCGTGGCCGCCGGTGGCCAGTGCGCCCGTGTTGCAGTGGGTGTAGATAACGCTGTTGTCGTTGATCAGCGACGCGCCGAACTGGCCCATGGTCAGGTTGGCCTGAATATCTTCTTCATGAATACGGCGGGCTTCGGCCACCAGAGCGTGCGCATCGCTGGTACCCAGTGACGCCATGCGCTCCAGCGCCCAGAACAGGTTCACGGCGGTCGGGCGCGATTCGGCCAGCACCTTATAAGCCTGCTGCAGATCGCGGCCGGCCAGCGCATCGAGGGCATAGCCGTAGGCGGCGGTAACGCCAATCGCCGGAGCTCCGCGCACAACCATGGCGCGGATGGCGTCGGCGACGTCGGCGGCGGTGGTGTATTCGAGTACCTTGTGTTCGTGCGGCAGGACGCGCTGATCGAGCAGACGCAGGGTCTGGTGGTGCCATTCGATGGCGTGGAAAGAGGCGTGGTGCCCTGTGGCCGACATAATCTGTTCCCCGGTCGGGCGCCTGTTGGCGCCGTTAAAATGCCGGGCATTTTAGCCCAAGCGTGGGGGAGGCTAAACCTTAAACTGGGCGCGACCTGACGCGGGCCGGTCTACACCCGGAATTCGTAGACGATGGAGCGCAACTGTTCGGCCTGATCGGCCAGTGCTTCAGAGGCCTGTGAGGTGCGCTTGGCATCGGCCACCGTGCTTTCAGACACATCATTGATGCGCACGATATTGGCGCTGATTTCGGCGGCCACCTGACTCTGTTCTTCGGCGGCGGTGGCTACCTGAGCGTTCATGGAGTTGATGGTTTCCACATGCTGCATGATGGAGTTCAGCGATTCTTCGGCTTCCTGTGACTGATTCACAACGGTTTCTGCGTTGTTCTGGCTGACTTCCATCACCTTCACCGCTTCCTGCATGTTGCGGTTCAGACGGTCGGTGATGCTCTGGATATTGCTGGTGGTTTCTTCCGTGCGCGCCGCCAGTGTGCGGACTTCATCGGCGACCACCGCAAAGCCCCGACCCTGTTCACCGGCCCGGGCGGCTTCAATGGCGGCGTTCAGCGCCAGCAGGTTGGTCTGCTCGGCGATGCCCTGAATGGTGCGCGACGCTTCGCTGATGCGGCTGCTTTCTTCGGCCAGTGACTGAATCACCTCACGCGCTCTCTGCACGTCCGTCACCAGTGTGCTGATGGCCTGAATGTTGGCGGCCATTACGGTGCGCGAGCGCACGGTTTCTTCGGAGGCCTGCCGTGTGGCTTCGGCGGCGGCCTCCGCACTCTGGGCAACTTCAGAGGCTGTCGCGGACATTTCGTTAACGGCGGTGGCGACCTGGCCGATTTCATTCTGTTGTTGCTCGATGCCGCGCCGGGTGGACGTGGCAATGGACAGCACGCTTTCAGAGCCGCCGGATACACCAATACTCAGGTTGGCCATCACCCGCACCAGCAGTTGCAGGTGGCTGATGAAGCCGTTGAAGTTCTCGACCAGCTCGCCGATTTCGTCGGTGGCGCGGGTTTGCAGACGGATGGTGAGGTCACCCTTGCCGGTGGCCATGTCAGCCAGAGAACCCACGATGCGTTTGATCAGCCGGGTAATCATGGTCGAGATATACCAGGCGGTGCTCTGCAGAATCAGGATCATGAGCAGGGCAATCAGCAGGCCCACTTTCAGCGTTTCCTGACTCTGTTGTTTAGCGCTCTGGATCTCACTGGAAAAGCGCTCGTAGTTGCGGGCGCGCAGGTCAGCCAGCATGGCTTTGAAGGCGTCGTAGGTTTTGTTGGCGTTCTGCGCCCGGACGGCCAGCTGGTCCAGCGCCAGATTGCCGCTCACCATGCCGGTGGCCATGTCGTGGGCGCTTTGCCAGTAGTCGTTGTAGGCACTGGTGATTTTGCTGATCTGCTGGGCGTCGTCCGGCAGCAGGCGGGCGATGGCAGTCAGGGACTCGCGGATCTGATCATTCACGCTGCGGGCGTCGGCGATGCGGTCTTCGTCCATATCGGCAACGGCGTTGGCCAGCTCGTTACGCAGACGAAACAGTTGCAGACCTGTGCTGTCGATTTTCTCAGTGAGTGGGAAAGTGACCGCTTCCATATGCTGCAGACGGCTTTCAAGTGCCTGCTGACCGACGAGGGAATAACCAAGATAGGCCAGAAACCCGGCGCCGCCGGTGATGGCGATGGCGAAGATTTTTAAGCGCAGTGACAGTCCCTTGAAGAGCTGCATAACATCATCCTGATACAGAGCTGATTACATACTCATCAGGAATAGACGATGTTTGGATTCCTCTCCATCCGACGCCATAAGAGTCAGGAAAAGGGCGTAAAAAAAGCCGGCAGGGCCGGCTTTTTTTCTGAGGCTTACAGCTGATTCTGCATCTGGTGGAAGGCGCGCACCAGACCGTTGGTCGAGCCGTCGAAGTGGGTCGGAATCTTCTGCGACTCCAGCGCTTCCAGCACCTTGTTGCCCAGTTGCTTGCCCAGTTCCACGCCCCACTGGTCAAAGGAGTTCACGCCCCAGATCATCCCCTGTGCCGCTACCTTGTGTTCGTACAGCGCAATCAGGGCGCCGACGGTCTGCGGTTTGGCTTTCGGGAAATAGATGGTGTTGCTCGGGCGGTTGCCCGGAATCACCTTCTGCGGCGCCAGCACGATGGCTTCGGCTTTGCTCATGCCGCCTGCGACCAGTTCCTCAATGGCTTCTTCCTCGCATTTGCCCTGCAGCAAGGCCTGGCTCTGACTCAGGCAGTTGGAAACCAGCATGGCGTGGAAGTTTTCAATCGGGTTGTGGCTCAGCATCGGCATGATGAAGTCGCACGGTGAAAAGTGCGTGCCCTGATGCAGCAGCTGGTGGAAGGCGTGCTGACCATTGGTGCCCACGCCGCCCCAGATGATCGGGCCTGTGTGGTAATCCACTTCATAACCGTCGGCGGTCACCGACTTACCGTTACTTTCCATATCCAGCTGCTGCAGGTGGGCCGGCAGCGTGCGCAGATAGTGGTCGTACGGCAGGATGGCGTGGGAGTTCACGCCGAAGAAATTCACATACCAGACGCCGAGCAGCGCCATGATCACCGGCATATTTTCATGCAGGGGGGCGGTGCGGAAATGCTCGTCCATCTCGTGGGCACCGCGCAGCACGTCGCGGAAATTATCGATACCGATGGCCAGTGCCAGCGGCAGACCGATGGCGGACCACAGCGAATAACGGCCGCCCACCCAGTCCCACATCGGGAAGATATTTTCTTCAGCAATACCGAAAGCTTTGGCTTTCTCGACGTTGGAAGATACCGCGGTAAAGTGCTTGGCCAGATCGGATTCGTTACCGCCGTTATCAAGGAACCAGCGGCGGCAGGCGATGGCATTTTTCAGCGTTTCCTGCGTGCCGAAGGATTTCGACTGAATAATAAACAGCGTGGTGGCCGGGTCGAGTCGCTTCAGAATTTCGGTGATGTGCGAGCCGTCGATGTTGGCCAGATAGTGGATGTTCAGGCGGCTGTCCCAGTAGGGCTTGAGCGCACCGGAGGCCAGTTTCGGGCCCAGGAACGAACCACCGATACCAATCGATACCACGTCGGTAAACGGACGGTTGCTGTAGCCGCGCCATTGGTTACGACGGATTTTCCAGCAGAATTCTTCCATGCGGCGCACGGTGTCACGCACTTCCGGCATGATGTCTTTGCCTTCGACCAGAATCGGGCGGTCGCTGAAATTACGCAGCGCGGTGTGCAGCGCCGGACGTTTTTCACTGCGGTTGATCAGGTCGCCGTTGAACATGCCTTCGATGTGACCCGGTAAATCGCGCTCCTGAGCCAGTTGCAGCAGCAGGCGTACGGTCTCTTCGCTGATGCGGTTTTTGGAGTAATCCAGCGTCAGTCCGGCGGCCTGAACATTGAAGCGCTCGAAGCGGTTGGCGTCGGCTGCAAACCAGTCACGCATGTGCTGATCTTTGATGCTCTGATAATGCTGTTGCAGGGATTTCCAGATATCCGACTGGGTGAGGCTTCCTGAGATGGCCATGTACGTTCCTTCAGCTGAAAACAGGTTCTGTGGCAAGGGCGCCAGTATACGGAAGTGCCGGAAAACGGGCAAAAAAATGCCGCTCATGTCACAGACAGAGCGGCTATTTTATGGCCGGAGTTGCGTCGTATCAGGCAACCTGAACCGGAATGTCGAAGCTGGTGTGGCTGACGGTGTTGTCTGCGTTCATGTACACCATTTTTGGCTTGAAGGTCGCCAGTTCTTTTTCGTCGAAATTGCCGTACGAGCAGATGATGATGCGGTCGCCCACATCGGCCTGATGAGCCGCTGCGCCGTTAACGGAAATAATGCCGGAGCCGTCTTCGCCACGGATGATGTACGTGGTGAAACGCTTACCGTTGGCGATGTTGTAAATCTGGATCTGTTCGAATTCGCGCATTCCCGCGAGGTCCAGCAGCTGGCCGTCAATGGCGCATGAGCCTTCATAGTTCAGAACGGAATGCGTAACCCGCGCCTGATGAAGCTTGGCTTTGAGCATGATGGATTGCATGGTAAACCCTTCTTAACGGTTCCGACGTCGGACGTCGGGGGCGGTTCCTGAGTCGCAGGAACTGTTCATATTTTGCCCGCCCGGGCAAAGGCGGCGAAGTATGCCTTAATCACCCGGGCGGTTCAATGACACCTGAAGGTTATCAATCAGGCGTGCAGGTCCTAGAAAAGCAGCCCCTAAAATCACCACATCGGCGTCGTTTAACGAGGCCGGTTTCAGGTCGTCCACGCGGCGGATTTCCAGATAATCGGTGCGGAAACCACGGCCGTTCAGACGCTCGGTCGCCGCACTCAGGCTGGCGTCGATCGCTTTGCCGGCACGGAAGTCGTCGGCGATTTCATTCAGGGTCAGATACAGGCCGGTCGCCAGCTCACGCTCTTCGGCATTGAGGTAACCGTTACGGGAACTCAGTGCGAGACCGTCGTCGGCGCGCTTGGTCGGTACCGCAACAATCTCCAGTGGCATACACAGGTCGGCCACCATCTTGCGGATCACGGCGACCTGCTGAAAATCTTTCTGGCCGAAGAAGGCGACATCCGGTAACACCTGATTGAACAGCTTGGTGACCACGGTGGATACGCCGTCGAAGTGACCCGGGCGGCTGGCGCCACACAGACCATCCGATACTTCCGGTACGTGCACGATGGACTGCTGGTCCTGCCCGTTGGGGTACATTTCGTCCACATCAGGCGCAAACAGCAGGTCGCAGCCGGCGCTGCTCAGACGTGCCTGATCTTCCGGCAGGGTGCGCGGGTAACGGGCCAGATCGTTCTTGTCGTTGAACTGCAGCGGGTTAACGAAAATGCTGGCGACGGTAAAGCAGCCGGCATCGATGGAACGCTGAATCAGGCTGATGTGGCCGTCGTGCAGATTGCCCATGGTGGGTACAAAGCCGATGCGGCGGCCACTGGCACGGGCAGCGCGAACGTGCTCACGCAGTTCGCGGATGGTGTGAACGGTAATCATACAAAACTGTGCTCTTCAGCCGGGAAGCGGCCATCTTTCACTTCTTCTACATACGCCGCGAATGCCTGTTGCACGTTGCGGCCATCGGTCAGGAAGTTTTTCACAAACTTTGGCGCACGGCCGGTGTTCAGGCCCAGCATGTCGTGCATGACCAGTACCTGCGAGTCGGTCGACGGACCGGCACCGATGCCGATCACCGGGATACTGACGGCCGCGGTGATGCGCTCGGCCAGGGCGTTCGGTACGCATTCCAGCAGCAGCATGTCGGCGCCGGCCTGCTCCAGTGTCTGGCAGTGCTCAACCATGGCATTCGCGGCTGCATCGTCGCGGCCCTGCACCCGGTAACCACCGAATTTGTTCACCGACTGAGGTGTCAGGCCCAGATGCGCGCACACAGGTACGCCCTGACGGGACAGGGATTCCACCAGAGGAATCAGCCAGTCGTCGCCTTCGATTTTGATCATGTGAGCACCGGCCTGCATCACGGCGCGCGCGCTGGCCAGACCCTGTTCGACCGTGCCGTAACTCATGAACGGCAGATCGGTCATGATCAGCGCCGGACGTTGGGCCTTGCGGTTGCCACGGGCAACGCTGGCGGTGTGGTAAGCCATGTCATCCACGCTGACGGGCAGTGTGCTGTCGTGTCCCTGCAGAACATTGCCCAGAGAGTCGCCGACCAGCAGGACTTCAACGCCTGCTTCTGCCGCCAGTTGGGCAAAGGTCGCGTCGTATGCGGTCAGGACTACAAATTTTTCCTGCTGCGCCTTCATGGACTGCAGCGAACGGATACTGATGGGACTCATGGTCAACCTCCGGTTACAGCCGCCGGGCGGCCTCATTCTGGGAGCGTATGGTGCGGATTGGCAGTTATAAGTCAACTGAAAGAGCACCGAGGCGGTGCAATTCGCCCCCAAAAGCGGGCGATACCTCCTTCAGACGGGTACCGTCCGGCAGAGTCAGTTCGGGGGCAATTTCCAGCAGGGGCGTGACCACAAAGCTGCGGTTGCAGAGCTCTTTGTGGGGCACAGTCAGACGCTCACTGTGGAATTCAGTGTCGCCGAAGAGGAGTAAATCGATGTCGATGCAGCGCTCGCCCCAGTGCCGCAGTTTGATGCGGCCCTGTTCACGTTCAATGCGCTGCGTTTCGTCCAGTAAGGCCAGCGGCGCGAGCGAGGTTTCAGCCGCGACGGCAATGTTCACGTAGTCTGGCTGATCTTGAGGCCCCAGTGGCTTGCTGCCATACAGAGCGGACACCCTCAGCAGGCGGAAACCGTTAATGGCGCGCAGGGATTCAAACGCCAGCTCCAGCTGGCGCACAGGGTCGTTCAGATTCGCCCCGAGGCCCAGATAACAACGCGTCATGATGTCAGGGGATCAGTTCTGCGGCGGGCGGCGGGTGCGGTTGCGCGGTGGGCGGCGGCGTTTGCGGGCCGGACGGCCGGAGCCGTCTTCGCCGTCGGCTTCAAACACGCTGTCGCGTGGGGTGAAGTTCGCCAGATCCGGATTCTGTTCCTGCAGGCGGGTCCAGAAGGCGCCAATGCCGTCCAGCTTTTCGCCGGACTGCTCACGCAGCAGGATGAAATCGTAGGAGGCGCGGAAACGCGGATGGGTCACCAGCTCCGGCGCTTTCTTGCTCTGAGTGCGGGTCAGGCGTGACTGCATTTCCCAGATTTCGCGCATCGGAATCGAGAAACGCTTCGGAATGGCAATGATCTGCAGCTGTTGCGACATGACGCGGTCAGCCGCTTTCTGCAACGCCGGGTTGGCGTGCATGCCGCGCGCTTCAAATTCTTTTTGCACGCGCATCAGCGGCGGCCACATCAGGGCGGCAAGGAAGAAATACGGTGTTACCGATTTACCCGCCTGAATGCGCTCGTCGGTGTTACGCATGGTGTTCTCTGCCATGGCCAGTGCGTGCGGGTCTTCGCGCAGACACTGTTCAGTGGCCGGGAACAGCTGGCCAAACAGTCCGTATTCACGGAGCAGGCGCAGGGTTTCCAGCGCATTACCGTGCAGGAAGAGCTTCAGGATTTCTTCAAACAGGCGGGCCGACGGAATCTGGCCCAGCAGTGGTGCCATCACAGGAATCGGCTCAGCGGTGCTGGCTTCGATGCTGAAGCCAAGCTTGGCGGCGAAGCGGATGGCACGCAGCATGCGCACCGGGTCTTCACGGTAGCGGGTTTCCGGATCACCGATCAGGCACAGACGACGATTGATCAGGTCTTCCCAGCCACCGGCGTAGGAATGCACGCTGAAATCGGAAATGTCGTAATAAAGAGCGTTGACAGTAAAGTCACGACGCATCGCATCTTCGTCTTTATTACCGTACACGTTGTCACGCAGGATCATGCCCTGATCGCCGGTCGCGGCCACCTTGGTGGAGTGTTCATCCGTTGGCGGGGCGCGGAAGGTGGCCACTTCAATCACTTCACGGCCATACACCACGTGAACCAGTTTGAAACGGCGGCCAATCAGGCGCGAGTTGCGGAACAGGTGGTTCACCTGCTCCGGGGTGGCGTTGGTCGCCACATCGAAATCTTTCGGGTTCAGGCCGAGCAGGGTATCGCGCACGCCACCGCCCACCAGATACGCTTCGTAGCCGGCTTTGTTCAGGCGGTACAGTACTTTCAGCGCACTTTCGCTGACGTTGCTGCGGCTGATGCTGTGCTCATCACGGGGGATAATCCGGAGTTCCAGCGGATCCTGGTTACGCTTCTTTCCGGTCAGGCGTCTGCCCAGCTCTTTCACGGTTTTGGATAATGTTCTGATCAAGGTTGAATGCCGTTCTTGCTTTCGCCAGGAGTTGTTGCCTCCGCCGGGAATGGCGGACAAGCGGGCGAGTGTAACGTTTCGTTGTCTGTAAATAAATCGCAGGCAAACAAAAAGCCGCTCGTGGCGGCTTTATTGGGGGTGTCCTTGTTGTTCTTCTCGTTCCCGTCTTCCTTTGGTGAACCGACTGTTTTGAATAAACAGGCTTCCGCCCTTTGTTTTTCTTATTGTTCACAGCTGGAACGGCTGTGCATTCAAAACAGTTTGTTCATAACCTGGTCTGTGTTTCTTATTGTTATTCAGACCATGCGGCATCTTGTTATTTTTATTGTCTGCCGATCGGAGGTAACGGACGTTTTTTATTTTTATTGTTCGCCGCACCTTGATGTTTGTAATAGAGCAGGCACCGTGCCAAAAATATAAATTCTTTGTAAATCAATGGTTTGCGCTTTCTTGTGCCAGGTTGGTAGCACGTATTCGACTAAAGTGTTACCCGGGGGCGGGGTCTGAGGTAACAGTTTCCGTTTCGCCGGTAACAGTGTGTAACACCAATGGGCGTAACGGGGCGTAACCAGATTGTGGCGTGTTCTGTCTCGGAGTTTGGGACTGTAAATAATGACGTGGCGGCGCAAGGCAACCTGCTGGCAGCTGTAGGACGGATACGAAGAGGAAATAGACTGCGGGGATAGAAGAAAGAGGATTGCTTTGACGGCATGGGGATGTCGGCAAAGCAATCATCTGTCAGTGAGTCGGGGCTTATTATTGTTATTGTGAACTCGGCGCCGTGTTTTTATTTTTATTTTCCGGCTTAAAGCACCCTGCTTTGTTATTTTTATTTTTGTGGGCGCGTTTCTTATTGCTTTGATATCTATATAGCGATTGCCGTGCCAGTTTTTAAAGAAGTGTAAAAACCTTTTAAAAACAAGAGGTTATGGATTTTCAGGGAGAGTGTGCGCAGGTTTGACGGGAATTTGTGTTACGCGGGTGGCGAGATATGACCGAAAAGTGAGGCCGGTGTAACCTTTTGGTTACACCGGCCTCAATGTGTTACCGGGTGCCTTTGCGGCGGGGGATACCAAGACGCTGACGTCGTTCCCACAGACTTTTGCGGGAGATACCGAGTTTGCGTGCCAGATCGGTCTCGGTCATGTTGTGCTCGTTTTCTAACACGAAGTGCACGAAGTAATCGTCCAACGATAGATCGCCCTGTTGCTGTTGACCAACAACTGGCGCGTATTGTTCCGTCTGCACCAGATTTTCACGCATGCTCTGGCTGATGTAGCGGTCCGGCGACAGGTCGATGCCGAGAATGCTGGCCGGAATCTCATTGTCGTCGGCCAGAATCACCGCACGTTCAACGGCGTTTTCCAGCTCACGCACGTTGCCTGGCCACTGGTACTGGCGGATCGCCTGAATGGCATCGCTGGTGAAGTGCATAGGCTGCAGCTGCATCTTATTGCAGGCACGGGTGAGCATGGCGCCGGCGATTTCAACCACGTCTTCACCCCGGTCGCGCAGCGGCGGCAGATGCAGCTCCACCACATTGAGACGGTAATAAAGGTCTTCGCGGAACTCGCCGCGGCTGGCCATTTCTTTCAGATTACGGTGGGTTGCGGCGACTAAACGCACATCGACTTTTTTGCTCTGCACCGAGCCTACCCGGCGAATTTCGCCTTCCTGCAGCACGCGCAGCAGGCGTGCCTGAGCTTCAAGCGGCAGTTCGCCGATTTCGTCAAGGAACAGGGTGCCACCGTCGGCGGCCTCGACCAGACCCTGACGGGTGCTGTTGGCGCCGGTAAAGGCGCCTTTCTCGTGGCCGAACAGTTCGGATTCGATCAGGGTTTCCGGAATGGCCGCGCAGTTCACCGAGATGATGGGCGCGGCGGCGCGGCGGCTCTGCTCGTGCATGGCACGGGCGACCAGCTCTTTACCTGTGCCTGATTCACCGAGAATCAGCACCGTCGCGTCGGTTGGTGCCACTTTGCTGATCTTTTTGAACAGCAACAGCATGGGTTCACAGCTGCCGATGATGCCGCTGTGCGGGTATTCCTTATTCACTTCTTTTTTCAGCTCAGCCGACGCCGCCGGTTTATGGCTCAGGCGTGACTCGGTCAGGATGCGCTTGACCGCCTGCGCCATTTCTTCGTGATCAAAGGGTTTGGCGATGTAGTCGACGGCGCCCATTTTCATGGCATCCACGGCCGAGCGCAGGCTGGCGTAGCTGGTCATGATCAGCACCGGGGTGTCGCCGGCCAGTTCAACCAGCTCGGTGCCCATGCCACCGGGCAGGCGCAGGTCGCTGATGATCAGATCGTAGCGGCTGAGGTCTTCGCGTTTGGCGGCATCCAGTGAGTCGACGTCGGTGACGTCGTAGTTGTGACGTTGCAGCAGGCGGCGCACCGACTGACGGATAATGGCTTCGTCTTCAACGACCAGGATGTGACTCATACAGCGGATTCCGGTTCTTCTACAGAGTTATAGCGTGGCAGGCTGACTTTAACACAAGTACCGCGTCCTTCGCTGACGGGGCTTTCGATGCTGATGTGGCCGTAGTGTTCTTCGATGATGTTGTACACCAGCGACAGGCCAAGACCGGTGCCTTTGCCCACGTCTTTGGTGGTGAAGAAAGGCTCAAAAATGCGGTCCATGGTTTCCGGGTCAATGCCGTGCCCCTGATCCGTCACGCGCACCACAATCTGATGATCGTCGGCGTCGGCGCTGACACAGATCTGCTGCCCTGGCTGGCTGGCGTCGCGCGCATTGCTGAGCAGATTCACGAACACCTGCACCAGTCGCTGCGGATCACCAAGAATGTTCAGCTCGCCTTCGCAGCGGTTAATAAAGCCGATGTCCTGACTGCGTTTGCTCAGACGCAGCAGCTGCATGGCTTCTTCCACCACGTGGGACAGATTCACTGCTTCGTGTTCAGTGGAGTGGTTACCGGCGTGGGCGAAGTTCATCAGCGACTGCACGATGCGCGTCACCCGCTTGGTCTGCTCCTGAATCTGGTTGGCCATTTCCAGAAGCTCCGGGTTATCGGTTTCATAGCGGATGTTCTGCGCCAGACAGTCGATGCCGGTGATCGGGTTGCCGATTTCGTGGGCTACACCCGCCGCCAGCCGGCCGATGGAGGCCAGACGTTCGCTGTGAATCAGTTCTTCTTCCAGCAGCTGGGTTTCGGTCTGATCTTCCATCAGCACCACAATGCCGCCGGGCTGGCTGCCGCTGGCCTTGATGACCGACTTGTGCAGGCTGTACCAGCGCGGGCGGGCGCCGATATCCACGCGCTTTTTGTGTTCGTGCATGGCGCGGCTGTGGACAAAATCCTGCAGCAGGCCCGACCAGGGCTGTGGCAGCCGGCTCAGATGAGCGCCGGTAACTTTGCCGGCGTCGATCTGGGTAAGGTCGGTCATGGCCTGGTTCCACATCAGAATCTCGCCGTCGTCGGCCAGTGAACACACGCCCATCGGCAGACGCTCCAGCGTCTGGCGGTGGTAACGGCGCAGGTTATCCAGCTCGCCGGCCAGACCGCTCAGGCGGTCGTGAAAGCCTTCCAGCCGCTGCTCAATCTGATAGATGTCTTCGCTGAGTTCGGCGTTTTCCTGAAACGGCAGGTAGCGGGTAACGATGTCGTGTGCCACGGTTGGGCCCATCAGGCCGGACAGGTTGGCCTCCAGACGGGCACGCAGACGACGCAGCGCGTAGGGCCGGTCTTCATAGGACGGCAGGTCTAGGTCTCCCAGCGCCTGATACACCTCGCGTTCTGCTACGTAGCGGCCAAGCGGTTTGCTCAGCGCGGTGATGACGTCGTTGGAATTGCCGGCAATCAGCGGCCGGCGGCTCGGGCGCGAAAGGGTATCGATGGAACAGGCGTCGGCGGCGGAAATTTCTGAAGCCTTCTGCTTGGTCGACAGACTGACCAGCACAAACAGCACCAGATTCAGGGCGAAGGCCGCGATGGCCGCGAGGTGCCAGTTGCTCTCGTCCACGGCCGGCATCGGCAGCGGAATGTTCCAGCCCAGACGGGCAGCCGAGAAGGGCAGCAACATGCCGTACAGCCACAGCAAAATGCCGGCGATCAGGCCCGACAGAAACCCCTTGCGGTTGGATTTCGGCCAGTACAGCAAACCCAGTACGCCGGGCAGAAATTGCAGCGCCGCGACGAAGGCGAGAATGCCGAGGCGGTTCAGATCGAGGTCGACGCCCAGCATGCGGTAGAAGGCGTAGGCCAGCAGCAGGATGCCGGCGATCAGCGAGCGCCGCATCCACAGCAGCCAGCGGTAAAAATCGTGGCGCGGGCTGGGCTTGTGGAAAGGCAGCACCAGATGGTTGAGGAACATGGCCGCCGTGGCCAGTGTCATCACAATCATGATGCCCGATGCCGCCGCCAGACCACCGAGGAAGGTGATCACTACCAGAGCCGGCGACTGCAGTTTCAGGCCGATGCCGAGGGCAAAATATTCCGGCGGGGTGTGCACATTCAGATGCACGCCGGCCCACAGGATCGGTGGAATCGCCAGACTCATGGCCAGCAGAAATAAGGGGAAGCCCCAGCTGGCGGGCTTCAGGGCATCGCTGTTGACGTTCTCGGTGAAGGTCACATGAAACATATGCGGCATCACCACGGCTGCGGCGAAGAACACCAGCAGCAGGGTGCGCCATGGGCCTTCCTGCAGGGTGATCTGCTGATGCGCCAGACGCGCCTGATTGTCGATCAGCCACTGTTCCAGACCGCCGGTTTCACTGAACACGCTGAACAGTGCCACGCCACCCAGCACCAGAATGGCAACCAGCTTCAGCAGCGACTCAAACGCCAGCGCAAACACCAGACCTTCGTGTTTCTCACGCGGCGACACATGGCGGGCGCCGAACAGCACCGCGAACAGCACCATGATTACGCAGAAGCCAAACGCCAGCGTGGTGGCCGGCCATTCACTGTTGAGCAGATGCAGGGTGTCGGCGATGGCGCTGATCTGCAGGGTCAGCATCGGGATCACCACCGCCAGCGTGAACACCGACACCAGCATACCGGCCAGGCGTGAGCGGTAACGGAAGGCCAGCAGGTCGGCCAGCGAGCTCAGCTGATAAATGCGGGTGATGTGCAGCAGCGGCCGCAGCAGAATCGGCGACATCACAAAGGCGCCGGAGATGCCCAGATAATAGGCGAGGAAGCCATAGCCGTATTCGCTGGCCATGCCGACCGAGCCATAAAAGGCCCAGGCGCTGGCGTACACGCCGAGCGAGAAAATATACACCAGCGGATGGCGCACCCAACGGCGCGGCACCCAGCCACGCTCAACGGCGTAGGCGGTGGAAAACAGGAAAAACAGATAGCCGAGAACGATAACCCCGAGCTGACCGAGACTAAAGCTCATCATCACCCCGCTTACGGTTCAGCCAGATATAAAACGCAATGAGCAGAAGCCAGATGGCGAACGGGCGGTACCAGGCGCCTTTATCGTCCAGCCACCAGTCCATCATGATGGGCGAGAAGAGGTAAATCCCCACCAGAAACGCCAGTCCAAGGCGGTAATCGTACATAGTGTTCCGGCTGCACAGTGAAAGCGGCAAGCGTACCACAAAGTCAGCAGGCTGAAGTCAGGCGCGGCGGAAATGCTCAGGCGCGCTGGAAATACACAGGGGCGGATTGTTCGCGCAGGCCGTGCAGGGCAGAGAGCCGCCAATGGGTGGTGGCCCAGTGCAGCAACTCAGCCGGCGCGGCGCCGTGCAGGTCGGCCGGCGGAGCCTGATTCAGCCACTGCAGTGCCTGAAACAAGGTGGCGCTGATGTTTTCGCCGGTCAGCGGCCGCGCCAGATTCTGTTTGCTCAGTTTCTGGCCGTTGGCTTCCAGCGCCACCGGAATGTGCGCATAGGCCGGCAATGGCTCGGCGAACGCCTGATACAGCAGCGCCTGGCGGGCGGTAGAGTCGATCAGGTCGATGCCGCGCACGATGTGGGTAATGCCCTGATCAATATCATCGCTGACCACGGCCAGCTGATACGACCAGGGGCCGTCGCGGCGTTTGAGGACAAAATCGCCGATGGCATCCAGCGACTCGCACCATTCGCCTTGTAAGGCATCATTAAACCGGTAGTCGCCTTTGGGGCAGAGAAAGCGCCAGGCAATGTCGCTGCTGGCCTGACACCGGCAGTCACCGTGATGGGCGTCGCCGTTCAGTTGCTTGCGCGAACACTGGCAGGCAAAGGCCAGTCCGCGCTGACGCAGTTGCTCAAGGCGCGCCTGATAGACGTCGTTGCGCTGGCTCTGATAGCGCACGTCGCCATCCCAGTGCAGACCATAGGCGTCGAGAATCTGCAGAATGCTGGCGGCGGCCGTGGGGTCTTCGCGCGGCGGGTCGAGGTCTTCAATGCGCACCAGCCAGCGTCCCTGCGCGGCACGGGCGTCGAGAAAGCTCGCCAGAGCGGCCAGCAGCGAACCGAAATGCAGAGGCCCGGTGGGCGATGGCGCGAAACGGCCGGTATAGGAGGTGTGGGTTGGCAGTGTCATGGTCGGGCGACCGGCGCTAAAAACAGCAGGGAACATAAAGCCGTAAAACAAAATGGGCAACCCCAGGGTTGCCCATTCCGGTCAGTCAGCGGTCGTTTACACGCCCAGCTGCTTTTCTTTGATCTCGGCCAGCGTCTTACAGTCGATACACAGATCGGCGGTCGGACGGGCTTCGAGGCGGCGGATACCGATTTCAACGCCACAGGCCACACAGTAGCCGTAATCACCTTTGTCGATCAGATCCAGAGTCTTCTCGATCTTTTTGATCAGCTTACGCTCGCGGTCGCGGGTACGCAGTTCCAGGCTGAATTCTTCTTCCTGGCTGGCACGGTCGTTAGGGTCCGCATAGTTGTTGAGCTCGGTCTGCATGTGCTCTTTGGTACGGTCCACTTCTTCCATCAGTTCCTGTTTCCAGTTGCTGAGGATCTGGGTGAAGTGTTTGAGCTGGTTATCGCTCATGTACTCTTCGTCCTTGCCAATTTCGTACGGGGTGAAATTGGACAGTGCAAACTCTTTGTTATCTTGCGGCATCGCGTTACTGCCTCACCTGCTGAACCGGAAATCCCGGAGTCGGGTCCATGCGCACCGGTGCAACTGCAAACCTGCCTGTTGTACCGGGCTCCAAAATCAATAAGGCGGGGAAACTATCAGATAACATGGCAGGCGCCAACTATTTCTGGCGCCTTTTGTTGATGCCGGTCGGTCATCTGGCACAATAGGGCACTTGTTTGTTGTCGAACTGGTCATTATGTCCGTGTTACCCCCCGCGCCCGCTGCGTTGCGCACCACCGAAGTCCGTCCTTTTCAGGTCATGGCCATTCTGGCCGAAGCGCAGGCGCTGCAGGCTGCAGGGCGCGACATCATCCATCTCGAAGTGGGCGAACCCGATTTTCCGACACCGGATCCTATGATCGACGCCGCCGTCAGCGCGATGAAAGCGGGCAAAACGGGTTACACCCCGGCACTGGGTCTGCCGCAGCTGCGCCAGAAGCTGGCCGGTTATTACGGCGAACGCTTTGGTGTCGACCTTAACCCGCAACGTATCGTGCTTGCGCCAGGTGCGTCCGGTGCCTTGCTGCTGCTCACCGCCGCCCGTCTGGATGTGGGACAGACACTGATGCTGGCCGACCCGGGCTACCCCTGTAACCGTCATTTTGCGCGGGTGTTTGAAGGCCATGGTCAGCTGGTGCCCTGTGGTGCCGATAAACGCTACCAGCTGACGCCGGCCGATATCCGCAGCCACTGGCAGGCGCACACCAAAGCCGCGCTGGTAGCCTCGCCCGCCAATCCGACCGGCACTGTGCTGAGTCTTGAAGAACTGGACGCACTGGCGCAGGCCGTACGCGAGCAGCAGGGCGAGTTGTGGGTGGATGAGATTTATCAGGGGCTGAACTACACCGGCGCGCCACAGACGGTACTGTCGGTGGCCGACGACGCCGTGGTGCTGAACAGCTTCTCCAAATTCTTTGGTATGACCGGCTGGCGGTTAGGCTGGGCGGTGGTGCCGGAGGCCTGGGTGCCGACCCTGGATACGCTGGCGCAGAATCTGTTTCTGGCGCCGCCGACGCCGGCACAGTACGCCGCACTGGCTGCCTTTGAGCCCGGGACCATGGCCATTCTGGAAGCGCGCCGCGCTGAACTGGAAGAACGCCGGGCCTATTTACTGAAGGCATTACCGGAACTCGGCTTTGATGTGCCGGTGGCCCCCGACGGTGCCTTCTATATATACGCCGACGCCAGCCGCTTCACCGACGACAGCCTGAGCTTCTGTTCACGCGTGCTGAACGAAGCCGGCGTGGCCATCACGCCGGGTGTGGATTTTGGCGAATTCGGTGCCGGCACCCACGTACGCTTTGCGTTTACCACCCGTCTTGAGCGCCTGCAGGAAGCGGTTGAACGCCTGCGTGTCTGGCTGGGCGGCTTGTGAAGTACGACGCGCCGCTGTTAACCGGAACCCTGCTGAAACGCTACAAGCGTTTTCTGGCCGATGTGCGCCTCGACGATGGCCGGGAGATCACCGCCCATTGTCCGAACACCGGCTCGATGAAGCATTGCGCCGACGACGGCAGCCGCGTGTGGCTGTGGGACAGCCTGAACGACCAGCGCAAATACCGCCTGACCTGGGAATGGGTGGAGGTGGATGGCCGCTTCCGCGCCTGTGTGAACACCGCCCGCGCCAACGCGCTGGTGGCGGAGGCGTTAGCGCAGGGCGTTATTGCCGAGCTGGCCGGCGACTACGACATTAAGCGCGAACCGAAAGTCGATGACGGCCGGCTCGATTTTCTGCTCACGCAGGCCACCGGGCCGGATACCTACGTCGAAGTAAAAAGCGTGACCTTGCTGAGCGGGGCCGAACCCGGCCTTGGCGAATTTCCGGATGCCGTGACCGAACGCGGCCTGAAACACCTGCACAGATTACGCGTGTTAAAAGAGCAGGGCTGGCGGGCGGTGTTGCTGTTCTGTGTACCGCACGAAGGCATCGACCGGGTGCGGGCAGCGGCCAGTATTGATCCGGCCTATGCCAGGGCGCTGACCGAGGTGGCTCAGGCCGGTGTGGAAGTGCTGGCTTACCGGGTATCCTTCAGCGAATGGGGCATGGCACTCAGCACCCGGATTCCGGTTGAGCTGGTCTGAACGCTTTTTAATAACAAACAACAAGAGAGAGAAAGCACATGAAACTGATCAAACTGAACCTGCTGATTCTGATCGTTGGGGTACTGCTGGGCGCCTGGGTGGGTTCCAACTGGATCCGTGACCGCGACCTGTTCGCCAACCCGTTTAAGCAGGATACGGTGATGGACAAGCTGAAGCACACCGGCTCCGGCCTGCTCGACAGCGGTAAAGACGCGCTCAATAAACTGACCAAATAAAGGTCAGAGATCGACCCACAGCTGGTCGTCGCGGATTTCATGCGCCACGGCCGTCAGCGACTGTCCGCTGCACGGCCCTGAAATGCATTCTCCGCTGTCGATCAGAAACAGGGCGCCGTGCATGGCGCACTGAATCAGGCAGCCGTCGGCGTCGAGAAACTGGTCGGGCATCCACTCCAGACCGATGCCCAGATGCGGGCACTCATTGCGGTAGACGCGCCACTGGCCGTGTTTGCGGACGACAAAGATGGCCTGCTCGCCGGCGTTAAAGCCTTTGCTCTGACCTTCCCCGATGTCACTGATGTGGCACAATGCACGCATTCTTCCCCCGGATGACTGACTGATGACCCATCTGATGCGGCGCAAGCATATCCTGCTGCTGTGCCTGCTTCTACCTCCGCTGGTGTTGCTGTGCGGTGTAATCACCGGCAGCCAGCGCTTCGACTGGTTACTGTCGACCGACATCGGCCAGACCGTGCTCTGGCAGATCCGTCTGCCGCGCGTGCTGATGGCGTTTCTGGTCGGCGCCATGCTGGCCTGGGCCGGTGTGCTGATTCAGGGTGTGGTGCGTAATCCGCTGGCCGACCCGGCGCTGATCGGGGTATCCGGCGGTTCGGCGGTGGGCGCCGCGTTGTTCATTGTGCTTGGCTCGGCCGGGTTGGCATTGCCTTTCTGGGGGCAGTCTCTGATGGCGTTTGCCGGTGGCGTGATTGCCCTGAGCGTGGTGCTGCGGCTGGGGCTCAGCGGCTCGTCGCTGCAGGCCATGAGCTTTCTGATTCTGGCCGGTATCGCGGTTAATGTGCTCGCCAGCGCGCTGATCGGTCTGCTCAGTTACATGGCCACCGACGATGCCCTGCGCCAGATTACCTTCTGGTCGCTCGGCAGTCTGGCCTCGGCCGACTGGCACTGGGTGCTGGCGATGACGCTGGCGTTGGGCGCGGCTCTGTTCTTCTGGCCCATACGCCTGCGTCAGCTCGATGCGCTGCTGCTGGGTGAGGTGGAGGCCCGCTCGATGGGGGTGTCCGTCAACCGCATGCAGTGGCAGGTGGTGCTGTGGGTGGCAGTGTTTGTCTCGCTGGCGGTATCGGCCAGTGGTGTGATCGGTTTTATCGGCCTGATCAGCCCGCATCTGGCGCGGCTGTTAACCGGTGCCTCGCATCGCCGGGTGTTACCGCTGGCGGTGGTGCTGGGTGGTTGTCTGTTGGTGGCGGCGGATACGCTGGCGCGCAGTGTGATTGCGCCGGCGGAACTGCCGATTGGCATTGTGACGACCCTGCTCGGTGCGCCGGTGTTCATCGCGCTGATGTTGCGTGAAAAGAGGCGTTTGCTATGGCAATAACACCGCTGCTGGTCGCCGACTCGCTGAGTCTGGTACGGGGCCGGGCGCCTTTGTTGGGCGATGTCTCGTTTTCGCTCGGCGCCGGTGAGCTGGTGATTCTGGCCGGACCGAACGGCGCCGGTAAATCGACCCTGCTGCATCTGCTGGCCGGGCAAAGCGAGCCGACGCAGGGCACGCTGACCCTCGACGGACAGGCCTGCCATCAGTTCAGCCGGGCGCAGTGGGCACAGAAGGTCACGCTGGTGCCGCAGCATTCGGCACTGGGCTTTCCCCTGACTGCCGAAGAAGTGGTGTCACTCGGCGGGCTGGCGCATCAGGATTCGGTGGTGGCTTTGCGCCAGCAGGTGCAGCAGGCGCTGCACGACTGGGACATTCACTATCTGGCACAGCGCGATGTCCGGCAGCTGTCGGGTGGTGAGCAGCAACGTTGCCAGCTGGCGCGCAGCTGGATTCAGGTGCGCCAGAGCGGCAGCCGCCTGTGGCTGCTGGACGAACCGCTCAGTGCCCTCGACCTGCGCCATCAGCAACAGTGTCTGCAACATATCCGCGCTCTGACCGCCACTGGCAGGACGGTGGTGATGGTGGAGCACGATCTGAATCTGGCGCGGCGTTATGCCGACCGCGTGCTGTTGCTCAGCTGTGGGCGGCTGGTGGCGGACGGCGCCGCTGCCGACGTGCTGAGTGCTGAGCAGGTTGCGGAAACCTTCCGTATTGATGCTGTGCTGGAGAATGGCTTTCTGCAGTGGCGCTGAGGCTTCTGCGATCAGGGGGCTGAATAACCGCTGCATAAAAAAGCGCCCCTCGCTCTTCCGCAGAAGAGGGGAGGGGCAAAGCAACCGTGATTAGCTTGATGAGAGAGATCACCACTCCGGATGAGAGGCCAGAGTGCTGATTACCGCCGCCATCTCTGACGTCGATAGGCAAACGATAATTATTCTCGTTAATGTAGTCAAGAATAATTCTCAATAAATTTTGTAAAGGGGTTGTTTGGCCCGTAAAAGCACAAAACGCCGCAAAGGCGGCGTTTTGGTTGAGGGCAGCAGCGTGTTCCGCTCAGGCGTGCTCGCCGCCTTTCTCGATCAGTTGCTGGTTCAGAATGGTAATACGACGGGCGAGGTTTTCGATCAGGTTGACCGCCGCCTTTGGCTGAGCTTCGATCAGCAGCACGAAGTCTTTCTGCGGTACCGCCAGAATGGTGCACGGGGTGCGGGCAATCACGGTGGCCGAACGCGGCTCGCCGGTGAATACCGCCATGGCGCCGAACACTTCTTCTTCGCCGATATCGCCCACTTTGACGCCATCGACGAACACATCGGCTTCACCACTGATGATGGTATACACATGCTCGGCCGGGTCGCCCTGACTGATGATCACATCGCCGGGCTGGAGGTTCTGGAAGCCGGCGGTCGGACGCACCTGATCTTTGTAGAGGTCGGCCAGATAATTCAGCATCACCGCATTCAGGCACACCAGCAGGTGCGACCAGTAATGCTGGCGGCGTTTGTCGGAATACACATGACGCAGAAAGCGGTCACGGTTAATCGGAATGAGCTCAACGTATTCGTCGGTGCGCAGGATGGGGGTCGGCATATCAAAGGCATGGTGAATGCCGATCAGATCGCCTTCGTCGAAACTCAGCAGATTCTGGCCGTTCTTGGTCATGTGAATCATGCCGTCCTGCACCAGAAAGATCTGATCGCGGTCGAATAATTCGTACAGGTCGTCCACACCTTCCAGCGATACCGGAGCGGCGTCCAGCTCAAAATTCTCCAGCAGAACCCTGACCAGTTGCCCGATGCGGCCGACCAGTTGCTCTACGGTCTCTGATGGCTTGCCATTCAGATACATGCTTATTCCCCCAAGTGTTGCCTCTTCGGGCAATCCGTCAGTGAGCCAAGACTCTACCGTAAAAGTGTGTAACCTTGAATAAGCGCAGGGGACGATTTTTGCCGGGACGTGATGCAGGTTAAGAATCCGGTCAATCCCTGACCATGGCCTTTCTGGCTAACCGCTCTGGTGCGGTCATTTTGTAGTTATTTCGGCTGCTGATGACAGGAATGTCAGGATGTGCTGTCGTTGGCACGCGGGGATGGGGCGCGGGAATGGAGCATCCGGAGGGGCTGAGTCAGGAGGGACAGAGCCAGAAAGGACTGAGTCAGGAGGGACAGAGCCAGAAAGGGCAGAATCAGGAAGGACTGCGTCAGGACGACACGTGGCGGATGCGGATGCCATGCGACACCGACAGCAGAATTTCCTGCGCCGGAATATCGTGCGGAAAATAGCAGCCACTGATTTTGGCATCGGCCAGACTGACACCGTCCATGCGGCAGCCGCGGAAGTCGATGCCGCGGATATCCGAACCACGGAAATAGGCATCGGTCAGATCGGTATTAACGAGATTGATATTGCGCAGATCCAGACCGCGCAGATCACAGCCGCGCAGATCGCATTTCTGTCCCGCGGCACGGGCAGCATTAAAACCGGCGACATCGTCGTTACGCAGCATCTGATACAGCGGATCCTGCGAAATAATGGGTTTGCTCATGGTGTCCATCCTTCCTGTGTTAGGCTTCCGTCTCTTTCCCGTAGCCCGTGTCAGTCCTGAGTATAGAGCAGTCAATGACAAACGCCTTTTTACTGACCTCCAGCTGGTCGGACGACGAACAGGGCACCTTACTGACCTTCTGGTGGCACACAGCGCGTGGCCCGGTACGCCAGCACGTGCGTGCGGACGCCGTGTGTTTTATTGACGCCGATAAACGTGAAAAAGCCGAAGCCTGCGCCCACACACTGGGCTGGCCGGTGCGTATTGCCGACGTGCCCATGCAGAGTTTTTCGGCGCGCCCGGCGGCGGCCTGTTATCTGCCGGCGGGCATGGTGTACCGCTGGCGCGACGTGCTGGCCAGTCAGGCTATCGTCGCCCGAGAAGTGGATATCCGCCCTACCGACCGCTACCTCATGGAACGCTTTATCTATGGTGCGGCGCAGCTTATGGGCGAGCTCACAGCGGATGCTGAGCGCGCGTTTCTGCAGCTGAGTGACGGCCGCCTGAAAGCCGGTGAACGCCATGCGTCATTACCGCCGCTGCGCTGTTTATCGCTCGATATTGAAACCTCATTTCCCCGTTTGGGGGAGCCCGACCGGCTGTTTTGCATTGGCCTTTATGCCGAAGGTTTCAGCCGGGTGCTGATGATGGACGAAACGCGCGCGGGCTCCGTCAGTGCAGATGGCGTTATTCATTATCTGGCGGGTGAAGCGGAATTATTGCAGGCGCTTTTGCACGAGTGTCAGCAGTTTGATCCGGACGTCATCATGGGCTGGAACGTGGTGCAGTTCGACTTTGCGTTTTTACGCAATAGATTTCGCGAGCATGGTCTGACGTTTGCCATTGGCCGCGATGGTTCGGCGCTTGAATGGCGCCAGAGCAGCACCAATGCCGACCGTATTTTTCTGCACATTGCCGGGCGCGTGGTGCTGGACGGCATCGACCTGCTGCGCAACGCCACGTTTCAGTTTGAAAGCTTCGCCTTAAACGATGTGGCCGGCCATTTTCTGCAGGACCAGAAACTGCTGCACGGCGAGCAGCGCGGCGATGATATCGAGCGCTTATTTATTCAGGATAAAACCGCGCTGGCCGAGTACAACCTGAAAGACTGCGAACTGGTGTGGCGTATTTTTGCAAAAGCCGACCTGCTGAATTTCGCGATGGAACGATCGCACATGACGGGTCTGCTGATGGACCGGATGGGCGGTTCGGTGGCAGCATTCGAAAATATGTACCTGCCGCGTCTGCACCGCGCAGGGTACGTGGCGCCCAATATCGGCGAAGGCTATCACGCGCAGAAAAGCCCCGGCGGCTACGTCATGGACTCGCGTCCGGGTTTGTTCGAGCACGTATTGGTGCTCGATTTTAAAAGTCTGTATCCGTCGATTATCCGCACTTTCTGCATTGATCCTATGGGGCTGACCGAAGGCCTGCTGCTCGACGAACAGGCGCTGGCCGACAAGCGTGCCGTGCCCGGTTTTTTCGGCGGCCGCTTTCACCATCAGCGCCATATTCTGCCGGACCTCATCCGCCAGCTGGGCGAGAAACGCGAGCAGGCAAAAAAAGCCGGCAATAAAGCCCTGAGTCAGGCCATCAAGGTGATCATGGCCTCCTGCTATGGCGTGCTGGGTTCAGAAGGCTGCCGTTTTTACGACACGCGTTTATCCAGCTCGATTACGCTGCGTGGCCACGACATCATCCAGAGCAGTTCACGCTGGATTGAAGCGCAGGGCTACGACGTGATTTACGGTGATACCGATTCTGTGTTCGTCTGGCTCAAACGCGAGGTCAGCGACGACGAAGCCGATACTATTGGGCAAACGCTGGTACAGGGGCTGAATCAGTGGTGGCAGCAGGAACTGGCCGGACATTATGGGCTCGAAAGTTTTCTGGAAATGGAATACGAAACCCATTACCGGCGCTTTTTTATGCCGTCTATTCGCGGCGAGGAAACCGGCAGCAAAAAGCGCTATGCCGGGCTAATCCGCAACGCGGCGGGCGAACCCGAGATGGTGTTCAAAGGGCTCGAAGCCGTGCGCAGCGACTGGACGCCGCTGGCGCGCCGTTTTCAGCGCGAACTGTACCGCCGCATTTTTCTCGGTGAACCCTACGCCGACTGGCTGCGCGAGCAGGTGCAGGCCCTGCTCGCCGGTTTGCTCGATGAACAGCTGATTTACCGTAAACGCCTGCGCAGGCCATTAAGCGCGTATCAGAAAAATATTCCGCCCCACGCGCAGGCGGCCGCACGTCTTGAACAATGGCTGGCACTGAAAGGTCTGCCGTCGCGTTTTGCCAACCGTGGTGGCTGGATCAGCTACCGTATGACGGTGGCCGGCCCCGAGCCGGTGTGGCCCGACGATTCACCGGGCAGCGCCGCCGATTACACGCACTATCTGGAAAAACAATTAATGCCACCGGCCGAATCTGTGTTTCAGTTTACCGGTGACGATTTTGCAGCACTTGCCGGCTTGCAGTTGTCTCTGTTTTAGTGACGGCAAAGGACCAGGGAGAAAACCTATGATCCGCACCTTGTGGTTAACCTCAGGCGGCGATATCCGTTACGGCAGCGATGAGCTGGTGGCGCAGTGGCGCAACGACAGCGGCAGCCGGCTGTGGGTCGATATCTGTCAGGAAAGCGAAAGCCGTGAGCGGGAATTGCTGCTGTCACTCGGCTGCCACCCGCTGGCGGTGAGTGATGCCCTGCGTGACCGGCATCCGCCGAAGCTGGAGGAATTCAGCGATTTCACGTTTATTCTGTACCGCGGTATTGCCAGTTTTGATACCGAACTGAATCACAGTGGTCAGTCGATTTCGTTTTTCGTTGGCGAGCGCTTGCTGATTTCCCGTCATCCGGTGCCTGCGTTAAGTGTCGATATGATGATGAACGACGGAGCCGCGGCGCAGCTGCAGCGTGGCACTGCGTTTCTGGCGCTGCGCATCATGCACGCTTCGGCGGGCATTTATCTCGATAATATTCTTGAATTTGAAAGCCAGCTCAGCGATCTGGAAGACGCGGTGCAGGAAGGCGGCAGCGACCAGCACATGCGCGAGCTCATCAGTTACCGCTCACGGCTGGTGAAATTACGCCGCACATTCAATTACCACAAAAACATCACCGACGAGCTGCGTTCTGTCGACTATAACCAGTTTCCCGATGACGATGCGCTGAATCACGTGGTGATTGATCTGCACGACCGGTTTGAACGGCTGCACAGTCTGACGCAGATGTTTTACGAACTCTGCGGCGATTTAATCAACGGCTATATTTCGGTGACGTCGCATCAGCTGAACAGCACCATGCGGATTCTGACGGTGATTACCGCGATTTTTGTGCCGCTCAGTTTTCTTGCCGGTGTGTACGGTATGAACTTCGACCGCATGCCGGAACTGCACGCGCACAATGGCTATTTTATTCTGCTGGGTGTGATGGGCTCGCTCGCGGTGGGGCTGCTGTGGTGGTTCCGCAAAATGCGCTGGCTGTAGCCTGACTGAACCCGATGTGATGCGCAGGTTCACGTCGCAACGCATAAAAAAGGCCGCAAACGCGGCCTTTTTTATGGCATTAAAGATCGGATCAGAACTGATAGCCCATGCCCAGATTAAAGCCGTCGGCGTTGCCAGCGTCGTCATTCTGCATCTGCACATCGGCTTTAAACACGATGTCCGGCAGCGGCCAGTAATTCACACCCACGTCGCTCTGGGCGGCATCAACTCCGGTTTCCTGTGACCAGTTGCTCTGACGGGCAAATACACCCCACTGCTCGGACGGACGCCAGTTAATTTCAACATAACCGCCGTCCTGCACGTTTTTACCGGCGGCTTTGGCATCGTCACCAGCCAGATCCCAGCGCGCGTACAGGGCTTTGGTGGTGATGCTGTTCCACTGATACACGGCATGCGCGCCCACCAGAGTGGCGGATTCGGCGTAGGAATCCACGGCGCTCTGATCCAGATCTGGCTGATACTGAGCGTAGGCCGCCAGTTCCAGACCAGCGACGCCGGTGTAGCGGATGCGGGCGGTGGTGGCCAGATCGAAGGCGTCGGCGTTGGAGCCTTTCTGTTTGCCGGCTTTCAGGTCGAACGGATCGGCGTCGGAGCTGGTGGTCGGATCTTCGGTTTTCAGACCTTCAGAAATCATCAGGTCATAGCTGATGCCATTGCTCAGGCGGTGGGTGAAGCTTATGCCGTTGGAGTACCAGGTGGTCGGAATAATGGTGGTTTCCACTACCGGGCGTTCTACCCCGTAAAAGGTTGGCGGTTCGTGGGTTTCGTTCACCAGACCGACCGGCATCAGCAGCATACCGGTGCGCAGCTGCATGTTGTCCTTCAGATCGAATTCCAGATACGCCTGCTCAATTTCCACGGCACCGCCGCTGGAGGCGCTGACCAGAATATGTTCCACCTCAAATTCGGTAACAAAACGGGCGCGGTCGCTGAAGTCGTAACCGAAAAACAGCACCATGCGGTGGAAATCCAGCGTGCGGGTGTCTTCACCGTTTTCATCCAGATTGTTGTAGTGCATTTCGCCGTAACCGCCGATGTGCACTTTGTTGTCCTGACCGCTGGTCTGTTGTTTTTCGACCGCATCGGCCAGCACATCAAGACGTTCATTCAGGGTGTTTTCCAGTTCCTGAATGCGTTGTTCCAGCGCCTGAATGGTCTGCTGATCATCGGCCAGAACGGTGCTGCTGATGCCTGCCAAAAGGACGGCGCTGGCCAGTGGTTTCATCATGGTTTTCATATCGGAATCCTGCAGAAAAATAAGTGGTTAAACCGCGTGCTTAATCGCCGTCGGTGAAATTAATGCCGAGGCTGACATCCAGACTGTCGGGAATTTCGCGTTTGAAATTGCCGTCCAGCAGAGCCGCTGTGGCGTTGAACGAGGTAGCATCTTCGTCGCTGATATTTTCGTCGGCCTGATCGAGATTGGCGGTTACCGTGGCGACGGCGGTGCTGTTGCCGGAACTGGTCATCAGGCTGAACAGGGTAACGCTGGAGTTTGCCGTGCCGGCCAGTAATTCGCGGATCACCGTCAGGCTGTCATCGACCTGATACCAGATATTGCCCGACAACGTGGCTGTGGTGGTCAGCACGTTACGGGTCGGCAGGTAATCCAGATACACCTGAATGGCGGTAATCAGGGTTGATAAGGCGCTGGCGCCGTCCGGTAAATCGTCGTTAATAAACAGCGTCAGATACGGCGAGGTACTGTCGACGTAGGCGACTTGCCAGCCGTCCTGCACGTAGGTGGCTTTTTCTTTTAAGGCACCGGTGAGGCCGGTCAGCACTGCGCATTTACGGCTGGTGCTGGCGTATTCGCTGACGATATCGGCGGCACTGCTGCTTTGGGTACCGGCGGTTTCAAAGGCGGCCACTTCAATCGCCAGCAGACCCACTTTATTGAAGGTGAGGCTGTTAAAAAAATCCGCGTCCAGCGTGTCGGAGGACGCCAGCCACTGGTTGATTACGGTGCGCACCGAACTTAAATAATTGTCGCCACGCAGACGGTACGAATCAATGTACTGGTACGCCGGAAATACCGCGTCATCATCGAGGGGGCCGAAATTAAACGGCAGCAGGCGGTACCAGCTGGCGCTGGTGGTTTTCCACTGCGCCTGCAGGGTTTGCAGGTTGCTGCTGCTGATGTCGGCACAGAAGGCGCTGGCTGCGTCGTCGAGGTTGGTCGCTTCTGTGGTAAAGCCGGTTACGGCCGGAATAATGGTGTTCTCGGCAAGTTCCTGCACGGCTTTGCTCAGCGCACCTTCACTCAGTACCGCTTCGTCGTTCAGACGTTCGCCACCGCAGGCGCTGAGCAGTAGGGCCAGCGCCGGTAATGCGATTAATGGTTTCATGGAATTCATCCGTTTCATGCCCTCAGACCGTCGCATCGTTCAGGTGGATGGCAAGCATATGGTTGTCCCAGTGCATGCCGTCATAGTCGCGGCGCAGGGATTTATCTTCTTTCAGGGTGCGGGCGTTCAGCTGGCGGACTTCACCGGCGGAATTCGATAGCACGAACCAGCGCTCGTCGAGCGAGGTGGTCAGGCCGCAGACATCAAAAAAGGCGTGATAACCGGCAAGCTCGCCGCTGTCGATGTGCCAGAACGCGGCAATATTGCCACGCGGGCTGGTAAAGCCGGCGATGCGCTCGTGCTCGTTCAGCACCACGCTGCCCATGTAATCGTTGAAGCGTTCAATCAGGCTCAGCGGACCGTTGAGCAGCATCAGCTCCTGCCCCGGTTTGTGCACCGCGCCCAGCGCCACCAGATGGTTGTCGCTCATGGCCTGACGCTGCAGCTGAGTGGCGACCACCACGGTGCCGTCGCGGGCAACGTCCAGATGACGGATCGACGCTTTGCTCTCACTCAGGGTGTGCTCACTGAGCAGGCGACCGCTGGCGGCATCCAGATAGGTCAGGGTTGAACGCATGGTGTCCGGGTTCAGCACCTGAGCGCCGCTTTCCGGACGGGTACGCAGACCGCCGTTGGCGACCACCAGAGTTTTCTGGTCGGGCATCAGCTGAATGTCGTGGGGGCCGGTGCCGTGCGACAGAAACTCGCCCAGCGGGCGGTAGTCCTGACTGTCGCGCAGCACGATTTTGCCGGTGCCGTCGCGGTAGTCGGATTCTGTGGTGTACAGCACCCGGCCGTCGGCGCTGAAACAGCCGTGACCGTGCATATGGTGGCCGTCGGCCGACTGAAAACGGTGGGTAATCTCACCGCGGGCCAGATCGACTTCCACGCCTTCGGTGCCCGGGCTGCGCGAGAACATCACCACCACGCCCGGTTTCAGCGGGTGCTGGGCGGCGCCATGGCCACGGAAGCCGGACAGTGCTGACGCCACCCTGGCGGACTGACCATCGGGGGTAATCCAGCTCAGCGCGTAGTGATCCTGGCCGTCGCCCTGCGCCGACACCCAGGCTTCATGGGCAGGCGCTTGCCCGGCACCTGTCTTAGCGGATAGAGCCTGACCGGAAAAGGCCAGGGGTGACCACACCAGCGGCAGGCCGGCGGTCAGCACAGACTGACGCAGAAAGCGGCGCCGGCTGTGCAGGGTCGTGCTTTTTTCTCTCATCATCGTCTCCTGTTGGCGGTCTCTGCCGCGCGTATCAGGGTTGTCCGTCCGCCGTCGTTCGCAGTGACGGGCGGGCGGTTCTCATCAACTCGTTTTTTCTACAGCGATTCAACGAAGCGCAGCAGGGCGCTGCGCTGGCTCTGCTCAAGCTGCATAAAGCGCTGGCGGGCGGCGGCGGCTTCACCGCCATGCCACAGCACGGCTTCTTCCACCGAACGCGCCCGGCCATCGTGCAGCAGGCTGTTGCTGCCGTTTACCTGACCCAGCAGGCCAACGCCCCACAGCGGTGGCGTCCGCCATTCGCGGCCACTGGCGGCGAAGTCCGGGCGGCCATCGGCCAGGTCATCGCCCATGTCGTGCAGCAGCAGGTCGGTGTAGGGCCAGATGTGCTGGCCGGATAAATGCGGCCGCTGCGGGTCGTCTGCGGTGATGTAGTCCGGGTGGTGACAGGCCTGACAGCCCGTCTGATAAAACAGGGTGCGCCCGGCCTGCACCTCGGGCGCTGCCGCCTGACGCCGCTCGGGCACGCCCAGATTGCGGCTGAATTCGGTCACCAGAGCCAGCAGATGCGCGGGCAGTTCCACGCCTTCGTCGTCGTTGCCGTTGGCCTGACTCAGGCAGCGGCTTTGCGCCGGTGCGCACGGCCCTGCGGGAAAGAGTTCGTTGCTGATGCCGACGTCGTTGGCAAAGGCCGAGGCCACCACCATGTCCATGGTCGGGCGGTTGGCTTTCAGGCCAAAGCGGCCGGGCACCGTGCGTTGCGTGCGTGCATCCCACACCTGATTCACGCGGCCTGATATGCCATCGCCATTGGCGTCGTCCGGGTCGGCGAGCGCATTCAGATCGGCCTGTGCAATGCCTTCGAGCAAGCCCATGCCATGAATCGCCGGCGCATTGCGCAGGCTGAACAGGGTATCCGGGTGCAGCGGGCCGTAACCTAAATGGCGGATGTCGGGCAGGGGTTTGCGCAGCGTAACCGTCTGGCCATCGGGGTAGGTGACAGTGTGTTCTTGCCAGATCACGTACACATAGGCTTCCGGAGGCACATCCCCGCTGGCGGCGATGGCTTCCGGCGTGGCACTGCGCAGCTGGTGCAGTAAGGCGACCGACTGGCCCTGCAGCTGATCGCCGTAGGTGGGTTCCGGGATCACGCCAATGGCCGGGTTCACGTCGGTGGCGGCCCGCGCTGGCAGGCTCACGCGCAGGAAGGCGTTGAACAGCGGCGTGTGGTTGTCGTCCGGCAGCCGGCCTTTGCCGCCGCGGATGTGGCAGGCGAGGCAGGTGCGGGCGTTGTAAACAGGGCCAAGACCGTCGCTGGCGGTGGTGGTGGTGGGCGCTTTCACCCACGGCTGGTCGGCCAGCGCGCGTCCGGCGAAGAAATCGGCTTTTGCGTCCGCCGGCAGGTTCGGCACCACTTTGTCGAAGGCCGGGAACGGCATCACACTGACGGTGGTAGCACCGCCGGGCTGGCGCTCACTGGCTTCTTCCGCCGCCACCGGCGACGGCGTGGACAACGACTCGGACAAAAACGCGGACAACGACGTATCGCACCCGCTCAGCCACAGGGTCATGGTGAGGGTTACTGTCAACGGCGCGGCCAGAGGTGCGGACAGCGTCAGCCAGAATGCAGCAAACCGGGACAGGCCCGGTTTGTGGAAAAACGCTCTGAACATAGCTCAGACCGCGATCAGCACTCGGTTGTCGGGTCAGAGGTATCGCATCCAGAGGCGTCTTCATCAACCACCTCGGCGTCCAGATCCAGTGCGTCGGCGACCTCAGCAATGATGCCTGACTGCGCGTTCAGCGACTTGATGGTTTTGTACACCGGGTTGGTGGCATTGAGGTTGACTGCCATGATCTGCACGTCGAACGGCTCACCGGCACGGGCTTTCGCATCGATGGCGGTGTAGTTGGTTTCGGTGGTGGTCAGGGCGGTCACCATCTGGCTGGCCAGATCGGTCAGGCCGGCATCGGCCAGCAGGTCAGCAACGCCGTAGCCGGATACCGCGTTGGCGATACCGTCGGTGTCGTCGGCATCAATCACGCCGTCGAGGTTGCTGTCGTAACCTTCGTATTCGCCGTAGTAGCTGTTGGCCACGCCTTTGGCATCCATGGCGATGTCACGGTGCGTGTTGTCCGAGAAGCAGGAGTGCTCGTGTTCCTGAGAGTTACTGGCGAACGCAATCTGCATACGCTCACCGGCCAGCTCACCTTCCGACAGGGTGCCCATACCGGTCAGGATTTCAGCCAGCTTCTGTTTGGCCTGAGCTTGGCTGCTGATGGTGGTAAAAGCAGTACGGTACTCAGCGCCGGAGGCCCAGCCATCGCGCACGGCGGTCAGGTCTTCAACCAGTTTGGCGGCAGCCACCTGCAGGTAGGTCAGACGACGGGCGCCGTAGGTGTCTTCGTAGAAATCAGACAGCGGACGCTGACCGCCGGACGCCAGATTGGCCGCGTCGTGGGTCTTAACCGCTTCGTCACGGTCGGTACCGTCGGTAACCTCGTAGTTGTCGTTCAGGTCCTGGCCCCACAGCAGGAATTCAATGGCGTGGTAACCGGCAATCACGTCGCGCTCGTCGTCGGCGGTGGCGGTATTGGTCAGCAGGTCGGCGTCGATGGTGACCGCGGTGTTGCCGATGATGTTGTCGCGCGGGCTGCTGTCGGCGTGGGCTTTGTCGATGGCGCCGTTGCCGTTAATGCCGGCCTGGTTGGCGGTTACACCAATCTGGCTGGTGTCGAATTCATCGCCACTGCTGGTCTGAACGTAGTCGATCAGGGCTTCGCCCAGTGGCCAGGCGTTGATGTCGCCTTCCGGACCGTCTTCGGATTCGTAATCGGTGGAATCAATCGGGCTCAGGCGGAAGCGGAATACTTCGGTCTGACCGTAAGGTTCGCGGGCGACCAGCCAGGCAGTTTTGGCGTTGGCGAGGGCGGTCACCATGGCGGTGTAGTTCGGATCAGCTGCGGCCACGCTGACCTGAGCGCGGGCGGTGTTGTAGGTGTCGACGGCAGCGGACAGATCATCGATGGCGTCTTTCAGAGCGGTTGCCGTGGTCACAGCGTCGCTGTACGCGGCGTAGGCAATGTCGGCGTTGGTGTTCAGTACTTTGCGTACGTTGTCGACATTGACAGCGCTGTCGCTGCCGGATGAACCACCGCCACAGGCAGTCAGTACGGAAACAGTGGCAAGGGTCATGGCCAGACGGGTCAGCTTCATGGGGCGCTCCTGCAAACATCAAACAATGGGTAACGCGTGAACTCCGGAGGCGGTTTCCGATCCGGGATACGCACAGTGGGTGTGGATATTAATAATGTTGCGAACGATTATCAACTTTCACTATAAGTGCATTTAAAAAAATTAATCACTTAGTTCTGCTGTGGTAATATCCGCGCACAATCTGACCCGGCACCGAGAGGCCGGGCGCCTGAGCGGAGAGAAGCAGTGAAGAAGATTCTGACGGCCAGTCTGATTCTGGCCAGTCTCAGCGGATGCGGCGGTGATTCCTCTTCGGAATCCGTGGCATTCACCAGCGAAGCAGCCCTGGGCGAAGCCCTGTTCAGCGACGTTAATCTGTCGGCCAACCGCACTCAGTCGTGCGCCACCTGTCATGATCCGGAACGTGCCTTTACCGATGGCCGCACAGACGCTGCCGACAAAGTGCGTCCGGTATCGCTGGGCGATGACGGCGTTTCCCTCGGCGACCGCAACGCCCCAACCGCGCTGTACGCCATGTTCAGTCCGCAATTCAGCTCGGGCACCCGCTCCCGGTTTAATAGTCAGCAGGACGATTACGAAGGCTATCTGGGTGGTCAGTTCCACGATGGCCGCGCCACCGATCTGGCGGCACAGGCAGGTGGCCCGCCCCTGAACCCGCTGGAAATGGGCATGGCCGATCAGGCATCTGTGGTGGCCCGTCTGCGCGAAAACAGTGATTACGACGCCTCGTTCCGCAAGCTGTTCGGCAACTCGGTGTTCGACGATACCGCCACGGCCTACAACGCCATGACCAGCGCCATCGCTGCCTTTGAAAAGACCAGCACCTTCGCCACCTTCGATTCGGCCTACGACCGCTATCTGGCCGGTGACGATGAGGTCTACGACGTGCTGCTGCACCCAAAAGCGGCGCTGGGTAAAACCCTGTTCTTCTCGCAGCAGTTCACCAACTGCGCGACCTGCCATCAGCTGGCAGCGCAGGGCAATAAGAAAGAAACCTTTACCGGTTACGAGTACCACAACATCGGCGTACCGGTGAACAGCGCGGCCCGCACCGCCAATGGTGTTACGGCGATCGATACCGGCCTGCAGACCAACAACGACGCGGTCAGCGCAGACACTGAAAAAGGCAAATTCAAAGTGCCGACCCTGCGCAACGTGGCGGTCACCGGCCCTTACATGCACAACGGTGTGTTTGCCGAACTGGACACCGTGATCCGTTTTTACGATCACTGGCTGACCGGCTCTGCCAACAGCCTGAATCCGGAAACCGGTGTGGCCTGGGCGGATCCTGAGGTGAGCGACACCATCAGCCTGACCGAACTGAAAGATGGCAGCCTGCTCAACGACGACGACGTTGACGCGCTGGTGTGTTTCCTGCGCACCCTGACCGACGCCCGTTACGAAGCCCTGCTGCCGGATGATGGTCTCTGTGATTAAGCGGCTGCTGCTGACTCTGGCGCTGCTGTGGCCGGCGCTGGCCGGTGCGGAAGAGTACCTGAGTCAGGACGATTTTCTGGCTCAGGCCTTTGGCGCCGGCGTGCCTAAGATCAGTACCCTGTGGCTGAAGCCTGAGGACAAAGCCGTGGCGGAAGGCATCTTCGGCCACCCGTATCAGGGCATGCGCGTGCGCTACTGGCTGGCCGGTGCGACAACGGCCTGGGTGCTGGAAGAAATCGGCAAAGAGCGGCCGATCCGCATCGGCGTGGTTGTTGATGGCGCGCACATTCGTCAGGTCAGCATTCTGGCGTTTGAGGAATCCCGCGGCTGGGAAGTGCGCTATCCGTTTTTTACCGCCCAGTTTGCAGGGGCAGCTGCTACGGCGGATCAGCGTCTGGATAAATCCGTCGACGGCATTACCGGGGCCACGCTGTCGGTGCGTGCCGTCACCGGCGTGGCACGCTTCGCGCTGTACCTGAACCAGCGGGTGAATCCGCTGTCTGAGCGCACGACCACGGCCCAGTCTGACGCCTCCCGGCCGTAATCTTTTTGCAGGAAACCTCCCGATGAAACGTCTGGCTCACTGGATTCAATGGCACCGCCGCTTTGGTCTGCTGGTCGCGCCTGTGGTGCTGATGCTGGTGATCACCGGCATTCTCATCAACCACAGTCAGGGGCTGGGCTGGTCGACGGCGCCTGTGTATTCAAAAGTGCTGGGTGCGCTGTACAGCATTCCCGATGAGCCGGTGCAACGCGCCTTCCCGATGGGAACAGAGGCCGGTGATCACTGGCTGCTGCAATCCGGCGAGCACCTGTACCTCGACGCGCAACCGGTGCAGCACTGCGAGCAGCTGCTGTCGGCGGCGGCGTGGACTCTGGGCATGGCCGCGCTGTGCGATGACGCCCTGCTGCTGCTGACGCCGGATGGTGAACTGATTGAACGCATCACGGATTTTCCGCCCGCCGCCCAGCTGGGTGCAGCCGCCGGCCGGCTGACACTGGTGGGACGTGACGGCGAGTGGCTGCTGGATGACGACTCGCTGGAATGGCAGCCGCTGGAAGTTGACGCCGACTGGGCCGAAGAACAGACGCTGCCCGATGATCTGCGTGCCCGCATTAACGCGGTTCTGCCACTGCCCGGCCTGACGCTGGAGCGTGTGCTGCTGGATGTCCACAGTGGCCGACTGTTCGGCGATTGGGGTGTCTGGCTGGTGGATGCCGCCGCTATACTCATGCTGTTTCTGGCCTTCAGTGGCAGCCTGACCTGGCTGGCGCGTAAGCTGAAACGCCGCCGCCGCTGACCCGTCAGCGCGAGAGTTTAACGCCTCATTTTCTGGGTGCCGGAGGTTCGCATGCGTGCAGTTCTGTGTGATATCGACGGTGTCGTGCATCAGCACGGCCAGGCCATTGCCGGTGCGGCCGAGGCGCTGAACTGGCTGGCTCAGCAGCAGATTCCGCTGCGTTTTATCACCAACACCACCTCCAAAACGCCGCAGGCGATGGCCACCGAACTGAACGCCTGCGGGCTGAACGTCGACCCGGCGCACATCATCAACCCGACCCGCGCCGCTTGCCGCTGGCTGACTCAGCAGGGCATTGAGCGGGTGCATACGCTGGTCGCCCCCGGTATTGCCGGTGAATTCCGCGACTTTGCCACCGATGACCAGCAGCCGCAGGCGGTGGTGGTGGGCGATGTCGGTCAGGGCTTCTGCTTCGACAGCCTTAACCGCGTGTTCCGCCTGCTGATGCAGGATACCTCGCTGCCGTTGCTGGCTCTGGGCATGACCCGCTATTACGCCGATGGTGAAGGGCTGAATCTGGATTTGGGCCCCTTTATCAAGGCGCTTGAATACGCCACCGGCCGCGAGGCTCTGGTGATGGGCAAGCCCGCCGCCCTGGTGTTTCAGATGGCGCTGGCGGAACTGGGCGTCAGCCCGGATCAGGCCGTTATGATTGGCGACGACCGTCTGTCGGATGTGCTGGCCGCGCAGCGGGCGGGCATCACAGGTGTGCTGGTGCGCACCGGTAAATTCCGCGCTGGCGATGACGCCGCCGATGGCGACGGCAAACGGCCCGATCACGTGCTGGCGTCGGTGGCCGGTTTGCCGGCACTGCTGCAAGCACTTAAGCCCTGTTAAAACCCCGCCGATAAGCCCTAAAATGCGCGCCCGCTTACCGTTTTCAGGTTGATATGAACCACAACTCCGTTGCCCGCCTGCGTCTGCAGGAACTGGCCAAAGCCCGCCGTCCGTTTCTGGCCCGTGGCTGCAAAACCGTGCGCTGCCCGGATTGCCTGCTGGCCGAAGCCAACTGCATTTGCGCCAGCCGCCCGGCGCCGCAGGGGCAGTGTGCTGTGCTGTTCATCATGTACCACGGCGAAGTGTTCAAACCGAGCAATACCGGGCGCCTTATCGCCGATGTGATCGCCGACAACCACGCTTTTCAGTGGGAGCGCACGGTGCACGACCCGGCGCTGCTGGCCTTACTGGCCGACGAGCGCTACGCACCGATTGTGGTGTTTCCGCATCAATATGCCGAACCCGGGCACTGCATTCACACGCCGGCCGAGCTGGTGGCGGTGAACAACGACGGCAAAATTCCGCTGTTTGTACTGCTCGACGGTACCTGGCGCGAAGCGAAAAAAATGTTCTTCAAGAGTCCGTATCTGCAGAACCTGCCGGTGCTGGGCATTCAGCCGGAAGAAGCGTCTTCGTACCGTCTGCGCGAGGCGTATCACCTGCATCAGCTGTGCACGGCGGAAGTCTTTATTGAGGTGCTGCGTCTGGCCGGTGACGAAGCCGCTTCCGGTGCGCTGGCGGGCTACTTTGACCTGTTCCGCGAACGTTATCTGGCCGGCAAAGCCAGTACCGGGGCGGAACAGCAGGCGCAGAAAAAGCGCGATATCAGCGCCATGTTCGGCATGGGCGAGCCGGGCGAATTCTGAGGTTTTCAGGCTTCAGGCTTCAGGCTTCAGGCTTCAGGCTTTGAGGTCAGTAGCGCACCTTGCCACGCATGGCTTTGACGTCGCCGCGCTGGCTTTTCTGGTCCATGCGTTTCTTTTGCGATGAGCGGGTCGGGCGGGTCGCCACGCGTTTGGCCTGCACCTGACTCACGCTCTGAATTAGTTGCTGAAGGCGCTGCAGGGCGTCGAGGCGGTTCTGTTCCTGGGTTCTGAACTGCTGCGCTTTGATCACAATCACACCGTCGTTGGTCAGGCGCTGATCGCGCATTGCCAGCAGGCGTTCTTTGTAGAAGTCGGGCAGCGATGACGCGTTGATGTCGAAACGCAGATGAATGGCCGACGACACCTTATTCACATTCTGACCACCGGCGCCCTGAGCGCGGATGGCGGACATCTCAATGTCGGTAAAAGGAATATGCACAGAGCGGCTGATAAACAGCGGGTCGCAAATGTCGTTCATGGGCTATCGGTCCGGCAGGCACACCTGAGTGTGCGGTTCAGCATCAGTCGGGCGCAGAGGCTAAACGCATCCGGCGCCGGGTGCAAACCCGGCGGCTGCGGACAAAGAAAGGATCAGACCGGTACGTCGGCCAGATGGAAGGCAATCGCCCAGAAATGGCAGACACCGCCGCCGATCACAAACAGATGCCAGATTTCGTGGAAACCGAACCACTTCGGCCACGGATTTGGCCACTTGGTGGCGTACACCACGGCGCCTATGGTGTAGCTGAGGCCGCCGTAGGTGATCCACGCCAGCGCGCCGGGCGGAATCTTATCCAGCACCGGGTAAACGAACACCACAAGCCAGCCCATCAGCACGTAAATTACGGTCGAAAACCAGCGCGGCGCGCTGATCCAGACCACCTTCAATACCACGCCGGAAATCGCCAGCGCCCACACCACCCCGAACAGCCACCATCCTGTGCTGCCGTTCAGCGGCACCAGACAGATGGGCGTATACGTACCGGCAATGAGCAGGAAAATGGCCATGTGGTCGACACGTTTGAGCCATTGAATGACGGTGTCCGAGGCGTGAATGAGGTGGTAGACCGTGCTGCTGGCAAACATGATCAGCAGCGTGGCGCCGAAAATCATGAACGACACCATGTGCCAGACGCCGCCGTGCAGGGCAGCCTGAGCGGCGAGAATACAGAGAGCAACGATGGCGAAAATGGCGCCGGCCAGATGGGTCAGGCCACTTATCGGTTCGCGGAATACAGCGTGCATAAAACGACTTCTTGGTACGGTGAGTTGCCTGATGTTCTGCGCCTGTAAGGGGGCGGCTCAGGTTTGTGGGTACAATACGACTTTTCTGTGACACGGCAAGGATTAATCGTGACCCTGCAATCCCCGGCGGAAAGCCCCGCGTGGCACCTGTATCTGGTGCGTATGGCGTCCGGCAACCTGTACTGCGGCATCAGCACCGACGTCGTCCGGCGCTTCGCTGAACACAGTGCCAACGGGCCGAAAACCGCCCGTGCGCTGCGTGGGCGCGGGCCTCTGACCCTGGTCTATCAGACGCCGGTCGGAACACACGGCGATGCCTTGCGGGCGGAAATGCGGGTGAAAAAACTGGCCAGAGCCGAAAAAGAAAAACTGATCGCGGGGCTCAGAAGCCTGCCCTGATTTCCATCAGGGCAAGTCGGTTGTGAATCTTATTCATGAATAGCAGGCAACTTGCCCTGACCAACCGGGGCTGCCAGTTCCTTCAGATCAGGCACGGGCCGGACGCAGAGTCCGGCGGCGCAGCACGGCCGTCAGCGGCAGCAGCCACAGCCACATCAGCAGAGCGCCACCGCCTGAGCTTTTACCCGGAGTGGGTGTTACCGGATCCGGGTCTACCGGGTCTGGGTCAACAGGATCCGGCGACGCCATGGCCGGCCAGCTGTCGGCCACGCCGTTGGCGTCCGCGTCGACCAGAGTTGCCTGCGGCAATACCACGCCCGGCACCTGATCCTGTGAACCGAAGGTCCACAGCGCTTTTTTGCCACTGTTCACCACGGTATTCCAGTCGCTGTACTGCAGGCTGTCGCAGGCATTGGCGGCGGTGGCGCACTGAATGTGACTCAGCAGGTAGTGCTGGCTTGGGGTCAGTGAGCCCTTACCGCTGCCGTCGCTGCGGCGCGCCAGATCAGACGCGACGTGGGTTTTCTGAATATCGGTCAGAACCAGATCGCTGCTCTCACCGGCGAAGGAGCCGATAAAGCGCGTGTTGCCGCTGTTGGCCGGCAGACGCACGGTGGCCAGCAGACGCAGGCTGCTGCCGCCGTCCATTGAGCCTACGACCGCACCGGCGCGTACGTACTGACGATCCGCCAGTGTCAGGTCACCGGTGACGATCACATCGCTCAGGTCCGTGCCTTTCAGGCTGCCGGCCAGAACCCCTACGCGGTTTTCACCATTGACACGGGCGGCGACAAAACTGCGTTTGACGCTGCTGGTAATGGCGGCGCTGTCGCCCGCGGTCAGGGTCATTTTTCCGCTCAGACCGCCGACCATGCTGTCGCCGCTGACCTCTGCCTGAACGCCGATTTCATCCAGATTACTGTCGGCCAGATAGCCGGCCAGACCGCCGGTTTCGTCGGCCCCGGTTACCCGGGTTTTGAGCAGCACCTGACGCACCATGAGTTCTTCGCCGCTGCCGATCAGACCGCCATTGGCGCCGGCATTGCAGAACGCCCCACAGCTGTTGCTGGTGGAATCGCTGGCGGTCACCTGAGTGTTGGCGTGCAGTTGATAAAACAGAGAGCGCCAGGCGTAACCGGCCAGAGCCGCCGAGTTACCGCCGCCCTGAATATCGGCGGTCAGATTCAGATGGTGCACGCTGGCCATTTCCAGATAGCCGAACAGGGCAGTGAAGTATTCGCCGGGACGGTGGATGGTCAGGTTGTGCAGGGTGTGGTTCTGGCCGTGGAATTCGGCGGCAAATTTGAGATTGAAATTGCCGATGGGCTCAAAGCCTTTGCCGTTGTTCCAGAAGCGGTCGCCGGCATCAAAACGCTGGTTGCCGTTGGTGTCGAAGTTCAGATCGGCGGTCAGCTCGTAACCGTTGCAACCGGCCGTCGGGCAACCGCCGTTGTTACCGTACAGATGCGTGCCGTGCAGCTCGTAGGCATTGCTCGGCAGCGGGTTATTGCGGATCTCGTTCAGATCGTCGAGGTCGTTGATTTCAATCAGACCGTTGTGGTCGCTGTCGACTTCGCTCCGTTCAGCGGCCTGAGCCATGTGGGCTGAACTCAGCAGCAGGGCAGACAGTGCCAGTGTGGCAGGGGTATAACGCAAACTCATCGGGACTCCGGACATCCATTTCTTTGAGCCTGCTATCTTGACCAAAAACTGACAATGGAATCAGTAGGGCCGAGCGATTTCTGTGTTGTTGATAGCGGGACAAAAACGGCAGCAACGGCCAGTGGCAGCGGGCTGGTTGATGTGGTACAAACGTGCACAAAAGCCTGACAATAACAATTAAAGGTCATTCTCATGTCTCTTACCCGCGTTCGCTGGGCCAGGCTCCTGCCTGCCGCCTTTCTCAGTGCGTTGACCGCCTGTGCTGCCACTCAGGAAATTGTGGTGCAGCAACCCGACGCCCGTATTCATACCGCCGTAAGCCAGCAAGGCCCGACCGCCGGTGCCGTGTCGGTGGACATCACACCACCACCGGGCATGCCGATGGGCGGTTATTCGGTGATGGCCAACCGCGGTGAAGGCTTCCGTACCCGTATTAAGGCGCGGGTGGTGTATCTGAACGACGGCAAAGGTCAGGCACTGGCCGTGGTGCAGACCGACCTCACCGCGGCCTCGTTATTGCTGCAGCATGAAGTGGCGTCGCGTGTGGCGGAAAAAACCGGCCTGGGTGCCGGCGATATTGCCATTACCGCCTCGCACAGCCATTCGGCGCCGGTCAATTTCTTCGACAACGATTTCTACAACAAGCACATGTCGAGCGGTCAGTGGCTGGAACCTGAGTTCCTCGAATTCACCGCCAGCCGCATCAGCGAGGGCATCATTCAGGCGTATGAAGCGCGTCGTCCGGCGAAAATTGCCACCGGTAAAAAAGACATTTACGGCTACAACCGTAACCGCGCGCTCGACTCCTATGTGCTGAACGATGATGTGTCCGGCGTCAGCCTCGATGACCCGCAAGCCAAATTCAAAGCGGTGAACCCGGCGCTGTACATGGTGCGTGTCGACGTGAAAGACGACGACGGCCGCTACAAACCGCTGGCCGCGTTTTCCAGTTTCTCGGTCCACGCCACGGCGCTGACCGTGCCGGTTGAGGTGTATAACGCCGACCTGTTCGCCTACGCGCAGAAAGATCTGGAATGGAAAATCCGTGAGGAATACCAGACCTCCTGGCCTGTGGTACACGCGTTAAGCACAGGCACTCAGGGCGATATGGCGCCGGCGCTGGAAGAACACGGCGACAACTGGTTCGGTCATTTTGAGGTGAACTGGAAAGCGGCGAAAAAACTCGGACAGGGCATCGGCGGCGAAGCCATTGGTCTGTTTGAATCCCTCGGCAGTGAACTGACGGCGGATATCACCCTGAAAACCGCTGCCCGCGAGCTGAATATCCGTGACCACAATAAAGTGGAAGACGTGGAAATCTGTCACGACGCGGCCGTGGGTAACACAGTGGCCGCCGGTGCCTATGAGCGCCGTACGCCATGGCTTACGGCCATTCCGTTTTTCCATGGTGGTAACCTGATGTCGCGTCGCTGGTGGTTCTTCAAAGACGGCTGTCAGGGCAACAAGCGCCATCTGGGCTTCTCCTTCCTGCAGCCGATTCTGGAACCGAAAGACAGCTTCCCCAATACCGTCATGTTCCAGCTGCTGCGCATCAACGACATGGTGGTGCTGCCGGTGCCATTTGAATCAACCACGGAATCCGGCCACCGCATGGCGGAACGGGTACAGAGTGAACTGCAGGCCGGTGGTGATGCACCGCGTTATGTCTGGGTGGCCAGCAACGCCAATGGTTATTTCGGTTACACCACCACGCCCGAGGAATACCGTCGCCAGAATTACGAAGGTGGCCATACGCTGTACGGTCAGTATTCAACGCCGTACCTGACTGCTCAGCTGGGCCTGCTGGCGCGCGATCTGGTGAAAGACGGCAATGTCGAAGAACTGAAAGGCGAATGGCGCTACAACCTGAAAGTGAACGACTTCCTGCCGGATGCGGTGTCGTCCACCGGCAAGCGCAGCTGGCTTGAACAGCCGCAGGCCGTGCTGGCCGATGGCGCCAACGAAGAAAACTACGTGGCCGTGCGCTGGGCGGACGTAGCCCCGGACGCCATTCAGTTCCACAACCCGCTGGTGCGGGTGGAGCATAAGGTCGATGGCCAGTGGCAGCGTCTGGTGGTGAACGGTGAGCCGGTCGACGACGACGGTTACGACATCGAAGTACGTTACCTCGACGATGAAGATCAGGGCATGGCCGACTACGAAACCCGCTGGTACAACCCGGTAGCAGGCGGTGAATACCGCTTTGTGATCGAGCCACGTCAGCAACAGCCGCAACTGATTTCGCCGGTCTTTACCTGGAACGAAGGTGAACAGCCGGGCGTGGCACTGGTCGAATAAAGCCGTTCGCGGCATTTACTGAAGAAGCAGGCGTTCTGGCGTGACAGACGCCTGCTTTTTTACATGAATGTCACATTGTTACATTAAATTTTCGGCCCCCGTTCAGTAGAATGACCCGCAGACATCGCCAGAGATAATAAGTATCACCATGTTTAAAGCCATCTGGGCGGCCCGCTGGTATGTGTTACTGGGCTTCTTTACCTTCCTCATCATTCTTGTTGTTAACACCCCTCTGCATTTTGTCTGGCGCTGGGTCGAACCTTCGCTGGCGCGCCTGCCGGTCAAAATTGAGCAGGTGAACGGCACCCTGTGGCGCGGGCATGTGCGTCTGCAGATTCCGCAATTGCGCAGTCTGGGCACTCTGGATGGCGTCTGGCAGCTGCATCCGGCGTCGCTGCTGAGCGGCAATGCTGCGCTGGGTCTGGCCGTTGACGGCGAAGGCGTGCGTCTGAAATCCGATGTGACCGTCAGTGCCGCGGGACACGTAGCACTGGAAAACACCCAGGGCTTTCTGGAAGCGGCCTCCATTGCGCCGCTGCTGCGCCGCAATCAGGTTACGGTGGCCGGCCATTTCGAACTGAATAATCTGGCGCTCAACGCCGACCTCAACAGCCGCCAGCTGAGTGGCGTGCAGGGCCAGCTGATTTACAGCGGTGGCGACGTGGGTTTCCCGGTCGACCGCAAGCCGGTGAACGCCACCATGCCAATGCTGATTGGGCAGCTGGCCATGGAAGGCGACAAAGCCGTGATCAATTTCACCACCACCGAAGGCCAGCAGCTGATTCAGGGTTACCTGCAGCCGGACGGCTGGGGTGGTGCTGCCATCCGTCGCCGTTTCCTCGATGTGCTGGGGCAGAAATGGCCGGTGCAGTCGACGGAAGATACGGTAATTTTTGAAGTGTCCCATAAGGTTCTGTAACCTTGGGCGCCTTGCAAACGGAGTGATGATTTTTGGCAGACGTAATCGCGCAGGCAGTTGGTTGGCAGCGCCCGGCATTGGTCGCGGGTAAGGTTGCGCTGACCCTGTTGTTGTCCTGGCAGCTGGCTCATCTGACCTGGCAGGTGGTGGCACCTGAGCCACTGGTGCTGCGCGCGCCAAGTAAAGGCAATGCCGACGCCGCGGTGGCCAGTGGCCCGTCGGCCGCTCAATATCATTTATTCGGCGAAATGACCGCGCAGCCGGTCGAGGTGGTCAGCACCGAAGTGGAAGCGCCGGATACCCGTTTGCGTCTAGAATTGCTCGGTGTGACCAAGGCTTCCCGTCAGGAAGCGTCGTCCGCCATCATTGCTCCGAAAGGCGGCGAGGGTGAGTTCTACCGCATCGGCGACACCGTACAGGGCAGAACCCGTCTGGCCGGTGTGTACGAAGATAAAGTCATTCTCGACACCAACGGCAAACTGGAAACCCTGAAATTTGAAGATGCACCGGCCGCCGGTATCAGCGCGCGCACGGTGCAGAACCGTCCGGAACCCAAAGACAACGACAGTCCGCGTGTTGGCGCGGGTTCGTTGCGTGACCGCTTTAAGCAGGTGCGCAACCCGGGTGAATTTATGGAGCTGGTGTCTGAAGAAACCAGCAGCGACCCGGAAGGCGCTCTGACCGAAATGGGTCTGAAGAGTCTGGGGTCGGGCTCGGGTTATGAAGTGCAGCCGGGCTCTGTGCTGAGCGCGCTGCAACTGCAGCCGGGCGATATCGTTTTGTCAGTGAACGGTCAGATGCTGGGTGATCCGGCGTCGGATCAGCAGGTTCTGCAACAGGTCAGCAGTGAAGGAAATGCCCGCATCGAAGTGCAGCGGGGCAACAGTCGTTTTGTGGTTAACCACAGTTTGAATCAGTGAAGGATATGAGTGTGTTGAAACAGTGGGCATTTCTGGTACTGCTGGCCCTGAGCGCCGCGGTGCAGGCGCAGGACAGCTGGCAGATCAATCTGAAGGAAGCTGATATCGGCGCTTTCATTTCTCAGGTGGCGGACATCACTGGTAAAAGCTTTGTGGTTGACCCGCGGGTTAAGGGCAAGGTGAACGTTCTGTCCAGCGATGCGATGGACAAAGACGGTGTCTACGAACTGTTTCTGTCGGTGCTGCAGGTGCAGGGTTATGTGGCCGTACCCGCCGGTGACGTGACCTTAATCGTGCAACAGAACGACGTTAAACAGCAGGGCCGTGATCTGGACGAAGAACTGTCGTCGAAAAGCCAGGAACTGCTGACCAAAGTCATCATGATCAAAAATACCCCGGCGCTGGATCTGGTTCCGATTCTGCGTCCGCTGGTGGCGAAATACGGCCATCTGGCCGGTGTGAAATCCGCCAACGCCCTGATCATCTCTGACCACTCGAACAATATTCACCGAATCGAACAGATCATCGACCGCCTGGATAAATCCGGTTCCGAAGAACTGGAAGTGATTCAGCTGAAAGAAGCCTGGGTCGGTAACGTGGTCACCATGCTGCAGAATCTGGACCCGTCCAAGGTGTCGCAGGGTGCTGCCGCCAATGGCAGCGAAAATACCGCCGGTTCCATCCGCGTGGTGGCCGACGAGCGCAGCAACCGTCTGATCATCAAAGGCGAGAAAAGCGCCCGCGAACGTATCCGTAAACTGATCGAAGAACTGGATCAGCCGTCTTATTTCACCGGCAGCGCCAAAGTGATCCGTCTGCAGTACGCCGATGCCGCCAAAATGGCGGAGCTGCTGAAAAACCTGCTGTCCGATACGTCCTCTTCTGCTGCCGAAAAAGACGCCGCCCAGACCAAAGGCAAAGCCGGTATTCATGCCGACGAAGAACTGAACGCTCTGGTGGTGCGTGCCGAACCGTCGCTGATGAAAGAAATTGAAGAGCTGGTGAGTGCACTCGACGTGCGCCGTGCGCAGGTGCTGATTGAATCGGCCATCGTCGAAGCCACCGGCGACATCAGCGATGCGCTGGGTATTCAGTGGGCGGTGGGCGATCTGGACAACCCGGTAGCCGGCACCAACTTCTCGAACGCCGGTCCGTCACTGGGCACCATCGCCACCTCGGTGGCATCCGGCGATGTCAGTGGCGCACTGGCCAGCGGTCTGACGCTGGGCGGTTACAGCGAAAGCAACGGCGCTGTTGATTTCGGTGTGGTGCTGCAGGCGCTGCAGAGCAACAGCAAAACCAACCTGCTGTCGACGCCAAGCATCATGACGCTGGATAATCAGGAAGCGGAAATTGTGGTCGGTCAGAACGTGCCGTTCCGTACCGGTTCTACCGCGTCCAGCAGCAACAGCAACCCGTTCACCACCATCACCCGTGAAGACGTGGGTATCACGCTGAAAGTGAAGCCGCACATTCACGACGGTCAGGCGATTCGTCTGGAAGTGGAAGCCACTGCGGAATCCGTTGCTTCCACCACAGTGGACGGCAGTGCCGACCTGATCACCAACAAGCGTTCGATCAAGACCATGATTCTGTCGGAAGACAAAGAAACCATCGTACTGGGTGGTCTGATCCGCGACGACGTGATTGAAACCGAAAGCAAAGTGCCACTGCTGGGGGATATTCCCCTGCTGGGCTGGCTGTTCAAGTCGAAGTCGGTATCGAAAGTGAAGAGCAACCTGATGGTGTTCCTGCGCCCGACCATCGTCACCCAGACCGGCACCGCCCGTCAGCTGACGCAGGAAAAATTCAACGGCATCTGGGAATTCACGGTATCCGATAAACTCGGCGTTGATCAGGTGAACGAGCGCATGGAAAGCCTGTTCAAAGGTTTCCCGCTGAAGGCAGCGGAAGACTGATTCCGGGCCGGAAAGCGCATATGAAAATCCCCGCACTGCGGGGATTTTTTATTGCGCCAGTTGCAGCGGATTCAGACCGGCCTGCTGCATCAGATCGGTCAGACCGATTAAGGGCAGCCCCACCAGACTGTTCACATCACGCCCTTCAAGGCGTTCAAATAACGTGATGCCCAGGCCTTCCACTTTAAAACTGCCGGCGCAATCCAGCGGCTGTTCGAGTGCGATATAGCGTTCAATATCCGCACGGCTTAACGCGCGGAAATGCACGTGAAATGGCTCGCACAATGAATATTCACGTCCGTCCGGTGCCCGCAGACACAGACCGGTCAGAAAGGTCACGGCGTTACTACTGGCTTTTTCCAGTTGCGCGCAGGCGCGCTCCACCGTTTCCGGTTTTCCGCAGATGTCGCCGTCGAGCACGCAGGTCTGGTCGCTGCCGATGATCCAGTAATCCGGCCAGTCGGCGCTTAACGCCGCGGCTTTTTCTTTCGCCAGACGCACCACGTAGGCATCGGCGCTTTCGCCGGATAACGGTGTTTCATCGATATCGGGTGAGGCGTGTTCAAACGGAATGCGCAGCCGGTTTAATAATTCGCGGCGGTAGCGTGACGACGAAGCCAGTAACAGTTTCATGAAAATTCTAGACATAAAAAAAACCGGGCAGGGCCCGGTTTTTTAACACACATCGGCTGATTAAGCAGCGAAGTTCGCAGCAGCGAATTCCCAGTTAGCCAGTGCCCAGAATGCTTCCAGGTACTTAGGACGCAGATTGCGGAAGTCGATGTAGTAAGCGTGTTCCCACAGGTCAACGGTGATCAGCGCAGTAACGCCGTCTTCAGTGATTGGGGTAGCAGCGTTAGAGGTGTTCACGATGGCCAGGGAACCGTCGGCTTTTTTCACCAGCCAGGTCCAGCTGGAACCGAAGTTACCAACGGCCATTTTGTTGAACTCTTCTTTGAACTTGTCAAAAGAACCCCAGGTTTTGGCAATGGCATCAGCCAGTGCGCCAGTTGGCTCGCCGCCGCCGTTCGGGCTCAGGGAGTGCCAGTAGAAAGTGTGGTTCCAGATCTGAGCAGCGTTGTTGAAGATACCGCCGGAAGAGGTTTTGATGATCTCTTCCAGAGATTTGCCTTCGAATTCAGTGCCAGGAACCAGATTGTTCAGGTTGGTCACGTAGGCGTTGTGGTGCTTGCCGTGGTGGAACTCCAGAGTTTCTGCAGAAATGTGTGGTTGCAGAGCGTCTTTTGCGTAAGGCAGAGCCGGTAATTCAAATGCCATGGTGCATCTCCATTCATTGCTGAGTCAGGTTGCAAATCTGTGCGCCGGGTCGGGCCGGCGCTTAAATAGTCCCGGCATAATAGCACCCTGAACCATGAGGCGCTATTCATGCAAAGTGTGTGGTTATGCTGGTTTTGGGCTGCTTTGTTGCAGGTCTGACATCAATTCGCGTCATAATTTCTCATGAGCGCGGATGCCGTTATACTGGGGCGCGATAATAACGATGAAGTACCAATTTCGGGGGCTGAGATGGATAAAGAAAAAGAACCAATCGTGCCGGGCATGAAGCCGTCACAGGAAGACATTGCTCTGCGCCAGAAGCAGCTGGCTGCCCGTAAAGCCGCCGCTCAGCGTGCACAGGCGGCGGGGCTGCGCCCGACACCGGTTGCGGTTTCTGCGCCGGCACCTAAACAGACGCTGGCCACCATCGCCTTACTGGTGGCGGTTGCCATGGGTGGTCTGGCGGGATTCATGTTTATGCAGTTCCAGACCATGCAGCAGCAACTGGCGAACGCTGAGAAAATCATCCGTTCTCAGGCCGAGAACCTGAATGTGCTCAACGAGAAACTGTCGGTGACCGGTGAGAACGCCAATATGTCGCTGGATGCACTGAAAGTGCTGATCAAAGAACACGACGCGGAAATCCGTAAGCTGTGGGATGTGGCGAACAAACGCAATAAGACCGACATTGCCAGCAATCAGAAAGCCATCGAAGGCGTGAAATCCTCCGTGGCTGCTTTGGATAAAGATCTGAAAGCCTCCGGCGACAAAGCCCGTCAGGCGGAAGCCGCTCTGGATAAGAAAGTGGATGCCTCGGCTTCTGAACTGAAGAAGCGTATGGCGAAACTGGAAGCCGGTGCTCTCGATCTGCCTGCCGAAAACCAGCTGCGCATCGCGCAGAACAGCGAGCAGATTCAGACGCTGGAAGCGACCCTGACCAAGATGCGTCAGAGTGGTGGCAACCTGGCGGATATGAAGCTGGAAATTGAAGACATTCAGATTCGTCTGGATCGTCTGCAAAACGCGGTTGGCGGCCAGTAATGTCCTCTCCTCATGATGCGGCCGGACCCTCCGGCCGCATCAGCCTGCAAGCATCGGCGGACGACGTCCGCCGCTCGCTGAAGGATCTTCTCTCTGCGCACGCCCTGACCGATGCTGCCTGGCTGGGTGGTGAACTCAGTCTGACGCCGGGTACGGCCTTTTTCTTCGGTTATCAGTGTGCGATGCGCTGTGTTGATCCGGCGTTGCGGCCGGACCAATGGGCAGCGTTTTGTGTGTCCGAAAAAGGGGTGAAATCCCTGCGCGACATGAGCACTGTGTATGCCGCTGAATCCGGGCTTTCGGGCGTTAAATCCCACGCCATGCTGGCCGGGCGCGGACTGGATACGTGTTACGTGATCGCCCGTGCAGCGGACGATCCTGGGCAGCTGGTCTGTGTAGTGGCTACGCCGGACTCGTCAGGTGTTCAGATTCACGACAGCGGTAAGCCGCAGCCCTTTATGACGGATCTGCCTCATTTGGCGCTGAGTTTTGCCGATACCCCGGCGCGTTTTTTCTGTGCTGATGCCAATGAACGTCTGAACAAGCCTTTCCGTTGCTGGGAAGATGTGCACGGTGTGCTGGCGCTGGCGGCCTGGGTCGCGTCCTGGTTGCCGGCTGAGCAGGCACTGCCAATGAGGCAGCAGGCCGATGTACTGGCAAAGGCATTTGCCGTCGATACCTCAGGCTATCGTTTGCCGGTGCTGAATGCGGTGGAGGCTTTGTTTGCGCTGACGGATGAGCTTTCTGCCAGCCTGCCAACAGAGCAGAAAGCGCTGTGGCAGCGTGACCGAATGCTGATGGTATTCACTCAGGCGCTGCGCGCTAAAATCCGCGAAAAACTCAGCGCACAGTCACGGTAACGGACGCGGGGGATGGTGTGCCATCACCCAGCTGCAGATCGCGTGGGGTGGTGTTTGGCCCAAGGGTCAATGTGGTGTCGGCTCCCAGATTCTGGGCAGATTCGCCGTTGTCATCACGCGGGCTGGTATCCAGCGCAGTGTCCGGGGTTTTTACCGCGGTCTGCGCCATTTCTTTATTCAGCAGACGTGGAATCTGAATGCTCTGCGACGTCGAGCGGTTGTAGCGCAGGGCTGAGCTGTAATCGTAGTGATGCGTGCGCTGACGCGCTTCTTCAATGGCGGTAAAAATATCCGCAGAATAATACTGATCATCCGGCGTGGCCTTCGCAGTGCAGGCCAGCAACAGCAGGGATAACGGGATCAGTTGTTTCATCATCTTCTCCTGTTGGTTATGGATGAGCGTTATGTCTCAGGGACGCGCGGTGGCTTTAATGCTGACATTGGCGCGGATTTCCCGCACGCGACTGTTCTCTGAACGCGCTTCCGGCACATAAATTTCGGTGGGATTTGGCTGGTAATCTTCGTCTTCATCCGGATCGTCGGATTTTTTCTTGGATTCAGCCAGTGCATCGCGTTTGTTGACGCGACCGAGCGCGGCATCCCGCACCGGACGTGAGGCCTCAAAGGCCGCCTGTTCACCGGCAGCGGTTGGGCCCATGGCACCTTCGACCACTTCACTGTCCATTTCGGTGTTCAGGAGTTTGGGTAACGGGAAGCTGCGTGACGTTGAGCGGTTGTACCAGGACGAGCCAACGTATTCGGTATCGACCGGATTGCGTTTGGCGGCAGCGACGGCGTCGTCGATGTCCTGAGAATAATACGCTTCGTTCGGCGTTGCGGCAGACCCGTGAAAAGACACGGCAGCCAGCACGATAACCGGGAGAATGGTGTTACGCAGGGTGCTCCAGGATGCATCCATATTCTGAGCCCTTTTGTTTTTGTTATTTTTTGTAAGTATGTCATCATAGCAGGGCGATTTTTTTGTGTACACTGATCCGCCACTGAAGGCAGGATAGTCTGTCTGAGATCAGTGAAGCCTATGCCAGTCAGGCCAGGATAATAATAATGATAAAAATGCTCCCGCTTCTGACCGCAGCCCTGTTGCTGGGTCTTACCGGCTGTACCGTTCACCAGTCTGTTGGTGACAGCTTCGGCTCCTATGTTTCCGAACCCGATGGACAGGCCTTCAAACCCGTTGGCTACCGTTGGGATTATGAACACACCGCGCTGGTTTATGTCTACCGTCCCGCCACGCAATGGTCCATGGATGAGTTGGAAACCCCGAGTTTCAACGTCGATGGTGAGCGCCTGTTCAACGTAAAAGGCGGCGGTTACACCTGGTACGAAATGATGCCGGGTGAGTACGACGTGGTGATGCGCCGCGGTTTGCTGGGGCTTGAAGGCTTTGGCGATTTTGTCATCCGTACCGTCGCCAAACTCAAATTCGAGGTTCAGGCCGGCAAGGTTTATTACCTGCGTTATTCCGAAATTGATCCGCCAGCGGTGGACCCGGCCAGTGGTTTTACCCCGATCGGCGACGGCCCGCTGCAACTGGTGGCTCCGTCGCAGGCGCTGGCCGAGTTACCGGTCACCCGCATGATTCATCATGGCCGCGGCCTGCTGAAACCAGCCGCCGAAGAAGGTGGCGACATGGATAAAGTATTCGACGCCACGCCCGCCGGTGCCGCTGACGGTCAGCCTGCCGCCGACGGTGAGCTGAAAGCCAGACCCCGTACCAAAGCCGAAGACTGGTGGCCGTTTTAGGCCAGCGGATACTGCGCTACAATACTCCCCACAATAACAACGCCCACCCATGTGGGCGTTTTTACGCCCGCAGGGCCACAAGCTGCCAGTGGGTGCCAGCCACCGGCTTCAGCATCTGAAGCCTTTGAGAGAGAGTCCACCATGACTGTGATCAAGCAAGAAGATCTGATCCAGAGCGTCGCTGATGCGCTGCAGTACATCTCGTACTACCACCCGAAAGACTTCATTGATGCCGTGCATGAAGCGTACGAGCGCGAAGAATCCAAGGCTGCCAAAGACGCGATGGCCCAGATTCTGATCAACTCCCGCATGTGTGCCATGGGCCACCGCCCGATCTGTCAGGATACCGGTATTGTGACTGTGTTCCTGACCATTGGTATGGACGTTAAATTCGAAGGCGATATGTCTGTTGAAGATATGTGTAACGAAGGCGTACGCCGTGCTTACACCCATCCGGACAACGTGCTGCGCGCATCCGTTCTGGCTGACCCGGACGGCAAACGCGCCAACACCAAAGACAACACCCCGGCCATCATTCACATGAAACTGGTTCCGGGTAACACAGTCGACGTGCACGTAGCGGCCAAAGGCGGCGGCTCTGAAGCCAAATCCAAGTTCGCTATGCTCAACCCGTCCGACTCCATTGTCGATTGGGTGCTGGAACAGGTGCCTAAAATGGGTGCTGGCTGGTGTCCACCGGGCATGCTGGGTATTGGTATTGGCGGTACTGCCGAGAAAGCCATGCTGCTGGCCAAAGAATCCCTGCTGGAACCGATCGACATTCACGAGCTGAAAGCCCGTGGTGCACAGAACCGTGCCGAAGAACTGCGTCTGGAACTGTTCGATAAAGTGAACAAGCTGGGTATCGGTGCTCAGGGGCTTGGCGGTCTGACCACAGTGCTCGACATTAAAGTGATGGATTACCCGACCCACGCGGCTAATAAGCCAGTGGCGATCATTCCGAACTGTGCCGCTACCCGTCACACTCACTTCGTGCTGGATGGTTCCGGCCCGGCTGTGCTGGAAGTACCAAACGTCGAAGACTGGCCGGAAATTACCTGGGAAGTGGGTGATTCCGTGCGTCGTGTGAATCTGGATACCGTCACTGCAGAAGACGTAAAAGACTGGAAAACCGGTGAAACCATTCTGCTGTCCGGCAAGATGCTGACGGGCCGTGATGCGGCGCACAAGCGTATGGCCGACATGATCAACCGTGGCGAAGAGCTGCCGGTGGATCTGAAAGGTCGCTTTATTTACTACGTTGGCCCGGTTGATCCGGTACGTGACGAAGTGGTTGGACCAGCTGGCCCGACGACCGCTACCCGTATGGACAAATTCACCCGTCTGGTACTGGAAAAAACCGGCCTGCTGGGCATGATCGGTAAATCCGAGCGTGGTGACATCGCCATCGAAGCTATTAAAGATAACGAAGCCGTTTATCTGATGGCCGTGGGCGGTGCAGCGTATCTGGTATCTCAGGCGATTAAAGCCTCTAAAGTGGTGGGCTTTGCCGATCTGGGTATGGAAGCCATTTACGAGTTCGACGTAAAAGACATGCCGGTAACGGTTGCAGTGGATACCAAAGGTGAGTCGGTGCACAAAACCGGTCCGCAGATGTGGTACGCCAAAATCAACGCCAAAGAAGTCTGATTCACTGATTTCTGCGGTTGAATAAAAGAGGAGCTTCGGCTCCTTTTTTGTTGCCTGGCATTTGCCTTTCTATTGTCTGACCGCCTCCTTTTAATTGTCTGAGCGCCGCCAGGAGGCGCGTTTGCGGGGGCTGGTATCTAGCTGATATCTGTAATAACAATGTCTTTTCTCTGTAATAAAAAATAACCCGGATTGTCATTTTCGTACTCTAGTCTTGCTCGCCGGGAAGTTAGCCCTTTTAAAACCGAGAGAGAGATGGATATGAAATTTCTGGAAAAAAATCGCCTCGCGCAGGCGGTTACCGTTTCCGCGATCACTGCCATGCTGGCGGCCTGCGGTGGCGAAGATGGTAAAGATCTGACAACAGCCGATCACACCACCAAAACCTTTGGTACTGAACTGTCTTTTGCAGGTGTTGCAGCCCCTCAGACCGACGCGGACAAACGCGCAATTTTCGCTTCTGAAGCCACTGTGGGTGACGGTACTTTCGGTGGTTCTTACCATACGCTTGCGCGTTCAGGTGAAGATCACAACGGCGTTATTTTCGGACAGCTGGTTGATCAGACTGGTACCGTACTGCAGGAAGACGACGGTTCTATTCGTGTTTCTAACTCGAATGAACACACATCTCTTCTGCAGGTTGGCAGCAAGCTGTTCTCTGTTTCTCAGATGGAATCCACTCCGGGTGCCATGTTCCTGATGGAACTGAATCAGAACTCTGAGACCGGTGAGCTGACTGTTAAAAACATGAAGCAGATCGATCAGTCAGGCGTTAATGGCGGCTGGGTTCACTGTGCTGCCTCTGTGACTCCATGGCAGACTCATCTGGCTTCTGAAGAATATGAGCCAGATGCTAAGACTAACGCGACCCCGGCTGACTTCGCTGCCAACACTTCTTACTATGCCAAGCAACTGGATTACTACACGGACGAAAACGATTGGAATCCGTACTTCTATGGTTGGAATATTGAAGTTGCTGTCAATGAGAGTGCAGAAACTACTCTGACCAAGCATTATTCCATGGGTCGTCTGGCGTTTGAGCTGGCTAAAGTACTGCCGGATTCCAAAACTGCTTATATGACCGATGACGGTACCAACGTTGGTTTCTACATGTACGTTGCCGATACCGCCGGTGATCTGACCGCTGGTACTACCTACGCGGCTAAGTTTGATCAGGTTTCAGGTGAAGGTCAGGGCAAATTTAACCTCAGCTGGATCAGCCTGGGTCATGCTACCGATGCAGAGATCAAAACCTTCGTTAATAACGGCACCACCTTTGCTGATATTTTCGACACAGAATCCGCAACCGACGGCGTATGTCCTACTGGCTACACCTCGATTAATGCCAACGGCATTGGCCAGGAATGTCTGAAGTTAAAAACCGGTATGGAAAAGGCAGCTTCCCGTCTGGAAACCCGTCGCTATGCGGCCATGCTGGGTGCCACTACCGAACTGCGTAAAGAAGAAGGTGTAACCTTCGACAGCAAACGTAACCGTCTGTACGTTGGTATCTCTGAAATCGAACGCGGTATGGAAAACTTCAAGAAAGACGGTGTTGCTTCCACCTCTTACGATAAAGGTGGCAACAACGATCTGCAGCTGGATGGTTTCAACGTGTGTGGTGGTGTATACGCTCTGGATCTGGCCAGCGACAGCACCATCGGTTCTGAATACGTTGCACAGAACTTTAATGGCCTTATCGCCGGTAAGCCAACCAGTTCTTCCTATGGTCCAAACCCGGTAGATCAGGTAACTGGTTTCGAGAGCAACAAGTGCCATATCGACGGTCTGGCGAACCCGGACAACGTGACTTACATGGAAGGCTACGACAAGCTGATCATCGGTGAAGATTCCGGTTCTGGTCATCAGAATGACGTAATCTGGGCTTATGATTTCGCTACTGAGTCTCTGACCCGAATTCAGACCACTCCATACGGTGCAGAAACTACTTCTCCATACTGGTACCCGAACATCAATGGTTGGGCCTACCTGATGTCTGTCGTTCAGCATCCATATGGCGAATCTGACGGTGATAAAGATACTGGTGCTGGCGAGACAATGGCTTACACCGGTTACATTGGTCCATTCCCGGGTATTTCTACCAAGTAATTGGTGACGGATGGATCGGAAAGGACGGGCTTTGCCCGTCCTTTTTTTGGTTAAAATAGTGTTTGAGAAAGGTTTACAGATGCAACGAATTATCTCATCTTTTCTGCTTTTGACTGTTGCTCTTGTTGGATGTGACGGTGCTCGCGAGGCGCAGAAAGCGCAGGGGGAAAGTGGTTCCACTGCTTATCAGGTTGCAACTGTGAATCCGATGAAGCAAAGCACGAGTGAAATCACTTTCGGAACGTTGACGGATCTGACAGCTGATATGTCCGGCAATCAGGTCGCCTACATTCCACCTCAGTGCTACACCAATGTTATCGACGGTGTCGGTGAGGCACACAACCCGTGCTATGCCTGCCATACCATCAGTAAAGTACCTAATTTTATGAACGATACTGACGTTCAGGAAAATTACGGATTTCCAGAGACTGCACTGAAAAATTACTGGACCAATGTCTACAAAGACAGAACCACGGATATCGGAAAAATATCTGACGAAAGCATTTTGAATTACGTTCGTCAGGATAATTACTTTACGTCAGACAGCCGAATTATTCTGGCCGAAAAAATGAAAAGTATTCCGCCAGAATGGGACCGGAATAAAAACGGTCAGTGGGATGGTTATACACCGGATGTCTACTTTAATTTTAACGCCGATGGCTTTGATGTTCGCCCGGACGGTCAGCTGAGTGGCTGGCGCGTGTATGCGTACTTTCCGTTTCTCGGCACCTTTCTGCCGACCAATGGCTCAACCGATGACGTGATGATCCGCTTGCCGGACACCTTCCGCAAGAACGAACAAGGCGTCTACGACCCCTCGGTGTATAAGGTTAACCTTGCCATTGTCGAGGCCATGATCAAACAGCAGAACGTTGCCATTGAACCGACGGATGAGAAGCTGCTGCAGGTCGACCTGAATAAAAACGACCGGCTCGATATTGCTACTGAAGTGGTTTACGACTGGGCCCCCCTAAAGAAACGCTTTATGAGTTATGTTGGTGAGGCCCGTCAGGCGCTGGAAGACGGGAGCATTCATATTGCGGGCCGCCTGTTTCCGGAAGGCACTGAATTTGTCCATTCCGTGCGTTACATCGACGTTGATGGTGACAAAACCCGGATGGCCAAGCGCATGAAAGAGCTGCGCTACAGCCGCAAACTGGCCTGGAAAGATTACTACGACCTGCGTCTGATTGGTCAGGCTGAGTTCAAAGAGCGTCACGATTTTCCCGAAAGAACGAAAACCATTATTGGTAATATGGAAGCCGGTATGAATGCTCAGCACGGCTGGGTGTATCAGGGCTTTATCGAAGATGATGCCGGTCAGCTGCGTCCGCAGACCTATGAAGAGACTATGTTCTGCATGGGCTGTCACGGCAATATCGGCGCTCATGCAGATACCAACCTGTCGTTCCAGTGGAAGCTGGGGGATGAGCAGTTCCGTCACGGTTGGTATTCATGGATGGAGAAAGGTCTGGACGGTGTTGCAGACCCGCTGCGGGAGGATGGTGCCGGACAATATGCGTTCTACCTGCGCCAGAATCCGACAGGCAATGAATACCGCACCAACACCGAAGTGTTCAGTAAGTTCTTCAACAAGGACGGTACGGAAAAGCCTGAGGCGTTTGCGCGTTTGGCCGGCGATATCAGCTATCTGCTGATGCCATCAACGGAACGTGCACTGCTGCTGAATAAAGCCTACAAAGTCATTGTTGATGAGCAGAGTTTTAGCCGCGGCCGTGAAGGTGTGGTGGAGCCGATGAACAATATTCACCGAGAGGTTGAAGCAGATCAGGAAACCGGTATTACCCAGTACCTGTCCCGCTTCTGATGTGGAGACGGTAAAAACAGGCGCTCAGTCGCCTGTTTTTACCCGATAGCAAGGTTCGTATTTCCCGCTGATTTTCATACGTCCTTTGTCCACCATGCTGCTCAGTAAGGCATCCATCTGTTGCATGATGTCGATATCACCCTGCAGGGTATAAGGGCCAAATTCTTTAACCCGTTGAATACCCACCTGCTTAACGTTACCGGCAACGATACCGGAAAATGCCCTTCGCAGATTGGCAGCCAGTTTGTGGCCCGGCAGTGAGCGGCTTAGGCACAGGCTGGCCATTTCTTCGTGGGTCGGGTCAAACGGCAGCTGAAAGTCTTCGTCAATCGTCAGTGCCCAGTTAAAGAAATAGGCGTCATCGTTATTTTTGCGGTAGTCGGCAACCTTACGTATGCCTTTTTTCATCAGGCGTGCGACTTCTGCCGCATCGTCTATGACCAGGGTGTAACGTGCCTGCGCTTCGGCGCCGAGTGTCGCACCGATGAATTTATCGATATCGCGCAAATAGCCTTCGGTTTCTTTGGGCCCGGTAATGACCACCGGAAACGGAATTTTCTGATTCGCCGGGTGCGACAGTACACCAAGCAGGTACAGCAGTTCTTCTGCTGTGCCAGGACCACCCGGGAAGATCACAATGCCATGAGCGAGGCGGATAAAGGCTTCCAGACGCTTTTCGATATCCGGCAAAATGATCAGCTCGTTTACAATCGGGTTGGGCGCTTCGGTGGCGATAATGCCGGGCTCGGTAATGCCTATGTAGCGGCCGCTGCGGTTGTGTTGTTTGGCGTGACCGATCGTGCAGCCTTTCATCGGGCCTTTCATCGCACCCGGCCCGCAGCCGGTGCCAACGTCCAGACCTCTCAGTCCGAGCTGATAACCCACGTCTTTGGTGTACTGGTATTCGTGACGGGGAATGGAGTGTCCACCCCAGCAGATGGCCAGATTCGGTAAGCGGTCGGGTTTCAGTACGTTGGCGTTGCGCAGCAGGTGGAAAACCGCGTTGGTAATGTCGTCGCCTTTATTCAGATCAAAGCGGTGTGCCTTGAGAATCGATTCCTGTGCGTACAGCACGTCACGCAGCACCGAAAATAATTGTTCGCGCACGCCGCGGATGATTTCACCGTCGACAAAGGCGCTTTGTGGCGGGTTTACCAGACTCAGAACAATACCGCGGTCTTCCTGTTCAACGCGGATATTAAAATCGCGGAATTCTTCTTCCAGATTCAGATAATCATCGTTCACGCTGCCGGCGCTGAGTACGGCGTAACAACAGCGGCGCACCAGTTCGTGCGTGTCGCTACTGACGTCGCGCAGCATCTGAATTTCGTAGCGGGATAAAACCCGCAGGTGGGTTTTGGGGTGAATCAGTTCGTAATGTCGTTCCATGGATTCGCTCATGGCATGCTCCTTAAGTCCGGATGAGGGCTGACGAAAGACAGGCGTCAGGCCCAAAGCTCCATCGGACCGTAATGACTGAGTAATTGCAGCAGATCACCGCGGGTAATAATGCCCGCCAGTGTTTTATGGTCATCGCCAACCACCGGCAGGGCTCCTATGCCGTAGGCGTGCAGAATATGGCTGGTCTGACGTATGTCGGTATTTTTCAGAACGCACAGCACCGGACGTTTGGCCAGTGACAGGGCAGGTTGGGAAAGTACGGCCGGATTGCGGATCAGCGCCCGCATCAGGTCGCGATCAGACAGCATGGCGAGTATCTGGCCGTTGCTGTCTGTGATGGGTAAATGGTGGAAACGTTCCGACGACAGCACTGCCCATGCATCAGCCGCACTGGCCTGGTCACCGAGGGTGCGTACCTGAGTGGTCATGATGTCGGCGACAAAGGCCACGCTTTCAGGGGCTTTTTCCTGTTGACGGTAACCCTGACCGGAACTGTTTTTTCCTTCGGCGTCATTATGACCGGCCTGCACAGGCGCAAGCGCCTCCGTAGCCTGCATGGCTTTTACGCGAAAGAGTTCCGGGCGGAGCGGCGTTTCAATCCGGCGCCCCATATCGAAAACGATCAGGGACATGCAGTGCCTCTGGCCTCCGTGGGCAGTCGTCCATAACTGCAATATAGCAGTGTCGAATCCGCCATGACCAGCCTGAAGCTGGTGCATAAGTGAGCGGGCACTGCACGTTCGTGGTGCCGTCAATATTCTGCAGTGGGTAGTCGTTTCGGCTGAAAGCGCAGCGGCGGCTGTGTTTTTTTCGTGGCACAGCCTTTGCTCTGCTGTTGAAAAGTCTATCGATAAGGCGGGAGTACATGATCCGGATTAGCAAAGCCCAGTTGGCTGTCGTCTGCACGCTGCTCAGTGCGCCTGCGCTGGCAGACAACGCAGAACTGAACAGCAACAGTATGTGGGTGGTAATGACGGCCGCGCTCGTATTTTTTATGCAGGCGGGTTTCGCCTTGCTGGAAAGTGGCATGTCGCGGGCGAAAAACGCGGTGAACGTCATGATGAAAAACTACATGGACGTTTGTCTGGGCACGCTGATTTTCTGGCTGGTGGGTTTTGGTCTGATGTTCGGTGAAAACTTTTCCGGATTTTTTGGCTACAGCCACTTTGCGTTGTCGTCCAGTACGGTTGCGGATATTCAACCCTGGGATTACACAGTGCTGCTGTTTCAGACCATGTTTGCTGCAACAGCCGTAACTATTTGCAGCGGCGCCATGGCCGAGCGTACCCGTTACGATGCTTACCTGATCGCAGCCTGTCTCATTACCGCTTTTATTTATCCGGTATTTGGCAGCTGGGTGTGGGGCGGCCTGTATGGCGGCGGTGGCTGGCTGGCGCAACTCGGCTTTATTGATTTTGCCGGATCCACAGTGGTGCATTCGATTGGTGCCTGGTGTGCACTGGCCGGCATCATTGTGCTGGGTCCGCGTACCGGACGTTTTGATCGTAAGACCGGCGAGGCCCGTCCAATCCCCGGGCATAATCTGTCGCTGGTGGCACTGGGTGGATTTATTCTCTGGCTCGGCTGGTTCGGTTTTAACGGCGGCAGTACCTTGGCTGCCAATGCCGATATAGGCCTGATTGTTCTGAATACTCAGTTAGCTGCCGCTGCCGGTGCCGTAGGAGCTTTGGTGTTCAGTCGTATTACCCGGCGGCCGGTGCTGCTGACGGCCACGGTAAACGGCAGTATCGCCGGACTGGTCGGTATTACCGCCGGTTGTGCCAGTATGGCGCCCGAATTTGCGGCGCTGACCGGATTTATTGCCGGCATGCTGGCAGTTTATGGTGCTTATTGGATGGAACGTCGCCGTCTGGATGATGTGGTTGGCGCCGTGCCTGTGCACGGTTTTGCCGGTGCCTGGGGGACTCTGGCAGCCGGGCTTTTCCTGCGTGACGATATGTTCAGCATCACCCATATTGCGGTGCAGATTATTGGCATTGTATCGGCCTTTTTCTGGGCATTTCCGTTAGCGCTGATTGTTTTCTTCCTGATTGATCGTCTGATGGGGCTCAGGGCCAGCACTCAGGACGAACAACTGGGGCTGGATTTCACCGAGCACGATGAAATTGGTTATCCCGAATTTCATCAGAACGTTACTTATCACAGAGAGTAAAACCGGATGACTGCAGAAGGTAAACGCAGGGCTGTCTATACGGTTCTTTCTGAATTTCTGGATGGTGATGATCTGTGGGCGGCAATGTGGCGCTGGCAGAACGGTTACTCCGATAAATCTCAGTTTGAGCTGAATGCCTTTTTATCGGAGTGCCGCGATATTCCCGAAATTTCGCTGAACCGGTCTGTTTTATATCGCCAGCTGATCGGTATTCTGATGAGCAATAATGCGGCATTAAAAGATGATCCGATCCGCGCGATGCAGAATTTTCTGAATAAACAGGAAGCCTCGGGTGAGCTCGCGATTGCGCGTCCAAAGGTGGCTGACTGGACGCCGACCTTCAGTATGGTGCTGAAGGAATTGTTCGCCCAGTTACGTTCGGATACTGCCCGGTCGGTAAAAAACTACGCGGCTGAACAGGCAGCCCGCAATCAACTGGCGCAGGGTTTTATTTATGCCTTTACACTCTGGGATCAGGGAAAAACGTTGGATGTCAGCGCGATTCAGGTCAGTGATCTGAAAAAGCTGCTGAACTTCATTTATATTGGCCTGTGCGAATCGCTGGGGCCGGTGGAAGCCGATAAAATTCTGAGTTCGGCGGTGACGGATGTCGCTGATGCGATTGGTGTGGGTAAACTGGCTTATCCGGACCCCAGAATTTTATTGCAAAAATAAAGCGGCATTTGCCGCTTTATTTTTATCCGGGATTTCTGCTTGGGTTTTGTCTGGTGTTTGAGGTGCTCAGCTGAGGCCGGCAATCTGATTCAGCTGGGTAATGATGCCATTGGTATAGCGCATCACCAGAAACGGCACCAGACGGCTTTCGGTGTCGTTCGCTGCTTTGCTGATAAACAGCCACTGACCGCGGATTTTTCCCATGGCAGCCTGAGCGGTGTCCGGCAGACGTTTCTCCTGCACCCGATCGAGGCCGCTGGCAAACTGCTGGCACAGATCATTGATGGTCACGTCGCTGACGGTCAGTGGCGCGCCCATGGATGAAGCAGCGCGCTCAAGGTAACGTTCGGTGATGGTCAGCAGCAGTTCTTTCTGATGACGGGCCCAGATGTCGGCTTCACCTAGGCTGACTTCGCCGCTGTCGCGTAACGACTGACTGATCTGATCCAGATTATCCATCATGCGGCCGGCCACTTCGCGCATCATGGTCACAACCTGAAGCTCGGGAAAATTACTCTTCTTAATTTCTTCGACGTTCTGGTTCATCAGGGCGGCGAAGTGCTGCCAGTCGTTGTCCAGACTCTGGGTCTGCGATACGAAACCGGATGGCAACTCAGCGCGCAGTGCGGCGCGCTGACTGTCGTTGCGCGTCATCACCTGATTCAGCTCTGACAGCAATTGGGGATTACCTTCGTCGGCCTGATAGTGATAGAAATCGAGCAGCGCGATCTGAATGCCGGTACGCAGGTCGTAAACACTCTGTTCAGTATTGGCAGCCAGTGATGGCAGGGATACGCCGACAAACAGGGTGAGAAGCAGGGCTCTTAGGAGTAACATAGCGCTCTCCGATTTTTATGATTATTGAGCTTCAGTGGAACATGTTGGCCGGCCTGCTTCAATAGCCGCTCGGGCCAGAATGTTGTGCGAAGCTGCCATTAGTGAATTTCTATGGAACGAGTGTACCGTTTAACCATTTCCTGCCCTGACCGGGTGGGTATCGTGGCCAAAGTCGGCCAGTTTTTCTCTGGCCATGGTGGCTGGATTGTGGAAGCCAATCATTATTCTGATCCTGTCAGTGGGCGTTTTTTCATGCGCCACTGCATCCGTGCGAATTCCCTGCCGTTTGGGCTGGAAGAGCTGAAGAAAGCGTTTGCGCCGATCGCGGACGAGTTCGATATGGATTGGCATGTGAATGATTCCAGTGTACCGAAGAAAGTGATTCTGATGGCCAGCAAGGAAAGCCACTGTCTGGTCGATCTTCTGCACCGCTGGCACAGCAAAGAGCTGAGCTGTGATATTCCGTGTGTGATCTCCAACCACGACACCCTGCGTTCACTGGTGGAGTGGCATGGCATTCCGTTCTTCCATGTACCGGTAGACCCGGCGAACAAGGCAGAGCACTTCGCCCGTGTGAATGCGATTGTGGAAGAGCATAAAGCCGACACCATAGTGCTTGCGCGCTACATGCAGATCATTCCGCCGGAGCTGTGTACCCGTTACCACGGCCAGGTGATTAACATTCACCACAGTTTCCTGCCGTCGTTCGTGGGGGCCAAGCCTTACCATCAGGCGGCCGAGCGCGGCGTAAAACTGATTGGTGCCACGTGTCATTATGTGACCTCTGAGCTGGATGCCGGCCCGATTATCGATCAGGACGTCATCCGCATCAGCCACAACGACACGGTAGAAGACATGGTGCGTCTGGGTAAGGACGTGGAGAAGATGGTGCTGGCGCGCGGTGTGCGCAGTCATCTGGAGGATCGCGTACTTCTGCATGGCAACAAAACCATCGTCTTCTGAAGCCAGAAGCCAGAAGCCAGAAGCTTCAAGCTTCCGGCAATAAAAAAACGGCCGATACTTCGCAGAATCGGCCGTTTTTGTTTGCGTCAGGCGTAAGCCACAACGCTATGGTGATTACACCAGTTCGATAGCCATCGCAGTGGCTTCACCACCACCGATACACAGAGCAGCAACGCCTTTCTTACCACCGGTGTTTTTCAGCGCGTTCATCAGGGTCACGATCAGGCGTGAACCGGTAGAACCGACCGGGTGGCCCTGAGCGCAGGCGCCGCCGTAGATGTTCACTTTGCTGATATCCAGCTTCAGTTCATCGATTGGCATCATGGCCACCATGGCGAAGGCTTCGTTGATCTCGAACAGATCCACGTCGTCTTTGTTCCAGCCGGCTTTGGCCAGTACTTTTTCGATAGCGCCAACTGGTGCCACAGTGAACTCAGACGGATGCTGAGACTGAGTAGCGTGGGCCACGATACGGGCGAGTGGCTTAACGCCTTTCGCGGAAGCAGCCGCTTCGCTCATCAGAACCAGAGCAGACGCGCCATCCGAAATGGAAGAGGCGTTAGCCGCTGTGATGGTACCGTCTTTGGCGAAAGCCGGACGCAGCGTCGGGATCTTCTCAATGTTGGCGTTGAACGGCTGTTCGTCCTGCTCAACCAGAGTTTCGCCTTTGCGGGAAACCACTTTCACCGCCACGATTTCAGCGGCATTCAGGCCCTTCTCGATGGCGTCTTTGGCGCGGGTCAGGGACAGGATGGCGTATTCGTCCATCTGCTCACGGGTGTAGCCTTTCTTGTCCGACATTTCCTGCGCGAAGGCGCCCATCAGTTTGCCGGTTTCGGCATCCTGCAGGCCGTCGAGGAACATGTGGTCCTGCGGAGCGCTGCCAGCGCCCATGCGGAAGCCAGTGCGTACGCCTTCCAGAACGTATGGCGCATTCGACATGGATTCCATGCCGCCGGACACTGCGATGTCTACAGAGCCTGCTTTGATCGCATCGTGCGCCATCATGGTGGCTTTCATGCCGGAACCACACAGTTTGTTGATGGTGGTGGCACCGGTGGCATCCGGCAGACCGGCTTTACGCATAGCCTGACGGGCAGGGCCTTGCTTCAGACCGGCCGGCAGAACGTTGCCCATGATCACTTCCTGAACATCGGCGGCATCGATGCCAGCACGCTTAACCGCTTCCGCGATTGCCAGTGCGCCCAGATCGGTTGCGCTTACGCTGGAAAGGCTGCCCTGAAAACCGCCCATCGGGGTGCGGACGCCAGCCACAATGACTACAGAATCCTGATTGGACATGTTCTGTCTCCTGAAATCAGTTTACAAAAAGGCCCAATATTCTAGTGGAATGTCAGGCTGAATCACAGCGCGTGCTTTTCTGTTCAATGCTTGTGACGGATTGCCAGACAATCTGTGTCCTCCGACCAAGGTCGTGTTACACGCAGATACAAAATGAGTGACCGAACAGGAGTGAATCATACTTTGGAGTGATGAGGGTGCGCTCACGCCAGATTATAGTCTTGGGCATCTCTTTGGGGCCGGGGAGAGTCTCGCGCACCCCCCAAAGCGACCTTATAACCATAAAAAAACAGACAGGTAGCAATATGGTGAAGAAGACCCTTCTCAGTCTGGCCATCGCAGCCACCACAGCAGGCCTTGCCGGCTGTAACATCAGCAGCGTTGAAAAGTACAACGACGATGTCGATTTAACAGCCGTTGAATCTGGTCAGCCAGGCACAACTGCAAGTCGCGTTTCTCCGATTTTTTCAGCCGGTAACGCAGATCTTCCCGTGAACAGCGATTTTCTGTTTTCCGGAACGACTGACGGCACAGCAGCAGTTACGGATTCTGCACCACCTGTGACCACTATGATCAACGATCTGGCAGGCTTTTCAGCGACTGCGACCATTGATCTGCCTTTCAATGCTTCGCTGAATTCGTCAACAGTGGTTGCCGGGCAAACCGTTTTTCTGATTAAGCTGCTGAATAACACAGACGACTCAACAGTTGATGCTTTGGATATCGCAAGCAGTGTCAATGCCAGTTCTGCTGTTAATGGAGTGCCGTTCTCTGCTGTTCAGCCAGTTGCAGGTGTTGACTACACCGTTGACTATGTGGAAATGGACAATGGCGCATCGCCAACAATCCGTATTTCGCCACTTAAGCCACTCGACTCGAAAACCAAGTATCTCGTTGCGCTGACAAACGGAATCAAAGGTGCGGATGGTACAACGGCTACTGGTTCTGCTGAGTATGAGCTGTTGACTGGTGATCTGGAGCTTCCGTCAAGCTCTTTAGATCCTGTTCGCACTGCTGTGCAGGCATGGGAGCAGCTGGCGGGTGGATTCCTTGCAAGCGTTTCCAGTGGGAATATTACGCAGCAAAATTTGATCCTCACTTACGCATTCACAACAGATGCTAAAGAAGATGTATTGCTGTCGATGGCTGCACCGGAAAACTACCTGTTCGGATTGCTGAAAAACACAGCTGGTATGGAGTCTCTGCTGCCGGAAGACAGCATTGATGCTTTAGTAGCGGGTGCTGCGCTGGCAATCAATGCTGCGAATGCTGCGACAGAAGGTTGGGTTGATCTGGATCCTGATGTTGAGACGGATCGGGTTAAAATTCGTCTGAACGCTATTTACAAAACTCTGGTTTCCAATACTTTGGCAAAAGCCATCATCAATGGCGGTGCAGCGAAAACTGCAGCCACTGGAATTGCTGCCAGTAATGCAACCATTATTGGTGCGATCAACAACTGGAACGCTGCTTACGCTGATAAGCAGATTTCGCTTGATCCTACAGAATGGGACGACGCACAGAAAGGCTACATTGCTCAGGCTCTGGGTCAATACACCAGCTCAACAGACAATGCCACTCTTGTCGCGACTGCCGCGAATGGCGCTGGCGCCCTGCTAAAAGATGCTTCTCACCGTCCGGCTCCACGTGATTTTTTACCTATCGGTACCGATCTAAATCTGGATGGTGATTTCACTGATGCGAGTGAGAGTGTCGTCACTATTCCAAACGCAGCGCTTGGTTTAACTAACAGCACGGCGACCATGCAGGGCATGCTGACTCTGCCTCAGTTCATGGAGCGTACATCGGTTGATTCAAGTTCTTTCTGGACTGGTTCAACCTTGGTGGGTGAGGTTATTGATAGCGCACTGGGTAATGCAGACGACACCACGCCGCCGAAGGACTCTGATGGTAGCCGCAATGTGACTTACCGTTTCCCGTTCGCGCAATTTGTAGAAGACGTAAAAGTTCCGGTTCTCGTTACTTACCCTACCGATGGTTCATGCTCTGCTCCGTATAAAACGATCATATTCCAGCATGGTATTACAACTGATCGCACCAGCTCTCTGGGTTTTGCAAACCAGATGGCTGCACCTGCAAGCGGTTGTTTTGCTACTGTTGCTATTGACCATCCTGTGCATGGTGTCGATGCCGCAACAACTGATCGTAATGGCAATGCGGTACGATACAGTGCATTTAATGCATTTAACGTAGCGGGTTACGTGGATTCTACAACGCCGGCCAATACCCCGTTTGCAGCTACTCTGGCTGCGGTTGCACAGGCTGCTGGTGAGAATGATCCATACACTGGTCTGGCAGAGCGGCATGAAAATCTGGCTCTGAATGCACTGCAGCAGCCGGTAGCCATGAGTTTTGTTACGGGTTCTGAGTCCGGAAACTCGGGTGATTTTTATATCAATCTGAGCAACATGCAGCAGACGCGTGATCACCTGCGCCAGTCGGTTATGGACCTGTTGAACCTCAATGCATCGATTGGAAATATCGATGTTGACGGCGATGGCGTTGGCGATCTGGATGAAGACAACATCTACTTCGTAGGCCACTCTTTAGGAGCGATTGTCGGCATGACCTACGTAGCGGTGAATAACGCCGTTGCGAACAATGCCAATATTCTGTCTAAAGATCTGAACCCGATTAAAGCTGCCATTTTTGCTCATCCGGGCGGTCAGCTGCCTAAACTGCTGGAGAATTCACCAACCTTCTCCGCCAAAATTTTGCCAGGTCTGGCTGCGGCGGCTGGGTTGACCCAAGGTATGAGCAATCTGGAAAAGTTCTTTGGCGTTTTCCAGGCTCCGCTCGATTCTGTTGATCCGGTGAACTTCACATCGCTGCTGAAGGCGACAGGTACTCCTGTTCTGATGTATGAAATCGTTGGTGGCGGTACTGTTGGTGCGCTCGACAGCAACACTGATTCTGGTGATTCGATTCCAAACACAGGGTTGTCTGACACTCTGATTGGTGCTGGTATTTATCCTTCAGATACCGTGGTCCCTAACAACGCTGATCCGGCGCTGAATGATGTTGAAACAGGCAAGTCTTATCTGACTGGTACAGATCCTCTGGTCGCGCAGCTTGGACTGACCACCGTAAGCGGCAGTGTTGCTGACGCTGATACCAAACTGTTTCTCGTCAGCAAGTTTAATCAGGGAACCCATGGCACTGTAGCATCGGCAGACGCGCCTACTGTATTTGCTGAAATGGTCAAAGAAGCTGCTTCATTTTTTGGTTCAGACGGTGAGGCTCTGCTTGTTGGCGATGCTACTAAATTATCCACTGATGATTGATTGATCTCTGCTCCGGGACTATGTGCCCGGAGCCCGCATTGACTTGCGTTGATACATATTTTCTGGAGTCAGATATGAGTATAAAAAAAGAGAACTGGCTGATGATGCGTAAAATTCCGTTAGCGTTGGCGATTTCTGCAGCTTCCTTAAGTGCGCAGGCTGTTGAATTTAACTTCGGCGATTTGGGGGTTCAGCTGGATAACACCATCAGCTACGGTGTCGCGTGGCGTACATCTGAACGTGATCAAGGTCAGATCATGGGTGGTAACGGTGATGCTATTGGCGAAACCACTTACGGTTCCTCGTATAACTATGACGACGGTACGCTGAACTACAGCAAGGGTGATATCTACACCAACGTAGTGAAGTGGAGCGGCGATCTGGAAGTAAACTACCTGAACTATGGTGGTTTCTTCCGTGCGCGCGCCTATTACGACACGGCGATCATGGACGAAGATACCGATTTCAAACAACTTAACGACGCAACCAAAGCTGCGGCGGGTAAAGGCGCAGAATTGCTGGATGCGTACGTTTGGGGCGACTACGAACTGGGCGACACACCGGTCAACATCCGTGTCGGTCGTCAGGTTGTGAGCTGGGGTGAGAGCACCTTCATTCAGGGCGGTATTAACAGCATTAACCCCGTGGACGCCTCTGCGTTCCGCAAGCCTGGTGCGGAAGTTAAAGAAGGCCTGCTGCCAGTTAATATGGTGTACACCTCCGTCGGTCTGAGCTCCGATGTGACGCTGGAGGCTTTCTACCAACTTCAATGGGAAAAAACCCGTTCTGACCCATGCGGCACTTTTTTCTCCACCGTTGACTTTGTTGCCGATGGATGTGGTCCTGTGATTCTGGGTGGTGAAGCGGATGAGCGCGATATTCTTGCGTTCCGAGACGCTGAAATTGAAGCTGGCGTCCCTCTGTCGGACCGTGTTGCTCCAATTACCGAGCGTCTGCCGGACGATCAACCAAAAGATTCCGGTCAGTACGGTTTGGCATTGCGTTGGTACTCTGAAGCACTGGGTGATACCGAGTTCGGCTTTTACTACATGAACATTCACAGTCGCCTCCCTTACATCAACGGTGCGGTGACGAATCAGGATCGCATTGGCGCTCTTGGCGGTGGTGATGACCGTTCTGTAAATGCCGATGCGACCTACAACACTTATCGCCCGCTGTATCAGATTGCGTATCCGGAAGATCTGCAACTGATGGGTATAAGCTTCGCAACCAGTACAGAAGGTGGTGCATCGATTTCTGGTGAAGTCAGCTACAAGCCTGATATGCCGCTGCAGTGGAACGCATTTGAGCTGATTCTGGCTGGTAACGGTGTGCCTTGGAGTCGCTTATATGATCAGCGTGCACAAGAAGCAGGAGACGCTTCTGCTCTGTACGGTGAAATCGCTGAAGGCTATGACATGTTTGACATGTGGCAGGCTCAGATGACCTTCATCAAGTTCTATGACCGGGTATTGGGTGCAGACCGTCTCGCTCTGGTAGGCGAGGTTGGTGCTACTTACATCCCTGATCTCCCTAGCACAGACGATGCGCGTTATGGCAGATCTGGGGCATACGGTATTGGTAACAATGATGGTGTTGGTGACTTCCGTCCGACAGGTGTACCAGCGGGTACTGACATGTGTTCACTGGGTACTTCAACATCTAACAGCAGTCGTAACACCAATACCGACTACTGTAATGACGAAGGCTACACCACCAAACTGTCTGGTGGTATCCGTCTGCGTGCGGCTCTGGACTTCAACAACGCGTTCGCAGGTGTGAACGTGACTCCAAGTCTGTCTGTTGCATACGACAAGGGTAATGGTCCTGAGCCAGGTGCTCAGTTCCTGGATGACCGTCTGACGACCGGTATCGGCGTAAGCTTCGTGTACCTGAACCAGACTTCTGTGGATATCACCTACACTGACTTCTCTGGTGGTGACTACAATCAGATGGTTGACCGCGACAACATTGCTCTGTCTGCGAAATATTCGTTCTGATCACTGGCTCGTATAAGAATTACTGAGGTTTTAGAACCATGTTGAAGAAACACTATAAAACCTGGGGCGGCGCGATTGCGCTGTCCCTGATGATCTCTGCAGCAAACGCTGAAGTGAGCCCGGCAGAAGCCGCCAAACTGGGTAAAGAACTGACCCCGATCGGCGCAGAAATGGCCGGTAAAGGCGACATTCCAGCCTGGACTGGCGGTCTGACCAAAGCACCAGCCGGCCACAAAGCGGGCGACAAGCCGGTGAATCCGTTTGCGGACGACAAAGTGAAGTTCGTGATCACAGGTCAGAACTACACGCAGTACGCGGCTAACCTGACCGATGGTCAGAAAGCCATGTTTGCCAAGTACCCGAACACCTACAAAATGCCGGTGTACGAATCCCGTCGTACCGCTGCTTACCCGCAGTTCGTCTACGACGAGACCAAAAAGAACGCGACCAACACCAAACTGCTGGAAGGCGGTAACGGTCTGGCCAACTACGTAGAAGGCGTACCGTTCCCAATGCCGAAAAACGGTCTGGAAGCGATCTGGAACCACATCGTGCGTTACCGTGGCGGCAGCGTAAGCCGTATCGTTGGTCAGGTGACTCCACAGACCAACGGTGACTTCACAGTTGTTCGTTTTCAGGATGAATTCACCTTCCGCAACAAGCTGAAAGATTTCGATCCGAATGCTGACCAGAACGTGCTGTTCTACTTCAAGCAAGACGTACTGTCTCCAGCCCGTCTGGCGGGTAACGTACTGCTGGTTCATGAAACACTGGATCAGGTAAAAGAGCCGCGTAAAGCCTGGGTGTACAACGCTGGTCAGCGTCGTGTACGTCGTGCTCCGCAGGTTGCCTACGATGGTCCGGGTACCGCAGCCGATGGTCTGCGTACGTCCGATAACTTCGACATGTACAACGGTGCACCAGATCGTTACGACTGGAAACTGGAAGGCAAGCAAGAGATCTACATTCCGTATAACTCTTACAAGCTGAAAGATCCGTCACTGAAATACGATCAGATCGTAAAAGCCGGTCACATCAATCAGGATATGACCCGCTACGAACTGCACCGCGTGTGGAAAGTGACTGCGACCCTGAAAGAAGGTAAGCGTCACATCTACGCCAAGCGTGTGTTCTTCATCGATGAAGACACCTGGCAGGCCACTGAGATCGACCACTACGACGGTCGCGGTGAACTGTGGCGTGTAGCCGAAGCACACAACGTTATGTACTACGATAACCTGGTGCCTTGGTACGCCATCGAAACTCTGTACGATCTGAACTCCGGCCGCTACCTAGCTCTGGGTCTGGATAACGAAGAAGAGTCTTCCTACAAGTTCGGCTTCGAACGCAGTCAGGCAGACTATACTCCGGCCGCTCTCCGTCGTGAGGGTGTCCGCTAAGCGGAAGCCGGAAATAAAAAAGGGGCCTCAGGCCCCTTTTTTTATTCTCTGCTATCAGAATTTCACGATGAAACTGGCTTGATACACAGAGGATGCATCTTTGTTGATGTACTCAGCGCGTGCATCAATGACAGGCGTCAGATGCAGGCCGGCGCCGGCGCCCAGCAACAAGCCATCATCGTCACCGATATCCAGACCGAAACGGGCAATGCCAAACAGATTCGGGCTGATTTCCGGCAGATCTTTCTGAGCAACACCCGCTACCCACAGGCCTGAGATGTCGCTGTTAGAACCGTTGAAGAAGTCATCCGTCTGCGTGTAGCCGACTTCGATAGCCGTTTCTACCTGAGCAATGTCATTCGGGATTTCGTAGCCAGCAAATACCGAAACACCGGGGGCATCAACACTGCTGCCACCAAAGGGTGAGTCCACAACGTTGTGGGACACGCTGCCGCCGATATACAGCTTGGAGACATCAAACGACGGCTCCGCAAATGCGCTGGCAGATGCCATCAGGGCCAGAGCAGTGCTTACCGGTAAAATTGTACGCATAATAAAATCCTCTTAATTATGGTGATCAGAAATAGGGGAGTTCGATAGGGTCTTCGTGCAGCGCGGCAACCTGCTCGCGTAAATGTAAAATGTGATCCGACCAGAATCTGTGCCCGTCCAGCCAAGGGAACGCCGCCGGAAAGGCCGGGTCGTCCCAGCGACTGCACAGCCAGGCCGCGTGATGAACGATACGCCGTGTTCTCAGCACTTCGATCATCGGCAGTTCCTGTGCCGGAAATGGCCGGAACATTTCGTAGCCTTCTTTAATGACCAGTAATTGCTGGCGTTGTTCCTCTTCACGTCCGCTGAGCAGCATCCAGATGTCCTGCATTGCGGGCCCTTGTACGCAGTCGTCGAAGTCGACCATGTACAGGGTTTCGTCACGCAATAATAAGTTGCCGGTGTGCAGATCACCGTGCAGACGCAGGTACTGAGCCGCATTGCCCTGATATCGTTGCTCACTCAGGCGGATCAGATCCTGCGTCAGAGCTTGATAATTACTGCGGTAGTCTTCCGGAATAATACTGCCTGACAAAATAATCTCAGCAGCGGCAGCAATGTCGGCCGCTGGCTTTATGGTTGGACGGTGAGCAAAGGATTTTTCGGCGCCGCACTGGTGCAGGCGTGCCAGCCAACGACCGATCAGCTCCAGATCATCGTCACTCGATAATTCAGGCGCATGACCGCCGCGGCGTGGGAACAGGGCGAAATAAAACGGATCATTAAAAAACAGCGTTTTATTCTCAATGGCCAACGGTGCGACAACGGGCAAATCCGCCGCCGTCAGATCACTCAGAAAATCGTGCTCCTCCTGAATAGCCGCTTCCGACCAGCGACCAGGGCGGTAAAACTTACCTATGATGGGCTGAATGTCCTCGATGCCAATCTGATAGACGCGGTTTTCGTAACTGTTGAGCGGAAACACCCGTGCGTCACAGACGTAACCCAACTGCTCGACTGCATCCATGACCCGTTCCTGGGTCAGGCTTTCGTAAGGATGACCTGCTGACATATCGACGCTGCCTGAGAAAGAATCCGCGCATTATGCCTTCAGCCTTGCCGGGGTGCTAATGCGCAGGTGTTCTGGCCAGTACCCAGATACCCACTATGCTGGCGCCTTGCTTCTTCAGTGCGTTTGCAGCTGCGCCCGCCGTAGCGCCTGTGGTCATAACATCGTCAATCAGCAGGAGGTGTTGTCCGCTTAAATCCAGCTGGTTGCCATTCATTGCCCGTTTCTGATTCCGGTGACGTTCTTTGGCGCTCAGGCCACGCTGATCGGTGGTGTGCCGTTTGTGCAGCGCATGGAGAATAAGGGGCTTTCCGTAGTGCTGGCTGAGGCGGTCAGCCAGCATGCCTGCGACGTTATAACCGCGTGTAATCAGGCGGCGGCGCGAGGAAGGCATCACGACAAGAGCGTCGATATTATCCAGATTCAGTGGCGGCTCCTGCAGCATCAGCCAGAGCAGCCGGTGAATCCAGTTCAGTTGCTGGTCGTCCTTGATGGCTCTTATCCAGCCGGCAATCGGGTGGGAATAAAGCAGCGGGCTGTGACAGTAATCAAACGCCGGGGGATGGCTCTGGCAGCGGCCACAACGTCCGGGCTCCGCCATGGGCTCGGCGCATTGTGAACAACAAAAGACCGGGCGTGGCAGTTTGGCACGACAAGCTGTACAGAGGAAGCCGCTATTGTCGGCGCCCTCGAGACAAAGCTCGCACACCATGCCGGAAGCTGACCAATGGCTGAATAATCGCCGGCAGTTTACGAGCGTCTGGCGCAGATTTGACCGCATAGCGCTGCTCTCTATGATCGCGATTCATCAAGTGTAATAAGTGGGCGGGAATAGCCATGATGCAGTCGCAGGAATTTCAGAATGAAGTACGGCATGACTGGAGCCGGGAGGAAGTCAGCGCCTTGTTAGCGCTGCCGCTCAATGATCTGCTGTTCCGGGCGCAGTCGACGCACCGCCGTTACTTCGATCCGAACCGGGTTCAGGTCAGCACGCTGTTGTCGATCAAAACCGGTGCCTGCCCTGAAGACTGTGCCTATTGCCCGCAGAGCGCTCATTACAACACCGGCCTTGAGCGTGAACGGCTGATGGAAGTGGATGCTGTGCTGGAAAAGGCCCGGGCCGCCAAGGCCTCCGGCGCTGAACGTTTCTGTATGGGTGCGGCCTGGCGTTCACCTTCTCACCGCGACATGCCCTATGTGCTGGCCATGGTGCGCGGGGTCAAAGCCATGGGACTGGAGACCTGCATGACGCTGGGCATGCTGGATGCGCAACAGGCTGGTCAGCTGGCGGATGCCGGGCTGGATTATTACAACCACAACCTTGATACCTCGCCGGAATATTACGGCGAGATCATCACCACGCGGACGTTTACGGATCGTCTGGAAACTCTGGATTACGTGCGCAAGGCTGGCATGAAAGTCTGTTCTGGCGGCATTCTTGGGATGGGCGAAAGCCAGAAGGACCGCGCTGGCCTGCTGCAATCGCTGGCGACGCTGAATCCGCATCCGGATTCTGTCCCCATCAATCAGCTCGTACGCGTGCCGGGTACGCCGCTGGCAGATGGAGAGTCGCTGGATCCGCTCGACTTTGTCCGCGTTATTGCGGTCGCCCGGATTCTGATGCCAGCTTCGTACGTGCGCCTCAGCGCAGGACGCGAAGCAATGTCAGACGAAATGCAGGCCATGTGTTTCTTTGCCGGTGCCAACTCGCTTTTTTACGGAGAGTGCCTGCTGACCACACCGAATCCGGAAGCCAGCCGGGATCAGAGGCTGTTTGCCCGTTTGGGCATCAACTCAGAGGCCATCGCAGCCGCTAAACCGGCCGTAAAAACACCGAATACTGAACAAACGTTGTTTTACAACGCAATGGCCTTCTGAATATAACGAAACTGTCTAATAACCCTGCGTTTCTTGCTGGATAAATTGCTTGGGTTTGATTAAATTGTGATCAATAGCCAAAAGACCGTGAAGAGGTGGTTATGAACATTGGATCCACGACTGGTTCAGCCTTTACCGCTGGTTCTTACGCCATTGATCAGGGCGTCAGCCGGGTCAACCGCGCTGCGCAGGATGTCGTGGATGCCACGACCAGTCGCCCGGTTGAAGGCGTGGGTGAAACATCGTCCGCTCTGGTTGAAATGCGCGAGGGCGAAAACTCGGTGAAAGCCGGCGCCAAAGTGGTTGAAGCTCAGGACAAAGCCTTGGGGAGCCTGATTGATATTCAGGCCTGATGAATTATGCAAGTAAACAGCGTCAGTACCGTTTCCGTTGCCTCTGCTCCAGCCTCGCCTGGGGCGGTGCCGCAGCTGCTCGGAAAGCAGGGTGAACTGGCGTCCTCCGGCACCTTCGCTCCGGTCGACGAAGTGTCGATCGCGTATAAATCCGAAACACAGGATCTCTATTCACCGGTGCAGCGCAAGCTGTCCCGCCAGCAGAGTCAGGCTACAACGAGCAGCAATTCAACTCAGGACACTGAGACTTCGCTGTCTGATGAAGACGTTCAGCTGGTGCAGGATCTGAAGCAGCGGGATCAGGAAGTGCGTGCGCATGAGCAGGCCCACAGCAGTGTGGGTGGCCAGCATACAGGTAACGCCTCCTTCAGTTACCAGACCGGTCCTGATGGCGTCCGTTACGCGGTGGGTGGCGAGGTGAATGCCGATCTGTCTGAAGTGTCCGGTGATCCGCAGGCGACGGCCAATAAGATGGAGCAGCTGCAGCGCGCGGCGCTCGCACCGGCCGAGCCTTCCGATCAGGATCGTCAGGTGGCAGCAAAAGCGGGTCAGCTGGCGGCCAAAGCGCTGACCGAAATTGCCGATGAACAACGCAATCAGCAGCGTGAAGAAGTTGCCCGTCTGGAAGCCGAGCGGGCCGGCGTAAAAGCCGATCTCGAAGCCGCCAAGAAAGAACAGAAAGAAGCGGAAGAAAAGGACGCGGAAGAGCAGGCTGTGAGCGCTGCTGAGCGTCTGGCGGAATACAACGCCAAACTGCGCCGCATCAACGAGGTATTACTGCGCATCAGCCTGCCGGCGCCTGTCAATGCTGGCCAGCTGCTGGATGATATGGCCTGATCGGCTAATCTGAGATCTGAAACCGGCTTATGCCGGTTTTTTTACGTCTGTCGGAAAGTGTGTTCAGGTTTGGCAGGTCGCAACAGCACTGTCACAGACTTGACAAGATCGGGTGGCGAACGTATGTTTCAAACACTTGTTTGAATTGGCAGATGTTCTGCCCTACATCAACAGCGGCTCAGGCTGCAAGAACACAACAGGCAACGAGGTCATCCCTATGCCAGCTTATAAGGCTCCCCTGCGTGAAATTAAGTTCGTAATGAACGAACTGCTGGATATGCCAGGCCACTACGCCAGCATCCCGGCTTATGCTGAAGTAGCAACTCCTGACATGATCGATGCGATCATCACCGAAGGTGCTAAGTTCTGCGAACAGGAACTGGCCCCGCTGAACCGTGTTGGTGATATCGAAGGCTGTACCCGTCATGAAGATGGTTCTGTAACCACTCCGACCGGTTTCAAAGAAGCTTACGCAAAATTCGTAGAAGGCGGCTGGCCTTCACTGGCTCATGACGAAGCTCACGGCGGTCAGGGCCTGCCAGAATCTCTGGGCACTGTTATGTCCGAGATGGTTGGTTCTTCCAACTGGTCATGGGGCATGTACCCAGGTCTGTCTCACGGCGCGATGAACACCATCGACCTGCACGGCACCGAAGAACAGAAACACGTTTACCTGACCAAGCTGGTTTCCGGTGAGTGGACCGGTACCATGTGTCTGACTGAACCACACTGTGGTTCCGACCTGGGTATCCTGAAGTCCAAGGCCGAAGCCAACGCTGATGGTTCTTACTCTATCTCCGGCACCAAGATCTTCATCTCTGCCGGTGAACACGACATGGTGGACAACATTGTTCACATCGTTCTGGCTCGTCTGCCAGGCGCTCCAGAAGGTACTAAAGGTATCTCTCTGTTCATCGTTCCTAAGTTCCTGCCAAACGCTGACGGTTCTGTTGGCGAGCGCAACGCGGTTACCTGTGGTTCTATCGAACACAAAATGGGTATCCACGGTAACGCGACCTGTGTGATGAACTTCGACGGCGCCAAAGGCTGGCTGATCGGACCAGAAAACAAAGGTCTGAACTGCATGTTCACCTTCATGAACACTGCCCGTATCGGTACCGCTCTGCAGGGTGCTACCGCTGCTGAAGCGTCTTTCCAGGGCGCTCTGGCCTACGCCAAAGACCGTCTGGCGATGCGTTCCCTGACTGGTCCTAAAGCACCAGAGAAAGCGGCTGACCCGATCATCGTTCATCCGGACGTACGTCGTATGCTGCTGACCCAGAAAGCCTTCGCAGAAGGTGGTCGTGCACTGGTTTACCTGGCTGCACAGCAGAACGACATCGTTAAGAAAGCGGAAGACGAAGAAGCACGCAAAGCGGCTGATGAGCTGCTGGGCTTCCTGACTCCAATCGCCAAAGCCTTCCTTACCGAAGTGGGTTACGAATCGACCAACCTGGGTGTTCAGGTATTCGGTGGCCACGGTTTCATCGCCGAGTGGGGCATGGAACAGCTGGTTCGTGACACCAAGATCGCCTGTATCTATGAAGGTACTACCGGTATCCAGGCACTCGACCTGCTGGGTCGTAAAGTGCTGATGACTCAGGGTGCTTCCCTGCGTAACTTCACCAAGCAGATCCACAAGTTCTGTCAGTCTGAAGAAGGTAACGAAGGTCTGGCTCACCTGGTGAAACCACTGGTTGAACTGAACAAAGAATGGGGCGATCTGACCATGAAGATTGGTATGGCCGCTATGAAAGACCGCGAAGAAGTCGGTTCTGCTTCCGTTGATTACCTGATGTACTCAGGTTACGTGACTCTGGCGTTCCTGTGGGCCCGTATGGCCAAGATCGCTCAGGATGCACTGGCGAACGGCACTTCTGAAGAAGACTACTACAAAGCGAAACTGGCAACTGCCAAGTTCTACTTTGCACGTGTTCTGCCACGCACCAAAGGCCACGCGGCTTCTATGGTTGCCGGCGCGAACACTGTGATGGATCTGGCTGAAGAACACTTCGCGTTCTGATTTCAGACTGTCATTTATGCTTAGGGCATAACTGTAAAAACCGCGCCCCGGCGCGGTTTTTTCGTATTCAGGGCTGGGCAAGTCAGGCTGAGTAAGTACAATAGCGGCGTTTTCCGCCCGGGTAGGTGAGAGTACCGGGGAATACGCCTAACTAAACAAGAGGTGAAACATGGCAGAATATAAGGCTCCACTGCGCGACATGCGCTTTGTGCTCAACGAAGTTTTCGAAGCTGACAAGCTGTGGGCATCCCTGGCTGGTCTGCAGGGTGCAGTGGACACCGAAACCGCAGAAGCCATTCTGGAAGAATGTGGCAAGATCGCCAGTCAGGTTCTGGCCCCGATCAACCGTAACGGTGATGAAGTGGGTTCCACCTGGAAAGACGGCGAAGTGACTGCGGCCCCTGGTTTCAAAGAAGCGTACCAGACTTACGTTGAAGCGGGTCTGAACGGTCTGGGCGGTAACCCGGATTTCGGCGGCATGGGCATGCCAAAGACGCTGGTTGGTCAGATTGAAGAGATGGTGCAGGGCGCCAACATGTCCTTCGGTCTGGCGCCAATGCTGACTGCCGGTGCGTGTCTGTCCCTGAACGCTCACGGTTCTCAGGAACTGAAAGAAAAATATCTGCCAAACATGTACTCCGGTGTATGGTCTGGCGCGATGGACCTGACCGAGCCTCATGCAGGTACAGACCTGGGTATCATCCGTACCAAGGCTGAGCCACAGGCTGACGGTTCTTACAACATCTCCGGCACCAAGATCTTCATCACGTGGGGTGAGCACGACATGGCGGAGAACATCATCCACCTGGTGCTGGCCAAGCTGCCGGATGCGCCAGCCGGTCCTAAGGGTATTTCCCTGTTCCTGGTGCCTAAGTTCCTGGTGAACGAAGATGGTTCTCTGGGCGAGCGTAACCCAATGTCCTGTGGTTCTATCGAACACAAAATGGGCATCAAAGGTTCTGCTACCTGTGTAATGAACTTCGACGGCGCCAAAGGCTGGCTGATCGGTGAAGAGAACAAAGGTCTGGCGTGTATGTTCACCATGATGAACTACGAACGTCTGGGCGTGGGTATCCAGGGTATCGGTGCGGCCGAGGCTTCTTACCAGAACGCCGTTGAATACGCCCGTGACCGTATCCAGAGCCGTGCGCCGACCGGTGCTGTGGCCAAAGACAAAGCCGCTGACCCGATCATCGTTCACCCGGACGTGCGTCGTATGCTGATGACCATGCGTGCCCTGACTGAAGGTGGCCGTGCGTTCTCTACTTACGTCGCCAAGTGGCTGGACATCGCCAAGTTCTCTGACAACGCCGAAGAGAAGCAGCACGCCGATGCGATGCTGGCTCTGCTGACGCCGGTTGCCAAAGCTTTCCTGACTGACAACGCTCTGGAATCTGCCATTGCCGGTCAGCAGGTATTCGGTGGTCACGGTTTCATCCGTGAATGGGGTCAGGAACAGTACGTTCGTGACATCCGTATCACCCAGATCTACGAAGGCACCAACGGCATTCAGTCTCTGGACCTGATCGGCCGTAAGATCGCTGCCAACAACGGCGCGTTCTACAAGCTGTTCGAAGCTGACATCAATGCCTTCATCGCTGACCAAGCAGGCAACGAAGCGGCTGCTGAGTTCATCGAGCCGCTGAAAGCCGCGCTGGAAAATCTGAACGATCTGACCCAGTGGGTTCTGGATCAGGCTGCTGGCAACCCGAATGAAATCGGTGCTGCGTCTGTTGAGTACCTGCACGTGTTCGGTTACACCGCTCTGGCCTTCGTATGGGCCAAAATGGCGGTTGTTGCTCTGGCGAAAGGCGAAGACGGTTCTGGCTTCTACAGTGCCAAAGTGGGCACTGCGCGTTTCTACATGAAGCGTCTGCTGCCACGTTACATTGGTCTGTCTGCTGCCGTGAAAGGTGGTGCTGAGCCGCTGTACGAACTGAGCGATGATCAGTTCCTGACGGCTTAATGGCCCGACGATAAAAAAACCGCCTGCGGGCGGTTTTTTTATGTCTGTGATCCGGGCAGCATGCGTGAAGAATCCACAGAAGGACACACCATGACGGACGGGCATTCCGATATCGTGCTGCGTTTACGGCAGGCTCTGCTGGCGCGCATGGCGCAGGATGAATGGCAGCGCATCACGGTCAGTAATCTGGCCGCCGACGCCGGTATTTCACGGCAGACCTTCTATCAGTATTTCTCCGGGCGTGACGAGCTGCTGCTGGACTACGTCGATGACATGTTTGACGCGTTTTACAGCGACATTGCGGAGCGTATCGCCAGCACCGTCAATCCGGATTCCGACATCAGCATCGCGTTGTTTGCCCAGTGGCGGGCACAGGCGGATTTTGCCCGGCTGGTGTTCCGCGCACGGGTGGATGATCTGCTCATCAGGCGCTTTCGTTCCTACATTGCCCGCGTGATGGGCTTGTATGTGCGCAGTCATGGCTTGCCGGTGAAAGATGCCGAGCGTCTGGGCTTTATGGTGGATTATCTTGCGGGTGCCTCCTGGCTGGTACTCGAGCGCTGGGTGACTGGCGACTTCCGTTATCCGGAAGCTCAGCTGGCGGCGCTGTTTTCGCAGCTCACCCAGCCCGGCTTTCTGGATGCCCTGCATCGTCCTGTTTCATAAATAGACGTTTGTCTATAATATGCCCCGGCCGAGTTCTGAAATAATCATCGCCTGTGCGGGAGCCGGTGAACACACCACTCATGAACAAAGAAACCGACAAGCGCGTCGAGCGCTCACGTCGTCTGCTGATGAGCACCCTGCTCGAGCTGATGGCGGAAACACCGTATGCCAAGATTTCGGTTGCTCATATCTGTGAGCGATCCGGTGTTGCCCGTCCGACCTTCTACCTGCACTACCGCTCGAAGGACGATCTGCTGAAAGGCTACATCGAGAGCATGTTCATGCAGTTCTACGAGCAGGTGGACGACTACCTGACCAAGTCGACCAATGCCGACCCTATCATTGCGGAGATCATGTTCCGTCAGTGGTCAGAGCACGCCCATGACGCGAAGCTATTGGTTGAGGCTGATGTTGAAGGTCTGATCCTGAGTGAGTTCAAGCGCTATGTGGGACGCATCATGGAGCGCTACATCACGGCCCACAATTTGCCGATCAAAGACACCGGGCTGATGAATTATGTGGTCGACTTTATCGCCGGTGCCTCTTTTATGGTGATCATGCGCTGGATCCGTGAAGGTTTTCAGGTGGATGCACAGCGCATGGGCGAGCTGTACGCCAATCTGGTCCGTCCGGGTCTGTTGCAATTGCTGCTCAGCGGACGAATCTGACAAACGCGGGTATTTCGCGCATAAAAAAAGAGCCCTTCGGGGCTCTTTTTGTTGCTGTATCGGGTAAGCCGGGTCAGTGCTGAATGATGCGGCGTTGACGTTCGGAGCGTTTGTCGTGAATCTGTTTTACCTTTCTCAGCGCTTTGTCGAAGGCGTCAGACACCGCCAGATACATATCCTCGTGTTCCGGATTGTCGTGGTTGTCGCGGGTGATGGCGACGGTTTGTCCGGGTAGTCCTATCTCCAGTGATACGTGGGCCAGTTTGCCTTTGTAGCTGTGGTTGTGGGGCATGGCGACCACCGCACGGATGCTGGTGATGTCGTCAAAGGTGGTGGTCAGTTTGCTGGCTTTATCACGGATGTGTTGTTCGATGGCGTCAGAATGACGGATGTCGCGGAAGCTGATTTCCAAACCTTTCATAGTCGCTCCTCATATGATGGACTCTGATGCACAGCACCGGTTTCCGGTACCGGGCATCGCTGGGTTTGCTCTTTCAGACTACATCATGGCATGCGCCGTTCAATGGGGTGGGCAGGAAAGACCGTCAAACTTTGACGCGTGACTATACTTGGCGGTAACCGAATTGTTTTTCGTAACGGACAGGTGTATGCATCCTCTGATTGCCTTCTACCGCGGTGAGGGAACCGACCACAGAGGCCGGACGTTCAATGGCATTCTGGCTTTTTCCAACACCGAAATGGAAAGTTGCCACGACTACATACAGTGGTTGTTTCCGCTGCGCGACCCCAGTCCTTATAACCCGGAAGCACCGGTGGTGACGGAGGCTGTCGCTGCCGCATTCCGTGCATCACCCGAGCTGCAGAAAAAAGTACATCAGGCCCTGTTGCGCATGATGCATTTCTATTCCATGGTGCTGAAAGAAACCCCTCAGGGGTTTGAGCTGCTGTTGCCTGCCGAGCCGTCCGCGTTGCATTGGCTGACCGTCGAAAATCACAACCACCGGCGCATCAGCCGGATTCTGGCCAGTCTTAAACTCCTGGGGCTGGACGCCCATGTCAGTGCGCTCTGGCTGGGGCTGCAAAAGCTGGCGGTGCAGAATCCGCAGGCGATTTCCTCGGCGACCATCACCCACTGGCGACTGGCGGCCATGGGGATGGACACACCAATGTGATAGGCTAACGCCTTCACTCCGCCCGAGTTCTTCCGCCATGAAGGTTTACGACGTTCCGGTCGTGTTCTTTGACCTCGATGATTCGCTGATCAACAAAGACGCTAACAGTCTCTGGATCCGCTGGCGGGTGAAACGTGAGCGATGGGCGATGGTTGAAGCCATGCTGGCCATTGCCTCTCTGTACCGGGCCTACAAAAAAGGCCGTGTTACCCACTGGCGTCTGTCCAATTACTACCGCACGCGTACCCGGGGCATGAGTCTGGTGGATTATCAGCAGCGGGTTGATCGTTTCTTTCTCGAGCGGGGTCAGCTGCATATTTATCCACAGGCCGCTTCCCTCCTGTTTGCGTACCAGCGCAAAGGCACCGAACTGGTGATGATCACGGGGGCAGACGATGTGGTGGCCAAGGCTTACGCCAAAGCCCTGGGTTTTCATCATGTCATCAGTAATCGTCTGCGTACCGATGGCAACCGCATCGTCGGGCTGGAGCGGCCGATGTGCTACGGTCCGGGCAAAGTCGATCTGGCGCGTGCTTTCCTGCAGCAGAAGGGGCTGAGCTTCGCGGACTCTGCCTTCTACACCGACAGTCATTCCGATATCCCCTTGCTGGAAGCCGTGGCGCAGCCTGTGGTGCTGAACCCGAGCGACCAGTTGCGCACCATCGCCAGCCAGCGCCGCTGGCCCTGTCTTGACTGGCGTACAGAGTAGCCACTGACACGTCAGGCTTGCTGCGCTATGGCCGGGCCGTTATAGTTCGGGTATTCCCAATCTTCTGGTAAATCACGGAGCCCCGCGGTGTTTTTTCAATATAACCGCCCCCTGCAACAGGGTCAGCATCTGACTCGTCGATGGTGTTAAGCGCCGCCACATCCCATCCGGCCGCGTGGCCGAACTTTTGCGCTTAACAATCTGAAGGTTCTTTATGACTCCGCAACAATTTGCTGCTCTGACCGAGCAGGGCTTTAACCGTATTCCGGTCGCACGTCAGGTGCTGGCCGATCTTGATACCCCTTTAAGTACCTTTCTGAAACTGGCCAACCAGCCGTTCAGCTATTTGCTCGAGTCCGTGCAGGGTGGCGAAAAATGGGGCCGTTACTCCATGATCGGCCTGCCGGCGCGTGATGTCCTGACCGTGCACGGTCAGACGGTTCGCCTGAGCCGTGATGGTCAGGTGATCGAAGAGCATGAGGTCGAAGATCCGCTGGCGTTTGTCAGCGAATTCCAGCAGCGCTTTGTGGTGCCGGAACAGGATGGTCTGCCAAAGTTCGACGGCGGTCTGGTCGGTTACTTCGGTTACGACACCATCCGTTATATCGAACCTCGCCTGAAAGCCACTTGCCCGGTCGATGAGCTGGGCACGCCGGACATTCTGCTGATGGTGTCGGAAGAAGTGGTGGTGTTCGACAACCTGAGCGGCAAGCTGCATCTGATCGTGATGGCGGACCCGTCGCAGGATAACGCGTTGGCTAAAGCCGAAGCCCGTATTGAAGAGCTGCGGGAAACCCTGCGCAAACCGTATCAGGGTTCTGTTGGTCAGCCTCTGGCAGCGCCGGTTGAGGTGAAAGAAGAAGATTTCCGCTCGCTGTTCGGTGAGCAGGCGTTTATGGATTCGGTGGAAAAAATCCGCGAATACATCCTCGCTGGTGACATCATGCAGTGCGTGATTTCTCAGCGCATGCAGGTGCCCTACGCAGGTGATCCGGTGAATATTTACCGCGCGCTGCGCACGCTGAATCCGTCGCCGTATATGTACTGCATGAATCTCGGTGATTTTCATGTGGTGGGTTCTTCTCCGGAAATTCTGGCGCGCCTGGAAGACGGAGAAGTGACGGTACGTCCGATTGCCGGTACCCGTTACCGCGGTGCGACGCCTGAGGAAGATAAAGCCCTCGAGCAGGAGCTACTGTCCGATCCGAAAGAAATTGCCGAACACCTGATGCTGATCGACCTCGGTCGCAATGATGTCGGTCGCGTGGCCAAAACCGGTTCGGTCAAAGTCACCGACCAGATGGTGGTCGAGCGCTACTCCCATGTGATGCACATTGTGTCCAACGTCACCGGTCAGGTGAAAGAGGGCACCACGGCGATGGACGTTCTGCGTGCTGTTCATCCGGCGGGTACGTTAAGTGGTGCGCCGAAAATCCGCGCCATGGAAATTATCGACGAATTTGAATCCACCAAACGCGGTGTGTATGGCGGTGCGGTGGGGTATTTAAGCTGGAACGGCAACATGGATACTGCCATTGCGATCCGTACAGCGGTTATTAAAGACGGCAAGCTGAATATTCAGGCAGGTGCCGGGGTGGTGGCGGATTCTGTACCGCGACTGGAATGGAAAGAAACCATGAATAAAGGCCGTGCGATGTTCCGCGCGGTTGCCATGGCGGAAGCCGGACTGGACCAGTAATCACAGAATCACACCGGTGCTCAGCACCGCAGGAGTCACACAATGTTAGTCATGATCGATAATTACGATTCCTTCACCTACAACGTGGTGCAGTATTTTGCCGAATTAGGTGAAGACGTGCGGGTATTCCGCAACGATGAAATTACCATTGCAGAAATCGAAGCTATGAAGCCGGATCATCTGGTGGTGTCGCCGGGCCCGTGTACGCCGAATGAGGCGGGTATTTCCATGGAAGCGATCCGCTATTTTGCCGGCAAATTACCGATTCTCGGCATTTGTCTCGGGCATCAGAGCATTGGTCAGGTTTTCGGTGGCAATATCATCCGCGCCGGACAGGTGATGCACGGTAAAATTTCCCAGATTCATCACGCCAATACCGGCGTGTTTGCCGGGCTGAGCAATCCCTACAACGCCACCCGTTACCACTCGCTGGTCATTGATAAAAAAACGCTGCCGGAGTGTCTGGAAATTACCGCGTGGACAGAAAATCCGGATGGCAGCATGGAAGAAATCATGGGCGTCCGTCACCGCGAACTGCCGATCGAAGGCGTGCAGTTTCACCCGGAATCCATCATGACTCAGCTCGGTCATGATCTGCTGAAAAACTTCCTGAAAATGCGCGTCGGTTAAGGAGAACACCATGGATATCAAAACAGCTCTGGCCCGGGTGGTCGAACGTCAGGATCTCACCACCGACGAAATGATCGACGTGATGCGTCAGATCATGACCGGCCAGTGCGATGACGCGCAGATTGGTGGTTTTCTGGTGGCGCTGCGCATGAAAAGTGAAAGCATCGATGAGATCGTCGGTGCGGTTACTGTTATGCGCGAACTGGCTACTGGCGTGAAAGTAACGGCCGATCACGCGGTCGATATCGTCGGTACCGGCGGTGACGGTGCCAATTTATTCAACGTATCAACGGCGTCGTCTTTTATCGTTGCGGCCGCTGGCGGTACAGTGGCCAAGCACGGTAACCGCGGTGTGTCTTCCAAATCCGGCAGTGCCGATTTACTGGAGGCGGCGGGTGTAAACCTGAACCTCACTTCCGATCAGGTGGCGCGCTGCATTAATGAACTGGGTGTCGGTTTTATGTTTGCACCCACCCATCACAGTGCCATGAAGCACGCGATCGGCCCGCGTAAATCGTTGGGCATGCGCACCATTTTTAATATTCTGGGCCCGATGACCAACCCGGCCGGCGTCACCAATCAGGTAATTGGTGTGTTCACCAAAGCGCTGGTTCGTCCGGTGGCAGAAGTGCTGCAGCGTATGAACGCGGGTCATATTCTGGTGGTGCATTCGAAAGACGGGCTGGATGAAATCAGTCTGGCCACCGAAACCTATGCCTGTGAATTAAAAAAGGGTGAGCTGCGTGAATTCACCATCCGTGCCGAGGATGTCGGCCTGGAATCTCAGGTTCTGTCAGGACTGGAGGTTGGCAGTGCGCAGGAAAGTCTGGCGCTGATCAAAGATGCGCTGGGCAAGCGTGAAACTCCTGTCGGTGAAAAAGCCGCCGATATGCTGGCATTAAATGCTGGCGCCGCGATTTATGTTGCGGGTCTGGCGCGCAATCTGAAAGAAGGCGTGGCCATGGCGCAGGATGCCATTTATTCCGGCCTGGCGCTGGAGAAACTGAATGAACTGGTCAGCTTTTCGAAATACCTGACCGAAGACGAAGCGAACAACGCATGAATACTCCGACCATTCTGAAAAAAATTCTGGCCACCAAAGCCGAAGAAGTGGCCCTGCGCAGCAAGACACTGCCGCTGAATGAGCTGAAAGCCCAGGTCCGCGATATGGACCCGGAAGCCCTGCGCGGTTTTTACCGGGCGATGAAAGCCAAAGTAGACGCCGGTCTGCCGGCCGTGATTGCGGAAGTGAAGAAGGCTTCGCCATCCAAAGGTGTGCTGCGTGAAAACTTTATTCCGCAGGCCATTGCTGAATCGTACGAAAAAGCCGGCGCGGCTTGTCTTTCAGTGCTGACTGATCGTGACTATTTTCAGGGTCATGAAGATTATCTGAAAGCCGCCCGTGGCGCCTGTTCATTGCCTGTGATCCGCAAAGACTTTCTGGTCGATCCGTATCAGATTTACGAAGCGCGTGCGATCAACGCCGACTGTGTGCTGCTGATCGTATCTGCCTTGAGCAAAATGCAGCTGCAGGATCTGGAAGGTATTGCCCATGAGCTGGGTATGGATGTGCTGGTGGAAGTGCACGATGAAGAAGAGCTGCACACTGCACTGACCATGCAAACGCCGCTGCTGGGTATTAATAACCGCAATCTGCACACCTTTGAGCTGACGCTCGACACCACCTTCGGTCTGTTGCCTCAGGTACCGGCGGATAAATTGCTGGTCACCGAAAGCGGCATTCTGGCACCGGCCGATGTAGCCGCCATGCGCGCCCGCAACGTGAATGCGTTTCTGGTGGGTGAGGCATTTATGCGTGCAGAAAACCCGGGCGACGAATTACAGAAACTCTTTTTCTGAGTTCAGTGAAAAACGCCAGACAATAAAAAACCGGCCGAAGCCGGTTTTTTATTGTCTGCGCTATCAGTCGGGAAAGCGTTTCCGGATCGACAGCACTTCATCGAGATTCGCGAGCAGAATCTCCACCAGTTTCGGATCAAACTGAGTGCCCGACTGCGCTTTCACGTGCTCGATGATCTCATCGTCGCTCCAGGGCTCTTTATAACAACGCTTGGAACCCAGTGCGTCGAACACATCGGCCAGTGCGGTGATGCGCCCGGCAATGTGGATCTGCTCACCTTTCAGCCCGCGCGGATAGCCGGTGCCATCCCAGCGTTCGTGATGCTGGCCGGCAATGATAGCGGCCAGTTGCAGAATTCGGCGATCAGATTTGCTTAATATTTCGGCGCCAATCTGTGCGTGGGTTTTCATGGTGTCCCACTCGTTGGCGTCGTGCTTACCCGGTTTATTCAGGATGTGATCGGGAATCGCAATTTTACCGACGTCGTGCAGCGGCGAGGCCAGCTTGATCAGTTCAGCTTCGGCTTCGAGCAGGCCGTATTTAATCGCCAGCAGGCGGGCAATCTGGGCGACCCGCTTTACGTGGGCGCCGGTTTCCTTGGAACGCTTTTCAACCGCCTCACCGAGCATGTACACCAGCTCGCGCTGGGTTTCGATGATTTCTTCGCGCATCAGCAGGTTTTCATAGGTGATGGCGACGTTGGTGGCGTAGATCTCCAGCAGCTGCTTGTCGAGCTCGGACGGGGCGTTGTGGTAGGTCACGTAGAGCAGGCTCTCGCTGCCGCGTTCGGAAGCGAAGTAGCCGATGTAGTGGTTGTCGTAGTACTGGCTTTCCTGCATCTGCATGGCACGTTCAAAGCCTTCACGCACGTGTTCCGGAATGCCATCGAACGATTCAACGTCGGTCAGTTCCTGCATTTCGCCGGTAGCGGCCAGTACACGGAAGCGTTTGTGGCCAATGAGGGTGTCGTTCTGATTGGTGCTGGAGCAATACAGGGCGCTCTGTTCGAGGCCGAGCAGATTGGTTACCTGTGACAGCACGGCGGAGGCAAACTGGCTGATGGCACCGGCACTCAGCACCTTGGCCGACGCGCGGATCACCCGCTCAAGGCCACGGCGGTGTTCATTCAGCACGCAGATGTCGCGGTAGCTGCGCAGCGTGGCGTACATCAGGGTGTTGAGTTTGGTGGTGGTCAGCTCGGTTTTGTCTTTGTAGTCATTGATGTCGTAGGTGCGGATGACTTCGTGTTCCGGTGCCTGACCAGGCTGGCCGGTGCGCAGGACGATGCGGGTATAGCGGTTGCGCAGTTCTTCGCGGATGTAGCGGGCGGTGTTGAGGCCGGCGTGGTCGTCTTCCATCACCACGTCGAGCAGAATCATGGCAATGTCGTTGTTCTGGGCCATGATCTGGCAGGCTTCTTCGCCGCTGTAGGCGCTCAGTAACTCGAGGCGGCGGCCATCAAACTGGAAGCCGGACAACACCATGCGGGTGATGCGGTGGACGTCGGGTTCGTCATCGGCGATCAGCACGCGCCAGGTATGATCGGGGACCCGGCTGGATTCTCCATCGGCGAACAGATCGTCATCGGCGAACAGGGAATCGTCTGCCATTCTTCGGCTCCATCTGAATACTAAAGTCCGAGTTTAGAACAATCCGGCGCGGTTCGCCTATGTGCTCAGCTGGTGCGCAGGGTTCTGCGTGGGCCAAAGACCACCATGGTTTTGCCTTTTACTGAAACCAGCCCTTTCTCTTCGAGCTCTTTCAGTACCCGGCCGACCATCTCACGGGAGCAACCGACAATGCGGCCGATCTCCTGGCGGGTAATTTTAATCTGCATGCCGTCCGGGTGCGTCATGGCGTCCGGTTCTTTGCTCAGGTCGAGCAGAGTGCGGGCCACGCGGCCGGTAACGTCGAGGAAGGCCAGATCGCCCGCTTTGCGCGTGGTGCGGCTTAAACGGTTGGCCATCTGGCGGAAGATATGGAACATCAGCTGTGGATCGGCTTTGGCCAGCTCGCGGAATTTCACGTAGCTGATCTCGGCGACTTCACATTCCGTTTTCGCCTTAACCCAGGCGGTGCGCGGTTTGTTTTCTTCGTCGAACAGGCCCATTTCCCCGAAGAAGTCGCCTTCATTCAGGTATGCCATCACCATTTCACGGCCATCGCTGTCTTCGATAATGACACTCACTGATCCTTTGATCAGGTAAAAAAGAGTGTCGCTGGCCTCGCCGGCATAGATCAGGGTCGAGCGGGCGGGATAACGGCGCTTATGGCAGTGTGACAGGAAGTCATCGAGGTGCTGATGTTTAGATGGCACACGGGGCAGGGTCATACAGGGCATCCGATCCATTTTTCGGCCCTAATTATCACTCATTACAGCCTTAACGTGAATGGCTGAATGCGCTAATAAGCCAGCATTCCGGGGTGTTAGATTAACATTCGTAAAGTTTTAGTGTGACTTGCGTCTCATATCGGCCAATACGCGGGTTTTCCGGGTTTTTCGGCTGAGGTCAATCGCGCCTGCGAACTTTCCTCATTGGCTTAATCGGACTGTCTTTTTAGGGTGCGATGATTTATCCGCAGGAGCGCTCATGGTACCCTCCGCGTCTTTTCCAGACTGGGCCTGAGGATGACTATGAAAGCGACTGTGAAATGGGTTGATAACGCTATGTTTCTGGGCGAATCCGGCAGCGGACACACCGTTGTTATGGATGGTCCTGCGGACCACGGTGGCCGCAACATGGGCATCCGTCCGATGGAGATGCTGCTGATCGGTCTGGGTGGCTGCACCAGCTTCGACGTGATGAGCATTCTGACCAAACAGCGTCTGGATGTGATCGACTGTGTGGCTGAAATCGAAGCTGAACGTGCTGATGCTGTGCCAAGTGTGTTCACCAAGATTCACGTTCATTTCAAAGTGACCGGCCGCAACCTGAAGGAGTCGGCGGTTGAGCGTGCAGTGAAACTGTCCGCTGAAAAGTATTGTTCTGCGTCCATCATGCTGGAGCAGGGCGGTGTTGAGATCACCCATAGTTTTGCTGTGAGTGAGTTTGAATAAACGACCCCAGATGGGGTTCTGAGAGGATGGACTATTGAACAACAAATTGCGGCTGCATGGCTTCAACAATCTGACCAAGTCCCTGAGCTTCAATATTTACGACATCTGTTACACCAAGACAGAGAAAGAACGCCAGGAATACATCGAATACATCGACGAGCTGTACAACGCAGACCGTCTGACCAAGATTCTGACCGACGTGGTTGATATTATTGGTGCCAACATCCTCAATGTTGCCCGACAGGACTACGACCCACAGGGCGCCAGCGTCACCATTCTGGTGGCCGAACACGAAGTGCCGCCCAGTGAAGAACTGATGCAGGAAAATCCGGGCCCGCTGCGCGACACCGTCGTGGCGCATCTGGATAAAAGCCATGTCACGGTTCACACCTATCCGGAAAGTCATCCGCACGGTGGTATTTCAACCTTCCGTGCGGACATCGACGTGTCCACCTGTGGTCTCATTTCCCCGCTGAAAGCGCTGAATTACCTGATTCACAGCTTTGATTCTGACATCGTCACCATTGATTACCGCGTGCGTGGTTTTACCCGCGACGTGGACGGTGTAAAGCACTACATCGACCACAACATCAATTCGATTCAGAATTACCTGACCAAAGACACGCGCAACGCCTATCAGATGATCGACGTGAACGTGTATCAGGAAAATACCTTCCACACCAAGATGCTGCTGAAAGAGTTCGAACTGGATAATTATCTGTTCGGCGAAGGCGTTCAGAACCTGAATGAGGCAGAACGTAAGGAAGTGGAAGCTAAACTGCGTAAAGAAATGCTGGAGATCTTCTACTCCCGCAACATGCCATAAGCAGGTACTTCATGCGTCCCCTTCTTCCGGGACTGATGCTCGCTCAGGCCTTAGCCCTGAGCGCAGCACCTCTCCTCATTCTGGTCGGCGGTCTTGCCGGCGCTCAGCTCAACCCTGATCCCCGTTTTGCGACCTTACCTGTGGCTGCCATGATTTGCGGAACGGCACTGGCTGCGTTTCCGGCGGCAAGGCTGGCTGCGCTGCTTGGCCGGCGCCGGCTGTTTCTGCTGGCCATGGCGCTCGGTGCGTTCGCCTCTGCTGGCGCGGCGACGTCGGTGGCGCTTGGCTGGTTCTGGGGATTTGTCGCGTCAACGCTGCTCACCGGCATGGTGAATGCGGTGGTGCAGCAATTCCGCTTTGTCGCCATGGCCAGTGTGGCGCCTGAACGGCAGGCGGTGGTGGCCTCGCGGCTGCTGCTGGTCGGTCTGGTGTCGGCCTTTATGGGGCCGGAACTGGTACGCCTGCTGACCTGGTTTCCGGACACGGGCTTTGCTCCGGCGTTTGCGGCGCTGGCGGCGCTGTACCTGCTGGCGCTGCCGGTACTGTGGTGGGTGATGCCAGCCGGCACAAATACTCAACAGACTGCAGCAGGGGAAGGGCGTGGCTGGGCAGAATTGCTGGCGCAACCTCCGCTGCAGCTGGCCATTGCCTCGGCCGCCTGCGGCTTTGGCGTCATGGCCTATGTCATGACCGCGACACCATTGAGCATGACGCAGGGAATGGGCTACGCACTGAGCGACGCCAAATGGGTGATCCAGAGCCATATTGCCGCCATGTTTTTACCCTCGCTGGTGACGGGCCAGCTGATCCGACGCTTCGGTCACTGGAACATGATAGCCAGCGGGCTGGCGGTCATGGTTGTGTGTCTGGCGTTCGCCTGGTGGGATCAGACCCTGCTGCATTACTGGGGCGGACTGATTTTGCTGGGGCTGGGCTGGAATCTGCTGTTTGTGTCGGGGACGTCACTGCTGACCCGGGGCTACCGGGCGGAAGAGGCAACCCGGGTGCAGGGGATGAACGATGCGCTGGTGTTCACGGCGCAGGCGTTCGGCGCGCTGGCGTCCGGGGCCGTGGTGCTGCTGTTCGGCTGGCAGGGGTTGCTGCTGACCGCCGTTCCGGCACTGGTGATTCTGGCGCTGGTGCTGATCCGTACGCGGGTTACTGGCGGCGCTTCTGCGCTTCGCTGACGCGGTCGATCAGTACTTCCTGTGGCAGGCTCTTACGGTACGGGCTCTGAATGCAGGCAAACAGGGCACCGGCAATCAGCAGGGCAGACATCAGCAGATAGGTCAGGGTCATGGCGGAATCCTCCTCGGCATGACCTCAGACTAGTTGCTGTACCGCCAGGATGGGCGGCGGATGTCCGCCATATCGCGGGTGAATCACTGCCTTTCTGGCTAATGTCTTCTCGGGTAAGCGAAAATTTTTTTGTAACAGGCCTGTCGCGCGTTCAGTGGGCGGTTGGCGCCGTTAATACACGCCCATCAGCACCAGCTGCCAGGTAGGCTCAAAGTCGCGGTACTGGCGGATATCCCCCTGCTCCTGCCAGGGCGACGGACCGGGTGTCATGTGGGCGGTCAGCAGCACGTGCCAGCTCGGGCTCCACTGATATTCGGCGTACAGGTCCAGCGACTGAATATCACTGGTGCGTTGCACCACATAACCGGTATCGCCCGGCAGCAGCTGTTCACTGCCACCCTGAGCGTGCCAGTTGCCGCCATAGCGCAGGCCCGGCAGCGGCTGATGATGCAGGCCGATGCGCAGCATGTAATCCGGCTGATTGGTCAGGCGGTAGCGGCCGGTCAGTTCTTCTGTGGTCTGCATCTGCGAATGGTACAGACCAGCGCCCAGATCGAGGCGTAAATCCTGAATGCCCGGATAAAACTCCAGATCCAGCTCAGCGCCGCGCAGAATGGCATTGCCCGGCGCGTTCTTTGGCATCAGCACGGTCAGACTTTCCGCGCCCGCGACTTCGGTGGCCACGCTTTCATAAATGGTGCGGTTGAATATGCGTTGAAAGGCGCGCAGGTAGAACCCGCTGTTACGGTCGCTGAGGGCGCTGGCCGGGCGCTGAAAGTTCTGTTCGTAACCGACATCGATGTTGCTGATCAGCTCAGGCTCCAGTTCACCGTTGCCTCGCCAGACGGTGGTGCCCTGCCGGAATTCGTACGGTACGCGGTCGGCCAGATCGGGTTCGCGGTTACTCTGGCTGGCGCTGATGCGCAGGCGTTTGCCCGGCCCCAGCCGGTGCATCAGATGCAGGGTTGGCAGCCAGTGGGTGTCGGTTGCGACTTCGGATTCGCCGGTGGTGTCGGGGTCGAGGCTGATCTCGTAGGTGTCGACGTGCACGCCGGCCTCGAATTCGGTGCTCGGGCTCAGATCCCAGCGGTCGAGGGCAAATGCGCTGAGCATATTTTCTTTCAGATCGTATTGGTACGGCAGGCCCGAGCGTTCGCTGTTGCTGGTCAGGATGGCGTCCGACAGGCTGCCGTGTACCCGTTTGCTCTGCTCCACGCTCAGGCCCACCGACCAGTGATGCTCGTATCGGGTTTCGCTCAGGGATGCGCCGAACTGGTAGCGGCTGTCGTCAATCTGGGTGGTTTGAGCCGCGGCCACGGGAAGGTTCTGACTGAGGCTCATATCCTGATCAAACTGTTCGGCCAGCCCCCAGGCCTTAAATGCCAGATGGCCCCAGCTCAGTGACATGTCGCTGCCGATGCGCTGTGTCGTGCGCTGGTATTCGCGTTCGCTGCGCACATCGCGCAGATCGGGATCAATCTCAGTGCTGGGCCGGTTAAGCGGGTAGGAGCCCGTGAGGCGCTGTTCACCATCGCCTTTCAGTTGCATCAGGTAGAGCGAGAACGGATGGCGGTCGTTGAGCAGGGTGTTGAAACTGAGCAGCAGGTCGCGGCTGAGTTCGCGGTCGAAGGCCTGCCAGTCGCCGTTAAAACCATCGGCTTCCGTGGCGCCGCCGGATTCATCCCGCAGCAGGCGCTGCTCGGCACTCAGGCGAACCGGATTTTCGCCATCGTGCAGGTGCACGGCACCGGCGACGCGGGTGTTGAGCACCGTACCTCCGGCGCTGAGCAGCAGGCCATCGTTCTGATAGGCATCGTTGAGGATGACGTTGATGGTGCCGGCGCTGGCACCGCCCTGATGCAGGTCGGCACGGGCGCTGCGGTCGATTTCTATATGATTCACCAGCGACGCCGGAATCTGGCGCGTGGTCAGCACGTTGTTGCCACCGGCGCCCAGCAGCGGCTGGCCATTGATCAGAATGCTCAGATACCGGCCATCAATGCCGTGCAGCTGAATCTCCGCCTGACCGTCCGGCTGCCAGCCGACGGTAATGCCCGGCAGCTGGCGCAGCAGGTCGAGCAAGGTCATGGGCGCATAAAAGCGCAGATCACGGGTGTAATAGATTTCCTGCGGGTAGGCCACACCGGCCACGCTTTGCGGCAATGCCTGCGTCGCGGCCGGAACACCCCACAGCAGAGTGAGCGGGAGTACAGCGTTCAACCATCCGTGTTTCACCTGTCCTCCCCGGGCTCAGCCCTGAATGCACAGCAGCTTGAAGCCCTGTTCCTGCACCATCACCTGCGCGTCAGCAAAGTACTCGCGCGCCCAGTCTTCATAGGGCAGATGGCGGTTGGCGATCAGCCAGATCTGACCGTCGCTGGTCAGGTGCTGACGGGCGGCGGCGAACAGATTACGGGCAAAGCTGTAATTGGTTTCCTTGCCCTGATGGAACGGCGGGTTGGTCATGATGTAGTCAAAACGGCCGGTAACACCGGCCAGACCGTCACTGCTGACGATTTCGGCCTCTAGCCCCAGCCGGGTGCTGTTGAGCTGCACCGAGCGCAGGGCAAAGGCGTCGATGTCGGCCAGGGTCACTTTCAGCGACGGTGCTTCTTTCTTCATGCTCAGGCCGATAACACCCGAGCCACAGCCCAGATCGAGCAGACGGCCGTGGCGCGGCGCCGGTACGTGCTCAAGCAGTATCGACGTACCGGTATCCAGACTGCCGTGGTTAAACACGCCCGGCAGTGTCAGGTAATCCTGACCGGCGAAATGGAATGAGCGGGCATGCTTCAGCCAGTTGAAGCCGGTGGCCGGCTTCAGGCTCAGGTGCCACAGGTTGCAGTGGCGGGCAGAGTCGGTTTTTTCTGCACTGTCGCACAGCGCGGCCACGGCTTTACCAATGCTTTTGCCACCGGCGTCGTTGGCACCGATCACCCAGCAGTGGGTGGTCTGATTGGCGATCAGCTCAATCAGATTCAGGGCCAGAGGTTTGGATTTCGGCCACAGCAGAACCACAGTCTCAGCCCCGGCGACATCGGCCGGTTGCGGAACGGTCAGACTGACCTTGTCGCCCAGCGGGCGGAAACTGTTGGCGGTGAGCTGATCCCAGGTCAGCAGGCGGCTGCCACTGGCTTTCATCTGACTGGCGAAACCGCCCGGCAGCTCGGCTTCAGCGCCTATGATCAGGGTCGATGGGGTCAGCAGGTGCGGGTGGCGCTGCAGAAGCTCGTATACGGCTCCACTCATGAGTTAAATCCTGTCAGCATGTCTCGGATATTCAGGGCTTCCTGATGTAAGTCGTTCAGCAGCGGAATCAGACCGCGGCTGAGCAGTCGGTGTTGCTGGTCGGCGGCCAGTCCGCTGATGAAGACCGGGTGGCCGCCATTGCGCGCCAGCGGTTCCAGCTGAGTCAGTAACTGGTCGTCGGCGCTGCTGCTGATATTAATGACCAGCGCCTGCCAGCGTGGCATGGGCAGGACTTCGGCAATCTGGGCCGGCGTCATGGCGCCGCTGAGCCAGACCGGGCGCAGCCCGTGCTGACGCAGCAGAATCGACAGCAGCAGAAGCTCAATGTCGTCGTCATGGCTGGTGTTGGCGATCAGCACCGACGGGCCTGTCTGGCCGGTCTGTTCACTCAGGCGGTGGGCCAGGCGACTGTGCAGGAAGGCGGCGTAAAAGCGCAGGCGGGCAGCGCCCTGTTGCTGGGTGGCGCTGTCCTGCAGATGGCGATACAAGGGCAGAAACAGAAAGCGCAGGGCGACATCCACCGGAAAGAACTGACCAACCTCGTTAAACAGCGCGGTCATACTGTCTTCGTCGAAGTCCCGCACAGCGTTGTTCAGTTGCTCGCGGTAGTGCTGCCACTGAGACGGCCGGGCCGGTACGCTGGTCGGCAGATCGTCCTCGGTTTCGCCGTTCTCAATCATGGCCTGCGCCTGAGAGATCGGAATGCCGCGGTTCAGCAGTGATACCACTTTGCGGATCAGCTGGATGTCCTGCTCGGTGTACAGGCGATGGCCCTTGGCGGTGCGCTTGGGCGTGATCAGACCGTAGCGTCGTTCCCAGGCTCTTAAGGTAATGGCGTTAACGCCGGTCTCGTTAGAGACGATGCGGATCGGGTAGTAAGCCATTTGTTTTTCTTGACTGGGCTCGTTCATCGCCGGTTCTGATAGAAAGTTGTACAGAGTTGTCCGGATTCTATAAGCAGTTATACACAAAGTAAAAAATGCCGGATTTTCTATTGACCCGGGTCAGCGCCAATTTTACTTTGACGGCCACAGCAAACACCCGGTTAGGGGCGCGCGGAGTAATAACATGATTGATTCGTACGATGAGCAGGGGCCGATCAGTCTGGCTTTGCTGAAAAAAGCCGTGGATGCCTCCAACGACGGCATCGTCATTGCGGAACAGGAAGGGGATGACAACATTCTCATCTATGTGAACAAGGCCTTTGAGCGCCTGACCGGCTACAGCGCCGATGAAATCCTGTATCAGGATTGCCGCTTCCTGCAGGCCGGTGACCGCGATCAGCAAGGGCTGTCGGCCATCCGTGACGCGATCCGCATCGGCAACAGCTCGCGCGTGGTGCTGCGTAACTACCGCAAAGACGGTTCTCTGTTCTGGAACGAACTGAGCATTTCACCTGTGTACAGCGACGAGGATCAGCTGACCTACTACATCGGTATTCAGAAAGACGTGACCGACCGGGTGGAACTCGCGGAACGCCTACAGCAGGTTGAGGCGGAGTTGGCTCGTTTACAGGCCGAGTAGCCGCAGGCAGAAACACCGATACATCACATAAGACCGCACCATTAATACAATACAAAAGGAGCCTGATGGCTCCTTTTTGCTAATGGTTGCGCAGCTCTATTGGCGTTATTTCAGTTAGCGTCATGTCAGCTCGCCTGAGATCTGTGAGCACGTTTAAATTCATTCCTGTTCCGAAACTGTTTGACCTTTTTCATAAACTGCATAATGATAGGTACCTATTATTAAGGAAGGAAGTATCAATATGAATGCAGATGTTGTGATTGTTGGAGCTGGGCCTGTGGGCTTAATGCTTGCTTGCGAGTTAAGACTTGCAGGCGTTGATGTGCTGGTTGTTGAACGTCGTGAGACGGGTACACAAGGGGAGTCCAGGGCGCCCGGAATTAATGCCAGAACCTTGGAAATATTGTCTCAGAGAGGTCTTGGAACACGCTTTCGTGATATCGGCAGGATAATGAATGCGGTGGTGTTTTCTGGTATGCCGGTTCTGCCTGGCGTTGTTGATCCGGAGTGGCCGGATGGACTGATCATTGCGCAATCTAAAACGGAAAGCATTCTGGCAGAAAGAGCCGTTGAGTCCGGAGCAAGGTTGTGTTGGTCGACAGAGCTTTTACATCTGACTCAGAATGCACAAGGCGTCGAGCTGACTGTTCAGACCGATGGCAAAGTATCTACTATCCGGGCGCAATACGTTGTCGGTTGTGATGGAGGGCATAGTGTTGTCCGGCGCCTCTCTCACATTAAATTCCCGGGTGAAGATCCTCAGTCTCATTGGCTGGTCGCCGATGTCAAATTGGATGAGCCGCCAGCGGACGGAACACCATTTGGTCGTAATGAGCGGATTGGTAGTTTTCAGGTATCCCGGGTGGAGCCGGACTGGTACAGAATCAGTCTGATGACCGTTCAATTGCCTGTTGATCGTACCGCGCCGGTCACGCTTGAAGAACTCCGTCAGGCAATGCTGGAAGGTATCGGTACGGATTATGGATTGACGGAAGCCCGCTGGATGTCACGTTTCACTGATGGGTTCCGGCAGGCTGAGCACTATCGCAATGGGAGGGTTTTTATTGCAGGGGATGCAGCGCATATTCATTCCCCTATTGGTGGACAAGGTCTGAATCTGGGAATACAGGATGCCGTCAATCTGGGTTGGAAGTTGGCCGCTGTTTTGAACTATGGGGCATCTCCCGAGCTTCTCGACTCATACGAATCTGAGCGTCAGCCGGCGGGTTGTGATGCTATTAATCTTGCCAGAGGGCAGACACTGTTGATCAAGCCAGGACGACAAGCGGAAGCGTTGCGTGCAACCATAGAGCGCTTAATCGCTATACCTGAGGTTGTGCAGGAATTGGCTGGCGAGCAGAGTGGCTTGGCGCTGCAGTATGCTTGGGGTAAAAATCAACACCCTTTGTTGGGAAGAAGAATGCCGGACATGTGTGTGCTGTTGGAAGGACAGCGTACTAAGTTGTATGAGCTGATGAAGGACGGACGTCCTTTGTGGATTCAATTCGGCAGTAATATCTCTCTTGACGCTCCGGCATCATGGCAAGATTGGGTGAAAACGGTGCGCGTCGAATCACTGCCTGGAGAGGAAGGGTTTAACTGGCGCTTCCCGGTATATGGTTCTGTGCCTGCGATCAGAGCCGTATTAATTCGTCCGGATGGCTACGTTGCCGGTATCAGTGATGTTAACGTTACGGATATGGAAACTATGCAGCCTGCATCTGAAATATTGACTTACTTGGGATAATTCTGGAGTTGTAGTAATGAGTCATTCCGCACCGCTGGAGAATACCAGAACAGAGCTGGATCCCACACGGGCAGCGTCGTTTTATATCAAGCTTATTGCACAAGAGCTGGCACGAATGGCAGAAGCTGATCTGCGTCCTCTTGGTGTTGGTCTTGCCAGCCTGCCGGTTCTGACAGCCTTGAGTCAGGGGAATACCGATACTCAAGCAGAGCTTGCCAGATTGCTCGGGGTTGAACAGTCGTCTATGGCCCAAACTCTGGTAAGACTGGAGCGTGACGGTCTGATCACTCGCTCGCCTGATCCGGCACATGGTAGAAGGCAGTTAATTGCATTGACACCGTTGGCACGCAACATCCTTCCTTCCAGTAAAGAGGTTCTTGCCCGTGGAAATGACATGGCGTTGTCTGATTTTTCTGCGGAGGAGCGGGAATTGGTTCTGAAGCTACTGGTGCGAATGCTCGCTAATCTGACCGGTTCAGATAAATATTGAGCAATAGTATAAAAACTGTTCAGCGTATTCACTCATGGTGAATACCGTCTTTGTTGAACCAGATCAGGCCACTGTGTCGAGGCCTGATCTGTTACAGGTACTAAGCGTACTTATTTTTTAACAGCTTCAGCCGCTTTCACGATCAGGCCGCGTGCTTCTTCGGCATCGCCCCAACCCTGAACTTTCACCCATTTGCCTTTTTCGAGGTCTTTGTAGTTCTCGAAGAAGTGAGCGATCTGATCACGCAGCAGTTGCGGAACGTCGTTGATGTCGTTCACGTCGTTGTAGATCTGAGTCAGTTTCTGGTGCGGAACGGCAACCAGTTTGGCGTCGCCACCGGCTTCGTCTTCCATGTTCAGTACGCCAACGGCGCGGGCACGGATCACAGAACCTGGCTGTACCGGGTACGGAGTGATCACCAGCACGTCCAGTGGGTCACCGTCGTCGGCCAGGGTGTGCGGGATGTAGCCGTAGTTGGCCGGGTAGAACATAGGCGTCGCCATGAAACGGTCAACCAGCAGGCAGTCCATGTCTTTGTCGATTTCGTACTTGATTGGCGCGTGGTTGGCCGGGATTTCGATGACAACGTAGAAATCGTTTGGCAGGTCTTTGCCAGCCGGGATAGAGGTATAGCTCATGGTGGGTTCCTGAAATCTTCGGGTTAATGAAAAGATTGCGCGGGATTATAACGGCCGACTCTTGCTCTGTCAGTCTGCCCTAAGTATAAAGCGCGTCCGCTGTTTACCTATAAGGGCCCGCCGCCTAGACTCTGTGTAAGTCAAAAACGGTTACTATCCATGATGCGTTGTATTCTTCTGTCGGCTCTGGTGATGGCGCTGCCAGCCACAGCCTTTGCAGATGAGTTCGATGGTTTTGAACTTGATGCACCTTTCACGCTGGAACAGGATATTCCGGTGGTGCTGACTGCCTCCCGTCTCAAACAACCCCGGGCCGAAGTGCCGGCCAGTGTCACCGTCATTGAAGCAGAGCAGATCCGCGCCTGGGGTGTGCGCACTCTGCCGGAACTGATGCGCTTTGTGCCGGGTATGTTCATTGGCCATGGCGACGACGAAAACAACGCTTCGGTCGCTTATCACGCCTCCAGCCCCAGCCTGATGCGCCGCCTGCAGGTGCTGGTTGATGGCCGCTCGGTGTACAAAGCCGGTATTGCCGCGGTGGTGTGGGATGATATTCCGGTTGCCATGGAAGACATCCTGCGCATTGAGGTTACGCGCGGGCCGAACGCCGCGACCTACGGCGCCAACTCCTTCCTCGGCGTCATCAATATTGTGACCAAGCACCCGGGCGATACGCTGGGTACCCGTCTGCGCTACCGCGGCGGCACGCAGGGCATTGATGATGGTTTCATCAGCCATTCCGCCCAGCTCGGTGACGGCAGTTTCCGCCTGTCCGCCCAGATTCAGGCCGACAACGGCTTTGACGGACGCTCGGCCACCGGTGGCGACGACGATTTCCGCGACAGTAAGCGACACAACTTTTTCACTGCGTATTACAGCCAGAATCTGGACGCCGTCACGCAGATGAACCTGCAGGCCGGTATCAAGCGTGGCCATACCGATATCCGTCTGAACTCTAGTGATCAGGACCGCTACGTCGGGTACCGTGATCAGGAAACCCAGCAAGGCTACGTGCAGGGTAAGCTGCAGTTTGATTTCTCAGAAAGCCATCAGTCGCATCTGCAGGCTTACTGGTTTAATGACAACCGCGATCAGCACGTGACCGCCTGCATCCCGACCGTTGTTCTCGATCCGGATTTGCTGGCGCTCTACAGCCTGCGCCCGGAAGCTGCATACGAAGTACTGGCCCAGGATTTTTCCGGACTTTCCGCTGAAGAGCTGGCGCTGGCAACCGGCGTGGTGTCGCGTTATCAGGACGAGACGGTTTGTGGCGATACCAACTGGGATATCGACGAGCAGCGTATCGATGTGGAGTGGCAGGATACCTTTGTCTGGTCCGATTCTCTGCGCACAGTGTCTGGGGCCAGCTACCGCCGCGATCTGGCCCAGTCGGTCACTTACTTTGATGGCGTGCAGACCAATGATCTGTACCGTCTGTTTGGTAACGCCGAATGGCGCCCGCTGTCGTTTCTGCTGGTGAACGCCGGTGGCATGTTCGAGCGTGAAGACGCCAACGAAGATGCGTTTTCGCCGCGTTTTGCGATGAACTTCCTGCTCAGTGAGCAGCAGAGTATCCGTCTGGTGTATTCCACGGCGGTGCGCTCACCGGACATGCTGGAGCAGGAGCCGAATTACAGCCTGACGCTGGATCACCTGACCGACAATTATCTGGGCGTGGATTCTTCGACCTATTTCGTCACCCTGAGTCCGGGTAACCGTCATCTGAATCACGAGCACATTGTCAGCCGTGAAATCGGTTACTACTTCCGCTATGACCCGTCGGATCTGGAAGTGGACGCCAAAATTTACCGCGACACCATGCGTCACCTGATCTCCAGCCCGATTACGCTCGAATCGTATCTGGTGCGTTCAGACACCGAGATGGACATCGAAGGCGCCGAGCTGCAGCTGAAATGGCGTCCGTGGAGCGACAGTTTTGTCTGGATGACGCTGGCGCATGTGGCGCCGGTTGCCCGTCTTGGCGATACCACGGGTTTAAGTGCCCGCGAAATTGACGCACAGGGCAAAGTCGAGACGCGTCTGAGCGCTGAGAACAGCATGACCCTGAGCGTACACAAGCGCATCGGCGATTGGGCGCTGACCGGCTCGCACTTCTGGTACAACGCCTACAACCAGGGACAGGACGTTTATCGTCGCTACGAGGTTAACGTGCGTCACAACTGGAACCTGACATCGGCCACACTCTGGGGCGGTGTGAACTGGCAGCACTTGGTAGATGATGGAAAACTCATTTATGCTGACCAGCGTTATTCAACTTCTGACATTTATTACCTGCAGGTGGGAATCGACTTCTGATGGTATTTCAGCGCATGGATGCACTGTTGACTGCCTTCAAAGCCCTCTGGCTTCTGATCTGGCTGATAGCCGCTTCATCTGTGGAAGCGGCCGGTCAGGTCGTCTTTGTTACCCATACCTCCGCGCCCTCCGTTGAGCAGCTGGCAGAAAAAACCCGCACACTCAGTGGTTTTGATATTCAGGTGATCAACGCCGCTCAGGCGCCTGCGGCCGATGCACAGGCCTGCGTGGTGATTGGCCCGCAGGTGCTGGAAGGCTGGAGCGGATGCGCGGGTAAGCCTGTCATTGCTGTGTTTGTCACCCGCCAGCAAGTTGCGGCTCATGACGGGCTGGCCAGTGCTGTTTATCTGGAGCCACCACTGTCGCGTCAGATACAACTGGCCCGCGCTATTCTGGGCGATGACCGGCCGCTCGGGGTGCTGGTCGGCGACCGCGCACTGTGGAAGCCTGCAAAGCCTGACCCTCTGGTTACTCCGTATTTTACCGATCAGTTTCCAAGCCTTACCCATGCGTTGATCGCCCTGCTGCGCAACAGTCATGCCCTGATCGGTATTTACGACACCGAGCTGTACAGCTCAGAAAACATCAAAAACATCCTCATTACCGCCTACCGCCAGAACAAACCCTTAATCGGTCCATCCAGTGCCTACATCAAGGCCGGCGCGCTGGCGACCACCTTCAGTGATCTCGATGACGTAGCCCGCAGGCTCAGCGAAGTGTTGAAAACCGGTCTGCGCGAGGGAGTGTGGCCAGAAGCTGGCTATAACCCGTATTTCAGCGTGCGCTACAACCCCCAGGTCGGGCGGTCGCTCAACCTGTTATTGCCCGATGCGGCAGAGCTGGCTGACAAGCTGGCCAAAGAGGAGCAGCGGCCATGATGGGCCTCAGGCACCTGTCTGTCCGCCGGCGCATTTTGCTGGTGGGGGCGGTGCCTGCGATTCTGGCGGTATTGATTCTCACTGCGTATCACATGCAGAACCGCTGGTCCGATCTGCGCCGCGAAAACGAAAGCATTGCCAAAATCGTGCTGGAGCAGATCAGCGCATCGGCCGAATACCCCCTCATTTCCGGTAACTACGATCTTCTGAAGCCGCTGGTGCATGCGGCACTCGACCAGCCGGCCATTGTGGAGGTGGAAATCACCGATACCGCCGGTCAGTCGGTGGTTAAAGAGCGCTCCCGCCTGTACGAGGGGCATCAGGACGTGTCGGTGATCGACCAGCCGATTGTGCGACTGGTGCCGCAGCTGGACGAGTTCTCGGAATTTGCCGATACCCGGCTGGTAGAGCGCAATCTGGGCAGCATCCGCCTGACCTTATCGGACGCCTACACCCGTGAGCGTGAACAGCAGATTCTGCAGCAATCCCTGCTGACCGGTCTGGCGGTGGTGATTCTGGCGGCCCTTGTCAGCCGTGCTGCATCCCTCAGTATTCTGACACCGCTGGAAAAACTGGCGGCCTTTATCGCCGGACTTGCCGCCGGCGCTACCCGTACCCGCCTGACGGTGGATGACGGGGCAGAGATCGGTCATTTGCAGGTGAACGCCAACCGGCTGGCCGAGTCGCTGGAAAAGGCGGAGCGCGACCAGCAGACCTACACCGAACAACTGATGCTGGAGCAGCAACGTACTCAGCACGCCAGCCGCGCGAAAAGTGAATTTCTGGCGATGATGAGCCATGAACTGCGCACACCACTGAACGGCGCCATCGGCATGCTGCAGCTGCTGGATCCGGCCAACAGTGCGGAAGAATTTGACGACTACAAACGCACCGCCGACCGCTCGTTAACGCACCTGACACAGTTGCTGGAAGACGTGCTGGTGGTGGTCGATACCGAGAAAAACAAACTGCCGGTCACCTTCTCAGAGCAAAAGCTGCCGGAGGTGCTCGATACCCTGCTGCAAACCTTCAGCGCCAGGGCACTCGAGAAAAGCCTGTCGTTTGTGACCGAGTACGACGACGCCCTGCGCAATCAGAATCTGCGCTGCGACCCGTCACTGGTGCGTCAGGTGGTGCGCCATCTGGTGGATAACGCCATCAAGTTTACCGACGACGGCATGGTGTCGCTCAAACTGTCGATGCAGGCTTCCGCTGACGGCAGTGTGCTGAGCATTCGTGTGACGGACACTGGCATCGGCATCGCCGCCGGCCACAAAGAGAAAGTGCTGGAAGCCTTTTCACAGGCAAACTCCTCGTTCAGCCGCCGCCACGAAGGGGTGGGGCTGGGGCTGACCATCAGTCACCATATCTGTCGCATGCTGGGTGGTGATCTGGCGTTGCAGGATGCGCCGGGTCGCGGCACTGACGTGATGGCCAGCATTCCGGCGCAGCTGGTGATGGTGCAGACCGATCCTGACGACTGCCTCGGCTCAGGCTATGCAGCACTGATCGTGGAAGACAATCCGGTGAATCTGAAAGTGACGGAAAAAATGCTCAGCAAAGCCGGTTGTTGTCTGACGGTCGAGAGCGTGATGTCCGGTGAGGATTGTCTGGAACGTCTGCGTATCCGAAGTTACGACCTGATCCTTATGGACTGTCAGATGCCCGGCTTGGACGGCTTTGAAACCACCCGCCGGTTGCGCGAAATGGGCGTCGGCACACCGGTCGTCGCCTGCACCGCCAACACCACCGACAATATCCGCGAACGCTGTCTGGCGTCCGGCATGAACGACTATCTGGCCAAGCCGCTGACGCTGGCGCTGGTGCGCGATGCGCTCAGCCGCTGGTTGCCGGAAGAACAAAAAAGCCCGCACTAAGCGGGCTTTTTTCTAGGCTGCTCAGCCAGTCGCAGATCAGCTGCGGTGGTAGTTCACCACAGATTCCACTTCGTCAGCAGAACCCATCACCACAGACACGCGCTGGTGAATGCTGGTTGGCTCAACGGTCATGATGTCTTCAAATGCGGTCGATGCTTTACCACCGGCCTGTTCGATCAGCATGCTCATCGGGTTGCCTTCGTACATCAGACGCAGCTTACCCGGCTTGTTCGGTTCACGGCTGTCGTATGGGTACAGGAAGATACCGCCACGGGTCAGGATGCGGTGAATCTCCGCAACCATGGAAGCAATCCAGCGCATGTTGTAACGCTTGCCCAATGGGCCGTCTTCGCCGCGCAGCAGGTCACCGACGTATTCCTGCATTTGCGGCAGCCAGAAACGCTGGTTCGACATGTTGATGGCGAATTCTTTGGTGGTGGTCGGAATGCGGATTTTTTCGCGCTGCAGGTAGAACTCACCCACACGTGGATCCAGCGTGAACGAGTAAACGCCTTTGCCTGTGCTCAGCACCAGCAGGGTGGACGGACCGTACAGCACGTAACCGGCGGCAATCTGTTCACGACCGATCTGCAGGTAAGTGGCTTCGTGGGTGGCATCGTCTTCCGGGTTGGATTGCAGCACAGAGAAAATGGTGCCGACGGTGACGTTGACGTCGATGTTGGATGAGCCATCCAGCGGGTCGAACAGCACCAGAAATTCACCGTTCGGATTGCAGGCAACCGGATCCGCTTCTTCTTCGCTGGCCAGACCTTTTACCTGAGGCATACCACGCAGGGCGCTCTTGATCAGGTCGTTGGCGATCACGTCCAGTTTCTTCTGGTTTTCACCCTGAACGTTTTCTTTTTCGGCGCTGCCGAGTACGCCGGCCAGTGAGCCAAGCTGCACTTTGTAAGCGATATCCTTGCACGCGACCATCAGGCCATCGATCACCTGAATCAGGCCTTTGTTTTCACAGTGTTGGTCGAGAAAATTCCGTAAGCGCAGCATCTTGGGTCCCCGGGAAGGCGTGTAAATCAAAATTGCGCCGCATAGTAACGCAAAGCCTGTGGAATTTCAGCGTTCGCTGAGCGAAATCACGCTTTGCCGACTTGGGCGGGCACGGCCTTACCAGTACACTAGGGCCTTTGTCGTTTTCAGCGGAAATCAACCATGCGTCTTCACATTCTGGGTATCTGCGGCACCTTTATGGGCTCACTGGCGCAACTGGCCAAAGAGCTGGGGCATCAGGTATCCGGCAGCGACGCCGGCGTCTACCCGCCAATGAGCGATCAGCTGGCCAGTGCCGGCATTGAACTGAGCGAAGGCTTTGATCCGGCCAATATTCCGGCGGACGTTGATCTGGTGATCATCGGCAATGCCATGTCGCGCGGCAATCCGTCGGTGGAATACGTACTCGACCGCGGCATTCCGTATATGTCCGGCCCGCAGTGGCTGGGACAATACGTGCTGCAGCGGCGCTGGGTGCTGGCCGTGTCCGGCACGCATGGCAAAACCACTACCAGCAGCATGCTGGCCTGGATTCTGGAATACGCCGGTATGAAACCGGGTTTTCTGATCGGTGGTGTGCCACAGAATTTTGCCGTCTCGGCGCGTCTGGGGGATTCGCCGTTTTTCGTGATTGAAGCCGACGAATACGACACCGCTTTTTTTGATAAACGCTCCAAGTTTGTTCATTACCAGCCGCGTACGCTGATCCTGAATAACCTCGAATTCGACCACGCCGATATTTTTCCGGATCTGGCGGCCATTGAGCGTCAGTTCCATCATCTGCTGCGCACCGTACCGGCATCCGGTCAGATCGTTCTGCCGGAACAGGAAGCAGCACTCGAACGGGTGCTGACCATGGGCTGCTGGACGCCGGTGACCCGCTTTGGTCAGGCCGACGGCAACGACTGGCAATGGCGCCTGGAAAAAGCTGACGCGTCCGAATTCAGTGTGCGCAGCGCCGACGGCAGTTTAAGCGCCTCGGTACACTGGTCGCTCACCGGTCTGCACAATGTGCGCAACGCCGTGGCCGCCATGCTGGCAGCCCGTCATGTGGGCGTAGCGCCTGAGGTGGCGGCCGAAGCGCTGGGCCAGTTTGCGTCGGTCAAACGGCGCATGGAGCTGGTCGGCGAGCCCGGTGGTATCCGGGTGTACGACGATTTCGCTCATCACCCGACCGCCATCGCCACCACGCTGGAAGGCGCCCGCGCCCGTCTGACCGCCGATGGTCAGGGTGGCCGGATTCTGGCAGTGCTGGAGCCGCGCTCGAACACCATGAAACTGGGTGTGCACAAACATGAACTGGCCGCGTCCGTGAGCGCCGCCGATCACGCCTTCTGGTTCCAGCCGGATAACATTCAATGGTCGCTGGCCGATGTCGCAGCGGCCGGTACCGTGCCCGCCGACAGCTTTACCGCTCACGATGAGCTGGTGGCGGCCGTGGTGGCTGCAGCCCGTCCGGGCGACCGCATTATTGTGATGTCGAACGGTGGCTTTGGCGGAATGCCACGCCGTCTGGCGGCGGCGCTGACCGCCGCGACCGCCGGAGCGCCGGCATGAGTCAGCGTATCTGCGTCGCCATTACCGGTGCCTCAGGCAGTCCGTACGCGCTGCGGCTGATTCAGGTGCTGCTGGCGGCCGGACAAAATGTCGATGTGATCGTGTCGAAAGCCGCGCAGCTGGTGTTCGCCACCGAAACCGATCTGAATCTGCCCGGTAATGCCCGTGCACAGGCCGATGCCCTGCATCAGCATTTTCAGGTCAGTGGTGAGCAACTGCGGGTGTTTGGCCGCGAAGACTGGATGGCACCCTGGGCGTCCGGCTCTGGGCAGCCCGGGCCTGTGGTGGTGGTGCCGTGCAGCACCGGAACCCTGTCGGCCATTGCCACCGGTGCCAGTAATAATCTGATTGAACGCGCCGCGGATGTGGCGTTAAAAGAACGCCGTAAACTTATTCTGGTGCCGCGCGAAACGCCGTACTCAGAAATTCACCTGCAGAATATGCTGACCCTGACTCGCATGGGGGCGGTGGTATTGCCGGCGAGTCCGGGGTTTTATCATAAGCCGCAGCAGATCGGTGACCTGATCGATTTTGTTGTCGCTCGAATACTGAGTCAGCTGGGGATTGAGCAGACTTTAATGCCGGCGTGGGGAAAAGACGCCGAATAGTCTCCGCAGCACGCAGCACGCAGCGCGTGTCTTAAAAAAGGGCCGCAGAGCCCGGCGGATATCACACAGAACTGAGCAGTTTTTATTGGGGAATAGTATGACCGATGAACAGCAGAAACCCGACATCACCAAATACGTGGGCCTTGGCTTTATTGCCGGTCTGGTGGTGTGTGTGCTGACCCTCGAATATTACGGTTATATCCGTCATCCGGAAAAAGCCGATGCACTGGTGGTCGAGGAATTCCGTCTGCTGACGCTGAATACCGACGAAGATCTGAAAATCTCCCAGAAACCGTCCGGCAAAGAAGCCTTCTGCGTGAACGGCTATCTGCTGATGCGCCCGGAAAACGGCAAAAATGTCGCCGGTGTACTGGTCGATAAAAAGAACCGTGGTGTTGAGTGTCAGGCGTCCCTGACCCCGAGCCAGAAAATCGTTGAATAACGTCCACAATAATTAAAAAAAGCGACGCCTATGAATTCTCCCCTCCGACGTCTGACCGGCCTGTGTTTGCTGCCGGTACTCTGGTTGTGTGCGCCTGCGCAGGCCGACATCAGTGACCTTGATCACGACGGCATTGCCGATCATCTGGATACCGACCGTGATGGTGACGGCGTGTCGAATTTTCTGGAGCAGGTCGCGGGTACCAACCCCGATGTGCCGGATCAGACCGACCGCGACGACGACGGCATTCCCGATGCCATCGACGACGATCTCGACAACGACGGCGTGGTTAACCAGCGTGACGATTTTCCGCTGGATAAAAACGAATGGATCGACACCGACCATGACGGCGTCGGCGACAACGCCGACCTCGACCGCGACAACGACGGCATTCGCAATGATCTGGAAATCCAACTGAATTTCGATCCGCTCGACGCCCGTTCCGTGCCGCGTGACAGCGACGGCGACGGCTGGCCGGACCAGCTCGACAGCGACATGGATAACGACGGCCATGACAATAAAGACGATGCGTTTCCGCTGAACCCGAAAGAGTGGGCTGACACCGACCGGGACGGCATCGGCGATAACCGCGATGACGATATCGACAACGACGGCATCCGCAACGAACTGGAAATCAAAGCCGGCACCGACCCATACGACCGGTTGTCCGTGCCGAAAGACATCGACCGTGACGGTATTCCCGATGCGCTGGACGACGACCGTGACGGCGATGGCGTGCCCAACAGCCGCGATCAGTATCCGGACGATCCGCGTGAAAGCGCCGACACCGACGGCGATGGCGTACCCGACAACGAAGACGTCGACGCCGACAACGACGGCGTGCCGAACGTATTTGAACTGCATTTGGGCACCGACCCGCTGGACCCGGCGAGCAAACCGGCGGATCAGGACGGCGATAACATGCCCGACGCGTTCGATACCGACCGTGATGGCGACGGCACTGAAAACCGGTTTGACGCTTTCCCGAACGACCCCGCCGAGTGGCGCGACACCGATCAGGATGGCATCGGCGATAACGCCGACCCCGACCGCGACAACGACGGCTTCAATAACGACATTGAAGCCATGGCCGGCACCAATGATCTCGATCCGTTGAGCAAGCCGGGCGATCTGGACCTCGACGGTCTGGCTGACGTGGTCGACGGCGATATGGACGGCGATGGCATCGCCAACGAGCTCGATGTCTTCCCGCGCGACGTGCTGGAATGGGCTGACTTCGACGGTGATGGCATCGGCGACAACAGCGACCCGGATCAGGATAACGACGGCATCGCCAACGGCTACGAGCGCCAGTTGGGCTTTAATCCGCTGGATGCCTCCAGCACGCCGGCGGATCTGGATGGCGACGGCATTCCCGACGAGCTGGATTCCGACACCGACGGTGACACCATTGGCAACGCCATGGACATGTTCCCGCTCGACCCGCTGGAGTGGAACGACCTCGATGGCGACCATATCGGTGACAACAGCGACCCCGACCGCGATGGCGACGGCATCCGCAACGACTATGAACTATTGGCCGGCACCAATCCGGACGATGCCCAATCCGTTCCGGCGGACCTCGATGGCGACCGCATTCCGGATCTGGTTGACGACGACATCGACGGCGACGGCCGCCCGAATGGCAGCGACGCCTTCCCGCGCGACCCGCACGAATGGGCCGACATGGATAACGACGGTCAGGGCGACAACAGCGATGAGGACATCGACGGCGACAATATCCGCAACGACTGGGAACTGGCGCTGGGCTTTGATCCGCTGAACCCGTTGAACACGCCACCGGATCTGGATGGCGACGGTATTCCGGACGAGATGGATCATGACATCGACGGCGATGGTGTGGATAACGGCGACGACCGTTTCCCGCGTGACCCGCTGGAGTGGGACGATCTCGACGGTGACGGCACCGGCGACAACAGCGATGACGACATCGACGGCGACGGTATCCGCAACGAATACGAGACCCGGCTGGGCACCGACCCGCGTGATGCGGCGTCGGTGCCACCCGATCAGGACGGCGACGGTGTGCCGGATGCGCTGGACGACGACCGCGACGGTGACTCGTACGCCAACGATCAGGATGTGTTCCCCGATGACCGCAGTGAATGGGCGGACCTCGACGGCGATGGAATCGGTGACAACAAAGACACCGACCGCGACGGTGATGGTTTCAGCAACCAGACCGAGCAGAAAGAAGGCACTGACCCCTGGTCGAAAACCAGTTTCCCGGATCACGACGCGCCGGTGGTGGATTTCCTCAAGTGGATCAGTCCGGGAGTGCTGCAGGGGATGGTGTTCGACGACGGTATGGGCATGAACGCCGTGTGGCTGGAAAGCAGCAGCGGCGAACGCTGCGACGGTATGCTGGTGTACACCGGGCACTTCCGCATCGACTGCCCGCAGGCGGTCTCACCGGGTTGGACACTGGTGGCGGATGATAAAGCCGGCAATAAGATCACACGTCCGGCGCCCTGAAACGCAGGGCTTCACCGGGCTGGACGTTGGTGGCGGCTGATAAAGCCGGCAACCGGATCACACGTCCGGCGCCCTGAAACGCAGGGCTTCACTGGGCTGGACGCTGGTGACGGCTGATAAAGCCGGCAACCGGATCACACGTCCGGCGCCTTGTAACGCAGGGCTTCACAGGGCTGGCGGGCGGTCTATAATGCCCGCCCGCTTTTCCCGCCCACTCCGGAGCTAAGTATGTTGCTGCAGAATACGTCAGACCTGATCACTCAGGTGACCCGCGAATCGCTGGCCAATGGTCAGGCGGTGGATGCAGCGCAGCTGATCAACGGCACTGTGCTGGTGATTGGTGCCGATGCGCTGGCGCTGTACCGTACCTGTGAGCAGATTGCCGATCCGCTGGGCAATGGTCTGATCCGCAGTGTGGCGTTGCCGCAGCCATTGCTGGCCGACGACGGCCGTTTTCTGGTTGAACACAAAGCCGGTTATGTCGGTCTGGCCGGAGGCCGGGTGCTGCTGATCACACTGAATGACGTGCAGCTGTTCGACAGTAAAAATGACGCCCTGCGTAACCAGAACGAGCGGGTGCGGATGTCACTCGCGTTCTGAGCAGAACGCGGCGACCCCTCAGCTTGTAAGCGCTGGCTGATCTATCAGCGACTCAGCGCTGGTAAAGCGTTTCCAGCGTGGCTTTGCCCAGTGCGTGGGCGTTCAGAAAATACCCCACCAGAGCGCCGGAACTGTCCGGTCCCAGATCCAGTGTGTCGGTGTTCAGCGCGAACACGGTGAACTGGTAGCGGTGGGCTTTATCTCCTTGTGGCGGGCAGGCCCCGCCGAATCCCGGTGCGCCGTAGTCGGTGCGGCTTTCGACGCTGCCGGCTGGCATGCTGTTGCCCGACGCGCCGGCGGTGAGGCTGGTCACGGAAGCCGGCAGATTAAACGCCAGCCAGTGCCACCAACCACTGCCGGTTGGGGCATCCGGGTCGTACACGGTAATGGCGTAGCTGCGGGTACCGGCGGGCGCGCCGCTCCAGCTAAGCTGTGGCGAGCGGTTGCCGCCATCACAGCCGAAGCCCTGAAATTCCTGCTGTTTGTTCATCAGCTTGCCGGGCTGCAGATCGGTGCTGGTCAGGCGGAAGTCGGCCAGCGCCGGCTGGCTTAACAGCGCGGCGGTGAGAAGAAGGAAGGTCGGTTTCATGCGGATCTCCTTGAGTACGTGTGAGACCCAGCATAGGCGAAGGCGGTTGCCATCGTGCGCCCGGAACCGCCGGATGTTCGCCTGAAACCGCCAGATGCTGCAGCTCAAACCGTCAGATGCATGGCCTTTAAATGTCAGATGCAGCGTGCGGGCCGCTCAGGTTCCGCTGGCGCAGCGGTGTTGTCACGTTGCTGGCGCAGCTCGCTCGGGCTGGTGCCGAAGCGTTCGCGGAAACGTTCGCTGAAGCGCGAGGCCGAGCGATAGCCGCAGGCGTCGGCCACCTGCTGAATGGTGTGGTGGGTGGTTTGCAGCAGATTCAGCCCTTGTCCCAGACGCAGTTCGCTGAGCAGTTCGCGAAAGCCAGTGTGCTCGTCATCGAGTTTGCGCCTAAGGCTGGATTCACTGACTGCCAGCGCCTGACAGACGTCGGCCAGTTGCCAGTCACGGCTGAGGTCGCGACTCAGTAACTGTTGCAGACGGGTGCTCATTTGCCGGATCAGACCCGAGCGCAGGCTGGCGGCAAAGCCCAGCGCCCGCAGACGCTGCACCAGTTCCGCCCGCCGCCTTGCCAGATTGTCAGCGTCCTGATGAAAGTCAGCCCCCAGTTCGAGCCACTGACGCATCAGGGTCAGCAGCAGCGGGTCGGCGGCGAAATCCCGCACCTCACGCTCCACGGGTCCCGGGTTCAGGCCTTGCAGATCACTGGCGTCAAACGGCACCACCCAGGCCAGATAGCGTCCGTCCACCGGTTGATTGGTAAAGGTGATTTCGGCGCCGGCCGGCACCAGCAGCATACGACCAGGCAACAGGCGTGTGGTGTCATGGCGGTGCAGTTGTTTCTCGCCGTTCAGTACCAGCATCAGCGTGCATTGGGCGAACGGCACACGGCGCAGATTCTGTGGCTGACAACTGGCGAACGGCAGAATCAGGCCGTTGCCGGGAGCGGCCGGCAGCTGATTCAAGACCTGAAGCAGGGTGATATCGGACATGGGAATAAGCCGGAACAGGGGCGTCCAGCTTAGCGAATCCGTTGCCGCAACGGCAACGCCGGTAAGCGGCGCATAAAAAAACGGGGGCTCAGCCCCCGTTTTTTATGGGTCGTCCGTCGTGCTTAACGTCAGATTGCCCAGCGCAGACCGGCTGCGTAGGAGTTCACCTTGGTGGTGACTTCGCCCTGCAGGCGGGCCGCGGCGGTGGTCAGGTCGTTCTGATCAATATCGCGTTGTTGCGTCATGGTGTGCTGGAAGCCCAGATCCAGTGTCAGGTCGCTGGTGATGCCGTAGCTCATGCCCAGTGACAGCGCTTTGTAATCGTCGAAGGCAAAATCCACTTTGGTTTTGTCGTCTTCAATCGGGGTGGAGTCCATGGCCACACCGCCGCGCAGCGTCAGGGCCGGGCTCAGCTGGTAGGTGGCGCCTACGGCGATGCGCTGGGATTCGGTCCAGTCGTACACCTGAGGTGCGGCGGCCAGAGCAGCGACTGTGCTGTTACGGGATTCCACCTGAATCTGGTCGTAGCGGGACCATTTGGTCCAGGAGTAGTCGGCCTGCAGCGACAGGTCGCCGAACTGATGGAAGTAACTCAGGTTCGCCACTTCTGGCGTAACCAGCTGTACCTTGCCTTCGGCTTCGGTGTTCTCAAGACCGGCCAGCGCCATAAAGGTGGCGGCTTCATCCGGGAATTCCACGGTCGCGCTGCCGCTCAGCTGGTGGGCGATGCGGGTGCGGTAGTTCAGGCCCAGACGGCTTTCCGGCGTGAATTCCAGCAGAGCGCCGGCGGAGAAACCAAAGGCGGTGTTGTGGCCTTCCATCACGAAGGAACCGTCCAGCTCGTCGGTGCCCAGCGTACTGGTGTCGATGCCGACGTCGTCGCAGCCGAGTGCGGTTTCCACTTCAGAGCCCAGACAGGCGGCCACAGTATTAATTGCCACGGCGGTTTTGGCATTCACATATTGAGCGATCATGCTGCCGCCGACGGTGACTTTATCGGACAGACGGAAGGCCAGTGCCAGACCGGCGTCGATGCCGGTGATTTCACTTTCGGTGGTCTGGTAGCGGGCGATGGAGTCGTCACCGAAATCGGTGCCGGTGGCGTAAGGCGCATTGACGAACAGACCCATGCTGAAGCCGTCGCTGAGACTGCGCACCATGTAGAAGGTCGGCAGCAGGTCGGAGCTTTCCGTCTTGGCGTCTTTACCGGTAATCGGGGCGCTGCCCACGGTTTCGGCGCTGCCATCCAGTTCGGAGCTCACGTCGATGAGGGCAACGTTGATCACCACTTCGTCCTTCACCTTGATCATGGCCGCTGGTGCGTAGAACGCGGTGGACGCGTCGCTGCCCGAGGCGGCACCACCCGAGAAGGCATCACCCAGTCGCAGTGCGGATTGTTCATCAACGTAGTAACCCTGAGCGCTGGCCAGTGAACTGAGCAGCAGGGCAGGTAAACCGGCGCTGCATAGGCGGACGGCGCGGGACAGGATTGAGTGCTTCATGGTGATCTCCAACTGCTATTGTGATTATTGGTACTACAGTATTGGAACTAAAGTACATAAAACACAAAGGAATGCCAACGCTCCGGACGGGCCAGATTGTCCGACGTGGCAGATACAGTGGGGTTTGTCACACTTTGCGCGGCATCAGCCGTCGCAATGGGGCGGCGCTGCCGTCATGGGCTGAGCGCAGACGCGGTTGCGCCCCTGCTCTTTGGCGCGGTAGAGCGCTTTGTCAGCCGCTTCGTAGAGCAAGTGCTGGTCTTCGCGGTTGCCGGGAATGGTCGCGCACAGGCCCACGCTGACCGTTACGCCCAGTTCCAGATCATCGTGGCGGATGCGGGTAACACTGACGCGCTTGCGCAGTTGCTCGGCCACGGTCACGGCGCCTTCGGTATCGGTCATCGGCAGCAGCACGGCGAACTCTTCACCGCCATAGCGGTACACGGTATCCATCGGCCGGCGCAGCACCTGCTGCATCATGGCGGCGACTTTCTGCAACACGGTATCACCGGTCTGGTGACCGTAGGTGTCGTTGAACTGTTTGAAATGGTCGATATCGATCAGCAGCAGCGCCAGTGGTCGCTGCTGGCGATAGGCTTCCTGATACAGGGTGAAGAAGCGCTGGTCGAAACAGCGGCGGTTGCGCACCTGCGTCAGGGCATCAGTAGTCGATTCTTCCTGCAGGCGGCGGTTGGCCTGTTCCAGCTCGGTGGTGCGCTCGCGCACTTTGTTGTCGAGCACCACATTGGCTTCGCGCTGCATGGAGATGATCACATCCTGCGCGGCGATGCGTGCCATGCGCTCGCGGTTATGACGGTCGGCCAGACTCAGCGCCAGCAGAATCACCTGAATGATGTGTCCGACTTCCGCCGAGTGACTGGTGAACATGTTCACCGGAATCAGTCCGAAATGCTGCAGGGCATACACCCCCAGCCCGGCCAGCAGGAACGACAGGGCGACGAAGAACAGAAACACGTCGCGCGAGCGGGTTTCACGCCACAGAATCAGCCCCAGCCCGAAGGACGTCATGGTCATGACCACCGCCAGTCCGGACAGCAAACGTATCATCAGCGAGTAACTGGCGATCAGCGACAACAGGCCCAGGCCGACGGCGGTGGCGACCAGCACCAGATACAGGCGGTACATGCCCGGATGCAGCTTGGCTAGGCGCAGAAAGCGCATGCCGAACATGGCCGTCAGTACCTCGGCCAGAGCAATCGACAACAGCACCATCAGGTCGTTGAAGTACGGGCTTTCCGGCCAGAAGAAGGCATAGGTCCAGCCGTGCAGGTTGGCCATCATCAGTGCGATCGAGCCAATACTGCCGGCGTAGAGCAGAAACAGCAGGTCGCGGCTGATCAGATAAATGAGCAGGTTGTACGCCAGCATGCTGAGTAACACCGCATGAAACGCCGCGTCGGCGGCAACCGGCGCGCTGCGCTGCTGCCAGTAGTCGGCGGCGGGCAGAATCTGCATCGGAAACTGCACCGACGATTCGCTGTGCGCCTGTATGTAAAGGGCGTCCGGCGCCGGGTCTGACGAAAACGCCAGAGCAAAACCGGGCACGCTGATGCGCCGCTGGCGGTAAGGCAGGTTGTTACCGGTTTCGAGCTGGTCGATGATCTGACCGTCGCGCACCAGATACAACGTCAGGTGATCGATCAGGGGGTAGCCCGCTTCGGCGATCCAGTCGCCCGGGATTTCACTCAGCGGGAACTGCGCCAAGGGGATTCGCACCCAGTACCAGGCGGTGTCGAAGCCGAAGTTAAGGCGGTCACCCGATGCGTCACGCCAGCCGCTGGTCGCCACGGCCTGAGAGAAATTCAGCGGCTGGTCGCTGCGCAGATATTGGGCACGGATATCCGCCGGTCCGGGCAGGGGACCGGCCATCACGCCCAGTGCCCACAGGGCCAGCAACAATGGCAGCAGATACGCGGATAATTTCAGCTGTGACAGCGGTCGGCCAGGCACAAATTCTCAACCAGTCGGGGAATGTGTTTTGAGTATAGTTACAGATCGTCGTGATTCCTGCCGAGCCGGGTTATCATGAGCCATCCTTGAAAAACCGGTATCCGCCGCCGGACACCCGCGGCCCTTACCCATTGGGAGACACCTTTTGCCTGTCAGCAGTTTTTACTCATTCGTCATCGGCGCCAACCGCCCGGTCGGGCACTTCCTGACCCGCTCTCTGGCGGCCCAGAATCTGGGTTATAAGGGCTACGCGCTGGATCAGCGTGAGCGCATTCCGGTGCTGTCGAATGCGCGCCCTTTCTTTGTGCTGGTGCCGTCGCTGTTTCACCCGGAAGACTATGCGCACATTCCCTACTGGCTGGATCAGGCGGAAGAGCAGGACATTCCTGTGGTGTTTATGTCGTCACTGGCGATTTTCCGCGCCCGTGCCGATGGCCCGTGGAAGGAGCAGGATGAGGAATTTGCCAGCACAGAGCTGGCCGGCGACCTGCTGGCGCTGGAATCCATGGTGCGCAAGAACCGCCGCCACCTGATTTTGCGTATTGGTCAGGGCTTCTCGTTTATGGCCGACGATTTCGCCAATCGTCTGCTGACCAGCATCCGTGATGATCAGGTGCTGACGCTGGATATGCAGCGCAAATTCAGCCCGACGCCGGCCGACGATATCACCGAGGTGCTGATTGCCATCCTCAAGCAGGCTGCCTGCTGCGATGATTTATGGGGAACCTACCATTTCAATGGCGTAGAACCTGTGTCGTCGTATGCGTTTGCCGAGGCATTACTGGCGGAGGCCGGTCAGTACGAAGACCTGACCAATGTTGAGCTGAAGTCGCAGGAGGGCGGCAGTATGCCGGCGATCTGGGTGCCGGTGGGCGATAACACCTTGCTGTTCCACACCTTTGGCATCAAGCCTAAGGCCTGGCGTAAAGGCCTCAGCCGGCTGGTGCGCCGGTACTATCGGGCAGAGGGTTAAGCAAGAGAGCGGAGCAAGAGGGCTGACCAGAGGCCAGTCGGGGCGCTGAAAGGCTCAGCCGTTCAGCGCTGCGGATTCCTGATACAGCTTCATCAGCTTATCGGTAATGATGGTGCGGATACCTTCGCGTTCCAGCGACGACATCGCGGTCAGTTCTTTCAGGCGCAGACGGTGCAGGTGCAGACACGGCATCTGTTCGTTGAATTCACGCAGGTCACCTTTCATCAACACCGGCAGGAACGGGTCTTCGGTGTTGGAGCGACGCAGAATCTGGCGGATACCTTCCTGAAACGGAATCGGCACACTGCGCACGTTTTTGTCTTTGTGCGAAATCACCAGATACAGACCCTTCTTACCAATCAGGTTACCCGGAATCACATGCAGGCCGGTGGACTGCACCGCGTCAGCACGCAGATGGCTGAAGGTATCGTGGAAGGCATATGGGTCGGGCAGAATCACCATCTGACGGTTGGCTTCTTCCGGAAAGAAGATGCTGTAGTTGGTGTACAGCTGGCGGACGGACGACGAGAACACACAAAAGCGATTTTCAAACTGCTTAACAAAAGACATGGCGCGCTGATGTTCATGGATCTTCTCGAGATCCCACACCAGATCAGAATTTTGTTGATTACTTAATGCGCTCATCGGCTCATCCTCTCACTTCGCATCACTCGGATGCACACTTGCATATTAGGCTGTTTGTTTCTGAGAAATCGGAACTTGCGCACATTTTGACAACTTGTGACAATTTTTGTCACCTCAGTTACAAACTCGTCAACCACCACTGAACAACCGCTGTTTTCTTCATGGAAGACAGTATTGCCATCAGGGTCAATGAATTCTGTGCGTTCTTTTACGCCACAAGTGTTAACCGGTTGGCAGCTTTACACCTGTTAACATAACCGTCAACTCGCTTAACAAAAGCCAGGCATCGCCGCCGGCGCCTTTGGCCGCGCCGTCAGTGGCTTCGGCCTTCTGTAAAGCAGAATGTAAAGTCTGAATGTTAAGGTTTTGCAGTGCCTTTTTATAAGGGGGTTGCTGCTTCGGCCAGATATTCTGGTTCTTAAAGGCCTCGGACAGCTGTTGGCCACTCATGCCATTCATGCTGATGAGCTGACGGATTTTGCGCGTCAGGGCCCCCAGAATCATCAGAGGCTCTATGCCTTCAGCGCGCAGGTGAGAAAGGATACGGCTGGCTTCGGCCAGATTGCCGAGCAGGCAGGTGTCAGCCAGACCAAAAGCGTCGTAGCGGGAACTGTCGCCGATGGCTTCGGTGACCATGTCTTCGCTGATCATATGGGTGCCGAGCAGACGCAGCTTTTCAATTTCCTGCACGGCGGCAAGCAGGTTGCCTTCGGTCTGGTGGGCCAGTGCTGCCAGGGCGGCGGGTTCAATCTGTAATCCGGCCTGCTGCAGACGACGCTTCAGCCAGCCCGGGTATTCATTGCGTTCAATGGGCCATACCGGCAGGAACACGCCGGTCTTTTCCAGCGCTTTGAACCAGCCGCTGCGTTGGGCTGTGCTGTCCAGACGCGGACAGACAACCAGCAGAATGTTGTCGGGGGAGGGCTGCTCGGCCAGTTGTTGCAGAACAGCGCCTTTATCTGAGGGTTTGCCGTTGGGGATGCGCACTTCCAGAATGCGCTGACTGGCGAACAACGACATGGCGTTCGCCTCTTCCAGCAGGCTGCGCCATTCGAATCCGGCTTCGGCGTGAAACAGCTCGCGCTCGTCAATGCCGGCCGCACGGGCGGCGGCGCGGATGGCGTCGCAGGATTCCATGATCAGCAGCGGATCGTCACCGGATACCAGATAGCAGGGGGCAAGCCCTTTGCTCAGGGTTGCCTGCAGCTGATCCTGACGGATTTTCACCCGGCGTTTTCCTGAGAAGGCTGATCTGGCGCCTCGTCGCTGGCGGGCGTCAGCGATTTGCCCTGCGTTTCGATGGCCTGCAGCTGGCGCAGCAGTTTGCGCACCAGTTCGCTTTCCATGTCGGAACGTTGCTGGGCTTCGGCGCTGGCGGTACCCACTACGTTGTTGACGTCGTTGGTCAGCAGGCGGCGGGCTTTCAACTCCAGCGGAAATTCTTCGTCGCTGGCGGCGCGCAGCAGACGGGCCGTCAGACGGCCGTTCAGTTCGTACTCGCCGACCTGACCGTTGCTGTTCACCGACAGGGTGCGTTTTTCGATCTGTACGGTATCAATCTGCAGCACGGCGATGCCGTCTTCGGCCGCCGTGGTCAGGGTCACACCGTTGAACTCCAGCTGCAGCTTGAGCTTGCGGTCGAAACTGTTGCCGGCCTGACTCTGCAGATACAACACTTTGAATTGTTCAGGAATGGGCATAACACCGCGCAGGTGCCAGCCGCAGCCAGAAAGCAAAGTGAGGGTCAGAAGCAGAGTCAGCAAGCGCACAGTGATTTCCTATCAGTTGGCCACGATGTTAACCAGCTTACCCGGTACGACAATCACCTTACGCACGGTGACGTCTTCCAGCTGCTGGGCAACCGCTGCTTTGGCGGCGGCTTCCATATCGTCTTTGGAAGCGCTGGCGGCCACTTCGATCTTGGCGCGCAGTTTACCGTTCACCTGCACCACCACTTCGAGTGAGTCACGCACCAGTGCGCTTTCATCCACGGCAGGCCAGGCGGCATCCAGTACCAGACCGGCGTTGCCAAAGGCTTCCCACAGACGCTGGGCGATGTGCGGCGCAATTGGTGACAGCATGCGGATCACCGCATCCAGACCTTCGGCCACCACAGCGCGGCTGCCGTTGGAGGTCAGATCCAGCTTCTGCAGGGTGTTCATCAGCTCCATCACAGCGGCGATGCCGGTGTTGAAGTTGTAACGACGGCCCACGTCATCGCTCACTTTCTGAATGGTTTCGTGCACTTTACGGCGCGCGTCTTTTTCGTCTTTGCTCAGTTCCGCCGCGTTGCCACGGTCAGCCTGTTGCAGCAGCTCGAAGCTCAGACGCCATACGCGCTGCAGGAAGCGCTGGGCACCCTGAACGCCGGAGTCGGACCATTCCAGCGTCTGCTCTGGTGGCGCGGCGAACATGGTGTACAGACGCACGGTGTCGGCGCCGTACTGGTCGATGGCTTCCTGTGGGTCCACGCCGTTGTTTTTCGACTTGGACATCTTGCTCATGCCAGCGGCTTTCAGCTCGAGGCCGTCTTCCGCGCGCTTGGCGCCGGTTACGCGGCCTTTCTCGTCGCGCTCAACGGTGACATCCAGCGGATTAACCCACTCTTTGGCGCCGTTTTCGGTGGTGTAGTAGAAAGCATCCGCCAGCACCATGCCCTGACACAGCAGGTTGTTGAACGGCTCGTTGCCCGGAACCAGACCGGCGTCACGCAGCAGTTTGTGGAAGAAACGGGCGTACAGCAGGTGCAGAATCGCGTGTTCGATACCACCGATGTACTGGTCGACCGGCAGCCAGTAGTTGGCTTCTTCCGGGTTCACCATGTGCTGGTCGTCCTGCGGTGAGCAGTAACGGGCGTAGTACCAGGACGACTCCATAAAGGTGTCGAAGGTATCGGTTTCGCGGAAGGCCGGTTCGCCGTTGAATTCGATGTTCTCAAATTCCGGGTTGTTCTTGATCGGTGAGTTCACACCGTCCATCACCACGTCGGTCGGCAGAATCACCGGCTGCAGGCTCTCTGGCGCTGGCAGGGTCTCGCCGCTCTGGGTACGGATCACAGGAATCGGCGCGCCCCAGTAACGCTGGCGGCTGACGCCCCAGTCGCGCAGGCGGTAATTCACTTTGATCTCGCCTTTGCGCTCGTTTTCGAGGCGGGTGGCGATGGCGTCGAAAGCGCCATCAAAATCGAGGCCGTCGAATTCGCCGGAATTGATCAGGGTGCCTTTTTCGGTGAAAGCGGCTTTGCTCAGGTCGATCTCTTCGCCATTGGCTGGTTCGATGACCTGCTGAATTTCAATGCCGTATTTCTGTGCGAATTCCCAGTCGCGCTGATCGTGGGCCGGTACGGCCATCACAGCGCCGGTACCGAATTCCATCAGCACGAAGTTAGCGACCCACACTGGCACTTCTTTGCCGGACAGCGGGTGAATGGCGGTAAATCCGGTGGCCATGCCTTTCTTCTCGGCGGTGGCCAGATCCGCTTCGGCGGTACCGGTTTTGTTGCAGTCTTCAATAAAGGTCGCCAGCGCCGGGTTGGTGGCAGCGGCTTCTTTTGCCAGTGGGTGACCGGCAGCCACCGCCACATAGCTCACGCCCATCAGGGTGTCCGGACGGGTGGTGTAGATTTCCAGTTCATCGGCGCGGTCTTTGAGGCCGAAGGTCATCTGCACGCCACGGGATTTACCGATCCAGTTGCGCTGCATGGCTTTAACCTGTTCCGGCCAGCCGTCGAGCTGGTCGAGGTCGTTCAGCAGTTCTTCGGCGTAATCGGTGATGCGGATAAACCACTGCGGAATTTCTTTGCGCTCAACCACAGAGTCACAGCGCCAGCAGCAGCCGTCGATCACCTGTTCGTTGGCCAGAACGGTCTGGTCGTTCGGACACCAGTTCACCGCCGACACTTTTTTGTAGGCCAGGCCTTTGTCGATCAGTTTGGTGAAGAACCACTGTTCCCAGCGGTAGTATTCCGGCTTACAGGTCGCCAGTTCGCGGTTCCAGTCGTAGCCGAAACCCAGCGATTTCAGCTGGCCTTTCATGTAAGCGATGTTTTCGATGGTCCACTTGGCCGGTGCCACTTTGTGCTTGATCGCCGCGTTTTCGGCCGGCAGACCGAACGCGTCCCAGCCCATTGGCTGCATCACGTTCTTGCCCTGCATACGCTGGTAGCGGGAGATGACGTCACCGATGGTGTAGTTACGCACGTGACCCATGTGCAGTCGGCCGCTCGGGTACGGGAACATCGACAGGCAGTAGAATTTCTCTTTGTTGCTGTCGACGACGGCTTTGAATACCTGATTTTCTTCCCACTGTTGCTGCACAGCAGGTTCAATATCGCGGGGGCTGTAGGTCTCTTGCATCATGGTGATCAGTCGGTTTCGCGGGCAGTTTTGAAAGCGCAGAAGTGTACCTGAATGCGCCCGGTGAGCCTAGCGAGAGTCGCGTTCTGACCGGTGCCGGCTGAGCGGGACGATAACCGCTGCGCATTTGCCGGCGGAACTCGCTTGATTCAGGTCAGCGTTTATTAGAGATTCCTTAAGCCGGCTGGTTTGGCCACTTGGCCTGTCTGGCTGAAGTGCGTATGTTTACCGCCTTTCCAAGGCATTGGTAAACCATTTCACTGTAGAGGAAGTTATCGTTATGGTTAAAAAACTGCTGCTCGCACTCTGTCTGTTCACACCGTTTGTGGCTGCGGCCGACAGTGTGGAGTCCATGCTGCAGGAGATGGCCATCATCGAAAACAACTCCGCCCTGTTGGCGGCGGCGCGTAAAGACGGTGAAGAGCGTGCCTCGCTGTGCGTGCACTGTCATGGCGAAGACGGCAACGCCAAGCGCGATTACATCCCCAATCTGGCCAGCCAGAACGCCTCTTACCTGTTCACCCAGTTTGAGCATTTCGCCAGCGGCGCACGCAAAAACTACGTGATGAGCAAACTGGCCGGCAACCTGACCAAAGATGACCGCATCAACATCGCCCTGTTTTTCTCGCGCATGGACGTTAAACCGCGTCCGCAGCCGGTGGCGACCAATGCCGGCGGCGAGGCGCTGTACAACAGTGTGTGCTTTGTCTGCCACGGCAAAGAAGGTTACGGCAGCCAGCAGTACCCGCGCATCGCCGGTCAGCCGTACGATTACCTGAAAGACACACTGATGAAATTCCTGAACAACGACCCTGAGCGTCAGAACTCACCGATGATGGGAGTTATACGCTCGATGAACGAAAAGCAGCTCGACGACGTGGCCGCCTACGTGGCCAACTTACCCTGAGCCGCGGCTCCGTCAGGGGCGCTGACGACCATGCGAAACGGGCCTTAGGGCCCGTTTTTGTTTCCGGCCTGCTGCACAGTCTGAGGTACACTCTGCGCTTTCTCTTCTGACCGGATTGGGTATGACAGCGTCTGAGCATTCACAGTGGCAGTTCTGGGTAGACCGTGGCGGTACCTTTACCGACATCGTGGCGCTGACTCCGGACGGACAACTGCTGACGTCCAAATTGTTGTCGGAAAACCCGGCGCATTATGCCGACGCCGCCGTAGAAGGTATCCGCCGTCTGCAGGCGCAGTACGCGCATCTGCCGCCGGCCATCGGTCAGGTGAAAATGGGCACCACAGTGGCCACCAACGCGCTGCTGGAACGCAAAGGTGCACGCACTCTGCTGTGCATCAGCAAAGGGCTGCGCGACCAGCTGCAGATTGGTTATCAGACCCGCCCCGATATTTTTGCCCTGCACATCGACAAACCCGCGCCTTTGTACGAACGCGTGTACGAAGTGCCGGAGCGCATTCTGGCCGACGGCACCGTCGATTATCCGCTGGATGAAGAAGCCGTGGTCGTCCAGCTGCTCGAAGCGCGTTCGCTGGGCTATGACGTCATCGCCGTGGTGCTGATGCACGCCTATAAATACCCGCAGCATGAACAGCGCATCGGTGAACTGGCCGCGCAGCTGGGTTTTAAACAGATTTCGTTAAGTCACAAAATCAGCCCGTTAATTAAACTGGTACCGCGCGGCGACACCACAGTGGCGGACGCCTATTTATCACCGGTATTACGCCATTATGTCGATCAGGTGGCGGGTGCTTTGCCACCCACCGATCTGCAATTTATGCAGTCCAATGGCGGGCTGAGTGCGGCGGCGGATTTTCAGGGAAAAGACGCCATTCTGTCGGGTCCGGCCGGTGGTGTGGTGGGCATGGTGCAGACCGCGCGCGCCGATGGTTTTCACAACATTATCGGTTTTGATATGGGCGGCACCTCCACCGACGTCAGCCATTGTTCGGCGGACAACGGCGGTGAACTGGAGCGGGAAACCCTGACCGAAGTGTGCGGTGTCAAACTGCGCGTGCCCATGATGAATATTCACACGGTGGCCGCTGGCGGCGGCTCAGTGGTGCATTTTTCCGATGGCCGTTTTCAGGTCGGACCGCATTCAGCCGGTGCGTTTCCGGGGCCGGCCTGTTACCGCAACGGCGGCCCGCTGACCATTACCGACTGCAATATCCTGCTGGGGCGGATTCAGCCGCAGTTTTTTCCGGCGGTGTTTGGTCCGCAGCAGAATCAGCAACCCGATCTGGCGCTGGTGCGCGAAAAATTCACGACACTTGCCGACGACGTCGAACAGGCCTGTGGTGTGCGTTACAGCGCCGAACAGATTGCCGAGGGCTTTCTGGCGGTGGCGGTCGACAACATGGCCGCCGCGGTGAAAAAAATATCGGTGCAGCGCGGTTACGACATCCGTCATTACGTGCTGAATGCATTTGGCGGGGCTGGCGGTCAGCACGCCTGCGCGGTGGCGACGGCGCTGAACATGCGCCAGGTGTATCTGCATCCGTTCGCCGGAGTGTTATCGGCCTTTGGTATCGGCCTCGCACAACAACGGTCGCTGGTTGAAGACGCTGTTGAAGCGGAATTAAACGACGCCGCTGTCTGCCTTGCTGAAGACGCGTTTGCCCGACTTTTACAGGGTCAGACTGTGACGCAGGAAAAGGCTTTTGTTCTTAAACGCGCGTATGTGCGTTACGACGGCAGCGATACGCAGCTGCTGGTGAATTTCACCACGCTTGCCGATATGCAGGCACAATTTGAACAGCAGCATCAGCAATTGTTCGGCTTTATCCGAACCGGTAAAAAACTGCGTCTCGATGCCGTACAGCTTGAGTGTGTCGCTGGTGGTCAGCCGGTGCCACCATTACCCACGGCGTCACATTCTTCGCCGTCTAAGCAGAGCGTGGACATGGTGTTCGACGGCGTTCATCAGCGCGTCAGCGTTTTTGAGCGCACGGCGCTGGCGCTTGGTTTTAAGGCCATGGGCCCCTTGTTGCTGACCGATGCCAACAGCACCATAGTGGTTGAGCCGGGCTGGCAGCTTGAAGTGCTGAGCAGTGGCGCTTTGCTGCTCACCGATGGACGCGACGACCGTGCGGCGGCCACGGCGCATGAAACGGAAATGTCGACGGAAACAGCAACGGAAAAAACACCCGTCACCCTCGAGATTTTCAACAATCTGTTTATGTCGGTCGCCGAGCAAATGGGCTATGTGCTGGAGAAAACCGCCAGCAGCGTGAACATTAAAGAGCGCCTCGATTTCTCCTGCGCCTTGTTCGACCGTCAGGGCGAGCTGGTGGCCAATGCGCCGCATATTCCGGTGCATTTAGGCTCGATGAGCGAAAGCATTAAAGTGGTCATGCGTGATCACACCGACATGCGTAACGGCGACGCATTTGTGCTCAATACCCCCTACAACGGCGGCACCCATTTACCCGATGTTACTGTGGTGAAACCGGTATTTATTTCGGGCAATACACAGGCGGATTTTTACGTCGCTGCCCGCGGTCATCATGCGGATATCGGTGGCATTACGCCCGGTTCGATGCCGGCGGCCAGCCGCCATATCGAAGAAGAGGGTGTGCTGCTCGATAATTTACTGCTGATGCGTGCGGGCGTGGTTCAGGAAGACGATATCCGTCGGGTGCTGGCATCAGCCCGTTATCCGGCGCGTAATCCAGACCAGAATATCGCCGATTTAATGGCGCAGCTCGCGGCCTGCGAAAAAGGGGCACTGGAACTGAAGCGTCTGTGCCAGACCTACGGTGTCAGTACCGTGCATGCCTTTATGCAGCATGTTATGGATAACGCCGACCAGACCCTGCGCGCGGCGCTGCGTCATTTACCGTCCGGCCAGTGTCAGGCGGTGATGGACGATGGCACCCGGTTTCAGGTGCAGGTGACGGTGAATACCGGCGACGACGCGCAGACTCTGCCCACCGCCATCGTCGATTTTACCGGTACCGGATTTTTGTCCGGTTCGTCTGGCCAGCCAGCTAAACCTGGCCAGCACCCGGGTAATTTTAATGCCCCGACGTCGGTGGTGATGGCCGCCGTGCTGTATTGTTTCCGCGCGCTGGTGGCCAAGCCCATGCCGTTGAATGCGGGGTTCTTCCGCGCGCTCAATATCATAGTGCCGCAAGAAAGTATTATTGCACCGCAATATCCGGCGGCAGTGGTGTCGGGTAACGTCGAGACGGCCCAGTATCTGGTGGACGTGCTGATGAATGCCATGGGCTTAATGGCCGCTTGTCAGGGCACCAATAATAATTTCACCTTCGGTGACGAAACCCACCAGTATTACGAAACCCTGTGCGGTGGTATCGGCGCCAGTGCGCAGGGCGCAGGGGCCAGTGCGGTGCATGCGCACATGACCAATTCACGCCTCACGGACCCGGAAATTCTCGAACAGCGTTTCCCTGTGGTGCTCGACCATTTTCATATCCGGCCTTTGTCCGGTGGTGCCGGTCAGCATCCGGGCGGTAACGGTGTGGAGCGGCATATCCGGTTTCTGAAACCCATGCGCGCCAACATCATCAGTGGCCACCGTCAGGTGCCGGTCGCCGGGCTGCACGGTGGAGGTGACGGAAAAGTGGGTGTGAATTTTGTGCTGCGCCATCAGGGGCGTTTTCAACGACTCGGAGGCTGTGCCGACGTCACCATGGAAGCCGGCGATGTGTTCTGCATTCACACCCCGGGCGGCGGTGGTTACGGCTCTGTTTGAGGGCCGGTTGCTGAATAGAAAAGGCCGCATGTGCGGCTTTTTCTGTTTTTAACGACCTTAATGGCATCCCATGGCCATTCCGGCCTGTATCTGCCGTCGCACGGTCTATGCTTTACGGCAAAGCTCAGCAGGCAGATATCATGAAAAACAATCAACCAGTGACGCAGAACGAGGTCCGCCTGAAGGACGGCTGCAAACTGATTTCGTCGACCGACCTGAAAGGCGTGATCCGCCACTGTAATCAGGCCTTTATCGACATCAGCGGCTTTACCCGCGACGAACTGATCGGCAAAGCCCACAACATCATCCGCCATCCGGATATGCCACCCGCCGCCTTCGAGAATATGTGGAAGCATCTGAAGGCTGGCCGGCCGTGGATGGGGCTGGTGAAAAACCGCTGCAAAAACGGCGACTTCTATTGGGTCAGCGCCTACGTAACCCCCCTGATCGAAGGGGGTCAGGTGATCGGCTATGAATCGGTGCGCGTTGCCCCATCGCGTGCCGACATCGCCCGCGCCGAGGCGCTGTATAAGCGTATTAACGCCGGCAACTTACGGCCGTCGCTGAAGGATGTGCTGCCGGCGTCGGCGCTGATTCTGGGTGGCTCCATTGTCGCCTCGGCGGCGCTGGAGTTTATCGGCGACCAGACCCTGCTGGCCTGGTGTGTGCTGCTGGCCGGTGCCTGTCTGCACGGATTCCGCTCCTACCGGATGGAAAAACAGCTGCCTCAGCACCTGATGGGGCTGATGGACAAAGCCTTCTCCGATGCGCTCGCCGCCCGTGCGTTTACCGACGACGATGTGCTGTTGGGTAAAGTGAAAGTGGCGATCATGAGTCAGCAGCGCCATCTGGATACCGTACTCACCCGCCTTGAAGATTCCGCCGAAAACGTGAATGAACGGGCCCGTCACGGTCTGCAGCAGGTGGAAGACACCTGCACCAACCTGCAGGTGCAGCAGGACGAAACCGCACAGGCGGCGACGGCGGTGCAGGAAATGTCGTCGACCATCAACGAAGTCTCCGGCCGGGTACAGAACACCGCCCATCAGGCCGACGAAGCCCGCTCACAGGCCGAGTCCGGCCGTCAGGTGGTGCTGAAAACCCGCGAATCCATTGAACACCTGAAGCAGACGGTGGATGCCATCCGTCAGGCCGTCACCGATCTGGCGGGCCAGACCCAGTCGATCGCCAACTCCGCGCAGGTGATTGAGCAGATTGCCGAGCAGACCAACCTGCTGGCGCTCAACGCCGCCATCGAAGCGGCGCGGGCCGGCGAGCAGGGCCGGGGTTTTGCCGTGGTGGCCGATGAAGTCCGTAATCTGGCGATGCGCACCCGTGAATCGACCACAGAAATTCACGCGGTCGTGGGTGGGCTGATCAACCGCACCAACGAATCGGTGGCGGTTGCCGAACGGGGTTCGGCCGCCGCCGATCTGGGGCTTGAGCGTATGCGTGACGCCGAACAGACCTTGTCGGGCATTGCCGATTCGGTGGGGCAGATTGCCGAAATGTCGATTCACATGGCGGCGTCGGTGGAGCAGCAGGCCCATGTGGCGGCGGAAATCAGCGAGCAGCTGGCGCGCATCAACGAGCTGTCACGGCAGAGCATGGCGTCCGGCGGTGGTTCGGCCGAGGCGGTGCGTGAAATCCGTCAGATCGCTCAGGACCTGCACGATCTGGTGGTGCAGTTCCACTGAACGGCATTTCCCAGTGCTGGGGTAGGCTTTGAGCTTGTGATAGAATCGCGCCAACGTTAACCCCGTCTTAGAGAGATGATCTATGGATATCATGCAGGTCCTCAAAGAGCAGATCGAAACCAACCCGATCCTGCTGTACATGAAAGGCTCTCCTAACCAGCCAATGTGCGGTTTCTCAGCCCGTACGGTACAGGCGGTTATGGAATGCGGTCAGAAATTTGCCTACGTTGACGTGCTGTCCAACCCGGACGTGCGCGCCAACCTGCCGGTATACGCCAACTGGCCAACCTTCCCACAGCTGTGGGTCAACGGTGAACTGGTCGGCGGTTGCGACATCGTGACCGAGATGCACGCCAAGGGTGAGCTGAAGTCTCTGCTCGAAGGCGCAGCACCACAGGCCTGATTCAGGCGCTGTAACAAAAAACCAGCCACCGGCTGGTTTTTTTATGCCTGTTTTTTGCGCTGCTTCATGGGTTATTACGGGCCAGAGAGGTATTATCCGGCCCCATAGTAATAACAACAGAGCCCGCAACGAACGGGCTGCAACGGAGGCACAGTCTTAATGGCGTTCAACAGCGAGTCCGGTACGTCCGGAAGTTCGTGGCTGGAGACCCTCGACCAGCGGGCGATTGCCGCGTCGGTTGCCCTGAAGGGCCGCCGTCCGGATGCACCGGTGAACGGGCTCGAACGCAGCGCTCTGCTGGCACAGGCTGCGCACGACCACCGCGTTGTGTGGCTGAACGCGCCGGCCGGGTACGGCAAGACCATTCTGATGAGCGACTACGCCCGCACCGCCGAGCGCGAGGGGAAACCCGTGATCTGGCTGACCCTCGACAACCGCGATGCGCCGGCGGATGCCTTCCTGCGCCATTTCCTTGAAGCCTCCGAACTGCAGCTGCCGGGCGTGGCCACCGACGCGCTGGCGCACTGGCACGAAACCCGCCGCCGCGGTCAGGTCGATACCGAACAGGTGCTGTTGTTATGGCTGCAGGAACTGGCCACCTTCGAGCGGCCCCTGCTGTTGTGCTTCGACGATGTTCACGTCCTCTACAGCAGCGACAGTTTTCAGGTGCTGAACCTGATGATCGAGCAGGTGCAGGCCGATGTGACCATCATCCTCGCGTCGCGCTTTATTCCCGTCAGTCTTGGCCGTCTGCAACTGAATCCGTCGCTGTGCTGGCTGCGCAGCGGTGAGCTGGCGTTCACCGACGACGACGTACAGCGCCTGCTGCAGCAACACGAGGTTGAAGCTGCACCGCGATTGGTCCCCGGGCTAATGCAGCGGCTGCAGGGCTGGCCTGCGGGGCTGGCCATCTGGCTGCTGTGCTACCGCGCCGCCGGCCGGCCGCTGGAACCGGCGCCGGCACTTGGCCAGCAGGAAATGAACGACTATCTGCTGGGGGAAACCCTGCACCGTCTCGATGTGCCACTGCAGACGTTCATCCGTCAGGCGGCGGTGCTGGGCACCTTCAGTGAAGCCTTGCTCGCGTCGGTCACCGGCGATGCCGGTTATCACGAGCCGCTGCAGCGCGCGCTGCGTCTGAATCTGTTTATTGATGCGCTGCCGCATCACCCGGGCTGGTTCCGCGTGCATCCGGTGATGGCCGGTTTGCTGGCGTCTGATATTCCCGTGCACGAGCGGCAGGCGCTGCACCGGCGCGCGTTTGACTGGCTGAGTGTGCATCAGGAGCCGGTGGCGGCCCTGTACCATGCCCGCTGTGCCGGTCTTGGCCGCGAAATTCTGGGCTGGGTCGAGCAGGAGGCAGAAACCATTCTCGCCGACCTCGACATCGCCGGCCTGCTCGACTGGTTCGGTCAGCTCGACAGCGAGCTGCTGCACCAATCGCCGCGGCTGATGGCCATTGCCTCCTGGGCCTGGCTGCTGACCCATCAGCGCGACAAAGCCGAAGGCATGATTCAGCGTTTGCTGGCGCGACGCGTGTTGCCGGATTACGAAGAAGCGGCGCTGCTGGGTTATCTCGACCGCGCCCGTGGGCAGCTGACCGCGGCGCAGGAACATTGCCGCCGGGCGCTGGAGCAGCTGCCGCAGGAACGCTTCACCCTGCGCATTCTGATGAGCTCGACGCTGGCCCATCTGTGTCTGGCGGCGCAGGACCCGGACGGCGCGCGCATCTGGAACCGGCTGGCGCAGGATCTGGCGCGCCAGTTCCGCGCACCGGCCATGGAAGCACTGGCGCTGTTCGATTACGCCCGCATTGAATTTAACCGGGGGCATCTGGGGCACTGCAGCGTGCTCACCGATCACGGATTGGCCTTGCTCGCCGACGGCGCCCGTCAGGCCGAGCGTCTGCCGCGTGGACGCCTGTTGCTGTACCGGGCGGTGATGCTGTGGCTGCGTGAAGGTTACACCGACACGCTGGAAGAACTGCTGCAGCAGGGCATTGCCGCAGCGGCCAGCGTGCACGATGTGTGCGTCTGTTACGGCTATGCAGTGGCCGCCATCGGACAGGTGGAACAGGGCAATTTCAGCCGGGCGCTGGAAAACGTCGGTCTGGCCGAACGCCTGATGCAGCGCTGGCAGGTCGACCCCGACAGCTATCAGTGGCTGGCGCTGGTGAAGGCCAATATCTGGATTTCTCAGGGCAAGGTGGCGCGCGCGCAAAGCACCCTCGACCGTCTGCTCGGCGGACGTCCGTATCAGCAGCTGCCGCGTCCCGAACTCTTTCCTATGCTGCCGGGTTTCACTGCGCTGACGCAGGCGCGCCTCTATCTTGCCTCGGGCAGGGCCAGCGACAGTCTGCAGGTGGCCGACAGTGCGCTGCGTCAGGCACCGGGCACGCTGGCGACGCTGTTGCTGCAGCTGGCCCGGGCGGCGGCGCAGCGCATGCTGTCAGCCGGCAGCGATACCCAGGCGGCCGCTCACCTGTTGCACCTGCTGCGGCGTGAAGGGGTGGGTAATCACTTACTGAGCTGGATTCCGGCCTTTCAGGTGCCGGGTGACGAACTGCCGGCCGAGGTGGCGGACGCTGCTGTGAATCTGAGCGAACGGGAGCTGGAAGTGCTGCGCAAAATTGCTCAGGGGCATTCCAATCAGGAAATCGCGGACCAGCTGTTTATTTCACTGCACACCGTGAAAACCCACGCGCGCAAAATCAACGTCAAACTGGCGGCCCGCAGCCGTACTCAGGCCATCCGCCGCGCGCAGGAACTGAACCTGCTCTGAGCGGCGGCTCATACTCTGTCACTTATGACTTTTGTTTCGATTCTGTCCGAATTGCTGGCGAAATGGTCAGTTGTCGTCTAATTCTGAAACGGGGACGAAAACGGAAGTGACAGACTTATGGGATATATAGCCGTCGTACTGGGACGTGGAGAGGACCGCCAGCTGGAGTCACTGCTCGGAGAAAAATGTCAGCTGGCATTCGCCGATACCATCTCGGCCGCGGCCGAACTGTCGGGCACGCAGGAGGCCAAGCTGGTGATGATCGATGCGGTGGCCACCGGTGGCGATCAGGCCATTGACGCCTGCCGCGCACTGAAAGAAGGCTCCGACGTTCCTGTGGTGCTGCTGGCCGATGAAGATTCGCTGCAGATGAAAATGCAGGCCTACGACGCCGGCTGCGACGACTACCTGACCCGCGACGATATGATCGAGCTTAAGGCCCGTATCGACCGCGTGCTGTTCAACAAAATCGCCAACGACCAGCTGCGCATGCAGCTCAAACAGGCCAACGAAATGGCCTTCATCGCCATGTCCGATACGTCGGATCTGGGCGTCAATATTCAGTTTCTGCTCGACGTAAACCGCTGCGACAACCTGGATGAACTGGGCATGCGCCTGTTTCAGTCGATCCGTTCCTATGGCTTGAACTGCAGTCTGCAGATGCGCAGCCGTTACGGCACCAAAAACATGGAAGCCAACGGCATGGCCAAGGAAATGGAATCCGCCATGCTCGAAGCCTGTTCCGAACAGGGGCGTTACGTCGATTTCGGCCGTCGTTCCATCATGAATTACGAGCGGGTGTCCCTGCTGGTAAAGAACATGCCGGTGGACGACCCAAAGAAGTACGGTGCCATCAAAGACAACGTGTTTTCGCTGTTGCAGGGCTGTGACGCCCGCATCGTTGCCCTCGACAACCTTAAGTCACTGGAGCTGGAGAGCGTGCTGGTAAAGCGCCTCAGTGGCCATCTCAGTTCGGTGATGGCCACGGTCGACCACAGTTATCAGGACGTGATGCGCTCCATCGCCGATGTGGTTGAGAACATGGCCGATGGTGTGGAAAGCAGTCTGCAGTTTCTGGGCATGGACGAACGTCAGGAGTCGGCCATGCAGAAGATCATGGAAACCGGCATTCTGGAGACCAACCGCATTTTCAACGATGGTATGCGGCTGGATAAAGGTCTGAAAGAGTTTCTGCGTAAGCTCGATGAGGTCTTTGCCAGCGGTCATGCCGATCCGCAACAGATCCGTATGCTGCTCGACAGCATGCCCGGCGACTGACACCTCAGCCGCCGGCTGTTTTATCTGGCGGTGAACAGGATCTTACTCGCCGCTCTCTTCCGCCGTCAGGCAAGTGCCTTCTGCCAGTTCCACTTCCCATGGTGGGTTCGGGCGGATGCTGTCGATCACGAAATCCACAAAACTGCGTACTTTCGCCGACAGGTGGCGGTTGCTCGGATACAGGGCGTGAATCGGGCTGGCTTCGAACGGCCAGTCGCACAGCACAGGCACCAGATTACCGGAGCGGATGGCCGGTGCGGCGATCAGCAGCGGCAGCGGGCCGATACCAGCGCCGGACAGTGCCAGCGCGTACAGACTGGCGAAATCATTCACCTGCAGACGCGGTTTCACCTGCAGGTTCACATCCTGATCCTGCGGGCCATGCATGTGCCACTGGGTCCAGTTGGTACCGGTAATCAGGCGGTGTTCACCCAGTTGTTCCGGATGAGACGGCGTACCGAAACGGTCGATGTAGTCCGGGCTGGCGCAGAGGATGCCGCGCACATCGCCCAGATAACGGCCGATCAGGGATGAATCTTCCAGCTGGCCGATGCGGAACGCCACGTCGATGCCTTCCTGCACCAGATCCAGACGCTGGTCGGACAGAATCAGATCCACCACCACTTGCGGGTGCTGGTCCATGTATTCCGCTACTAAACCAGACAACACGGTCGAACCGAACAGCACAGGTGCGGTGATGCGCAGGGTGCCGGTCGGAGTGCTCTGCATCTGGGTGACGGCGATGTTCGCCTCTTCAATTTCACTCAGGATGCGCGCGCAGTGGCTGTAATAGGCGTTACCCGTATCGGTCAGGCGCAGGCTGCGGGTGGTGCGCTGAATCAGACGCACGCCGAGGCGCTCTTCCAGTTGGGTGATTTTGCGGCTGACCGTGGATTTCGGCAGGCCCAGGTTTTTGGCAGCACCGGTGAAACTACCGGCTTCTACCACGTGAACGAAAATGGCCATTTCGTTCAGATCGAATTCTTCGCGTTTACCAATCAGCATAAAAACATACTCCAGCGGTTCACCGGCAATATGGGGTCAGAAAGAACAATTTAAAGGGTTGTATGGAACAATGATAGAAAAATTTTCACCATTGTCCATTCCATGGTTGTTTTCCGCAGGAAAATCAGGGGATTAGCCCGGATCGGCCGCGGGGGTCAGATAACCCCCTCAGGCGCGGAAAACGCAGGCCACCGGCAAACATGCCGGTGGCTGTAAGGCCTGACGTTATGGGGTCTGCGGTTGTGAGGGCCGCGGCTTCTGGATCTGAAACGACGGGGCTGTGGCTAAGCGCTCAGCGTCCGCTGTGTCCCCAAACCTGCAGGCAACTCAGTAACGCGCCTTGATACCGAAGTTCGGAATGATCGGCAGGTCGGTAACATCCTCGCGCCCGCTGTAATCGGCGCCTGTGTACTCGTAGCCGATGACGTTGGCGCGGTTGTACAGGTTGAGCACTTCCGCATACAGGGTCAGATCCCAGCCGCCTTTGGTTTTCACTTCGCGGTCCAGACGCACGTCCAAGCGGTGATAGGCCGGCAGGCGCTGAGAGTTCACGCCACCGTAAACCGGGTTAAACAGATCCGGTTCGTCGGCATCGGGTGTGGCACCGGTGAGCGGCGTAATCAGCTGGCCGCTCTGATAGCGCCATTTGATGCCCAGCTCCAGCCCTTCGCTCAGACGGTAATTACCCACGGTATTGATGATCACCGGCTGGTCGTAGTTGTAGCTGAAGTCTTCGTCGGTGGTGTTGTTGGTGCGGAAGGTGCGCGCATAGGCCACCGACATCCAGCCATACCAGCGGTCGGACAGATTTTTGTTGATGAAGAATTCGGCGCCAAACGCGCGGCCGTCGGCGTCGTTGGTGTAGCGCGGCAGGGCGTTGTATTCCTCGTCGGTCAGGGTCGGGTAGTAACCGTCCTGACTGGCGCGCGCAACGATGATGTTGTTGAGCTCTTTGTAGTACACCTCCACTTTCCACAGCAGATCCGGATTCACCTGATGCTCAAGCCCGAGCTCGTAATGAGTGGCGGTCGGCTGCTTCAGATCCGGGTTACCGAACGGCACCACGTACTGACCGAAGTTGTCGGGCAGAATATGGTGCTCGCCGTAGGCCTGGGTGAACCACCAGTTGTCAGTGAACTGCCAGCGGCTTTGCAGGCGGGGCTCGGTGAACTGTTCTTCGGTGTAATCGTCGGTCGACAGCGCCAGTCCGGGCGTCAGCGTCCAGTTCGGTGTCACCGACCAGCTGTCCTGAATATGGGCGTCGTACTGGTAAATAACCGGTTTGCCTGACCCTTCCACGGTTTCGGTGCCGTCGACAATGCGGCAGTCGGGTTCAAATTCGTCGCACGGTGGCGCGGTCAGTACACCACCGTAACTGATGTGGCTTTCGGTGATTTCGGCGCCAAAGCCCAGTTCATGGCTGATGCCCAGAGGCAGGGCAAACTGGCTGCGCAGATTGTAGTCGTCGACTTTCACTTTAATGCTGTTGTCGGAACCGACGTTAAAGCCCAGTTTCTGTTCCAGATGCGACAGACCAATTTTGTGGCTTAACCCGTTATCGTAGAGTTTTTCCCACACCAGTCCCTGGCTGTTAAAAAAGGCTTCGAAATTAATATCACCGCTCAGGCCCGGGTCCTGCAGTACTTCGTCGGCGTCGTCCGAGAATTTCAGGCCGGCTTTATCGCGTGAACCGATCACCTGAAAATACACCCGGTCGGTGTCGTTCAGGCGCACTTCGTATTTGCCCTGATAATCGTAATATTCCGGCAGTGTGGTGAATTTGAAGTCTTCGTCATCAAGAAAATTCTCGACGTAAAACTGAAATAAACTCTGGCGCGCTGCAATATAAAAACTCTGGTTTTCATTCACCGGCTGTTCGTAAAAAACACCGGCTTTCAGAAAGCTGGCATCGATCACCAGCTGGCTGCGGTCGTAATACGGTGAGCGCGACGTGGCCTCGATCACAGCGCCGGTGGCGTTGTTGTACTGCGGTCCCCAGGCGGCGGTTTCGAGGCGGAAATCCTCGATCACGTTGTCACTTAAAATACTGCTGTTGTCGGTGTGAAAAATGTAGCCGACCGGGACAAAGTCGATCAGATATTCGTTGTCATCCGGTGACGAGCCCCGCACCGCCGGCTCCGACTGGCGGCCACTGCTGAAGGTTACCCCCGGCAGGGTGGCGACGGCGCCGAGGGGGTCGTTGCCACTGCCCGGCACTTTCAGCAGCTTCTGCACCGAAATATCAGTTAAGGGTTCTTCCTGCCCGCTGATGGCCACGGTATCCAGCTCAATGGCGTCGTCAGCACGGCTGCTGGTGGCCGTCAGTGCGGTGAGCACTGTCAGGGTCGTCAGGGTCAGGGCACAGACAGGCGTGGCGCGGCGCATAGGATTCATCCTTAAATTTGGGCCAGAGGGGCGGTACGTTTTCTGAGCAGCGGTTAACGGTGACGCTATTGTGCCGCGCTATTCTGAATGGAAGATGAATAGTCCGGATACTGGTAGCGGATTTCAGCCGAATAGTAGGCACCGGATGCGTCGGTAATATTGGTCAGTCCGCGATAGACCAGCAACCGGCGGGTATTTTTGTCGTATTCCAGTTCAATGTCATCCAGCAACCAGGTAAGCCAGGGGGAAGCCAGCGACATCGCCAGTGTCAGGCGGTCGGCGGATTCTGATTTTTTCTGCACTTCGAAGGCAATAAAATCCTGACGGGCAACCGAGGCAAATTCGAAGGTGAGGCTTCTGCCCAACAGCAGACGCGGCCACTGACTGCGCACCAGTTCATCGAAGCCGGCATCGGCCACTGCCAGCTCCGGCAGGCGGCGGAAGCGTTTAACGGATTCTGCAGAACCGCCTTCGGCGAAGGCCATGGTCAGCTCTCCGTCGCGGACGGTCAGTTGTTCGCGATAACCGCGGCGGTCATCTTCCAGCGTGAAATCCGGGAGCAGCGGAGAGTCGCGGTAATCGTTGATTTTACGCGCGATCAGCGTGCCGTCCGGTGCACGGTATTCCACATGGCGGGTCAGTGGCCGGCTGGTGTTGTTCATGCCGTCGGCGCTGTGTGGATCAGCACCTGCCAGTGTCAGCTGGTGAAATTCGCGGTACAGCAGTTCACCGCCGTCGAGACGCCGCGCCTCGCCAACATAACTCAGCGTGCTGGCGGCGGGTGGCTCAACGTTCTCCTCTGCATGCCAGTCACTGCCCGCTGCCGTGTTACTGACGACGGCCAGCACCAGTATTTGGGCCAGTATTCGGGCCAGTAATGGTATCGGTAATCGCATCCGTATTCGGTTATCGGGTGCGAACAGCAGTGCTTTCATCGGATCCTTCATCTGAACCTCGGTAACCAGCCATCAGCGCCAGAGCCAGCGCCCAGTAAAGGGCAATCAGCAGCAGCGTCGTGGGCGTAAAAGAAACGGCGCCCATGTGACTGCCGGCCCAATAACTGAACGGTGCGCACAGAGCACCGGCGACAGCGGCCAGCAGGGGTTTGCCAGCGAGCCAGCGCAGGGATAAATACAGGGTGCTGGCAAACGCCAGCCATAACAGCATCAACCACAAGGGCACCAACGGGTCCGCTGTCAGCCAGAACGGCGTGGCCGGCGGAAAATTCAGCCAACCTGTGTTCAGCAACAAGGAATCAAAGCCGGCACCGGCCAATGCAAACAGCAGGGCCTTTACGCGTTGCGCGGCGCTTAACCAGAACGCCTGCACGGCAATAAACGCACCGACCGCTGTCAGTGACAGTGGGCCCGGCTGCACGACGCAGGCGAACCAGCACAACTGAAAGCCTGCGGCATTAAAAAATATCCGTCCGCGCTGGCTGAGCAGAATACGGTGCATGCTGTCTCCCTTTTTCGTGTGCCAGCTCCGTGCTTACAGTGAACCCAGCACAGGCGTGCGGCGGTTACCCGGTTTGGCAAACATCAGCTGCACATCACCGATTACCCGTTCAGCGAACCCGCCTTCGCAATAGGCAAAATAGAAATCCCACAGGCGGATAAAGGTGTCGTCATAACCCAGAGCGCGGATTTCCTGCTGATTCGCCAGAAAGCGCTCACGCCACGCCGCCAGTGTGCGCGCGTAATGTGGTGTGATGTCTTCCATGTGGGTCATTTTCATGTCCGTGGTGTGGGTAAAGGCTTGGGTAATGGCGGTCACGCAGGGAATAAAACTGCCGGGGAAAATATAGCGTTTAATAAAATCGACTTCGTTTTTCGCCTGCTCATAGCGCTGGTCATCAATGGTGATCGCCTGCAGCAGCGCCACGCCATCGTCTTTCAGCAGACGGCTGATGGTGGCGGTGTAGGTTGGCAGATACTGATGGCCGACGGCTTCGATCATCTCGATGGAGACCAGTTTGTCGAAGCGGCCTTCCAGCGCACGGTAATCTTTTTTCAGCAGCGTAATGCGGTTGCTTAATCCCTCTTCGGCAATGCGGCGCTCGGCCCATTCGTATTGCTGTTCCGAAATGGTGGTGGTGGTGACACTGCAGCCGTAATGTTTGGCTGCGTGAATGGCCATGCTGCCCCAGCCGGTGCCGATTTCGACAAGATGGTCAGTGGGTTTAAGATCCAGCTTGCGGCAGATCCGGTCGAGTTTATACACAGAGGCTTCTTCCAGCGTGGCGGAATCGCTCGGGAAAACAGCACTCGAATACATCATGGTCGGGTCGAGGAATTGCGCGAACATGTCATTACCCAAATCGTAATGGGCGGCGATATTGCGCTGCGAACCTTTTTCCGTGTTGCGGTTCAGCCAGTGAAATCCCTTCAGGATTAATTGCCCCAGATTGGCCAACCCGCCGTCGATCTGATCGACCACGTCTTTGTTGCGCGACAAAATGCGGATCAGCATCGGCAGGTTGTCACACTGCCAGTCGCCGGTCATATAGGATTCGCCGGCGCCCACGCTGCCGTTCAGGGCAATGCTGCGGTAAGCCTCGCTATCGGTAATGGTCAGCGTTGCGCGGAATTCCTGCTCGCGGGCGTTGCCAAAGACCGAGGTCTGGCCATTTTCTTTCACTATGATGCAGCCGGTGTGCAGTTTTTCCAGCGTACTGAACAGGGCCGTGCGGCAGACACGGTCGAGCCAGTGCAGAGAAGGCGAAGTGGTCGACAGGGCTTTCATTGCGCGTGCTCCTTGCCCGCAGGGGCATTATTGACGAGTGATTGACTGGCGTTATCAAAATGGACGGAATTCTGTTCGGGCATGCTGCGCAGCGCGCCCGGATGGTCGTAAAACGGGCTGCGTTTCAGCCAGAGCTTAAGGGCGTTCCAGTAAATACCCCAGAACACTTTCAGCGTCATAAAGGGATATTGTTTCAGTACCGAGCCCATCGCCGCCGCCGAAAAGGCATGGCGTTCGAGACGCAGGGTGGCGTCCATATCGCGCTGGCCGGTGACGTCGTTAAACGTATCCATATGAATCAGTAATTCATCGGCGGGTGCCTGCATGACCCAGCGATAGGTCATGTCCAGCGGATTGAACGGCGACACATGGAAGCGTTTGGCAAACTGATATTCAAAGCGTTGCGCATCACCCTTGCCGATCACGCGCTGGGGCTGAATGCCCGGATGTTCCGCGCCGCTGACAGAGAAGGTTTCGGCAGCAGGCATCGCCAGTGGGTAATGAAAACGTTCATCCCATGGCGTGTTGGTAATGTCCGCCAGAATACCGGCCAGACTGCCATCAGCACGGTAGCCGTAATAAAAACTCACCGGGTTAATTAAATAACCGAAATAACGCAGGTTGGTGAGCATGGAAATTCGCACAACGTCTTCATTAAGGTCCGTTTTAAAGGCACTGACCAGACGGGCTTTTAGGTCAGCAGGTGAATCATCCTGCGCCGGTTCCGGGCGAAAATAATCACGGCCTGTAAAGCGTGCCAGTGCAAAGCCTTTGCGGCCGATGCGCCACAGCGGATGCTGCTGCATCAGTGCCGGCGCTTCATCCAGATCAAGCAGCACCATAAACACCGGGTATTTCAGGGCGTTATTTACCGCGGTGTAGCGGCGGTGCCGTACCCACCCGAGATAAAGGGCGCTGCGGGTGGCGGTATTCACAGTGACACTCCGAGTGCGGCACATACCCGTAAGGCACTGACCACACCATCTTCGTGGAAACCATTGAACCAATAGGCGCCACAGAAGTGGCTGCGGTTGTGGCCGCTGATTTCTGCATGCCGTTTTTGCGCTCGCATGCCGTCTAAGGTGAATACCGGATGGTGATAGGTGAAACGGCGGATGATTTTGCTGTCGTCGATATCACGGGTTTTGTTCAGGGTGACGCAGAAATCCTCCGGGCAATCATGGAAATTCTGCAGACGGTTCATGTAGTAGGTAACGGCCACGGTATCCTGTGCCTGCGGGCCTATGTGGTAATTCCACGCCGCCCAGGCTTTTTTATGCGCGGGCAGAATGCTGCGGTCGGTATGCAGCACCACGTCGTTGGCCTGATACGGAATGGCCGACAAAATGCTGGTTTCATCCGCGGTGGGCTCGGCCAGCATGGCCAGCGCCTGATCGCTGTGACAGGCAAAAATCACCTGATCGAAGTCATCGGCACCGCGGGAGGAATACAGGGTAACGCCATGCGACTGGCGTTCCACGCGCTCTACGGCGGTGGATAAATACACCTGTTGCGGATCAAGGTCCTGCAACATGCGCCCGACATAAGAGCGTGAACCATTGCTGATCACGCGCCATTGCGGGCGTTCATCGACACTCAGCATGCCGTGGTTATTGAAAAAACGCAGAAAGAAAAACAGCGGAAAATCCATCATCATGGCTTCGCTGGCCGACCAGATCGCCGCGCCCATGGGCACAATATAAAAGCGGCGGAAATAATCGCCGTACCCTTTGCGGCCCAGATACTGGCCAAGGGTTTCATCTTCGCTGACCAGACCATCGGCCAGCGCCTGCCGGGTTTCTTTGTTGAAGCGCAGAATATCGCGGATCATGCCCCAGAATTTCGGATTCAGCAGATTACGGCGCTGGGCAAACAGGGTATCCAGTGTGTGGCCGTTGTATTCCAGTCCGGTGCGTTCGCATTTCACGCTGAAGCTCATATCGGAATCTTCGGCGGCGACGCCCAGCTTCTGCATCAGGCGAATAAAATTCGGATAGGTCCAGTCATTGAATACGATAAAGCCGGTATTCACCGGATAGCTGCGGCCAGCGACTTCCACATCCGTGGTCTGGGTATGGCCGCCGATATAATCACCGCTTTCGTACAGGTGCACGTCGTAGCGTTCGCGCAGCAGCCAGGCACACGTCAGACCGGAAATCCCTGAGCCTATGACGGCAATTTTGCTTTTCTTATCCGGGGTCATGACCGTGAATCTCCATAGTGGTTGGTCGAGGTTACTGATGCCGAAGCGTGGGCTGATGCAGGAGAGGCTGGTACTGACGCAGAGGGTACCGATGCACGCTTGCTGGTGGCGTGACGGATGCCCGACGGTTCAGCGTTTGCATCGCCCGGCCGTGCCATGGCGCGGACAATACGGAAGCGCAGAACATCGGGCAGCCAGCCGATGAATCTCAGCAGGCGGGTAAAACGTTTGGGGAAATGAATGTCGCTTTCGCCTTTATTCAGACCGCGCACGATGGCGGTCGCGGCCTGAGCGGCGCTGATGCGTGCCGGCATCGGAAAGTCGTTTTTATCGGTCAGCGGCGTCTGGACAAATCCGGGAGAAATCACGCTGACCTGAATGCCTTCGGCCCATAAATCCGCGCGCAGACTTTGCAGAAAATGCGTGCTCGCCGCCTTGCTGGCGCCGTAGGCTTCGGCGCGCGGCATGGCCAGCGCGGTCACACTGCTGCTGACGCCGGCGATGCGCGGGCGTGCGCTTTTGCGCAATAAGGGCAGGGCGGCTTCGACGCTGTAAACCAGCCCCATAAAATTGGTGCGCATCACGCGCTCAATCAGGGCGCTGTCGAAATGACCGACGTCCACATATTCGCAGGTGCCGGCGTTGGCAATCAGGCAGTCGAGATGATCAAACCGGCTGCTGATGATGGCCGCGGCGGTTTTCAGGCTGTCGGGCTGGGTCACGTCGGCGACCAGTGCCGTAACATTGCTGAAGCGTGCCGCCATTGCGCACAGGGATTCTGCATTGCGGGCAGAAATAAAAACGTGCGCGCATTCTTTCTGCAGCAGCGGCACCAGCGCTTCACCAATGCCGGTGGAGGCGCCGGTGAGCCACACCACCTGATTTTTCAAAGACGTTTTCATACCAGAGGCTTTCATACCAGGCGCTCCTTCAGTTTACGGATGCCCCAGCCCATGAGCGGAATATGCTCATACAGCATGCTTCCTGCATCGAAGAAATCCTGATGGCGCACAATGCGGCCGTTGCTCCAGTGCAACTCGGAACAGCCGTCCACTTTGATCGGCTTGCCGCCGGCCAGACGCGGATGACGGAAGGTCATGGTCCAGCGTTCCATGCTGCTGTTGGCGCTGTCGTAATGCTGGGTAAAACTGAAATCAATACTGTCGACGTTGGCGTACATTTCGCTGAAATAACGGTGCAGCGCTTTAATGCCTTCGATGCGGTGCAGCGGGTCGGTAAAAACGATGTCGCGGTCGTAAATGCCGGCCAGAAAGTCTTCACTCAGCGTGTCGCGGTTCAGGGCCAGATAAAAACGGCGGAATTCCTGTGAACGGGATGTCATGAGCGTTCCTCCCTGTTACGGGCGCCACGTCCTTCGGCCAGCACATGCGCCGGTACCGGGTTTAATTCGCGGACGATGCCGACCCAGCTCATCATTTTTAAAATCAGGTAGGTAATGTCGATTTCCCACCAGTAGAAACCCTGACGTGCCGACACCGCCCAGCGGTGATGATTGTTATGCCAGCCTTCACCTAAGGTCAGCAGCGCCAGAAAAGCGTTGTTGCGGCTGTGGTCGTCGGTGTTAAAGCGCTTTTTACCCCAGATATGGCCCAGGGAATTAATGGTGACTGTGCTGTGAAACAGCGCCACGGTGGAGACAAAAAAGCCCCAGATCACCAGCTGCACGCCTGAGGTGGCCAGTTCGGGATGAGTGAGTGCCAGTATTTCTCCGCCGATAAACAGCAGCACCATCAACAGCACAGGGCCGAAGGCGTCGTAGCGGTCGAGCCAGCGCAATTCCGGAAACTTCGCAAAATCGTTAATGCGGTGTAACTGGGTGCGGAAGGACGCGTCGCAGGTAAACCAGCCCACATGGCTCCACCAGAACCCGCGCTGAACCGGAGAGTGCAAATCGTCTGCGCTGTCTGAATGCTGGTGGTGCGCTCTGTGATGCGCGGCCCACCACAGCGGCCCACGTTGTGCGGCCATATTGCCGAGCAGGGCAAAGCAGAACTGCCAGAAGCGGTTGGTCTTGTACGAGCGATGGGAAAAATAACGGTGATAAAAGGCGGTAATGGCAAATAAACGCAGCCAGTAAAGTGCCAGACACACCACAATGGCGGTGGTGCTGGTTTCAATCACCAGCGCCAGCAGCGCAATGATGTGCATCAGAATAAAAGGAATCACACGCACCCAGTTAAAGCGGGTGCTGCTCATGTCGTCGTCGGCACCGGCGGTTGAATCGAACCAGCGCACGATATTGCGCCAGAATCCCTGCGTGGCGGTGGTCATCAGGCATCTCCTTCCGTCAGTGTCTGGGCCTGGGATAATTTAAAGGCTTCAAGGGCGCGGGCGCGGCCGTACTGGTGGTTCACCACAGGTAATGGGTAGCGGCAACGGGCGCGTTGCAGATTGTCCGGCGCGTGGCGGTCTTTTGGTGCCAGTACCGCAAGCTCGGGTACCATCTGCGCAATAAATTCAGCGCTGGCATCGAATTTTTCCGACTGGCTTGTCGGATTAAAAATCCGGAAATACGGTGCGCCATCGGCACCGGTGGAGGCGCTCCATTGCCAGCCGCCGTTGTTGGAGGCCAGATCGGCATCAACCAGCCAGTGGTTGAAAAAGGCTTCGCCTTTACGCCAGTCGATCAATAAATGTTTGGTTAAAAACATGGCGGTAATCATGCGCAGACGGTTGTGCATCCAGCCCTGCTGCACCAGCTGACGCATGGCGGCATCAACAATCGGATAGCCGGTACGGCCTTCGCACCAGGCCAGAAAATCGTCTTCGTCGTGGCGCCATGGCACGGCTTCGGTTTCCGGTTTAAAGGCCTTGTGTTTGCACAGATCGGGAAAGGCCACCAGTAAATGGCGGTAAAATTCGCGCCAGATCAGCTCACTGATCCAGCAATCGATGCCGGGGAAACCGCCGGCGAGAAAGCCTTTGTTTTCCTGTTGTGCGGCGTGCAGGCACTGACGCTGGGATAAAATACCGAGCGACAATTCAAACGACAGCCGGCTGGTGCCTTCGCGCAGCGGATGGTCACGGTCGTCTTTGTAATCCAGCGCCCGTTCGCTGATAAAACACTCGAGTTTGTCGTGGGCATCGGCTTCTGCCACGCTCCACAGCGGGTCATCTTCCTGCTCGGGCAGCGGTCCCTGTTTCAGCATCTGCGATTGCACGCGGGCCAGTGTTTCCAGCGTTCTGGCGTCGGCGGCGTTGCGTTTGGCCGGCGCTGGCAGTGGTGGTTGCATGACCACATTGGCCTGCTGCAGCCAGGCTTTTTTGAACGGCGTAAACACGCGGAATGGTCCGCCCTGTTGGGTGACCACAGACCCGGGTGGCAGCAGGCACTGATCGTGGAATTTATTCACTTCGATCTGGTTTTCCCGGCACCAGCGGGCAAACTCGATGTCGCGGTGACGCTCGTTCACTTCGTATTCGATATTAAAATTCACGCGGCTGATGTTCATCTGCACGCAGGCGCGCTGCAGGCTTAAATTGCACTCGGCAAAGGTCGGTGCATTGACAATCAGCAGCGGAATATTCAGCGCTTTCAGCTCATCGGCCAGCGCGTACATCCGGTTTTTAATCAGCTGAATTTTGCGAGGGCCAAGGCCATGGCGGCGCCATTGCTTTTCACTGACAAACACCACACCGAGTACATCGTCTTTACGTTGCGCGGCATGCCACAGCGCGGGGTTATCGTGCACGCGTAAATCGGTCCGGAACCACACCAGGGTTGTCATGATTTATCTCCCACAGCGCCCGCCGCACAGGTGATGAACTGACGGACCTGAGGCGCCAGACGGTCGGGCATCTGCAGCGTGTCGCTGTGCTCAGGTAACGAAAATGGCAGGTGGCCGGACACCATCAGCGGGCGGTCGCTGGTGTGAATAAACGTCTGCCAGTCGTGGCTGTCGGCCAATGGCGATACGTGCAGCCAGATGTGCGACACGTCGAGGGTGTGACTGACGCGCTGCACATCGGCCGGGGTCAGTTGCGGGCCGAAATATTCGACGCGGAATTCCGCCGCACTTAACGCGCAGGCGCAGGCCAGGGTTTCCAGCTCCGCCTGCGGGTGATTGCACACCGACAGCACCGCCGGCCCTTTAATGTGCCGCTGATGCTGCATCATCACCGCCGCCAGTTTACGGCTGACCAGATATTCAAAACTTTTGCTGTGCAGCGCGCCGTCTTCGCCGCGCAGTTGCGATAACACAGGGTGCAGGCAGTAGTCGTAATACACCGCCAGCGGATAGGTGGCGAAGCCGGTGTTCAGGCACTCTTCAACCAGCTGGGCATTCAGGCTCTGCGCCGCCAGCAGCAGCTGTTCACGCAGTGCCTGCCATTCCTGATTCAGATCCAGCGATTGCGGCGTGGTCTGGCCTTCTTTGGTTAACAGCCGTACCTGACGGATCGGATAGCCCTGATCCAGCCAGTACAGAATGTGTTTCACCTCGGCGATGTGGGCGTCGGTGTAAAAGCGGTGGCCCTTCTCGGTGCGCTCCGGACGTATGATGCCGTAGCGCCGTTCCCACGCTCTGAGCGTCACCGGGTTTACGCCGGTGATGCGGGCAAATTCGCGGATCGGGTAGGTGCCCCGGTCGTCGAGTCGGTTCACAGCGCGTTCCTCAGCCCCAGTTCATACGGATGCGGATTCAGGTACACCTGCGCACGCGCATAGGCACTGGCGTCTTCGTGATGATTCAGGTGATGGCGCAGCAAGGTCAGCGGCACGATTAACGGCACGATGCCGGTGCGGTACTGCTCAATCAGATGGCTCAGTTCGGCTTTATCGCCGGCATTCAGCAGATGTTTTAAATAGCCCTGCAGGTGCATCAGCGTATTGGTGTGGGTTTTACGGCTGGCGGGTTTGCTCAGCGCCGTCATCAGCTGGGTGAAGTAATCCTGCGCCAGCGTCTGCAGGTTACCCTCGCGCAGGTTCGCCAGAATGCGGCCCATGCTCTTGTAGTGCACCAGACTGTGGGCCATCACCAGATATTTGTAGCGCGAATGGAAGTCGATCAGACCCCGGGCGCTGATGCTGGCGGCGGCAAACTGCTGCCAGTCGTGGTAGGCGAACACGCGGGTCATGAAATTTTCGCGCAGCACGGCGTCGTTCAGACGGCCGGCTTCTTCGACCGGCAGCAGCGGATTGGCCTGCACAAAGGCGTCGGCGTAAATGCCGCGCGCGGACCCTTCCGGATGGCCGTTGGCCAGATAGCGTTTAACGCCGAACAGACCGCAACTCGGGCTCTTCTGCATGAAGATGTAGCCGCACAGATGGCGCATCTCGTGGGCTTTCTGCTCGCCATAGGCACGCAGGGCATCGGTCACGTCGACCGAGGCATCGACTGTGCCCACGGCGCGCACGGCGTCGTCGTTCAGGCTGCCGACCAGACGGATCGGCTCGCGCGGGGTGCTCATGCCGGTGCCCACTTCCGGGCATACGGATTCAAAGGCGAAGTACTGGCTCAGGGTGTCGGTGCAGAAACGCGAGCGTTTGTGCGAGCCGTTAAAACGCACCGGGTCGCCCATCAGGCAGGCGCTGATACCGACCGGAATACGTCCGTTGACCAGACGTGCTGAAAGCGGCGATTGGAAAGAAAGTGACTGAGCCATTTGTATAACCTTTGCACCAGATGTTGTACAAGATTATTTAAGCGGCTCAGACTTCTACAAGTCAACCTGTTTTGTATAACTTATTCTGACTTTGTATAACTAATGGACACCATCAGTCAGCCTGACTGACCTGTCGTATCACGACGCGGCTGATGGCGTCGGCCACTTCCGGCTCCAGCCCCACCGGACTGTGCAGTTCGATGCGCACCGGCACACCTTCCTGCGCCAGGGTGTCCTGCAGTTCTTTCAGCATGCGCGGCACGTCGTGGCGCAGATGACGGCCGGCGGCAAAGAACAGCGGCAGCACGTCGATGTGCTGATAGCCCGCGTGGGCCAGTGCGCGGACCTGCCCGGTCAGGGAAGGTTCGGCCAGTTCCATGTACGCCAGCTCGACCCGGGTACCGGCATCCAGTCCGTCGCGGATACCGTTCAGCAGCTGGCTGAACGGCGCCAGCCATTGGGCGTCGGAACTGCCGTGGGCCAGCAGCACCGAGGCACGGGAAGAAGAAAGAGTCGGGGTCATAGGGTCTCCGCTGTCAGTAAGGCAATCAGCTGTTGGGCTGCATGTTGCCCGCTGTGCCAGGCACCTTCAAGGCTGGCGTCGGCACACCAGTCACCGGCCACTGCCAGACGCTGCTGTTCATCAGCCAGCGAGCCTTGGCGCAGCGGGTTGGCGGGCACCGCATAGAGCCAGCGGTGCAGCCACTGATCGCGGATAGTGTGGTCTGAGAACGAGGCGCCCGTCTGTGCAGCGCTGGTCAGTTCGCCAAAGGCAGCCAATAAGTCGCGCTGCACCTGCTCGCGCGGGCTGTTTTCATGCTGCCGGCTCCAGCCGTGACTGGCGTGGATCACCCAGCTTTCGTGGGTGCTGTCCCGTCCGGGTTTGCTGCTGTTGCGCGCGACCCAGCTGAGGATGCCCTGCTGCACAAAAAGGGCGTCGGGCAGGGCGGGCAAAGGCTCGTTCAGGGTCAGCAACAGACTCCAGCAGGGCAGCATGTCGACCCCGGCAATCCGCTCCCGCGCTGCGTTGAATGCGGGGCTGGCCCTGTCCAGCAACGGCAGGGCCTGTTGCGGCGGCGTGTTGATCAGCAGTGCCTCAAACGGCCCGTGACTGACGCCCTGATCGTCGCTCAGCCACCATTCGGGCCGGGCGGCCGCGCCGCGGTTTTCACAGCGTACGATGCGGGTAGAGGGCACAAAGGCGCTGGCCTGCGCCAGCAGGGCGCGGCTCAGGGCGGTCATGCGCGGCGTGGCAACGTAGCGGGCAACGCCGTCGTCGGACGGCTGCAGCTGATCGTCACGGAACACCCATGGCGTTACCGCCCAGCGCTGTACCAGTCCCGCCTGCTGCCAGTCGTGCAGCTGGTCAGAAAAAGCAGCCGAATGGGCGCGCATAAACTGCGCGCCCATGTCCCAGCTGCTGTCGTTCACCTGCTTGCTGGCCAGACGCCCGCCGGAGCCCCGGCTTTTATCAAACACGGTGACGTGAAAACCGGCCTGGCGCAGATCGCGGCAGGCGATCAGGCCTGCAAGTCCGGCGCCGATGACGGCGATGCGCGCGGGTTCCCTGATGTGTGCTGGTTCTGTGCTCCGCTCAGGAGCCGGTGTTGGGTTTGAGGAGTGTGCGGTCACGTCGGTCATGAAGACTCCATCCGGATCATTGGTCTTGTACAACGGGTTGTGTTCAGCCGGTTCTATTCAGCGGGTCAGCGGGCCGCTGCAACGGATCTTGTACAACGCTGCCTATTGTACATGCTTACGTGTATATGTATAACTAATGTATAGGATTTGGTGGTTGCCATCCCGGATCCTGTGACAAACCTCTGTTCAAACCATCAGTGAGACTGGCCGGCGAGGGCCAGTCCCGTCAGGAGTACCGGCTATGAGTTATCAGGCACCTGTGCGTGATATGCAGTTTGTATTGTATGAAGTGCTGAAAGGCGACCAGATTCTGCCCGCCTTGCCAGGCTTTGAAGACGCCACGCGCGAGATCATGGACGCCATTCTCGACGAGAGCGCGAAATTCACCCAGAACGTCATCGCCCCCACCAACGTGACCGGCGACCGCGAAGGGTGCACCTACGACCCGGCCGCGAAAACCGTGAAAACGCCGGCGGGCTTCCGCGAGGCGTACCAACAGTTTGCCGAGAACGGCTGGACCGCGCTGTCGGCGCCGGTGGAATTCGGTGGTCAGGGCATGCCGCACGTACTGAACACCCTGGCTGAAGAAATGATGTGCTCGGCCAACCTGTCGCTGGGCATGTATCCGGGGCTGACCCACGGCGCGGTGAACGCGCTGCTGACCTACGGCACCGACGAGCAGAAAAACGAATACCTGCCAAAGCTGATCAGCGGTGAGTGGACCGGCACCATGTGCCTGACCGAGCCCCAGTGCGGTACTGACCTCGGCCTGATCCGCACCAAAGCCGAACCTCAGGCCGATGGCTCGTACGCCATTACCGGCACCAAAATCTGGATCACCGGCGGCGAGCAGGACCTGGTGGATAACATAGTGCATCTTGTGCTGGCCAAACTGCCGGATGCGCCGGGCGGCTCCAAGGGGATTTCGCTGTTTTTAGTGCCGAAATTCCTGTCCGACGGCAGCCGTAACCCGGCCTTCTGCGGTGGTCTTGAGCACAAGATGGGGATCCGCGGCTCGGCTACGTGTGTTATGAATTTTGAAGGTGCCAAAGGCTGGCTGATCGGCGAAGCGCACAAAGGTCTGCAGGCCATGTTCGTGATGATGAACAGCGCCCGTTTGATGGTGGGTATGCAGGGGCTGGGCATTGCCGAAGCGGCGTATCAGGTGTCGCTGGGCTTTGCCAAAGACCGTCTGCAGAGCCGTGCGCTTAATAGTCCGGTAGCGGCCGATAAACCCGCCGACCCGATCATTGTGCATCCGGATGTGCGGCGCATGCTGCTGCGCCAGAAAGCCACCATCGAAGGTTGCCGCGCGCTGGCTTACTACACCGTCATGCAACTCGATATCGCGAGCCATGGTTCGACGGAAGACGAGCGCGAACGCGCCGACGACATGGTGCAGCTGCTGACGCCTGTGGTGAAAGCTTTCCTCACCGACGAAGGTTTCTTCTGCGCCAACGACGGCCTGCAGCTGATGGGCGGTTCCGGTTTTACCCAGGACTGGCCGCTGGAGCAGTTTGTGCGTGATGCGCGTATCACCCGCATTTACGAAGGCACCAACGGCATTCAGGCGCTGGATCTGGTGGGGCGCAAAATGGGCATGAACGGTGGCCGTTCGGTGCGTCGTTTCTTCGGCATGGTCGAAGGCTTCCTGAAAGAACATCCGCAGGCGCCGTTCGCTGCCGAGGTGAAAGCCGCCAGTGAGCGTCTGCAGAAAGCGACCATGTGGCTGATGCAGAACGGCATGGCCGACCGCGAGCAGGCCGGGGCGGCGGCCACACCGTATCTGCGCCTGTTTGCCCTGACAGCGGTGGCCTATTTCTGGAGCCGCATGGCGCTGGAAGCGCAGCAGCAACTGGAGAACGGCAGCACAGAAACCGATTTTTACGGTGCTAAGCTGAAAACCGGTCAGTTCTTTATCGATAAGATCCTGCCCCAGAGTCTGAGTCTGGTGGCCGAGATCGAAGCCGGTAAGGACAGTCTGATGGCCATGACCGCCGACCAGTTCTGACCACTTCGGTCAGGCCGGAGCCGCTGGGCCTGGCTGAGTCAGGCATACCGGTCAGGCTTTCCGGTCAGGGCATCGTGGTACATGGCCGGTGGCTGATCCGTTACGGAACGCAGTGAAGTGAGGTGGCAGTATGGTCAACGACATGGCAACACGGGAACGCATCCTGATCACCGGCGGCAGCGGCTTTATCGGCTCGGCACTGGTGGAGGATTTTCTGGCCATGGGCCATAAGGTCACCGTACTCACCCGCCGCCCCGGGCCCGTGCTGCGGCGCTGGCCGTCGGTGCGGGTGGCCGCCACCATCAACGAACTGGCCGGGCCCTTCGACGTGTTGGTGAATCTGGCGGGCGAGGGCATTGCCGACCGTCGCTGGAGCGACGAGCGCAAGCAGGCGCTGTTCGACAGCCGCGTCACCCTGACCCGCGATCTGGCGGACTGGGCGGTGCGCAACGGTCAGCGTTTCCGTCTGGTGATGAGTGGCTCGGCGGTGGGGGTTTACGGCGCGTTCGACGGCCAGAACAGCCCGGCACTGACTGAACAAAGCCCGCCCGGGCAGGATTACGCTGCCGGCCTCTGCCGTGACTGGGAAGACGCGGCACTGGCCTTTGGCGCCCTGACCGACCGGCTGGTGCTGTTGCGCACCGGCATCGTACTGGATCGGTCGGGCGGTATGCTTGGCAAGTTGCTGTTGCCCTTCTCGTTGGGGCTGGGCGGTGTGATCGGTGACGGCGAACAGATGCTGTCGTGGATTTCCCTGCGCGATTACCGCCGGGCCGTGCACTTCCTGATGACCACCCAGATCAGCGGGGTGGTGAACATGACGGCGCCGCAACCGGTCAGCAACCGCGACTTCACCCGTGCCCTGGCTGCTGCCCTGCATCGCCCGGCGCTGCTGCCGCTGCCGGCCTTTGTGGCGCGCTGGCTGTTCGGCGAAATGGCCGACCTGCTGCTCAAAGGGCAGAAGGTGTTGCCCACTGTGCTGCAGAGCCAGCACTTTCCGTTTGACTTTACTGACATCCACGCCGCTCTGGCCCTTCTGCAGCACCGCGACTGAGGGGCAAACCGCCCCTTAATCCCCCCTTTTTTAGCCGTTTAATGCGGCTGTTACACAAGTGTGTAAGCGACTGTTGCTTTCGTGTAATAAACCAAAAGTTTGACACCTGTCATTACTGGCAATCCATTGAATTTCTTTGGGAAAAACGGAATTTATTAACTGAAAAATGACACTCAGGGTAAGTGTGTAGATTTCTGTTACTTCGTTTGCGGCGGGGAAATTGTCTGACTACACCTAAAGTATTCAAGACGTTCACCGATACAGGTCAGTTTCACCATGAGCATCAGCCGCCAGACATTAGATCAATACCTTTACGAATTCGATCAGGGATATCGGGTTACTTATGTGAATTACTCCCGCGCCAACGAGCTGACCGACGCTCAGCTGATTCTGACGCTGGAACGAGGCTGTGAACGGAAAACTTTCGCCTTCTCGCAACCGCATTTCTGCGATGTCGATAAAAACCTGGTGTCCAGCCACGGTCTTTACATCGCCGCGATCAAAAGCTCACCGCTGTCACCCAACCGGGTAGAAGTGGGCGATATTGAAGGATCGTTTGCCTACTTTACCGCCAAGAACGTGAAGAACATCACGCCAACGGCCTGACCCGGAATACCGTCAGCCAGGAGGCGGTGAGTACAGTCCTGGCACTAATTTGATCGCAGCACCCGATCACCCATGGCAGTCTTCTGATGTATCGATGTCTTCCTTCTCTGAGAGCCCTTGTGGCTCTCTTTTTTTTGCCTGTCGTTCCGCTTTTACGCTGACGGGCGCATAAACCGCTGTGACTGAACGCTGGGTTTCATGCTGTCAGTCATGACAGAAGCGGCGCCAGCCTCTAAGCTAACCGGCAAACAAAGCGCAAGGGAGTCTGAAATGACGGACGAGGTTTTTATCATCGCCGCTTACGGCATGATTGTATTGCTGGGGCTTTTGATCTCGCTGGTGGTGGGTGTGGTGCTCTGGGTGTCCATCGCCTATGTCATCGACATCCGCCAGACCCGGCACACGGTGCGCCGTAATTTTCCGGTGATTGGCCGCTTCCGCTATTTCTTTGAGCATCTGGGCGAATTCTTCCGCCAGTATTTCTTTGCCATGGACCGCGAAGAAATGCCCTTCAACCGCGCCGAACGCAGCTGGGTGTACCGCGCGGCGAAAAAAGAAAACACCACCATCGCCTTTGGTTCTACCCGTCGTCTGGATGTGCCCGGCACCATTATTTTCGTGAACAGCCCCTTCCCGGCACTGAAGCACGACTTCGCCGAAGTGCAGCCCATCACCATTGGCAAGCATTGCCGTACGCCCTACGTCACCAGTTCGCTGATCAATATTTCCGGCATGAGCTACGGCGCCTTGTCGGCCCCGGCGGTGCGGGCGTTATCGAAAGGCGCCAAAAAAGCCGGCTGCTGGATGAATACCGGTGAAGGCGGTTTGTCGCCGTATCACCTCGAAGGCGGTTGCGACATCGTGTTTCAGATCGGCACCGCCAAATACGGCGTGCGCAACGAGCTGGGTCAGCTGGACGACGACAAACTGCACGCCATCGCCGCCCACGAACAGGTGCGCATGATTGAGATTAAACTCAGTCAGGGCGCCAAACCGGGTAAGGGCGGTATTTTGCCGGGCGAAAAAGTCACCGCCGAAATTGCTGCCATCCGTCATATTCCGGCGGGTGAAGATTCCATCAGCCCCAACGGCCATCCGGAGATCCGCAGCGTTGACGACTTGCTGGATATGATCGGTCACGTGCGTGATGTCACCGGTAAACCGACGGGTTTTAAAACCGTGCTGGGCGATGTGGGCTGGATCCGCGATCTGTGTCGGGCTATTCAGCAGCGCGGGCCGGAAAGCGCGCCGGATTTTATTACGTTAGACGGCGCCGAAGGGGGCACAGGGGCAGCACCGCAGGCGCTGATGGATTACATGGGGCTGCCGCTGGTGCAGGCGCTGCCCATGCTGGTTGATGTGCTGGATGAATTTGGTATGCGCCCGCGCATCCGCGTGATCTGCTCGGGCAAATTAATTACCCCCGACCGGGTGGCCTGGGCGCTGTGTGTGGGCGCCGACTTTGTCACCAGTGCGCGCGGCTTTATGTTTGCCTTAGGCTGCATTCAGTCGTTCCAGTGCAATAAAAATACCTGTCCGACCGGTATTACCACCCACAACCCGCGTTTGCAGCGCGGTCTGGTGCCGGCGGATAAAGCCGAAAGGGTCGCGCATTTTGTCGAAACCATGGTGCAGGAGGTGGGTGTCATTGCACACTCGTGTGGCGTCGACGAGCCGCGTAAACTGACGCGCCACCACGCGCGTATGGTGCAGCCGAACGGCGAGGCAAAACTCTTGTCTGATCTGTACGGCAGCGACCAGTTCCACCCCGGCGCTGAGTTCGAATTCGCCGAATAATCGCTGGCCTGAGCAGGTGCTCGGGCCATTTTTTAAAATTAATTACCCATCCGTATCAGGAGCAGGTTCTGTATGTTGTTTTCAGGACGCCGCATCGTTGTTGTTACCCTGAGTCTGTTGTCTGCCGCCTTTACGCCACTGGCATCCGCCGATGAAGTGCTGGTGGCGGTTGCCGCTAATTTCACCGCGCCGATGAAAGACATAGCGCAGGCGTTTCAGCAGAAAACCGGCCACACGCTGAAATTGTCGTTCGGCTCGTCCGGTAAATTCGTTGCCCAGATAGAAAACGGTGCCCCGTTCGAGGTGTTTTTATCCGCCGACCAGAGCAAGCCACAGGCGCTGATTCAGTCGGGCCGGGCCGATGGCAATACCCGCTTTACCTACGCCCTCGGCGGTCTGGTGCTGTGGTCGCCGGAAGCCGATGCCGATGTGCATCAGCAGTTGCTCGACGGTTCGTTTGAGCGTCTGGCGCTGGCCAATCCGCGTCTGGCACCCTATGGCGAAGCGGCGCTGCAGACTCTCGCGGCACTGAACCTGAGTGACGCCACGCAGAATAAACAGGTAATGGGCGAGAACATCAGCCAGACCTGGCAGTTTGTTTCGTCCGGCAATGCCCAGCTCGGGTTTGTCGCGCTGTCGCAGGTGATGGCCGACGGCAAAATTCAGAACGGCAGCAGCTGGGTGGTGCCGCAGAATCTGTATCAGCCAATCCGTCAGGACGCGGTGCTGCTGAAACGCGGCGCCGGCAATCAGGCGGCGCGGGATTTACTGGCGTATCTGAAATCCGCAGATGTAAGCGCCATCATTGCCCGTTACGGCTACGGTCGTTAAGGCACGGCATTTCAGCAATAAGCAATGTCAGGAATACAGAATTTGAACGATAAAAAAGCCCGGATAATCCGGGCTTTTTTATGGCAGTTTTTCATCAGTTTTTTTACACCCTGATGAAGTCAGACACGGTCAGTACGACACGGTCAGTCTGACACGGTCAGTACGACACGGTCAGTACGACACGGTCAGTCTGACACGGTCGTCAGACACGAACGCTCTTCACAGACGCTCTTCACAGACGCTCAGGCCGGGCTGTCGGCCTGACGCAGACGGTTGTCGCCGCTCAGGGTACGGTAGCTTTTGGCGTAGAAACTGTCGGCCGATGGCGACAGTACCTGTGGCACATAGTACCAGTCAGCCTGTGTCATTTGCTGGTTAACCGTCAGCAGAATAAAACCGTGCTGGCGCAGCTCAGCGAATTTAATGTGCGGGCTGGCACCCATGATGGTGGCCGCGCCGGTTTCGGCAATCACGGGCGGAAAACCCGGTGAGGTTACCGACGGTGTAACAAATTCCACCGCCAGCGAGCCTTCGCCTGTGTAGCGGTTGTAGTTGTCATGGTCGTACGGATCATCACTCAGGTCGGATGCAAACGAGCTGTGCACGTCGCCGGTTAATACCACCACGTTCTGAATAGCCTGCTGGCGGATCAGGGCGAGCAGACGATCGCGGCTGGCCGCATAGCCGTCCCAGCTGTCGAGCCACAGCGAGGCGCCACCGCCGAAATAATCCGGCAGATTAATAAAATAACGCTGGGCGATCATGACCTGCTGACCCAGAATTTTCCATTGGGCGGTGCTGGTCTGCAGCTGATTGTGCAGCCAGGCTTCCTGTTCAAAACCGAGCAGGGTGCGGTTGCTGTCTTTGGCTTCGGTTTGTTTATCGGCGCCGGACGGTGGCAGCATGCGGCCCTCAATGCGCGTATCCAGCATCAGCAGGTCGAGCAGATTGCCGTAACTCAGGGTGCGGGTGATGCTGCCGTCGCTGTTTTCACGGATCGGCATCCACTCGAAATAGGCCTGCTTGGCCGCCGCTTTGCGGTCATTCCAGTCACCTTCGCCGTCGTTGTGGTTTTCAGCACCGTAGGCGTTGGAATCGTTGGCAAATTCATGGTCGTCCCAGACGGTAATAAAGGCATGGCGCTGGTGAACGGCCTGCAGGTCGTCATCGAGTTTGTAATAGGCGTGACGACGGCGGTAATCGGACAACGTGGTGATTTCGTGTGACGGTGCCAGCGGACGCTTGGAGCGCAGCAGAATTTCGTCGTATTCATTCTGGCCATATTCGTAGATGTAATCGCCAAGGTGCAGCACGGCGTCCAGGTCGTTGCGGTTGGCCAGTGCGCGGTACACGTTAAAGTAGCCGTGGGCGTAGCTGGAGCAGGACACCACAGCAAAGCGCGCCTGCGCCAGATCGCCTTCCGGCGCCGTGCGCGTGCGACCCACTGCCGAGTATTTGTTCTGCACATGAAATTGGTAGAAATATTGGGTGCCGGCCGTCAGGCCGTCGGCGTCGACTTTTACCGTGTAATCACGTTCGTCGCTGGTGCGGAAGGTGCCGCTGCGTACCACTTGGGTCATGGCTTCGTCGGTCGCAACGCGCCATTCAACGGTTACCGGCAACAGCACTTCCGGCTGAAAATGGGTCCACAGAATGACACGGTCACTGCGCGGATCACCACTGGCGACCCCGTAGTTAAATTCACCGGGATTGATCGTGTCATCCACGGGTGTGCTGCTCATGGCAAAGCTTATCGGGGACGAACCCAGTGCGCCGGCGCCGGCAAGGCCAGCTCCGGTATTGGTCAGAAAACGGCGGCGGGTAATGGCCATTGCATGGCTCCTTTGGAATGGTGGTGAGGGTGATGCCCGGCCGCCATTCTGGTGAGCCTGTATGTCAGGGGAGTGACAGTTTCTTTACGTTTGGTACGAACGTTTTATCCGTTGGCGTAACGCCGGTGAACGCGCACAAAAAAGCCGGGAAAACCCGGCTTTTTCATGCGCCATAACGGACGGGGGAATTACCACTCAATACCGGCCTGCGCTTTTACGCCGGCTTTAAAGGCGTGTTTTTCCATTTTCATATCGGTCACGGTATCGGCCAGTTCGCGCAGGGCGGTGGGGGCGCCACGGCCGGTGATGATCACGTTCTGCTGCGCCGGGCGGTTAACCAGTGCTTGTTCGAGGTCTTCGAAGGACAACAGATCGTAGGCCAGCATATAGGTCAGTTCGTCGAGCATCACGGTGCGGATGTCAGGGTCGGCCAGCATGGCTTTGGCTTTTGGCCAGACGTCATCGAAGGCTTTCTGATCCTGCGCTTTGCTCTGGGTTTCCCATGTGAATCCTGAACCCATCACCACATGGGTGAGGCCTTCCAGCTTACCCAGCACTTTCGCTTCGCCGCAATCCCAGGTGCCCTTGATGAACTGCACCAGACCGGCCTTATAACCGTGGCCCAGTGTACGGATCAGGGTGCCGAAACCACTGCTGCTTTTGCCTTTGCCGTTGCCGGTTAACACGATCAGCACGCCGCGTTCTTCCTGAGCACGGGCGACAGCGGCGTCCACTTTCTCTTTGTGTTTCTGCATTTTCTGCTGGTGACGTTCTTCTGCGCTTGGTGTGGTCATATCAGGATGCTTCGTGTGGTTATTGGGTGAACAAGTGTTTCTGTGGCCCTTAACTATACTGAAATCATCCGACCGCCTGAAGCAGGAACGCACGATGGAAGAAAATAAACAAAATCAGGATGTTATGGTGGACCAGGACCCGCAGGAAACCAAAGAGTGGGTCGACGCTATTCATTCTGTCATCCGCGCCGACGGTGTGGAGCGTGCACATTTTCTGATTGAACGTATCGCAGAACGGGCCACCCGCGACGGTATGCCACTGCCATACGCCCTGAATACGCCTTACCGCAACACCATTGCTCCGGAAAATGAAGCACCCATGCCCGGTGATTTATTCATGGAGCGCCGCATCCGCTCACTGGTGCGCTGGAATGCGCTGGTAATGGTATTGCGCGCCAATAAAGAAGGCGCCGGTGATCTGGGCGGTCATATTTCGAGTTTTGCCTCCAGTGCCACGCTCTATGACGTGGGCTTTAACCATTTCTTCCGTGCCCCCGACGCCAACAGCGATATTTCGCCATTGGGCGACCTGATTTATTACCAGGGCCACGTAGCGCCGGGCATTTACGCCCGTTCGTATCTTGAAGGGCGCTTTGAGGAAGCCGATCTCGAACGCTTCCGCCGCGAAGCGCTGGCGCCCGGTCTGTCGTCGTATCCGCATCCGAAACTCATGCCCGATTACTGGCAATTTCCGACGGTGTCCATGGGCCTTGGTCCGCTGCAGGCGATTTATCAGGCGCATTTTATGCGCTATCTGTCGGCGCGCGGACTGGTGCCGCGTAAAGGCCGTAAAGTGTGGGCATTTCTGGGGGATGGCGAATGCGATGAGCCGGAAACTCTGGGCGCTATTGGTCTGGCCGGCCGCGAGAAATTAGAGAACCTGATTTTCGTGATCAACTGCAACCTGCAGCGTCTCGATGGCCCGGTGCGCGGTAATGGCAAAATCATTCAGGAACTGGAAAGCCAGTTCCGTGGCGCTGGCTGGAATGTCATTAAAGTGGTGTGGGGCAGACATTGGGATCCACTGTTCGCCAAAGACCGCAAAGGCATTATGCAGAAACGCATGGACGAAACCGTGGACGGCGAATATCAGAATTACAAAGCCAAAGGCGGCAAGTACACGCGCGAACATTTCTTTGAAAAATACCCAGAGCTTAAAGAGCTGATCAAAGATCTGTCTGACGAGGATATTTTCCGTTTAAACCGCGGTGGTCACGACCCGTACAAGGTGTTCGCCGCCTATCACGCCGCGGTGAATCACAAAGGTCAGCCGACCGTGATTCTGGCGCATACGGTTAAAGGTTACGGCATGGGCGCAGAGGCTGAAGGTCAGAATCAGGCGCATCAGGTGAAAAAACTCGATATCGCCAGCATCAAGGCTTTCCGTGACCGTTTTGATATTCCGGTGCGCGATGATGATCTGCCGCATCTGCCATTTTACCGGCCGCCGAAAGACAGCCCGGAGCTCAGCTACATGCGCAAGCAGCGCGAAAAGCTGGGCGGCTATTTACCGGTGCGCAGTGAAAACTGGACCGCCATGAAAGCCCCTGAGCTGGATTTCTTTAAAGCCCAGACCGACGGTACCGGTGAGCGTGAAATTTCCACCACCATGGCCTTCGTGCGCATCATGTCGCAGTTGCTGAAAGACAAAAATATGGGCGAGCGTGTGGTGCCGATTGTACCGGATGAAGCGCGTACATTCGGTATGGAAGGCCTGTTCCGTCAGATTGGTATTTATTCGTCAGAAGGTCAGTTGTACGAGCCTGTGGATCAGGGGCAGGTGATGGTCTACCGCGAGGATAAAAAAGGCCGGATTCTGGAAGAAGGCATTAACGAGGCCGGTGCTTTTGCCGCGTGGATGGCGGCGGCCAGTTCGTACAGCACCAACGGTATGGCGATGATTCCGTTTTATATTTATTACTCCATGTTCGGCTTCCAGCGCGTGGGCGATCTGGCCTGGGCGGCGGGCGATATGCAGTGTCAGGGTTTTCTGATCGGTGCTACATCCGGGCGCACCACCTTAAACGGCGAAGGTCTGCAGCATCAGGATGGTCACAGCCATATTCTGGCGTCCACCATTCCCAACTGCGTGTCCTACGATCCGACCTACGCCTATGAAATGGCGGTCATCGTGCAGGATGGTCTGAAGCGCATGTACGAGAAGAAAGAAAAAATCTTCTATTACATTACCTCGCTCAACGAAAATTACCCGCACCCGCCAATGCCTGAGGGTGTGGAAGAAGGTATTCGCCGCGGTATTTATTGTCTGCGCGAAGCCGCGAAAAAACGCAGCACGAAAAAACAGTCGGCCAAGAGCGCTGCGTCTCCCGTTGTTCAGTTGCTGGGGTGCGGGGCGATTTTACGTCAGGTCGAAAAAGCCGCCGACTGGCTGGCGGGCGAAGGCATTGCCGCCAGTGTCTGGAGCGTTACCTCGTTCAACGAATTACGCCGCGATGGTCTGGCGTGCGAACGGCGCACCCTGTTGTCAGCCGGCAGTGAGCAGCCACAGCCGTATGTCACCCGTGTGCTGAGCGCGAGCGAAGGCCCGATCGTGGCCGCCACCGATCATATGAAAACCTACGCCGATCAGATCCGGCCTTATATTCCTGCTGGCCGTCCGTTCCGCGTGCTTGGTACTGACGGTTTTGGCCGCAGTGATTCCCGCGATAATTTACGGCGCTTTTTTGAGGTCGACTGGCAGTTTGTGGCCTGGGCCGCGCTGGTGGAACTCAGACAAACCGGTGCCGTAACCGATGCGCAACTGGCGGGCTGGCGGAAAACGCTGGATATCGATGCCGGCAAACCTGATCCGCTGTACAGCTGAGGGAGACGCGCATGAGCCAATTAATCATTCCGGATCTCGGTGGCGCCAGTCAGGTGGATGTGATCGAAATTCTGGTCGCTGAAGGTGACCATGTTGATGCTGAACAGGCGGTGCTGGTACTGGAAACCGATAAAGCCTCGATGGAAATTCCGGCCGGTAAAGCCGGTGTTATTAGCCGTTTAATGGTAAAAGTCGGCGATAAAGTCAGCAGCGGTGATGCCTTTGCCGAAATAAAAGGTGCTGCTGCCGGCACGGCCGGAAAAACCGCCGAAAAACCCGCGGATAAAGCTCCTGCTGCGGTCAGCGCAGCAGCGTCAGCGCCGTCAAACGAGACTCAACCGCTTAAGGCGGCAGCTGCCAAAGCTCAGGCGTTTATGGTGCCCGATATTGGCGGCGGTAAAGCCGAGGTGATTGAACTGAGCGTGCAGCCAGGCGACGCGGTTCAGGCTGGTGATACCCTGCTGGTGCTGGAATCGGATAAAGCGTCGATGGAAATTCCCGCCGAGGCCTCCGGCGTGGTGCAGAGCTGGTCGCTCAAGGTCGGCGACAAAGTGCAGGCCGGTGATGCCATGCTGGTGTTAATGGCCGCTGCTTCATCTGGAGGTGCGGCTGGACATGCGGTTGACGATGCGGCCGGTAAGTCAGCGACAAGCGCCGCTGCACAGGCGGCCAAAGCCACAGCGGAAGAACCTGCGAAAGCGGCAGCACCGGTATCCGCTTCTGTGTCCCCAGCGGCGGCCACGAACCATACGGCGAATGGGGTGAACTCGGGCGAGGTGCACGCAGGGCCCGCGGTGCGCAAACTGGCCCGCGAGCTGGGCGTTGATCTGGCGCTGGTGGCTGGCAGTGGCCGCCGCGCGCGTATCACCAAAGAAGACGTGCAGAACTGGGTGAAATCCCGTTTGCAGAATGCACCTACCGCCGGAAATTCAATGGGCAATGCCGTGGTGGGTTCCGGTATTCCGCCTGTGCCTGTGATTGATTTCTCGCAGTTCGGTGACACCGAAACGGTGGCCCTCAATAACATCAAGCGGGCGACGGCCAGAGCCATGACCACGGCCTGGCTGAATGTGCCACAGGTCACTCAGTTTGATCTGGCCGATATTACCGACCTTGAAGCCTACCGCGTTGCGCAAAACCAGAAATTCAGCAAGCAGGGCATTAAATTTTCGCTGGTGCCTTTTGTACTGAAGGCGCTGTCGTGGGCGATGAAACAATACCCGGCATTTAATGCGTCGCTCAGCCCGGACGGCCAGTCGCTGATTCTGAAGAAGTACGTGAACATCGGCGTGGCCGTCGATACACCCAAGGGCCTTCTCGTACCTGTCATTCGTGACGTAGACCGTAAGTCGGTTACAGAAATCACACAAGAGTTAGCACAGAAGGCGGGGTTGGCGAGGGACGGTAAGCTATCCTTAGCCGATATGCAGGGTGGCTGTCTCAGTCTGTCCAGTCTTGGTGGGATAGGCGGAACGGCGTTCACGCCCATCGTTTCACCACCCGAGGTGGCGATTCTTGGCCTCAGCAAAGCCAGTATGCAGCCTGTGTGGAACGGCGAAACCTTTATTCCCCGTCTCATGTTGCCACTGTCGCTTTCCTACGATCACCGTGTGATCGATGGGGCAGAAGCCGCGCGCTTTGCGCAAACGCTGGTAGGCGCGCTGCAGGATATGCGGGAAACCCTGATGTGAGTGGGTTATCGGGGCCTGTTTCAGACATGCAGGCAGGCCTGGCGTTAATAAAAATAAAGCATAAGTAAGGTGTGAGGAGTCTATGCTTAAAGCACTGATGTGGCCGGCCATCAAACTGATGGGGCAGATGAGTTACGCGGCGAAATTCGGCGTCATCAGCTTCCTGTTTATGGTGCCTTTGGTGGTTCTCAGCGGTCAGGTTTTTCTGGCAGCGTTTGAATCACTGGAAAAAACCCGCACGGAATTGCGCGCGCTGGAAATGGGCGGGCAATTAAGCCGCTTCGGCCACGAGCTCGAGAGCTTCCGTGATCTGGCCTCCGCCGCGACCCACAAAAATGATGCCCAGCTTCAGGCCCGTGCCTCCGAGCTGATGAATGCATTGCCTGCCAAAGCCGATAAATTGATCGAGATGGCCGATGACGATCGTCTGGCAGAATCTCTGTCGTCCTGGAAAAACAAATACGTTCCTAATTTAAAAATTACCGGCGAACAGCGTCAGCCTACCTTCCGTGACCAGTACAAATATTTTCAGCTGGTGATCGACGAGTTTTATCTGGTTGAACGCCAGTTTATGCAGAGCGCCGGCGTGTCGTTGGATGCCGATGAAGACATTCAGCGTCTGACCGTGATTCTGAACACCATGCCGGAAATCAGCGCCAATCTGGGTATGGCCCACGGCGCAGGTATTTACGCCTTTGTTGAGCAGTATCTGCAGTCGGCCACGTACGACCTGATGAATGCCACTTATGACCAGTTACTGACGTCTGAACCCGATGTGCAGCTGATTCTGGCCAATGCCCGCGTATTGGGTAATGCCGACCTGATCGTGGCGGCAGAAGCTGCGCAAAAAATGCTGGAAAATATCCGCACAAAAATCGACGAAGAAATCATTGCGGCCTCCGAAATTGAATCCACCTGGGATGCCTTTGACAGTTTCTTCGTGCAGGAGATCGAACCGATGCGGCGCATGGCCGATCTGGTGTTTCCGCTCATTGCGTCCAAACTCGAAATCCGCCAGAAACAGCAACAGACCCGCATTACTGTGCTGGCACTGGTACTGGCCGGTGCCCTGAGCATTATTGTGTATCTGTACCTCGCCTTCTTTATGTCGATCCGTTACACCATTAAGCGTTTTTCAGCGGCCGCGCGTGACATTGCCCGCGGTGATCTGACGCAGAAAATCAGTTTCTCCGGTCGTGACGAGATGGGTCAGTTGCGTGATGCCTTTAACGACATGATCAGCAATATCCGCGCAACGCTGACCGCGGTGAAAGACACCGCCGATGCCGTGGGTCAAAACGTCAATCAGGTTGAGAACATCGCCAACCGCAGCCGTGAGGCCGTGCAGATTCAGCTTGATCAGACCAATCAGATTGCGCGCATCATCAGTGATGTGGCCGAGCGTTCGGGCGTGGTAACGCGTCTGGCCGAAGAAGCCGAAGACGCGGCACAATCCGGGCAGAGCAAATCCGACGAAGCCGGTCGTGTGGTCACCCGGGTGATGGATCAGGTGCGTGGTCTGTCGCAGGAAATGTCGAACTCCATGGAGGCGGTGAACCGTCTGGCCGACAACTCCTCCAGCATCAGTACCATTCTGGAAACCATTAAAAGCATTGCCGAGCAAACCAACCTGCTGGCGCTGAACGCCGCCATTGAAGCGGCCCGCGCCGGTGAGCAGGGTCGTGGTTTTGCCGTGGTTGCCGACGAAGTGCGCACGCTGGCCAGCCGTACTCAGGGCTCGGCGCAGGAAATTGAAGGGCTGATTTCGGATGTGCAGAAAAACATCGTCAGTGCGGTGAAAACCATGGAAGTGAACCGCAACATGGTTGAGAAAACCGTGGAAAACTCCGAACAGGTGAGCACCACACTCAACGAAATTCAGCAGAGCATGGGCGACATCCAGAAGAAAACGTCGGATATTGTGGTTACTGCTACCGAACAGAAACGCAGCGCAGCGGATCTGGATAAAAACCTCAGTGCTATCCGCGACAGCGGTCAGGAAACTTCCGGCAACGCCGAAGGTACGGTGCAGGCGGTGCGTGAAACCCAGTCGATGACGGATGCTCTGGCATCACGTGTGAAACAGTTTCAGGTGTGATGCCTGAATGTATTGTCACCGGAACCATGAATAAAAAAGCCTGCAATTGCAGGCTTTTTTCTTGGGCATTTTTCAGACTTTACACCGTGCTTTTGTTCACGGTTATCGCAAAAACGGACGTGGTTAGTCTTCCCGCACATGGCGGCTTTTCCACAGGATTTCCTGTCCGCCGTCCCGGCGGGCCAGTACCCGCGCCATAATAAACAACAGGTCCGACAGGCGGTTAAGGTAGCGCAGCGCCAGCTCATTCACGGTTTCTTTCTGCGCCAGGGCAACCAGCGAGCGTTCCGCGCGGCGGCACACAGTACGGCCCATGTGCGCGTGCGCCGCGGCGCGATTACCGCCCGGCAGAATAAAATCGCGCAGCGGTGGCAGGGTGTCGTTCAGCGCGTCCAGATTGTCTTCAATATCGTCCAGCAGGGCTTCGTTCAGGGCATTAAAGCCCGGAACCGACAACTCACCGCCCAGATCGAATAAATCGTGCTGAATCTGATGCAGCAAGGGCTGCAGCTCATCGCTGTCGCTCAGTTCGGCACGCAGCAACCCCATCCACGAATTCAGCTCATCCACATCGCCGATGGCGTGAATGCGTTCGCTGCGTTTACTGACGCGCGAACCGTCGCCCAATCCGGTTTCACCACCGTCGCCGGTGCGGGTCACAATTTTTGATAAGCGGTTGCCCATAATTCCTACTCAGCCTCAGTGCATCCGCGCGCGGATGGCATGTTGTTGATGTATCTGTCGATAATAGCAGCGTTGGTTCATAGCAGCGTTGATTCACAGCTGCGCTGGCTCTGCTTGGACAGCGCCTGAAAACAGGTCGGCAATGGCCTGTGGATTGGCCGGGAAAAACAAATGCAGATACCCGGCGGTCAGGCTGCCCACGCGGTACATGGCCTCACCGGGTGCCGGGTGGCGCGAACGGCGGGCGTGGCTCAGGGCTTCTGGCAGACCGCTGGCGGCGGATCTGTGATGAGCATGGCCGCGCACCTCGCCTTCCGGCAGCAGCGCGGTCTGCATGCCCTGACAACCGCCGCGGTCGCGCATCACACCTGTGCCCGGCAGCAGGCCGGCCATTTGCAGGCTTGTGCCATCGAGTTGGGTCAGTTGTTCGAGGCAATACAGAAAGCCGCCACACTCGGCCAGAATCGGTTTACCACTCTGATGAAACTCGCGCAGCGACTGGCGCATGCTGTGATTGGCTTGGAGAGTGTGGGCGTGTAATTCCGGATAGCCACCCGGCAGCCACAGCGCGTCAGCCGGCGGAATGTGCGCATCGGTCAGCGGCGAAAAATAGCGCAGCTCTGCGCCCAGCGTTTCCAGTAATCCGGTGTTGGCGGAATATATAAAACTGAACGCAGCATCGCGGGCGATGGCGATGGTTTTGCCGGCCAGCGGAGCCTTTGCGCTCAGGGTTTCTGCATCACGGCTTTGGACGGGTGCATGAAATTCCACCACGGGTGCCAGAGCTAAAAAATCGCGCGCATTCAGATGCGCCAACAGAGCCGCGCCGCGTTCAAAAATGGGTTCCAGTTCGTCGGCAATTTCGCAGGCCTGTACCAGGCCCAGATGACGCTCGGGCAGCGTCACCTCGTCGTTGCGCTGCAGACTGAACAGCAGCGGAATCGAATCGGGCAGCGCGTCACGGATCAGGTCGGCGTGATACTGGCTGCCACAGCGGTTGGCAATCAAACCCGCGACACGCACATCGGCGCGTTGCATGGCCAGACCATTCACCAATGCCGCCGCGGTTTGTGCCATGCCACTGACGTCCATAATGACCGCCACCGGAATATTAAACAGCGCGGCCAAATCGGCGCTCGACGGGTTGCCGTCGAACATGCCCATAGCGCCTTCAATCAGAATCAGATCATTGCTGGCGGCGGCCAGCGCCAGACGTTCGCGGCAATAGGTTTCGCCACACATCCAGATGTCGAGTTGCTCCACCGGCTGACCGCTGGCCTGCTGCAATATTTGCGGGTCGAGATAATCCGGCCCGGTTTTAAACACGCGCACGCGCAGTCCCTGATTGCGTAACCAGCGGGCAATAAACGCGGAGATGGTGGTTTTACCCTGACCTGAAGCAGGAGCCGACAGAAATAACGCAGGACAGGCGGGCATAGGAGAGCTCTCTGAAATCAGCGCGGCCTGTAGGTTTATAACAGGCCGCGCCCGGGTTTAACGGATCAGAAATCGTAGCGAACGTTCGCCATCCATTCACGACCCGGCGCAAAATAATTGCTGATGGTCTGATATTCACGGTCGGACAGGTTGTCGACACGTACACCAACGGTGGCCGCTTCCGTTACCTGATAATTCAGGCTCAGGTTGAGCAGGCTGTAGCTTGGCAGACGTTCGCCACCGTCGGTTTTTGGTGAGCCTTCAAAATACAGGGCTTCGGCCTGAGCGGTGAAACCTTCGCTGCAGTAGTAGAGCACGCCCTTGCTGGAACGTGGCGAAATACGGCGCAGACGGTCGCCGGTTTCGTCGTTTTTGGCGTCGGTCCAGTCCTGGCTGATTTTCGAGCTCAGGGTGCTGGTCCAGTCCTGCTGCCAGGTCAGGGAGATGGCTTTCACACTGGATTTACCGATGTTTCGCGCCACCCAGCTTGAATCGTAGGCGATCTGATTATTAAAAATCGCGCGCTGCGCATTCAGCTGCACCGAGCCGCTGCTGTAAGGCTGCACGTAACTGGCTGACCAGGTGCGGGAACGTTCCGGCACCAGTTCGTCGTTACCGAAGCCCGGATAATACAGGTCGTTAAAGGTCGGCGTGCGGTAGGCGGTGGCGTGGCCGGCGCTCAGTACGCCGCCATTGGCAGCCGTAACCGACGCGACGGTGTTGAACGACGAGAATTCACCGAAGCGGTTGTTGTCGTCGTGGCGTGCCCCGAGTTCCAGCGCAAAGGCGTCGCGGTGGTAACGGTAACCGGTGAGTACGCCGCTGGTGTTGTCATTTTTCTGGTCGTAATCGGTGGCCGATTCGCTGACGTCGACGGCCAGATAATCGCCGCCCAGAATCAGCATGTGGTGCTCATTCAGCTCGTAGCTGCCGATCAGGTTCAGGGTATTTTTGGTGGTGCCGAATAAAGAATCGGAACCGCGAGATTCCGAGCCTTTGTAGCTCCAGTTATTGTCTTCGGCACGTCCGGCACTGGCATTGATGCTCAGGCCGTTGTCGTTGTACAGATAACCGGCGCTCAGCGCCTGATTGACGAAATCCGTGGTGTTGTCAGAGCTGCTGTTACCGTCGTATTCCGACGTGCCCTGATTGCGCTGGTAATCCAGTTTGACGTTCTGGTGGCTGTCGACCCGGTGCGATACGCCGGTGGATAAACCGTAGCGCTCGTAACCGTCGTTGTCGGTTTCGGCGTCGTCTTTCACATCAAAGCCCACACTGCGGTCGTGCTGCAGGGCGGCGTAAACGCGGGTGTCACCGACCGTTTTATTGGTACGGAAACTCAGACCCCGGCTGCTGTCGCTGCCGGCGGACAATTCGACCTGACTGCCGTTGCTGTCTTTGCGGGTAATAATATTGATGACACCGGCTTGCGCATCGGCGCCGTACAGTGCGCCACGCGCACCGCGGATAATTTCGATGCGTTCGACCTGACTTGGTGCAATCAGCTGCAGATCCGCTGCACCGCTGGTACCGGAACCCACACGTTCACCGTTGACCAGCACCAGAATGCGTTTGTTATCCAGACCATTGATGTACAGGTTGGTGGTGTTCAGATGACCGCCGTTGCGGGTGAACTGAATACCGGCTTCCAGACTCAGCAGTTCGCTGAGCGAGTGCGCGTTGCTCAGTTCGATGGCGGCACGGCTGATGGTGATGAACTGGCTGTCGTTGATGACCTGCTCAGGCAAGCGGGTGGCGGTCACGGTTTGCAGGGATAAATCAGTGTCTGCCAGAACGACGGCAGGTGACAGCAGGGCAGCTGCCAGGATGGTTTTTTTCATAACACTTCCGATGGGAAAATTCCTATCGGCGGGAATCAAAACAAGCACGGCACAGAGCGCTGCACTTCTTCTGTATCGCCCACCGCAATACGAGTTGAACAGGCTCAGGCCGGTATCCGGGCTTACGACCTGAGCCTTGGCTCGCTGACAACGCCTTCCCATGCAGAGCACAGTGGCATGAAGCTGTCAGTACGGTCGATCACCGTTGCGGGGGCAGCGCTGGATTCGCACAGAGTGCGCACCAGACTTCCCGTTTAACTCTCGTCCGTCAAAGGACAAGGGCACCTGAAGACGCGCAGGGTAACGGTGCCCCGGCAGGCGGTCAAGGGCGGGGGCAGAGCGGGGCGTTGAAAAATCCGGTCATTCCTGATGAATGTCTTTCATGACCTGCGCCGGCGGCAGCAGAATCTCGAAGGCCGCGCCGCTGGAGAATGCAGAATTCAGGTAGCGGATCTGCCCCTGATGGTGACTGGTGATAATAAAATACGACACAAAAAGCCCGAGCCCTGTGCCTTTGCCGATTTCTTTGGTGGTGTAGAACGGCTCGAAAATATGGCTCAGCAGCGCCGGTGGAATGCCCGGGCCATTGTCTTCAACCAGCAAACGCGGACGGCCATTGAGTACGCCGGTGGAAATGCGGATGCGCGGTGTCCAGTCCCGGTTATGGGCGAGCATGCTGTCGGTACTGGCCTGCAGCGCCTGCTCGGCATTTTGCAGCAGGTTGAGCAGCACCTGCTCCATTTCACTGGCCAGCACATCGGCCCACACCGCCTCGGCGGCCGGCAGAAATTCGGTTTCGACACTGCGCAATCCTGAATCGCCGCGGGCAATTAACAGCGCGTCGTTAATTAAACGGTTCAGATCGCGGCGCTGTTTGTGATGTTGATCCGGACGCGAGAACTGCAGCATATTGGCGACAATTTCCGCGGCTCTTTCGCCGGCCTGCTGAATATTATCCATAAACGGATAAATGCCGCGGTTCTGCAAATACTGGTCGAGTGCTGTCAGCGACAGGCCTGTGTGTTCGGCTATTTCCTGATTGGCCGGAAAGCTGCTTTGTAGCCGGCGGCGGATATTCTGCAGATTCTGCAGAATAGCCCCGAGCGGATTATTAATTTCATGGGCAATGCCGGTGGCGAGGCCGGCCACTGTGGTCATTTTTTCACTCTGCACCATGACCTCTTCCAGTTGCTGGCGCTGGGAAATATCGTCAATGCGCAGCACCTGCTGGGCCATTAATTGGCCGGCCAGCGGATACATAATCAGGTCGGCCTTTAATGGCGTGCGGAAACTGATGATGTCGACCCGTTCTTTTTTGCACACCTGATGCGACTGATCATGGCAGGTGAGTTCATGAATCAGCGCCTGCAATTCCGGCAGTACTGTCAGCAGATGACGGCCCTTAAGCTGTGCCGGCGATTGCCCGAGCCATTCACCGGCCTGCTGGTTGCATTGCACGATGTTGAGCTGTTTATCCAGCGTAAATAACGCCGATGGCATAGCGTTAATAATGCCGTCGAGTAATTGCTGGGTATTGTTCAGCTGATTTTCCACACCGCGGCGGATCGACACTTCCTGCGCCAGATGTTCGTTGATCTGGCGGGTTTCGTTCGACAGACGGATTGCACGCAAGCGCGCGCTTTCCGCTTGCTGGTGGGCGCTGCGCAAATTGATGGTGCGCTGGTCGTACTGCCACAATAAATCGTTCAGTTCCTGCGTCAGGGCGTTGAAATCCGGATCGGGACTGACGATATCAGGATAACGGTTGCGTTCGTCTTCGCGCGATTGCTGGCTGGCGCCACGTATGCTGTCGAGCAGTTGCTGGTAGGGTTTGCGTTGCCAGCGTCGTGTTGTGGCATACAGCAAAAAAATCAGCAGCGCCGCGATGCTGACGATAAACAGCGCTGTGGTCAGGGTGTCGAGAATAAAAAATTCGGCCAGCGATAAATCGCTGCGCAAAATCAGGAATAAATCGCCGCGTTCGCTGTGCAGGTCGTAGCGGTGAATATCGGCATCGTCGGTGGTGAAGGCGTCGGTGGCTTTGAGCCTGGCTTCGTTTTCGTAGCAGTGCGCCAGCCGCTCGTGATGGTCGTTATACACAGCGGCTTCTGCCACCTGATAGTGGTCGCAGAAGGTTTCCAGTGCGCTCTGCAGCGCAGCCAGATCCATGGCGCCGTGGGTAAGCTGCAGCTGCAGCAGGCTGGCGAAGGTATCGCTGATCATGGGCGCCAGATGCTGACGGCCAACACGGTCGGCCGCGAAGACATAGGCTAAGGTGCTGACCAGCGTAATCAGACTGCACACCAGCACCGTCGCAAGCATGGTTTTCTGGCGTGTCAGAATCATAAGGGGCCCTCAGTGCTCTGCGCAGCTGGCCGGCGCCTGCGGCTCGCCGGATGCATCCAGCGTCAGCAGCAGCTGGCGGGTCAGTGGCAGCGAATATCCGCTTTCCTGTGCACAGTGAAGCAAATAACCGCCTATCCAGGGAAGCTCTGTGGCGCGTCCGGCGAGAATATCCTGCAGGGTTGAGGAACGGTTGGCGGCGGTAGCGCTGGCCACGGCGGCAGCGCGTTCGGTCAGCGGTGTGTTTAATGGCCAGCCCATGGCGGCGTAAAAGCCGGCCACTTCCTGTGCCAGTGCCTCCAGTTGCTGGCGATAATCCGGGTTACTGACCAGCTCGCCATTGGCGCAGCGCAGCAGGCCCGTGAGGGGATTAATCACCGCATTAATGGCCAGTTTCTCGCGCATGGGGCCACGGATATCGGCGTGGTACTGAATACCGGGCGGCAGGGGTGCTGAGTCGTTGTCACCGGCCAGCCAGCGCCCGGCCAGCGTCGCCCCGGAGCCTGCGTGCACCACGCGTTCTGTGCTGCCGTTGTCTGTGTCGCCAGAAGTTGTTCTGTAGGCGCCTTCGGTGGAAATACCGGCCCACAGCTCACACCGGTCTGTCAGACCTTCCTGCGCTAACCAGTCGGCGACCTGATCCTGCTGGCCCATGCCGTTCTGCAGCAGCAGGATACGGCGCACCGCCGGCAGCTGAGCGCGCCAGTTCTGTAAGGCATTTAAGGTATCGGCGGCTTTGGTGGTCACGACCAGCCAGTCGAGGGTTTCGCCGTGCCAGCAGGGCAGAACAAGTTCGCTCACACTGCCGTCCAGCGCCTGCAGGTGCACCCGCTTTTCGCCGTTGTTGGTTCCCCGGTTTTCAGGATTCAACGGATCCGGATTGCGTGGCAGCGCCACAGGGCGCAGATCGCGCCAGTAGCCGGCCATCAGGGTGCCTACCGCGCCCAGACCGAGCAGGCCGATGCGCAGGGTGTGCTGAGAATGCAGAGAGTGTTTGATCGTCATGTCCCGATTATAGGGGGCAGAGGAAAGCAGCGGCGAGAGGAAGTTCGCACGCGTGTGCAGCATGCACTGGCGTTGCTATGAAAACGGTGCTGGAAAAAGGCGTTGGAAAAAGCGAGCGCAGCGCACAGAAAACGACAGAAGCGATAAAGAAAATGAGAGAGGAATAAAAGAAAAACGCCCGTCAGGGCGTTATTCGTGAACCGGCTCGGCGCTGGCGGTTGCATCGGCGTCCGCGTGCTCTGCGGGGGAGGGTTCGGGCTGACTGGCCGCTGTTACCGGCGTGGCCGGCAGCGCCGGTGCCTGTGGTTGCCAGCGGGCTTTCAGCTTCAGCAGAATATTCTCGGCGTGGTCGGCTTCCAGATTACGCAGCCACAGCTGCATACGGAATTCATCTTCATCGACCAGAGCGGTCAGGGCATCGGGTTGAATACCGCGCTCGCTCATCAGCCAGACCACCAGAGGCATCAGGTGATGAAAGCGGCGGCGCTGGTGACGGTCGAGCAATTCGCCGGTGCTGATTTCAAACTGGCTGGCGACCAGCTGGCAGGCATCGTCGAACAGACGGCGCACGTCGTCTTTGCTGTAGGCCGACTGCACCAGGGCTTCTTTTTTCAGATGCTGGCTGACCCAGCTGTCGCGGCCCAGTGCCTGATACAGCGGGTGCGAGCCGTGCACCAGATCGAGATCACTGTTCACCGGCATCTGCATTACGTCGATGTAATGCTGGCTGCGGTTGCGGCGGCTGTGCGACAACAGGTTGAGCATGGATTCGGTATCGATCCACTGCGGTGGGTTCGGGTCGCGGTAGTAGCGGTCGGAACTCCAGGGCCACAGTTCGGCACTGGCCACCAGACCGGCACGGCGCGGCCAGTCGTGCAGCTGCAGAATCAAGGGCTGCAGGAACGCCTGTTCGTCGACCAGCAGCACCACGCCCTGATCGGACAGCACCTGACGGCGCTTATTCCAGCAGCGTTCGTGCATGGCGTCGAAGGCACTCTGCACATCGTCCATCACTTCGGTCCAGTCGCGTTCGCAGCGCAGCACAAACTGCATGCTTTTATCGTCCAGCACATAGGCCAGCAGGCGGGTAGCGCGGATGGAAGCCAACAGCTGTCTGCCGTATTCAAATTCGAACACGGAGTTAAAAATCGGCTGGTCTTTCGCTCCGGTGACCTGGAAGTAATACACTCCGGCCCCGTGCAGGGTCATTTTGGTTTGCATAGCTAAAAATCTAGCTGACTTTTCTGTATCCGCCAGTTTGGCAATGGCGGCACCGGACGGGTTAGAATAGCGCCCGTTTCCATCCGTAAGAATTTCTCAGGAGCCAACCTATGCCATCGTTTGACGTGGTATCCGAAGTCGATAAACACGAAGCCCAGAACGCCGTTGATCAGGCCGAACGTGAGCTCAGCACCCGTTTCGATTTCCGTGGCGTAGCAGCCAGTTTTGAACTGAAAGAAATGGTGGTCACCATGACCGCCGATCACGAATTCCAGATTGAGCAGATGAAATCCATGCTCACCGGTGCCATGACCAAGCGCGGTATCAAGGTGACCTGCCTCGAATACAGCAAGCCGGAAGGCACAGGCAAGCAGGTGAGAGTGAAAGCCACCATGCGTCAGGGCATCGACAGCGACCTGGGCAAACGCATGGTGAAAATGGTCAAAGACAGCAAGATCAAAGTGCAGGTGCAACTGGCGGGCGACACCGTGCGTGTCACCGGCAAGAGCCGCGACGATCTGCAGGCGGTGATGCAGATGTACCGCAGCGACGACAGCATCGATATGCCGCTGGCCTTCAAAAACTTCAAAGACTGATCGTCTGTGAATCCGGTTGCCACAAGCTGGCTTGACGCACTGAGCATTTACCGGCGCAAGCCGGTGGTGGTGATCAGCCTGCTGGGCTTTGGCGCCGGATTACCCTTCCTGCTGGTGTTTTCCACCCTGACGGCCTGGCTCCGGGACGTGGGTGTCGAACGCACCGCCATCGGCTTTTTTGCCTGGATCGGCATTACTTATTCCATCAAGGTGTTCTGGGCACCCGTGGTCGACCGTCTGCGTCTGCCGCTGCTGACGGCTATGCTCGGCCAGCGGCGCAGCTGGATTCTGGCCGGACAGCTGGGCATTGCGGCGGGGCTGTTGCTGATGAGCACTCTTAATCCGCTGGATTCGCTACCGGTGATTGCCTTTGCTGCGTTTCTCGTGGCGTTCTCGTCGTCGACGCAGGACGTGGCGCTGGATGCCTTCCGCATCGAAGCGGCGGAAGAATCCCTGCAGGGTGCCATGTCGGCCGCTTATATTTTTGGCTACCGCGTGGCCTTGCTGGCCGCCGGTGCCGGCGCCCTGTACATCGCCGAATGGAGCAACTGGCCGCTGGCCTATGTCAGCATGGCGGCGCTGATGGGCGTGGCGGTGCTGGCATTATTGTGGGCCGATGAACCGGCGCATCAGAGCAAAGCCCAGCGCGATGCCGATGAATTTGCCATGGTCGATACCATCATGGGACGGCCCATGGCGATGGCGCAGCGACCAGGCTGGCAACGCTGGCTGATCGGCGCTGTGGTGTGTCCGTTTCTGGAATTTTTTCAGCGCAACGGCCGTTTCGCGCTGCTGATGCTGGTGTTTATCGCAGTGTTCCGTTTAAGCGATATCACCATGGGCATTATGGCCAACCCGTTTTATCTGGATCTTGGCTACAGCAAGGCCGAGATCGCCAGCGTTGCCAAAGTGTTCGGATTTTTCATGACCATTTTCGGCTCGGCGCTGTGCGGTGTGCTGGTGGTGCGCTACGGCATTATGAAGCCCATGCTGCTGGGCGCTGTGCTGGTGGCAGGCACCAATTTACTGTTTGCCATGCTGGCCTTTGCCGGTGATGGCATGACGCCGTCGCTCAGTTGGCTGGCGCTGGTCATAAGTGCCGATAACCTCAGCGGTGGCATCGCCAGTACGGCGTTTGTGGCGTATTTATCGAGTCTGGCCAACAAGCATTACACGGCCACCCAATACGCGCTGTTCAGCTCGTTAATGACCCTGCCGGGTAAGTTTATTTCCGGTTTTTCCGGCTGGGTGGTGGACGGTTACGGCTACACCGAATTCTTTGTGCTGGCCGCCGCTCTGGGGGTGCCTGCGATTCTTCTTGTGCTCGTACTCATGCGCCATCAGCAGGGCAATGCGGAGGCGCTCACTGAAACCCAAGACGAAGGCCAGGCACTGGCCAACCGGTAAGCGGTTGGGCTGGATTTACTTGGATTGAATTGGCGCCTGCGCCTCAGCGCGTCATCTTTTTCACAAACACCACCACGAATAACGCCAGCGTAAAACTGCCCATAAAGGCTTCGACAGCCGCCAGTAGACGGCTGGCGCCCACCGGCACCAGATCGCCGTAGCCCAGGGTGGTGAAGGTCACCACGCTGAAGTACACCGTGGTCAGCAGATTCATCAGGTTGCGGCCAAACGAGGCCGACAGGTCGAGCTGCACCAGCGAGTCGCCGTCGCGGATACCGAGCAGAAAATAACAACAGGCCAGCGCGCCGATCAGGCACAGTGAAAACACAATCACGCGCAGGGGTTTTTCGCCGTAGCCGCAGAACAGATCGACCAGCCAGCTGATGGTGCGGGCGAATGATGGCTTCGCCATCTGGTGGCGGCGCATCAGCATTTCCTCATAGAAAAAATGCCCGGCCAGCTCGAACAGCCCCTGCTGCTCACTCACCTTGCGTAATCCGCGACAGATTTCTTCGGCCTGCTCAAAGGCATCTGCGGCGTCGGCTGCATTACCGTTTTGCACGGCCGCCTGCGCCTGGGTTTGCTGGCGCAGTTGCGCGCCCCATTCAATATTTTCGATTTTCGCACCGTCAAAACGGGTGCCGAGCAGATTGGTTTGCGTGAGGTCGGCGAAATGCAGGTTGGCGTCGCGGCAGTCGGCTTTCATCAGCGAGGCGCCGCGCAGATCAATGCGGAACATATGCGCGCCCTGCAGATTGGCGCGGTAGAGGTCAGCGTCGCGCAGGCACACGCCGCGGTTTTGCCCGGCCAGCAGCAGATGAATACCCGACAAATCGGCGCGCGCCAGCCGGAAGCCTTCCAGCGAATGGCCGTCGGCGATCAACTGTTCCAGTCGCTGTTTCAGATCGGGCTGGTTTTTATCGGCTTTGGGGTCGTGCCAGTAGCACAGCGGTGCGCCATCAAACGGGCACGCATCGCCGTTATGCAGACGGTATTCACACATGATGGGCTCCGCCGGTCAGACGTTTTCAGACTAGTTCAGTTTGACCGCAGAGCCTGACAAGATGGACGGTAAGCCGCCGCCGTCAGCGGGCGGCCTGCGCCCCCAGCCAGGCGGCGCCGCGGACGCCACTGGAATCGCCGTGCACGGCTTGTTTCAGTGGGGTCAGCACGGTATCGGAGAACACAAACTCGCCCCACAGGCGCGGTACGGCGTCATAGATCCCGGGTAAGTTCGATACCCCGCCACCCAGCACAATCACGTGCGGGTCCATCAGGTTGATGACGCCGGCCAGTGCTTTGGCCAGCCGCAGGTAATACTGATTCAGCACCTGAGTAGCCTCGGCATCACCCGCGCGTGCGCGTTCGGCCCAGTCCTGTGCCAAACGGTCGTTGCCGGTTTCCTGCAGGGCCTGACGGCGCAGGCCGGTGCCCGATAACAGGGTTTCGAGGCAGCCTTTCTGGCCGCAGTAGCAGTCCACTTCGCCGTCAGAAGGCGCACGCCACAGCAGCGGGTTGTGCCCCCATTCACCGGCAATGGCGTTGGGGCCGCCGATCAGCTGACCGTTCACGACCCAGCCGCCGCCGCAGCCGGTGCCAATGATCACAGCGAATACGGTTTTAAAGCCCGCGCCGGCGCCGTCGGTGGCTTCCGAGAGGGCTAAGCAGTCGGCGTCGTTGGCGAGCTGCACCGGACGGCCGATGGCGCGCTGCAGATCGCCCTGCAGATCGCGGCCGATCAGGCAGGTGGTGTTGGCGTTTTTAATCAGGCCGGTCGAGGGGCTGACGGCGCCGGGAATGCCGACGCCGACGGTATAGCTCTGGGTGTTCAGTTCGTCGGCCGCATCGAGCACCAGCTGCGCTATGTTGGCGACGATGGCTTCATAGGCATGGGACGGCGTGGCGTTGCGGCGGCGCAGCAGAATATCGCCCTGTTCATTGAGCACGATGATTTCGGTTTTTGTGCCACCGAGGTCGATTCCGAATTGCAGCATGGTAAAAGCCCGGAGAATGGATGGCGCCAGTGTAATTTTTTTCAGGCAAGAAAAAACCCGGCGCGTGGTCAGAAAACAACGGGCCGGGTTTTATAAAGCGCAGGCCGTCAGGCGACGTCGTGCTGGTGTTCGTAGCTCTTGATCATGGTGTGCAGCATATCGGACACGCCGGTAATGCGGCAGCCGGTGCCGTACAGGCTCGGGGTCAGCTTGTCGCACCACACCACTTCAGCAACGCAGGTGCCGGTGCGGCGGCCGTTGATGTTCGGTGGAATATCCACCAGTGACAGCAGCAGGTTGGTGCCGGGTTGCAGGGCGTCGTAGGTGGAGATCATGACCCCCTGTTCGGAACAGTCGACCAGTAATCCGATGTACTCCTTACTCTTTTCATCGAATACACTGACGCTGCTTTTCAGTACCCAGCGTGGATGCATCCGCTGCTCGTGTGGCGGTGTGTTGGTGGTCTGGCTGCTCATAAGCAACGTCCTCTGGTTTGTTACTTTTTGTAGTGTAGTCCCAAGCATCTGGAAAACCTATGCCCCTGACAGAGCTTATCCTCGGCGGTGCCCGTTCCGGCAAGAGCCGGTATGCAGAACAACGTGCCCAAGAGAGCAATCGGCCGGTGGTGTATATTGCCACAGCGCAGGCGCTCGACCCCGAGATGGATCAACGAATCGTGCATCACCGCGCGCAACGCCCGGCCGAATGGCCAACGGTGGAAGAGCCGCTGGCACTGGCCGCCGCCATTGAGCGCATCGGCGCCACACAGCCTGACGCCACAATTCTGGTAGACTGCCTCACCCTCTGGCTGACCAACTGCCTGCTGAGCGACGATGGCGACTGTTTTGCCCGCGAAAAAGCCGCGCTGCTGCAGACGCTTTCGCAGTGCTCAAACCCGGTACTGATGGTCAGCAACGAAGTGGGCTACGGCATTGTGCCCATGGGGGAACTCAGCCGCCGTTTTGTCGACGAAACCGGGCGCCTGCATCAGGACATCGCCGCCATCGTGGCCAGCGTGACGCTGGTGGTGGCTGGCATTCCCATGGCGGTAAAACGTCCGCCGACTCATTGTTAACCCGACCTGATGGTTCAGGTCTTTTCGGAATCCGCACTGACTATGTCTTCTTCTGCCTGGTGGACCTCTGCCACCGCTCCTCGTTTTACACAGGCCCAGAACGACGCCACCGAGCGTCAGAATCAGCTGACCAAGCCACCGGGCGCGCTGGGCGAACTGGAAAACGTTGCCATCCGTTTTGCCGGCTTTCAGGGCAAGGTAAAGCCTGAGCTGAACCATCCGCAGTGTGTGGTGTTCGCCGGTGACCACGGTGTGGTGGCGCAGGGCGTATCGGCGTTTCCACAGGCGGTCACCGTGGAAATGCTGAAAAACTTCGTCGCCGGTGGCGCGGCAATTTCCGTGCTGTCGGCGTTTCATGGCATGGGCCTGTCGGTGGTGAACTGCGGCACGGCCATACCGTGTGACACTCTGGCCGGCGTTATTCAGCGTCCGGTAATGGCGGGCACTCAGGATTTTTCTCAACAGGCGGCGATGTCGCACGAACAGGCCCTGAGCGCGCTGCGCATTGGTGCCGAGCAGATTGAACGCCTGCACGCTGACGGCTGCGATCTGTTTGTCGCCGGTGAAATGGGCATTGGTAATACCTCGGCGGCCACCTGCATGAGCGCGCTGCTGCTGACACAGAACGCCGAAGGCCTGACCGGCCCGGGCACGGGTGTGCAGGGCGAGGCCCTGAGCCACAAACAGCAGGTGCTGGCGGCCAGTGTGGAACGCGCCCGTGCGTTCATCAAAGAACCGCTGGATGTACTCGAGCAGGTCGGCGGTCTGGAAATCGCGGCCATGGCCGGTGCTTACCTGCGCGCCGCACAACTGGGGATTCCGGTACTGGTGGACGGCTTTATCAGTTCCGCTGCGGCCTTGCTGGCCGTGCGTCTGAACGCCGGTGCCCGCGAGTGGATGCTGTTCGGTCACAGCTCGGCCGAGCCGGGTCATCAGGCGCTGCTGACCGCGCTCGATGCGCGTCCGCTGGTGCAGCTGGGTATGCGTCTGGGTGAAGGCTCGGGCGCGGCGGTGGCCGTTGGTCTGGTCAAACAGGCGCTGGCGCTGCACAACGGCATGGCCACCTTCGCCGAAGCGGCCGTGTCGTCCGGGCAATAATATGACCACCACGCGCATCGACCTGATACGGCATGGCGAACCGGAAGGCGGCGACGTCTTCCGTGGGCGCATTAACCCGGTGCTGACCGCGCAGGGTATCTGGCAGTTTGAACGCCGGCTTGAGCTGATTGAGCGGCCGTGGAGCCGGGTGATCAGCTCGCCGCTCAGCCGCTGTCTGCAGTCGGCGCAGTCGCTGAGTGAGCGTCTGGCCCTGCCGCTTGAGGTTGATGAGCGCTGGATCGAAATCGACTTCGGCGACTGGGAAAACCGCCCGGTGGCCGACGTCCTGCGCGAGCAGAGCGCCCAGGCGAAACAACTCTGGGCCGATCCACTCAATTTCTGTGCCCCCGGCGGCGAGCCGGTGCCGGCGTTACAGCAGCGGGTAGTGGCGGCCTGGACGGATCTGCTCAACACTTATCAGGGTGAGCATCTGCTGGTGGTGTGTCACGGCGGGGTGATGCGCGTGCTGGCGCAGCATCTGCTGAGTCTGGCGCCGGATGCCATGAACCGTCTGTCGATTCCTTATGCGGGTCTGCTGCGTTTTAAAGTCGACCGCAGCGAATGGATGGGCAAGAGCGACGACTGGGTGAGCCTCGAAGGCATGGACGGCTCGGAACTGACGCTGATGAGTGATTGCTGACATGACAACCTATGTGTGGGCTTTCTGGTACGCACTGACCTTCCTGACCCGCTTGCCGGCGCCGTATCTGAAGCGCACCGACAATGCCGTGGCCGGTGCGTCGCTGCTGTTTTATCCGCTGATCGGCGCCATTATCGGCGCCGCCATGCTCGGCTTTACCCTCATCTGCGTGGCGTGGAATCCGCAAACCAATCTGCTGTTATTGTCGGCCCTGATTCTGCTGGTGTGGACGGCCATTACCGGTGCGCTGCACTTAGACGGTCTGGCCGACAGCGCCGACGCCTGGGTGGGTGGGTTAGGCAATAAAGAACGCACACTGGCCATTATGAAAGACCCGCGCTCCGGCCCCATTGGTGTCACCGCCATCATGCTGGTGTTGCTGGTGAAATTTACGGCGCTTTATTCGCTGCTCGATATGGCCTCGGCCGGGCGGTTAAGTCACTGGAATTTCTGGTTATTAATTGGCGGATTATTGCTGGTTCCCATGCTGGCGCGCGGCTCTGTGCTCGGTCTGCTGGCCACCACACCTTATGTGCGTGAACAGGGAATCGCCAGTGCCTTAACTGCCGGTGCGACCCGCAACCGGGTGCTGGTGATGGGCGCTGTGCTGGCTATTTTAGTGGGCATTTTTCTGCAGGGCCGGGCGCTGGTGATTATTGCCTTATGGCTGACGCTGGTGGCGTTTGCCCGGCAGTTAATGATGAAACGTCTGGGTGGCTGCACCGGCGACACCATAGGCGCCACCATCGAAGTGCAGGAAGCGCTGCTGCTGGCCGCTATTGCCTTGTGATACCTCAGGCGCGTGATCTCAGCGCCTGCAGCACTCTGTTGTCAGGGGTTAACCCTTTCTCTGAATAATCAATGGCGTTTAAGACAAGGATCCATGAATGAGCCACTCACTTCCCGCCGGCAGTGCTATCAGCCTCAGTACGCTGAATGGCTATCAGCTGATTTCGCTGCCCTACAAAAGCACCGGACTTAAGCGCTATTTTATCGCGGCTTTTCTGACCTTCTGGCTGGGCGGCTGGGGCGTTGGATTCTCGTCGGCGCTGGGGACTATTTCCGCCGGCAAAGGCGGGGCTTTTATGCTGGTCTGGATTGCCGGCTGGACGCTGGGGGGTATTGCCGCTTTGTTTACCCTGTATCGCCTGTTTCAGCCGTCGCAACCGCAGCAGTTATTGCTGAATAAACCGGAACTGTCGGTGGATATGGGCCGGGAACCGTTTGATATTCAGAACCATGGTGGACGCGGTGCCAGCCTGAAAAAATTATTGCCCAAACGTCAGCGTTATTCGTTTTCGCCGGCCGAGCTGCAGACACTGGCGCTCAGGGAAACCGACGATGGCAACCGTTTGACCCTGGATCGGGGTAACGAACGGCTGGAACTGGCAAAAGACGCCACGGAAATTGAGCGGGAATGGTTGTTTCAGCATCTGGCGGCACAGTATCGCTTAGGCTACCCCCCACACACATGAAAAGGCGATGAAAAGGCCATGAAAATGGCCTCTGTAAGGCGATAAAAAAAGGGATGCGGTTGCATCCCTTTTTACATTTTAAATGCCCGGCTTTTTAAAGCATTTACGCCCGGAGCATCGCCAGTCCGGTATCCAGCATACGGTGAGCAAAACCCCATTCGTTGTCGTACCACGCCATCACGTGCAGCAGATGCCCCTGAGCGTGGGTGTGGTTGGCGTCGAAGATGGACGAGGCGGAATTACCGTTAAAGTCGACCGACACCAGCGGCCGGTCGTTGTAGTTGAGCACAGGGCTTTGTGCGGCGGCGGCGCGCATAACGGCGTTCACTTCGTCGCGCCCCGGGGTGTCGTGCACACGCAGCACCAGATCAACCAGTGACACGTTGGCCGTTGGTACGCGCACGGCCATGCCGGCGATTTTGCCGTCCAGTCCGGGCAGCACCAGACCAATGGCTTTGGCCGCACCCGTGCGGGTCGGAATCATCGACAAGGCAGCGGCGCGGGCGCGGTACAGATCATCGTGCGCCAGATCCAGCAGGTGCTGGTCGTTGGTGTAGGCGTGAATGGTAGTCATGCTGCCTTCTTCTATGCCAAAGTTTTCGTGCAGCACTTTGGCCACCGGCGCCAGACAATTGGTGGTGCAGGACGCGTTGGACACAATGCAGTCTTCGGCGTGCAGCACGTTTTCATTCACGCCGTACACCACGGTGGCGTCGACGCCTTCGGCCGGCGCCGAGATCAGCACTTTGGCTGCGCCGGCCTGCAGATGAGCACCGGCTTTGGCACCCGAGGTCATGCGCCCCGAGCATTCAAACACCACGTCGATATCCAGCTCGCGCCATGGCAGTTTGTGCGGATCGGGTTCGCTCAGCAGTATGATGGCGTCGTCGCCGATGGCCAGCAGTTCTTCCTCCAGGCGGATGGCCACATCGAAGTGGCCGTGTACCGAGTCGAATTCCAGCAGGTGGGCGCAGGTGGCAGCGTTTCCCAGATCATTGATGGCAACGATCTGTACGCGGTCGCGGTAGCCCGACTGGTACAGGGCGCGCAGGATGTTACGACCGATCCGTCCGAAACCATTAATAGCAACTCGCAGCATAGGGCTCTCCAGCCAGTGGGTTGCTTTGAGTGTAGCCAAGCCGGGGCAATGCGGCCGTTGCCGCCGGCGAACCGGCCCGAACGCAAAAGGGAGCCAAAAGTGACACAGGTCAGTGGCCGGTGTTTGACCCCCGTACCCCTTTGGGATAATGTGCGCGCCAACAACAACCTGCCGCTCTACATCCGCTCAGTGGAACTGAAACTACTGAATTTAAAGGGATTTCAGCGTTCGCTACCGGCTGCGGCAGGCTCTCCGACCCAAGTTTTTCCCGCCTTTCTTTGTCATCGCGTTTGCGTACGGGATGCCTTTGGTCGGAATGGCACGTTCAGTCTTTATGGTTTTTCTGATGGGCCGGAAGTCATCACAGGTAAAAACAGGTCTGTAGCTTGTTCTGTGACCACTTACGGTCTGAAATATACGTTAGTAGTAGGCGCCGGTATTGCGGTTGTATGGCCCGGTAGCGGTGTGTATAAAGCGTCGATTCATTTCATTACCCCGCCATCACATTCTGTGAACGGCGGTTGCCGGCCACAAGCCGGCTGGTGATGAACCATGGTCCTGCAGATTACGATTTCTGATTACAAGGCGAGAACCCGATGACTACACAAAAGGTCGATGTACTCCTGGTCGGAGGCGGGGTGATGAGTGCCACACTGGGCACACTGCTTACCCACCTGGACCCCACCCTAAAAATAACTATGGTCGAACGACTCGACCACGTTGCCCACGAAAGTACTGACGGCTGGAACAACGCCGGTACCGGGCACGCAGGTTACTGCGAACTGAATTACACCCCGGAAGACGACAAAGGCAATGTCACCATTGACCGCGCGCTGACCATCAACGCCAACTTTGAAGTCTCCCTCCAGCTGTGGACCTGGCTGGTCGAAAACGGCGGTCTGCCGGAACCTTCCCAGTTTATTAACACCACACCGCACATGAGTTTTGTCTGGGGCGAAGCCAACGTGGCTTTCCTGCGTCAGCGCTACGAAAAACTGAGTGCGCACCCGCTGTTTGCCGGCATGGAATATTCCGAGAACCCGGACGTGCTGCGCGAGTGGATGCCGCTGGTGATGAACGGCCGTGACCCGGAGCAGCGCGTTGCTGCCACCCGCGTGAATCACGGTGCCGACGTCGACTTCGGCTCGCTCACCCGCAACATGGTGGCCAAGCTCGAACAGAACGATAACTTCACCCTGATGCTCAACACTCAGGTCGAAGACTTTATGCGCGGCAAGGGCGGCTGGCTGGTGGTCACCGAAGACCGCGCCAGCGGTGAAGAAACCAGCATCGAAGCCAAATTTGTGTTCCTGGGTGCCGGTGGCGGTGCCTTGCCACTGCTGCAGGCCTCGGGCATTGAAGAAGCCGACGGTTACGGCGGCTTCCCGGTTTCCGGTCAGTGGCTGGTGTGCAAAGACCCGGCGATCGTTAAACAGCACCACGCCAAGGTGTACGGTAAGGCCGCCATCGGTGCGCCACCTATGTCGGTACCGCATCTGGATACCCGCATCATCAACGGTCAGCCTGCGCTGCTGTTCGGCCCTTACGCCGGTTTCACCACCAAGTTCCTGAAGCAGGGCTCGGTGCTGGATCTGGTGAAATCCGTCAGCTTCAGCAACCTGATTCCTATGATGTCGGTGGGCGTGAACAACATGGACCTGACCAAATACCTGATCAGCGAAGTGATGCAGAGCCATTCCGACCGCGTGGAAACCCTGCGTGGCTATTTCCCGGACTGCAAAGAAAGCGACTGGACACTGGCGGAAGCCGGCCAGCGTGTGCAGATCATCAAGAAAGACGCTCAGGGCAAAGGCAAGCTGGAATTCGGTACTGAACTGGTTGCGGCTAAAGACGGCTCACTGGCGGCGCTGCTGGGCGCTTCTCCGGGTGCGTCGGTAGCGGCCAAGGCCATGATCGAAGTGCTGGAGCGTTGCTTCCCGCAACAGATGGCCGGTGGCTGGGGCGAAAAGCTGAAAGAGATGGTGCCATCCTATGGCTCTGATCTGAAAACCAACGCCGACCTGCTGAAGCAGATCCGCAGCAAAACACTGAGCACCCTGAAACTGGGTCAGTGATGGTCAGCGGCAAGCAATAAGCCCAATAAAAAAGCCACCTTAGGGTGGCTTTTTTATTGGGCATTTTTCTGGGATTTTTAAGCGATTTAGCGGGTGCTATTTAAATCAGGCGTGCCGGCTTATTTGCTTTTCCACAGGCGGGCAACGGCGTCGTCAGTGCCGAGAAAACCCACACTGCCGCACACCAGGCCCACACCGAAAAAAACAATGCCCGGCAGCATGCCGGCCAGCTGACCGACAAACACAGCCGCCGCAATGGCAAACGCGCCCAGCGTGCTGAACATCAGGCTGATCACGATCAGAATTTTGCGGTGCGACGGACGATAAGCGTACTGACCTTCGCCATTTTCCAGCGGCGTCAGAATCGGGGCGAACAGTTTGCGCAGGGCTTCTTTCATAACAACTCACGGACAGCCAGATGGGGTTTGGCCGATTGTACCCCAGTGCTGCCCAGGCCTCATCTGACAAAGTGGCCTTATCGCGTTCCGCTCTGCCAACGCACCTCAACGTCGGCATCCAGCCGGTAACCTTCGCGCGCCAGCCAGTCAACGGCGTCATCGAGGTTGGCAAACCCTTTGTGAATAAAGGCACCGCCGTCGTGGATCATTTCTTCGAGCTGCAGTTGTTTGAGCATGGACGGGCTGTAGACGTGGGCTGCGCGGGTGAGGCCGTTTTCGACACTCCAGCTCACCAGTTGCTGAATGACAGGAACAATTTCGGGAATGCCCAGCGACCATTCATCGAGCAATACCAGATGGCCCCAGTGCCCGTGAAAGCGGCCGGCCTGCGCGCGGTATTCTTCGCTGTACGCCAGTGCGGCTTCTTCGTTCCAACTGCCTCTGGCGTAGGCCACCAGAATCTGGCCGTTGATGGCGAGATGGAACTCGCCGTGCTGAATCAGATGCCCGGTATGCATGACACAAACCTCCGCACAACCCCGACTGAAAAACGATAGCACTGCCGCCGTTTGCGCATCAGGGCACGGCAGATTTGTCAGCTGATTTGTGGGGTGAAGTGAAAGGCGCGGTAAAAAGCGGGGGAGGAAAAATCAGGGCTGACCTCAGTGCTGAACGTTAACGTGTAACCTGTCAGCACTGAGAGCGATTGCTTTACAGCGAGTGCACCGAAAAGCCGCCGTGTCGATCAGCCGTCGTTGCGCACCAGATTACGCAGCGAACGAATGCTGGCGTACAGGTCGGTGCGGGCCGGATTATCGCGCACCACCTGACTCAGCAGCGGCAGGGCGGCGGCAAAATTACGCTGATTAATTTCCAGCTGCGCACGGCCCAACAGGGCGCGTTCACGGTAGTCCGGCAGGGCTTCAGCGCGTACGTAATAAAGAGCCGCCTGCTGGTGACGTTGCTGGTCACGCAGCAAATCGGCCAGTGCCATTAACGCATCGCCCAGTGTCGGGTCTGTGTTCAGGGCGTCACGCAGCGCTTTTTCCGCCGCGCCTTTGTTGTCGTTGTGCAGCGCCAGATGCGCCCGGCTGACCGCCAGACGGGCAGCGGCCAGCTCCGGCAGGTTTTTACCCTGTGCCTGCGACAGCAGGGTTTTTAAGGTCGACCACTGCTGTTCCTGCGCCAGCCAGTTGGCGGTCTGCACCAGGGTATTCTGCAATGGCACCGGCATTTGCGCGTTTAAAACCTGCGGACGGGTGAGTAATTCCACCGCCCGTTCCGGGCTGCCGCTGGTTAAATGCAGCTGCGCGGTCAGGCTTAAATTTTCTGGTTTTTTCTCGCCCAGCGCGATGGCGCTTTCGAGGCTGCTCAGTGCCTGTAACGGACGTTCCTGCTGCAGCGCAATCTGGCTGCGCACCAGCCAGAATTCGGCGTTGTCCGGTTCTTTCTGCAGCAATTCTTCGACCAGCGCCTGAGCCTGATCGAGGGCTTGTGCGCGGGTCAGGGCGTACAGCAGACCGCGCGCCCATTCTTTATTGCCGGCGTCTAAAAACAGCGCCTGCTGATACCCGGCAACCGCACCCGAGGCAAAACCCAGTTGCAGATTGGCAAACGCCAGCTGACCAAACAGCTGCGCATTGCGCTCGCCCAGTTCCAGTGCTTTTTGCAGATGCGTACGCGCCTTGTCGTAATTCTGCTGTTGCAGATACACCAGCCCCAGACTGCGGTGGGCACTGCCCAGCTGCGGTGCCAGACGGGTGGTTTTTTCCAGCGCCTGCTGTGCACCTTTGATGTCGTCGAGTGACAGCAGAATCTGACCGCGCAGCAGGCTTAATGCGGCGCTGTCGTCGTCGGCTTTGCGCTCGCTCAGTTGTGCGGCAACGGCTTTGTAATCACGTGCGGCGAGTAACGGCTGCAGGCCGCGGGCAAAGCTGCGTTCGGCCGGTGCCAGATCAGTGGACGCCGGTTCGCTGTTGTCGATCAGAAACGACCACTGAGGTTCGGCCAGTGTGAGTTTCACAGCGCGTTCGGCGGCCTGGCTGTGCAGGGGCAGCAGCGCGCAGGCCAGCGTCAGGGAAGATACAAATGCACGGAAAATGGGGTTCATAACCTTGTCTCAGGACTGAATCTGAATCGGCCAGATAAAGCGCGCGCGCACCGCGCCACCGTCTTTTTGCGGGGCGGTGAATTTGCTGCGCCGGATCAGGCGGGTAATTTCTTCGTTTAATTCCGGGTACGGGTTTTCAACGATGCGGTTGAGCGACACCCGGCCCTGTTCATCAATGGTGACTTCCAGCCGCAGCGACACGTTGCGCACGCCCTGACGTTTCAGGCTGGCGGGCATGACGATCGACACCGGCGTCAGCAGGGTGGGCAGGCTGTCGAGCTCGCTCAGGTCAAACGCGTCCCAGTCGGGCGAGAAATCGGCAAAGCTGACTTCCTGCACCGTCATGCTCGGCGTGTCCGGCCGGCTCATGCTGATTTCGCGCGGCAGGTCGATGCTCGGCAGCACCGGGCCTGAACCACTGGCGCCGACGTTCAGCGGAATATCCACCTGAGGTGGTGTTACTGAGGCCGGCGGTGGTGGCGGAGGCGGTGGCAGGGCGACGCTTATTTCACGCACTTCCAGCGTCGGGCTGGCCAGATCCGGCAGGCGCTGACCGGCAATCAGCAGCACCAGCAGAATCAGCAGCAGCACGACACCGGCGGCGGCGGCCAGCAACTGACGGCGCAGTGGCGATAACGCCTGCAGACGGGCCTTGTTGGTCATGATGGTCATAGCCGGGCTCAGGGTTTCAGGGCGGCAATGCTGACGCTGCCGGCGCCGGCCAGTTTGGCTTCGTCGATGACCTGCAACAGCAGATCGGCTTCCACCTGTTTGTCGGCCTGAATCACCACTGGACGCGGGCCGCGCTGCTGCGACTGGCTGATGGCCGAGCGCACGCCGGCCACGCCAATACGGCTGCCGTCGTACACCACGTCGCCGTTGGCGGTGACGGCAATCAGAATCACATTCTGTTCCAGCGTGGTGGCTGACAGTGCCTGTGGTTTATCCACTTCTACCCCGGTTTCACGCACGAAGACCGTGGTGACGATAAAAAAGATCAGCAGGATGAACACCACGTCGAGCAGGGGCGACATGTCGATGCCCTGCGCCGGTTGTTGCTCCAGCCGGTGCTGCAGACGGCTCTGCATCTCAGGCCTCCCGCAGTACGCGGTTCTGACGCGATTGCAGACCGCTGTGCAGCAGCCAGGCCGGCAGGGCACACAGCAGACCGAGCTGGGTGGTCAGCAGCGCATCACCGATGCCCGAGCTGAACAGTTCGGTGCCGCTGTTGCCGTGCTGCAGGGTCGCGAAGCAGTCGAGCAGACCCATAATGGTGCCCAGCAGGCCCAGCAATGGCAGGGCGGCGATTAAGGTCGGCGCCACGCAGTCTTCACACTGGGTGTCGGCGGCCGGGGTCAGCCAGCGCACCGCCAGCTGCTGATAGCAGGCCAGCGCCAGGGTCAGAATGATCCAGCACACGCCGGAACCGGCGATCTGATTCAGGATATCGTTGCTCATGCTATGGCCTCCTCACGGATTGTGGTTTTGGTTGCCGGCGCGCTGTCGTATTCGTCAGCCTTGCTCAGCAGGATCGCGAAGTTTTCCAGTTCCAGGTAATAGCTGCGGGCGCGGCGTGACAGCAGGGAATGAATCACCAGCGCCGGAATCGCTACGACTAAGCCGAGCTCGGTGGTGATCAGCGCCTGGGCAATACCACCCGATACCACTTCCGGGTTGCCGGACCCGAACAGGGTCATCATGCGGAAGGTTTCGATCATGCCGCTTACGGTGCCGAGCAGACCCAGCAGCGGCGATACCGACGCGGTAATGGCAATGGCGGTCAGGCGGCGTTCGAGGGTGATGCGGTCTTGCTGCAGTTGCAGGAACAGCTGATCGTCGCGCTCACGCGCCGACGGGCTCTGCTGCGCCAGCGTCAGCAGACGCTGCTGCATGCTGCCGTTCTTCAGAACGGAATCACCGCCCTTGTTCATCAGCCCGGCCAGTACCGCCGGGGTGTAGCTCACCACTTTTGGCAGACGCAGCAGTTGCGCGCCTTTGAGGGCGGCAATGGTCAGCGCCAGCAGGGCGAACAGCAGAATCGGTACTACCCAGATGCCGCCTTTCTGCAGGTGTTCGCCGACGCTTTCCGCCGGCACCTGATCGAGCAGGCTCAGGCTCGGATCAAAACTCAGCGCGGCGGCCTGACCCTGTTGCAGGCTGGTCAGTGCGGCCAGATCACGGCCGCCCAGCGTGTGCTGTACGCGCCATTCGCCGTCTTGCTGGTCGGCACGGAAGGCCTGTTCGCCACTCAGCATCCAGTGCACCGGGCCCAGACTCAGGCGCTGCGCCGGCGCAATGCTGCCGTTGTCCAGCACCAGCTGGGCGTCGGCGAAGGCCGGTTCCAGCCAGGCTTCACTGGCGGCGGCCATGGCCTGAATGCTGGCCAGCTGGTCGTTCAGCGGGGTGGCGGCGGCGCCTGTACCTTGCTGACGCAGGAATTGCTGCAGCAGATTGCTCTGATAGTTGTGCTGGTCGGTCCACGACTGCAGACGTTCCTGCAGCTTGCTCAGGCTCAGGTTTTTCTCGTCGGCCTGACGGCGCGCCGCAGCGGTCTGTTCTTCCAGCTGATTCACGTCGCGCTCCAGCCGGCCCAGTTCTTTCGCCAGCGCGCCGCGTTCACGGCCAATGCTGGTTTCGGTCTGGCTCAGGGCGCTCTGTGCTTTGCTGATGCGCTGCTGCAGGTCGCGTTCGATAACGCTGTCGGCGGCCTGCGCGGTGGTGGAGAGCAGGGTGGTGGACAGCGCCAGCAGGGTAGATAACAGCAGAGTCTTCATGGACGTTCCCCGGTAGCGGTCAGTGCGTGCAGCGGCAGCGATACGTTGGCGGCCGGTTTCTGTTTTTCGGCAATGGCGATGGCGTCGAGCACGTCGGTGGCGCTCAGATCGTTATCGAAATGCCAGACCCACTGACCGTTCTCGGCACGGCCGGTACCCCGGAATTCGCCATTGCTGCTGGCAAACCAGGCCTGCGCCAGCCCCAGGTAAATCTGCTTCACCAGCACTTCGTCGCCGGCGTCGTTGGTCAGACGCATGCTGTGCAGGGTGATGCGTTCGTTGAATTCTTTCAGACGGGTCAGACGCGCCAGCTGCAGACGCAGCACGTCGGATTCGTTGCTGGTGCCGGCGTTGTTGGCGGCGTTGTTGCCGGTATCGGCGTTCTGCCAGCCGTCCTGCAGCGGCGGTGGCAGCATCGGCAGCAGAGCATCCAGACGGCTCTGCAATGCGCTGACCGCAGCGGCGGTCTGGGCCTGTTCATCTTCCAGACGGGCCTGCTTCTGCAGCAGCTCGTTGCGCTTCTGATCGACTTCGTCGCGGCTCTGGTGGTTGTTCTTCAGTAACGACTGCAGCTGCGCCTGTTCGGCTTTCAGCAGGCTCAGACGTTGTTCCAGCACAGGTTTCTGTTGTGCCCAGTCGCTTTGCAGGCGGCTGGTCTGACGTTCGGTATCCAGCCATTGGCGGGTGAGTTGATCCATGCGGTCGGCGGTGAGGTCGGCCGCCTGCACAGGCAGCGTCAGCGCAACAGCGGCAATGGCCTGCAGCAGTCGGGGAAAACGGTGATGCGGGTTGTTCACTTGAGGCCTCAGAAAACGGGCGGATTGGTATGTTGTGCATTGTCAGTCAAGTGAATGCTTTTGTAAATAAAAATGATTTGCATTTGATTTATTTCGACATTAATGTGCCGGCCATCGTCGCCAACCGGTGGGCGGCGCACTCAGCGTCAGAACAATCTCATACGGAAATCACCCCATGAAAAACAGCATGACATTGAATGGTTTTACCCGCAGCGCACTGGCTCTGGCCGTATCGGCTGCCGTACCCCTGACCGCGCTGGCGGCCGACGAGGTCCGCGAACTGCCGGCCACTCAGGCCCAGTCGAAAGCGGAAGACAGCTACGCGGTATCGGAATCCACTCTGCCGAAGTACACCCAGCCACTGCTGGATACCGCCAAAACCATTACGGTCGTGCCGCAATCTGTGATGAAAGACCGTAACGTCGACAGCCTGAAAGACGCGCTGCGCAACGTACCGGGTATTTCCCTGGCCGCCGGTGAAGGCGGTCAGCCGACCGGAGACAGCATGTCCATCCGTGGTTTCTCGGCCCGTACCGACATCATGATCGATGGCGTGCGTGACATCGCCGGTTACTACCGCGACACCTACAACATTGAAGCCGTTGAAGTGGCCAAAGGCCCGGGCTCTGCCGTCAGCGGCCGTGGCTCGACCGGTGGCAGCATCAACCTGCAGCAGAAAGCCGCCAAACTGGATGCGGTGAACGACGTCAGCCTGCGTCTGGGCACCGAAAGTGATTACCGCGCGCAGCTGGATTCCAATCTGGTGCTGGGTGATACCACCGCCCTGCGTGTGAACCTGCTGACCGACGACGGCGATGTGGCCGGCCGTGACGAGGTGTACAACTCCAACGACGCCATCGCTCTGGCTTTCGGTACTGGCATCGGCACCGACTCCCGTTTCAGCGCCAACGTGGATTACCAGAAGCAGGACAATATGCCGGACTACGGTCTGCCATGGGTGGGTAAAGGCTCCAACCCGGTCGCGGAACTGGCCGATGAAGAAGGCAAGGCGCCGGACGTTGATTACAGCAATTTCTACGGCAACGTATACCGCGATTTTGAAGACATCACGGCCCAGTCGCTGACCCTGAAATACGAGAAAGACCTGAACGATTCCACCACCCTGCGTGTGCTGGGCCGTACCGGTACTGTTGAGCGTCAGTCGGTTGTGACCGCGCCACGCTTCTACGACATCGACACCACCACGGATGTACGTCAGAGCGACGAAAAAACCCGCGACACCAAAGACTCCCTGAGCGTGGTGCAGTTTGATGTGATCGGCCGCTATATGACCGGCAGCATTCAGCACGACGTGATTGCCGGTGTGGAAGTGTTCAGCGAAAAATCCGAGCGCTGGAATTACGACGACAATGGCACCGACAATCTGGATACCACGCCGGTGCTGGTAGACCTGTACAACCCGGATTCCCACATTGCCTACAACGGCCATTACAGCCGTGGCGATAAGCTGAGCGAAACCAAGGGTGACACCAGCGCGGTTTACGCCTTCGATACCCTGACTCTGAACGAGCAGTGGGAAGTGACGGCGGGTCTGCGTTACGACACCTTTAACACCGAATATTACTATCAGCTGAACAGCGATACCGATCCGAAAGCCAAGCGTGAAACCGCCGACAACATGCTGAGCTGGAACGCCGGTGTGGTGTACAAGCCAGCGAAAAACGGCAGTGTGTATTTCGGTGCCGGTAATTCCTTCAACCCGTCGGCTGAAGGTCTGACCATCAGCGCGGCGCAGGAAAATGTCGACCCGGAAGAAACCAGCAGCTACGAGCTGGGCACCAAATGGGAACTGCTGGACGGCAAAGCCTTCGCCAGCGCGGCCCTGTTCCGTACCGAAAAAGACAATGCCCGTACCACAGACCCAACCACGTCTGAAACCGTACTGGGTGGCAAGCAGCGCGTCGATGGTCTGGAGCTGAGCGTGGCCGGTGAAATTACCGACGCGATTTCCGTAACCGCCGCTTACACCTATATGGACAGCGAAGTGCTGGAATCCGGTACCGAAGCCGAAGTGGGTAACGAACTGGCGCGCACACCAAAAAGCTCTGCCAGCTTCTGGGGCCGTTATCAGATCACCGATAAACTGGCCGCCGGTGTTGGCGCTCAGTACATGGGTCAGCGTTACAACAGCGCTAACATCACATCGCGTGAAGTGGCTGAGGAATACATGATCTTCGACATGATGGTGTCGTATCAGGTGAATGATCAGTGGTCTGTGCAGATGAACGGCGCCAACCTGACCGATGAAGAATACATCGATCAGCTGGGCGGCGGTCATGGGGTTCCGGGTGAAGGTCGTTACCTGAGCCTGACCACCAACTTCAGCTTCTGATAACGCTTATTGACGACCATCAGGTTGTTAATGGTGTGATGAAGTAACATAGGCCGCCAGCGGATTTCCGCTGGTGGCTTTTGTGTTTTCTGAATTGTACGTTTTGCTCGTGGAGGTTTTATGCTGCTGAAAATTCCGTCGGTATTAAGCCGTGAACAGGTGGTTCAGGCCCGTGACATTCTTTTCGCCTCCGATTGGGTGGATGGCAGTGTTACCACCGGCTATCAGTCGGCGCGGGTTAAAAATAACCTGCAATTGCCGGAAAATTCCCAGGCTGCGCAGGTGCTGGGCGATCTGATTTTAGGCGCACTGGCCAATAATCCGCGGTTTATGTCAGCGGCATTGCCGGCGCGTATTTATCCGCCGATGTTTAATTGTTATCAGGGCGGCGGCAATTTCGGCGTGCACGTCGATAATGCGATTCGGCATGTCAGTGGCACGCCGGTAAAAATCCGCACTGATGTGTCGATGACGGTGTTTTTCTCCGACCCGGAAGAATACGAGGGCGGTGAGCTGGTGATCGAAGACACGTACGGCAGCCACAGCGTGAAATTACGCGCCGGTGATGCGGTACTGTATCCGTCGACCTCACTGCATCAGGTATTACCGGTGACCGCCGGACGCCGTCTGGCCTCGTTTTTCTGGATTCAGAGTATGATCCGCAGCGACGAGCAACGCGCACTGTTGTTTGATATGGATACCTCGTTGCAATCTCTGCAACAACAGCTGGACAACAGCGCTGAGCTGGTCAAACTGACCGGTGTGTACCATAACCTGATCCGCCAGTGGGCGGAGACCTGACCGATTAATTGCCGGAATCTGCCATGACCGATGATCACATTATCCGCCCTGCGCTGAATCACATTCCCGCCGATATTGTTTGCCTGCGCGATTACGAGCGCGCCGCGCTGGGTTTTATGCGCGAAGATATTCAGGCCTATGTCAACGGCGGTGCGGCGGATGAAATCACCGTACGTGACAACGCTCAGGCGTTCAGCAAACTGCGTCTGATTAACCGGGTATTCGGTGATTTTTCGGCGGCCAGCACACGGACCACGATTGCCGGTATTGAACTGGCATCGCCGCTGCTGCTGGCGCCGGTGGCGCATCAGCGTTTATTGCACGCGCAGGGTGAAGTGGCCACGGCGCAGGCGGCCGCGGCCATGAATGTGCCCATGATCGTCAGCACATTAAGCAGCATGCCGCTGGAGCAGATTGCCGCTCAGCTCGATCACTGGTGGTTTCAGCTGTACTGGCAGCCGGCACGGGATGCCAACGAATTATTACTGAAGCGCGCCCACGCGGCGGGTGCGCGCGCCATTGTTATTACGCTGGATGCGCCGGTCAGTGGTGTGCGTAACCGTGCCCAGCGTGCGGGCTTCCGGTTACCTGAAGGTGTACTCGAAGCCAATTTACTGGGGCTGCCGAAAGCCGCACCTGTTGCCCTGCAGGAAAATGACAGCGTGGTGTTTCAGCACTTTATGCGCCAGCGCCCCGGCATTGACGAATTACGCTGGCTGCGCGCACATACTGAGCTGCCATTAATCGCCAAAGGAATAAGTCATCCGGACGACGCCGTGCTGTTAAAAGAACTCGGCTTTAACGGCGTGATTATTTCCAATCATGGCGGACGTACCCTCGATACTTTGCCGCCCTCCATCGACAGTCTGCCGGCCATTCGCGCCGCTGTGGGTCAGGATTTTGCCATTCTGTTCGACAGCGGTATCCGCCGTGGTACCGATATTGTGAAAGCCCTGGCGCTGGGCGCCAATGCCGTGTGCGTTGGCCGTCCGCAATTGTGGGCATTGGCGGTGGCCGGTCCACTGGGCGTGGCGCATATGCTGCGCATTCTGCAGGAAGAACTGGAAATGGCCATGGCCTTTTGTGGTACGCCGACGCCGGCCGATATTGGTGGCCATTGCCTGCAAAATCCGCCGCTGTAAAACGGTTTCTGCACTGATCAGAATGTTGGCTTTTATTTACATAATCTTTGCAAATTGAATATCCGGTTGGCACAATCGCGCCGCTCAGTTATCGGGCATTTCTATTTGCAAAGGATTTTGTATGAAGCTTTCCCATCTTTGTCTGTCTCTTCTGCTGGCCGCACCCGCTGTACTGGCCGATTCTGCGATCAATGTTCCGGCGCCTGTGATGGAACCTTCCAATTGGCGCGTGACCTTTAACGCGGATTTTATGGCGGGCGGCGAAGAGCTGGCGTCCATTGAATTCGACGACGGCAGTTCACAGAATGTGAACGCCGGTGGTGGTCTGGTGCTCGGTATGGGGCTGCAGTACCGCGCGACTGAAAATATCGATACCGAAATGCGCATCAGCTATCTGTTTGATACCGCCAACGGTGAAACCGAATACGGCGATGAAATCAAACTCGGCTTCGATGCCTTTCCGCTGGATATGATGGCCTATTACCACGGCGAGAAGCACAGCATCGGCGCCGGTCTGACCTATCATATGAATCCGGCCTTTGATTTTAACGGCGATGTGTACGAGTTCGACAACGCCGCCGGCATGCTGATCGAGTACCGTTATTTCTGGGACAGCCGAACGGGTATTTCCGTTAAATACCAGAACATCGAATATACGCTGTCAGGTACGGATGTTACCTTTGACGGTACCGGTTTTGGTATCGGTCTGACATTCGGTCTGGATATGTACTGATCGCGCTCGGTGCGTCTTGTCTCTGAAATAGAAAGCCGGCATTTGCCGGCTTTTTATTTCGGATATCTGTGATTTTTCATTTCGCAGGGCGTGCAATGATTTATTGTCTAGGTTTATGTTAAGAGCATATGTTTATTACATTTATATTAAATAACTGATATTTATATTTTTTGCAATGCAGGCACCGTATTGGCAGAATCCTGACGATTTCTTTACTTTTATTTTCTGCAAGGATTCGTAATGAAGCTTTTTCCGGCTGTCTTATCACTTTTGCTTGTTTCTCCGTTTACGTTGGCTGAACCTTTGGTTGATACCAAGGCACTTGGCTCGTCTGCGGAGGATACCTCCCGCTGGCGGGTAACCTTTAATCTGGATGCGATGAGTGGCGGCGATGAACTGGCGACTGTTGAATTTCACGATAGCGGCCTCAAACAGACCATTCATGCCGGTGGCGGTGCGCTGATTGGTGCCGGGATTCAGTATCACGCTTCTGCACAGTTTGACGCGGAAGCCCGCCTGAACTACCTGACGAATTCGATAGATGGTGAAACGTACGACGGTGATGATTTTACCGTGAGCTTTGATGCGTTTCCGCTGGATATGATGGGCTACTACCACAATGGCAAGCACAGTATCGGTGCTGGCCTGAGCTATCACCTGAATCCGGAATATGATGTGGATGGAACCGTGATGGAATTTGATGATGCGCTCGGTGCCCTGATTGAATACCGCTATTTCTGGAAGCCACGCTTCGGTCTGACGGTAAAATACCAGAACATCGAATACACCTGGTCGGGCACGGATAATAAAGTGGATGGCAGCGGTCTGGGTGTCGGCGTCAGCTTTGGTCTGGAACTCTGAGTATTCAGAAGCGCACCCTGTCAAAATAAAAAGCCGGCAATTGCCGGCTTTTTATTTATCGGCTGACGACGCGCGTTTAATACACATCGCGTAAATAACGGCCGGCATCGGTCAGGCTGTCGATTAATTCATGGCCGAGTGTCTGACGCAGGCACTCATCCACGCTGCGGCCCATGCCGTTCAGGCTGCCGCACACCAGAATGGACGCGCCCTGAGTAATCCAGCGCAATAATTCCTGACTGTCGGCGCGCAGGACATCCTGCACATAACCGATATGACATTGTTCGCTCTCGTGCACAGGGCTCAGCTCAGTGTCGCTGGCGCGGGAAAATACACGGTCACAGCGGGTAATAATTTCACGTTCCTGCAGCGTGTTCAGTTCGTCGGCCAGAATGCAGTCGTGCTGAGGATGGCGTTCACCATAAATTAACCACAAAGGCCCCGGACGTTGGCTGAGTGCCCGTTGTTGCCAGTGTGCCCGCAGGCCGGCCATGCCGCTGCCGGCGCCGATTAAAATCACCGGCATGTGGGCGTGTGGATGGTGAAAGGCGGGGTTTGAGCGCACGCGGACGTTAATGGATTCACCGCTCTGCAGCCGCTGGCAGAGCAGGCCGCTGCCGGCGCCGGGGGTGCCGTCGGCCTGGTAGCGGGCGCGCACAATCAGGCTCAGTTCATGGGTATTGCTCATCGCCGATGCGATGCTGTATTCGCGCATGCCTGTCTTGTCGGGCAGATCCACACACACGATATCGCCCGCCTGCCATGTTGCATGCTCAGGTGCCTTTAACTGAATCAGGTACAGCGGCTGACTGTCGCTGGCCGGGTTCAGGCGTTCACGGCGGATAAAGGTCCAGACGCCGGCAGGGCTGTCTGAGTTGCTGGTTTCTGCAGCGGCTGGCGGCGCCTGATTCAGCACTTGTGCCGATACCAGACGTTGCCACCAGTCGTGAATGGCCGGACGCTGCATGCGGTCGACGCACACGGTGTCGAACAGCGGACGCGCGCCCCATTGCGCCAGAGCGCCGGCCAGCGACAAACCGAACTGGCAGAACGCCTGATAGCGGCTGTCGCCCAGTGCCAGCACGCCGAATTCCAGACCGGCGAATCCCTGTGGCGCCGTCTGTTCGGCGGCGCGCACAAAGCGGCGGGCGTTCAGTGGTGCTTCGCCATCGCCGGTGGTCGACGCCACCAGTAACAGACGGGCAGGATGGTTGCCGGCGTGTTGCACCAGACGCGGCAGGGCAGGCGCCAGTTCGTTGAGGCTGAACAGGCGCGCCGGAGTGCCCTGCTGGTGCAGGGCCTGAGTCAGCGCCTGCGCCAGCGAGCGGGCGTTGCCGCCTTCACTGGCGTAGGCGACCAGCGTCTGTGGCAGCGGTTGTCGGCGCAGCTGCCGGTTGGCGAGGCCGTTCAGCAGCGGGGCGCGGTAACACCAGAGGGTGAACGCCACCCACAGCAGGCCCAGAGTCAGGGCCTCGATCAGGGCCTGCGTGTTGCTCATCAGTCGGGCATCACTTCCAGCACGGCGGTGTAGCTGGCGCTGCGACTGGTGGCCGGCGCTTTGGCTTTATCGTCTTTGTAGGATGCTTCGAGGAAGTAGCGGCCGGCGCCGTTCCACTGAATGGCCACTTCGCCGTTGGCGTCGGTCTTCAGTTCAATTTCTTCCTGACTGTTGCGGTAACGGGTACCTTCACGCACCAGAGCCACGTCAACGCCCGCAGCCGGTTTGCCGTCCATCACGAAACGGAAACGCGCCACTTCACCGGCAAACAGATCGTTCGGGTGGGTAACCGGCACCAGTTCCAGACCCTGGTTAGTCAGCGCCAGTGCGCCCGTGGACGGTGTGCCGTTGGTAACGAAGGTTTCCATGCGGCGGGCGTTGTAGCTCACCTGCAGGTTTTTGGCGTTCTTCGGTACCGCTTTGTCGAACTCGCTGTCTTTGGCGGGTTTACCGCGCTCTGGCCAGAAGCCGCGTTTGCCGTCTTCGGTTTCCCAGCGGGCCATCAGACCGGCGCTGGCCACGCTGACGCGGTAGGTGCCTTCTTCGCTCAGGATCAGGTCGAAGGACGTACGGGTTTTACCGCTGTGCACGTCTTTGGCGTTGGCACTGCTGCCGTCCGGTGCGGTGACCAGAAAGGCGTTGGTGCGCAGCGCTGAGTGGTCGGCGGTGAAGATTTCGTTGGACACCGCGGCATCGAAGCTCACCACGGCTTCGTCGCCGGAAACCGTGGTCTGGTTTGGCAGAATCCAGGCGCGGTGGGCGTTGGCATTCAGCGCGGTCAGGGCCAGCAACAGCAGCGAGCCTTTGGCCAGATGAGATACGTTCATAGCGGGTTCCTTATGGCTTGATGGTCAGGGAAACAGTGGTCAGCTCGTTGCTGCCGTCGGCGGTCAGGCGCTGTTCGCTGCTTTGTGGCCAGCTGAACGGAATCTCCAGCAGTTCGCGGCCACCCACTTCACGTGCGGCTTCGACGCGCAGGCGGTAGTCACCCTTGGCCAGTGCCGCCAGCGGCTCGTTACCCAGCGTGAAATGCAGGCTGTGTTCGCCCGGGCCCTGGGTCGCACCGCTGACGCCGTCTACCGGCAGATCCATCGAGCGGCCACCACGACGCCACCACTGGCGCAGATCTTTCAGCCACTTCTCGCCGCCTTTGTTCTGCTTTTTGGTGTCGTACCAGACGGCCAGATTGCTCACCACCTGGTTGTCGGCGTTTTCGATCCACACGGCGACATACGGCTTGTGGTACTCGGCCACGTCCAGCTTCGGCAGGCCAACGGTAACGTCCAGATCAGCGGCCTGAACCTGACTGATGCCGGTCAGCAGGGTGGCTGCCAGCACGGCAGACGGCAGGGACAAGCGGGAAAACAGAATCATGCAGTGTGCTCCTTATGAGAGAGACCCTAGTGAACGGTCAGAATCAGAATGATGACGGGCAATACCACACCCAGCAGCGTCACCGGCCAGGTGCCGGGGCGCTGGCGGGCATAGCGGCTCAACAGCCACAGGCCGGTCAGGGAAAACACCAGACACAGCAGGGCAAAGGCATCGAGAAACCATTGCCACGCGGTGCCGGTATGACGGCCTTTGTGCAGGTCGTTCAGGTATGAAATCCAGCCGCGGTCGGTGTGCTCGTACACCAGCGTGCCAGCGTCGAGGTCGAGGCTCAGCCAGGCGTCGCCACCCGGGCGCGGCATGGCCAGATACACTTCGCCGCCGTCCCATTCCGCGTCGGTGGCCGGCGTGCGGATGTCGTGCTGCGCCTGCAACCACTGACGCACCGCCAGCGGCAAGGGGCCGGCTGCACGGTTATGCAGCAGCTGCATCAGGCCCGGCGTCAGCTCGGCTTCGAGCGTGGTGACCACCGGCTTGCCTTCGATATCGGCGGCGTGGTTCAGGGTGATGCCGGTTACGGCGAACAGCAGCAGCCCCACCAGACAAAACGCCGAGCTGATCCAGTGCCACTGGCGGGCAGTGCCCAGACTGGCGAAGGCGGAGCGTAAAGCCGTGGCAGACATGCGGATTCCTGATGCGCGGAAGAAAAATAATCGGCGCATGTTATCAGTTAGAATCTTAATGAGAAGTGTTTTTATTAATATCTGAGGTAAGGAAGGGTCAATGCAAGCTGTCAGGGCTGGCGTGGCGGTCAGAGCGGCTGCGGCAGTGCGCTCCGGGCGGTGTGTTCTGTGTGTGTTTCAGCCCGTGGCTTCACGGCGGCCCGGTTTGCAGCAGCAGGGCTCAGGGGGTAAGGTACTCAACATTCCTGTGAACTTTCTCAGTTATCCACCGTCGCAAAACCCGCGAACGCGCTGTGGCTGGTCCACACTTGCCTGTCATTGAACCCCACCAGACGAGGACGTTGTTATGTTGCCTTTGCTGATCCCCATCACCGCTTTGTTGTCCGGCGTGGCGTTATTGCTGCTCGGCACCGGTCTGCTGAACACCCTGCTGGCTCTGCGCGGCGCGCAGGAAGGCTACAGCGACAGCCTGATGGGTCTGATCATGGCCGGCTATTTTGTGGGCTTCTTTATCGGTACCTTTCTGGCGCTGCCGCTGATCCGGCGGATGGGGCATATCCGCGCCTTTGCCTTCTGCGCGGCGCTGGTGGCCTGCTCTGTATTGCTGCACGCGCTGGTGGTGAATCCCTGGGCCTGGGGTTTGTGCCGGGTATTAACCGGCACCGCGCTGGTGATTCTGTACACCGCCATCGAAAGCTGGCTGAACGCCCAGACCCCGGGCGAGCGCCGCGGGCAGGTGTTTGCCGTGTACATGGTGGTTAACCTGATTGCCCTGGCCGGCGCCCAGCAGTTTCTGCAGTTCGGCAGTGCCGACCAGTTTCCGCTGTACGCCATCGCCGCCATTCTGGTGTGCCTGAGCCTGCTGCCGGTGACCTGGACGCGGGTCCGCCAGCCCGAGGTACAGAACGTACAGCGTATGCCACTCAGTGAGCTGTACGCAGCGGCGCCGGTAGCACTGGCGGGTGCCTTGCTGTCGGGTCTGGCCATGGGGGCTTTCTGGGGCATGGGCGCGTTTTACGCCAGCCGTTCCGGGCTGGATGTGAGTGGCGTTGCCACCTTTATGACCTGCGCCATTCTGGGCGGCGCCGTGCTGCAGTATCCGCTGGGGCGTTATTCGGACCGCATCGACCGGCGCAAGGTGCTGGGTGGCGTGGCGGCGGCGGCGGTGCTGGCGGCGCTGCTGATGGCGGCCCTGTCGGGCACGGTATCGGGCTTGCTGGTCAGTGTGGCGCTGTACGGCGGACTGGCCTTTTGTATTTACCCGCTGACGGTCGCGCATCTGGTTGATCATCTGCCGTCGGACAAAATTCTGCCCGGCAGCAGCGCCCTGCTGCTGGTGCACGGTGTGGGCGCGGCCACGGGGCCTGCGGCGGCGGGCTGGCTGATGGACCACACCGGCACACAGGCCTTGCCGGTATGGTTTGCCATGATGCAGGGCTTACTGGCGCTGGCGGCCTTTATCAGCCTGCGCAGCAAAGCGCGCGACGACGCCGAGCATCCAGGCACTTTTGTGCCTATGGTGCGCACCACACCGACTGTGCTGGAAATGATGCCCGACGACGAACTGGCGCCGGCTGACGGAGCCATGGTTAACGGCGGTGGGGCGACCTCGGAAGCGCAGGGCAGCGACAAGGGTCAGCGCCGCGCCGGCTGATGGGTTTGCTGTGCTCTGGTGTCAGGCACTGGCGCTCAGGCAGCTGGTGTTGAGTGGCTGGCGTTAGGTAGCTGGCGTTGGGCGGCTGGCGTTAGGTGGCTGGCGTTGCTCCGCTTGAGGTTGAGGGTTAGTCGTCGATCGTGAGCACCGCGACCTGCCTGTGAAAGCGGCCGGGTAAACCGGCCGCCGTCAGGGAATGGACTCAGAAAGTAAAAGGCTCAGTTCAGCAATTCGCAGGAGCGGCGCAGAAAGGCCAGCGCGCCTTTGGCGGTCATGTCGTAAGGGTCAAAGTCGGTAGTGTCCGAGTATTTCAGCACCATTTCCTGCGTGATCTGACTGTCGGGCACATAACACATACTCCAGCGCTCCATCTCCCGCTCATCAATCTCTTCCAGTGTCAGCAGCTGCACGTTCTTGTGGCGCTTGTCGTGCAGAATGCGGGCGTACAGCTCTGACACCTTCGAACGCTTACCCTCAATGCACTGCAGAAAATACTTGCGGTTAAAGATCAGAACGCCGGTGATGCACTCTTTGCGGTTCCGTTCCGTGGACTGGTCGATCAGCTGTTTCAGCTCGTAATCGTTCCAGTGTTCCGTTTTTGTACTGGCGTAGATTAGGCGGACAAGCATCATGGGGGCATACTCCGGGGGCTTTTACTTACCCTAGATCAGCCCGACCGGCCTGCAAGGGCAGGCGCTGCCGGCAGGCCTGCCTTACCGGACAGTTCTTGCAGCGGCATCTTCACAAGGCTGTCGATTACCCATCTGGCCGGATACCGCAATGGCCCGGTGTATATCCGCCGTTCGATGCACACACCGCCAACGCCGGACGCCGTGCGCGATATGCTGCCCGCTTTATTTGAGTTGCTGCAACACGAAGAACACCCGGCCGTGCGTATTGTGCTGGGGCATTTTTTCTTTGTGTATATTCATCCGTATTTCGATGGTAACGGCCGTATGGGCCGCTTTTTAATGAACCTGATGATGGCCGCCGGTGGCTACCTCTGGACCGTGGTGCCGGTTGAACGCCGCACGGAATATATGGAAGCGCTGGAAGCCGCCAGCGTACGGCGGGATATTGTGCCGTTTACCCGGTTTTTGGGTGGTTTGCTCGGGTAAAACCTCTTATCTGGCTCCCACGCTCTGCGTGATAGTCTTTGCTGATACATTTGCGTTCCCACGCTCCGCGTGGGAACGAGAAAGCGCGGAGTATGGCAATGAGAAAAGAGTCCAGGCCTGTTATCAGGCTGGCAATCAATGGCGCTTAGAGCGGGTGTCCCGCTAGCGCCCTTCACCGATACGTTCACCTGTTTTCAAGGAATTACGAGTAGATTGTTATGAGTCAGTCCCATTCTTTTCAGCCAATATCAAAAAAGAATCTCAGTAAAATAAAAGCGGATGAATACCTTCTGATCCGTTTTCAAGCACCGGATGATGAAGAGTATTATCTGGACTACTTAACCGATCACAAACCCAAAAATCTGATGGATAAAGCCCGCGATCTGTTGGGAATAAAGGTACCTATACCAAATCTGAAACTGACTGAACTGGAACAACGCGTAGTTCACTGTGAAGCCACTATGTGCACGCTCAATCAGGCACTTTTCAACAATTTTGTATGTCTGGATAAGATTTCTATTTTCGGCGTAGAAGGCGCAGTATTCAGCATTGAAATAGGTTGGTTGGCGCCTGGCCTGATGACCCCTGATGCTGTGAAGCTGGTTTATGCCCGCCTGAAAGATGTTGGTGTCGATGATCTTATCGGGCATATCAGCACAGACAAGATCGCCGGCACAGGGTTATATCGGGAATGGATGACTGAAGAGCATTACAAGTCAGAGCAAAAAGCGCTGATCAGTGACTTTGAAAAATATAAAAAGATGCTGCAAGCTTGCGCAGAGAATGACTATGGATATGTGGTCTACTGCATCTGACAGACACACTTTCGTAATCCATTGCCGACATCCTGCTTACCTCGGCCAAAGCAAGACATCTGGCTCCCACGCTCTGCGTGGTAGCCTTGAACCGGAAACAAGGAGTGTTTCATGGGGCGCAGTCGTTACAAATTTATTTATCCCGACCAACCGCATTTTATGACCCTGACGGTGCAGGGGTGGTTACCTGTCTTTACCCGACCTGAGTCTGTAGACATTCTGCTGCAATCGTTTCGCTTTCTTATGAATGAAGGTCTGCGCATTCACGCCTGGGTTATTCTTGAAAACCACCTGCACCTGATAGCTCAAAGTCAGCAGCTTGATAACGACATCGCCCGGTTCAAATCCTTCACCGCCCGTCAGCTTCTGGGTTACTTACAGCAGCGAAAAGCCACGACCTTGCTGAACCAGTTACAGCAACTCAAATTAGCCCATAAAACCGACCGCCAATCGCAGCTCTGGCAAGAAGGTGTTCATCCTGAATGGATCAGCAGTTCGGAGATGATGAAGCAAAAGATCGAATACATTCATCAGAATCCGGTCAAGCGGGGTTACGTTGATCATGCCGAACACTGGCGTTACTCCAGTGCCAGAGACTACGCGGGTAGTGAAGGACTGCTTCCGGTGGATAAAAGCTGGTGGTCAGAATAGGTCTGGCTGACTCCCACGCTCATCTGGCTCCCACGCTCTGCGTGGGAGCCCTTGCTGGCACGGTTGCGTTCCCACGCGGAGCGTGGGAACGAGAAACTGGCTCCCACACTCTGCGTGGTAGTCTTTGTTGGTACGGCTGCATTCCCCAAGCGTAAGATGAGACGGGCAATGGCCGGCTTAACAGTAAAATCTTCTAGGATTGAGAATCATGGCACGGACTTTCAGATTGACAGTATATCAGGCAGGAAATGTTCGGGTTAGGCCCTTAACGTTTAGTGATAGTGTGTATGTTGAAATACATACTTCGAATGTAAGTAATCTTAATTGGCTAAAGAGGTCTATTACTGGTTATTACATAGATTTGGTTGAAATGACTGATTCCGGCATATCACCTAGCCAGCTTGGATTTTCGACGAGTGCGGGGTTTTGCCCATGTCGCGTTGTTTTTCATGGTGATGCTGAAAACAGAAGTTATGTAGTCCAGTTTAATTGCGAAAAATTAATGAAGGATATTCCAGTTGCTTCTGAAAAAAATAGGGATGATTCTGGATTTCAAGTCGATGTGGCAGACTATCTAGAGGATGTATCGTCTGGTTTGGTTGATGTTATAGATAGTGGATGTTCTACCGTGATCCCTATGATTGGTCTTTTAATTAAGACGATTGGTTTGGTATCTACTGTGCGCGATGGTCTTTTTTCTCGCAAGATTAAAAGATTTCTTTTGGAATTGGACAAGGTTGATGAAAGTCAAAGAATTGAATTTGAATTGAAGATGGAGCGAGATAAAAATGGCTTTTATGAGTCGTTGTTGATTGTGATTGATCAGTGTGATTCGGTTGAAAAGGCAGGGCTGATAGGAAAGATTTTTTCAGCCTCTATTCGTGGACGTATATCGCCAGATGTGTGTCTGCGTCTTTGCTCTAGTGTTAATCGCGCTTTCGTCGAAGATATTAAGGCTATAGCTCGCTTTAATCATCCTAGAATGAACGATTTGGAGGCTGCTGAGGGGTTGGTAGCGGTAGGGTTGGCACGCCGGATTTACGATATTGAGGATCTCGGTCTGGATTCAAATAGACGGTCTTTTTTTGAACTAAACAAATACGGAATTATGATATTGGATTTGGTTTTTAATTCGTAGATTTTTAGATGAATTGATAACACAAAAGCCCGCTTTCGCGGGCTTTGGTATTTTATATCGTCCACTACATTCCCACGCGGAGCGTGGGAACGAGAAACAGAGCGTGGGAACGAGATGGTGCGCAGTGCGCACCCTACGAATTACTCTTCGTAATTCTCAATCGCCGGACAAGAGCAAATCAGGTTACGGTCGCCGTACACATCATCAATACGGCCAACGGTTGGCCAGAATTTATGTGCGCCAAGTTCTTTAACCGGGTAAGCGGCCAGTTCGCGGCTGTACGGACGATCCCATTCTCCGGCAATTACCGGTGCGGTGTGCGGGGCGTTTTTCAGCGGGTTGTTTTCCGCATCCAGTTCACCACGCAGTACCGCGTCGATTTCGCCTTTAATGCTGATCATGGCATCGGCAAAACGGTCGATTTCGGCTTTGGATTCCGATTCGGTCGGCTCGATCATAAAGGTGCCCGCAACCGGGAACGACATGGTCGGCGCATGGAAACCGTAGTCCATTAAGCGCTTGGCGATATCCACTTCGGTAATGCCGCTTTCGGCTTTCAGCGGACGCAGGTCAACGATACATTCGTGCGCTACGCGGCCGTTCTGGCCGGAGTACAGAATCGGGTAGTGAGCCGACAGGCGCTTGGCCAGATAGTTGGCTTTCAGCAGTGCATTCTGGGTCGCACGGCGCAGACCTTTGCCGCCCATCAGGGTGATGTACATCCAGCTGATGGTGAGAATGCTGGCGGAACCGTAAGGCGCAGCCGATACCGCACCATTGCCTTTGGCTTCGTTCTCCAGCGGGCGTACCGCGTGGTTGGCCACGAATGGCGCCAGGTGTTTGGCAACACCGATAGGGCCCATGCCCGGGCCGCCGCCGCCGTGTGGAATAGCGAAGGTTTTGTGCAGGTTCATGTGCGATACGTCGGCACCGATAAACGCCGGCTGGGTAATACCTACCTGTGCGTTGAGGTTGGCGCCGTCCATATACACCTGGCCGCCGAGGCTGTGTACCAGATCGCAGATTTCACGCACGCCCTGCTCGTAAATACCGTGGGTCGACGGGTAGGTCAGCATCAGGCACGACAGCTGGTCGCCGATTTCTTCGGCTTTTTTCTTCAGGTCGTCAAAGTCGACGTTACCTTCGTCATCGCAGTTGGTAACCACAACGCGCATCGAGGCCATTTGTGCCGACGCCGGGTTAGTACCGTGGGCAGAGCGCGGGATCAGACAAACGTTACGGTGACCTTCGCCACGGCTTTCGTGGTATTTCTTGATCGCCAGCAGACCGGCGTATTCGCCCTGCGCACCGGAGTTCGGTTGCATACAGATGGCGTCAAAACCGGTCACCGCTTTGAGGTAGTCGTCCAGCTCGGCAATCATTTGCTCGTAGCCAACGGTCTGTGACTTAGGCGCGAACGGGTGAATATTGGAGAACTCAGGCCAGGTAACCGGAATCATTTCGGTGGTGGCGTTCAGTTTCATGGTGCAGGAACCCAGCGTGATCATGCTGTGGTTCATGGCCAGGTCTTTCGACTCCAGACGCTTCATATAACGCAGCATTTCATGCTCGGTATGGTAGCGGTTGAAGGTCGGGTGGGTCAGGAAGGCGGTGTTACGCGCCTGACCGGCGTCGATGCTGTTGGAACCGTTGGCAACAATCTGCGCATCCAGTGCGTACACGTCCAGACCATGACCTTCGCCGAGAATAATATCGAACAGTTCCTGTACGTCGGCGGCGGAGGTTTTCTCGTGCAGGCTGACACCCAGAGTGTTTGCTGCCATACCCAGAGCGGCATCGTCACGCAGGTTCACTTCACGCGCTTCGGCACGGGCCAGTACCGCGGCTTTGTCGCTGGCGTTAAAGGTCAGGGTGTCGAACCAATTGTTGTTGACCAGTTCAATGCCCTGAGCCTGCAGACCGGCTGCCAGAATATCGGTTAAACGGTGAATACGGCCGGCAATGCTCTTCAGACCCTGTGGACCGTGGTACACAGCGTAGAAAGAGCTCAGGTTGGCCAGCAGCACCTGTGCGGTACAGATGTTGGAGTTGGCCTTCTCGCGGCGGATGTGCTGTTCGCGGGTCTGCAGCGCCATACGCAGGGCTTGTTTGCCCTGAGCGTCGATGGAAACACCGATGATACGGCCCGGAATCGAACGCTTGTACGCGTCGCGGGTGGCGAAGAAGGCCGCGTGCGGACCACCAAAGCCCATCGGTACGCCGAAGTGCTGGGCGTTACCCAGAACAATGTCGGCACCCATTTCGCCCGGTGCTTTCAGCATCACCAGCGCCATCAGGTCGGTGGCAACGGCGGCCAGCGCGTCTTTGGCGTGCAGGGCGGTGATCACGTCGGTGAAGTCACGCACGTCACCGTTTTTACCCGGGTACTGGAACAGGGCACCGAATACATCGGCGTCGGCGGCGGCATCCGCCGGGCCAACCAGTACGTCCCAGCCAAAGGCTTCGGCGCGGGTTTTGACCACGTCGATGGTTTGCGGCAGGCAGTTTTCATCGATGTAGAAGGTGTTGGATTTGTTTTTCTTCACCGAGCGCTTGGCCATCGCCATGGCTTCGGCAGCGGCGGTGCCTTCGTCCAGCAGCGAGGCGTTGGCCAGTTCCATGCCGGTGAAGTCGATCACCATTTGCTGGAAGTTCAGCAGGGCTTCGAGACGGCCCTGAGCAATTTCCGGCTGGTATGGGGTGTAGGCGGTGTACCAGCCCGGATTTTCCAGCACGTTGCGCAGAATCACCGGCGGAATAATGGTGTCGTGGTAACCCAGACCAATGTAGCTTTTGAATACCTTGTTTTTCGCGGCCAGCGCTTTCAGGTAGTTCAGGGCTTCGAATTCCGGCTTGCCATCCGCAATCTCAAGGAAAGGTGCGCGCAGGATGTCGGCCGGCACGATCTCGGCGGTCAGCGCCTCCAGAGATTCTGCACCCACCGCGGCCAGCAGGGCGGCTTCCTCGTTGTTATCAGGGCCGGCGCCATTGGAGGCAATATGACGGCCGATAAAATTATCGCGTTGTTCAAGGTCTTTCAGAGAGAGTGTGGTCATGGCATAACCCAGAAAAGTTAAAGCGAGTAGCTTGGTGCTGCCCCGGGACCGGGGTCAGGCACTGACCCGGCGACCATGCGGCCGGCCGGGTTCAGGGAAAAACAACTTATTCGCAGGCAGCGGCGTAAGCGGCAGCGTCCAGCAGGTTGTCGAGGTCGGCGGCGTTGGCCAGTTCCATTTTGAAGAACCAGGCTTTGCCGTACGGGTCTTCGTTCACCATTTCCGGTGCATCAACCAGTTCTTCGTTCACGGCGATGATTTTGCCAGCCAGCGGAGCGTAAATGTCAGACGCTGCTTTCACGGATTCGACCACAGCGATGTCCTGCTCGGCTTCTACGTCGGCACCGACTTCCGGCAGTTCCACGAACACCACGTCACCCAGTTGGGCCTGAGCGAAATCGGTAATACCAATGGTCACGGTGCCATCGGCTTCAACGCGGATCCATTCGTGGGATGTGACGTATTTCAGTTCAGCTGGAATGTTGCTCATCTTGTTCTCCAATCACTAATTCAGAATTTGGCCAATATCAGGAATTTAATCTTAAAACTGTTTCTGACCGTTGCGCACGAACGGCAGTTTTACCACACGCACCGGTACCAGTTTACCGCGCACATCCACCATGCAGCTGTCGCCGGTGGCCGCCGGAACCCGGGCGATGGCAATAGAATAATCCAGAGACGGTGAGAAGGTACCGGAGGTGATTTCACCGTCGCCCACGCCTTCAACCACGACTTTCTGATGGGCACGCATTACACCGCGGGTTTCCATCACCAGACCGACTTGCTTCATGGCAACGCCGGCGGCTTTTTCCGCTTCCAGAGCCGCACGGCCAATGAAGTTACGCTCGGCCGGTTCCCAGGCGATGGTCCAGCCCATGCCGGCCTGCAGCGGCGACACGTTTTCGTCCATGTCGTTGCCGTACAGGTTCATGCCGGCTTCCAGACGCAGGGTGTCGCGTGCACCCAGACCGGCTGGAGCCACGCCTGCGTCCAGCAGTTGCTGCCAGAACGCGGCCACTTCGGTGTCCGGCACCATGATTTCCAGACCGTCTTCGCCGGTGTAACCGGTACGGGCGAAGAACCAGTTGGCTTTTGGCAGACCCTGGAAAATCTTCAGGCCGCTGATCAGGTCGGCGGCTTCCGGTTTTACCTGTTTTACCAGTTCAATGGCTTTCGGGCCCTGAACGGCGACCATGGCCAGTTCCGGACGTTCGGTCAGGCTGACGTCAAAGCCTTTGCTCTGGGCGGCCATCCACTCGAGGTCTTTCTCGCGGGTGGAGCAGTTCACCACGGTGCGGTACCAGCCATCCATTTTGTACACGATCAGATCGTCGATCACGCCGCCGTTGGCGTTCAGCATGCCGGAGTACAGGGCTTTGCCGGTCTCTTTCAGCTTGTCGACGTCGTTGGCCAGCAGTTTCTGCAGGTAGGCTTTGGCATCGACACCGGCCACATCGACGATGGTCATGTGGGATACGTCGAACATACCGGCGTGCTGGCGCACGGCCTGGTGTTCCTGAATCTGGGAACCGTAGTTCACCGGCATATCCCAGCCACCGAAATCGACGATCTTGCCGTTGGCTTCCAGATGCTTGGCGTACAGTGCGGTTTGCTTGGCCATGGTAATTCCTGCTGTTGATCGGAGGTCGGGTTGAGCAAAAAGTGAGCGCCCTAAACCCTTAAAAAGGGCGGCAGTATAGCGCCTAAAACCCGCTTCGGCATCCTCAGAATTTCATAAAACAGAACCATGGTGCCATTTTGGCATGAATGGACTCATTCGTGCAGAAAACCCCGGTAAAATCAGGGTGAGATGCGATTTTTTCTGACCATTTGATCAGAAAATAACGGTCGCCGGACGGGTAGAAATGGAGCGGACAGTGGCCCGGATCTGGCTGGTGAGCATGGTCTCTAAATCGGTCGGCAATTGGCGGCGGGCGAAGATGCCGTCGATCCATAACGAGGCGAAGCCGTGAATGCCAGACCAGCAGATATTCGACAGCAGGATGACGGGTTCCTGAATGAACTCGCCGCGCTGCACACCTTCATCAATCAGCTTCACCAGCACTTCAAAGGCACGGTGACCGGAGGCCATGAGTTGCGGGTACTGTTCGCGGCGGTCGATGGTGGTGCCGAACAGCAGGCGGTACTTCTCCGGGTGAGAAATGGCGTAGCGCAGATACGCTTCGCCGGCGGCCTGCATGTTGGTGTGGCAGTCGGCGTCTGGGGTAATGCAGGCGGTGGTGGCTTCAGCGATTTCATCAAACGCCTGCCGCGCCAGTTCGACCAGCAGTTCGTTTTTGTCGGCGAAGTGCCGGTAAGGAGCGGTCTGGGAAACGCCAACCGAACGCGCCAGTGCACGCAGGCTGAGTTTGTCTGCGCCCTGTTCGCGGATGCTGACCACTGCTGCGTCGAGCAGAGCTTCGCGCAGGTTGCCGTGGTGATAACTGGAAACAGGGGCGTCGGTTACGCAGTCGTTCATGGCGCGTCCGTGATCTTAAACGGCGCTATTCAACCGGGATTGGCTGACAGCGTCAACCAATCCCGGCGATCAGCAAGTGCCTGTCAGAGCTGGGTTTCCGGCAGGGCGAGGCGGATAGGGCCTGTGCTGTTGCGCATCGCCGGTACGCCGTGGCGCACCTGACTTGGCGAGTAACCGCACCACTTTTTAAACGCCTTGGAGAAGTTGGCCACGCTGGAGTAACCCAGCAGTACCGCTACTTCGGTGACGTTGTGCTGATACTGCTGCAGCCAGTAGCTGGCCTGAATCAGGCGCAGTTCACCGAGCAGTTTCTGGTAGTGGGTGCCGCATTCCTGCAGACGGCGTTTGCAGGTGCGCTCGCTCAGACCCAGGCGTTTGGCCAGTTCGTCCAGTGGCGGTGCTTCGTTGAGCTCGGCCCGGAAAATATTGGCGGCTTTGTGGGTGATGAGCAGGCTCGGCGCGGCCGCGTCGCAGCGGATGTCGGGCATGCGGTGACTTTCGGCCGGCAGTTCCGCCCAGTGCCGTGGGAACACCAGACGGGTATGGCCGCTGACCACGACTTTTTCCGGCAGCCAGGGTGCCATGCAGCCGACGGTCATGGGGGCGTGCAGTTCGATGCTCAGCTGATCGTGACGGCCGGCCAGTACCGGCAGCCAGCGCTGGTGCAACCAGCTGAGGGCCAGTTCGGTGGCGACCGGGCGCAGACCGGAGGAAATACCGCTCAGCGGATTCCACGCCAGTTCCAGCGTCAGCTCGTCTTCGCCTGAGCCATGCAGCAGCAGATCGAAGGCGGCAAGGGCAGCGGGTTTTTCCAGCTGACCATTGCTGAAGCGCACCAGACTGAATTCCTGATCCTGCGGGGTGAGCGCCAGTGTCATACCAAAATCCAGCGCCAGATCGGGCTGATTCAAGGTCTGACGGGCCCAGTTCAGCAGGTCCAGCAGAGCCGACAGAGGGATGCGGGCGCGGCTGTTAAACAGGGCGTCCGCTGGCAACTCGAATCTGGGAAGTTGCCGTGTTTTAAGGCCTTTTGCGGCCAGCAGGCGCAGCAGCGAATGCAGCGCGTCCGCAGAACAGTGTAACGCGTCCATGGGTTATTCTTTTTTTTAATTGTGGTGAGAGGACGGGACTGTACGCAACTTTGGCCGGTAATCAATGGCTAATCGGGCAAAAGGGCCACTTAAACTGGCAATAATCGACTCTCTGACGTGAATGATCGTTTGTTGACGCTGTTCACATTTCCGGAATAGCATGTTTTCGCTGTAAACATCGCTGATAACTATAACGAGGCGTCCATGCTCAGTGTTTCCCGCTCTGCCTCTTCCGGGCTCATTCTTTTTTGGCTGGCGTTCAGCGCCATGGTTCAGGCCGCCGGTGCGCCGGTGCCGGTCGAAACCCTTCCTGTGGTGGTGCAGGAATACGCGCGTCCGGTGCGCATCAGCGGTGTGCTGGAAAACAAGTCCGAACAGAACCTTGCATTCAAAGTCGGCGGCTTGCTGCGCCGCGTAGCGGTCGATGAAGGGCAGTGGGTGAAGGCAGGACAGATGCTGGCCTCACTGGATCTGGAAGAAATCGACGCGCAGGTGGCCAAGGCCGAATCGGTTCTGTCCAACGCCGAGCGCAATCTGGAGCGCTTCCGCTCGCTGCAGGGCTCGGATGCCTTGTCGGTGGAACAACTGCAACGGGCGGAAACTCAGGTCGAAGTGGCACGATCCGACCTGCGCGTGGCACGCTTCAATCAGCGCCATTCTGTGATTCTGGCGCCGGCGGATGGGCGCATTCTGAAACGCTTTGTCGAACCCAATGAAATGGTCGCCAATGGCAAACCGGCGTTTCTGTTTGCCTCCAAACAGGCCGGTTGGGTGCTGCGCGCCGGGGTCACCGACCGCGACATCGTGCGCCTGAGTCTGAACGACACCGCTGCCGTAAGTTTTGATGCCCTGCCGGGGCAGACATTCGCCGCTGAGCTGAGTGAACTGGCCGGCCGCGCCGATCAGAGCCAGACCTTCGAGGTGGAACTGCGTCTGGCCGGCAACGGTTCTACGCCTTTGCTGGCCGGATTTGTCGGCCATGCTGTGATTATTCCGGCACAGGCCCAACCGGCGGCATTGGTACCGGTAGCGGCCATGGTGCGGGCGGCAAAAGGTGAGGCCGAAGTGTTTGTGGTGGGCGCTGATGGCCGTGCTGAAAAGCGCAGCGTGCGTCTGCTGGTGCTCGATGAGGGCAATATGGTGGTCACCGACGGGCTGAGTGCGGGTGAGCAGGTGATTGTGTCGGGTGCACAGTTCCTCACCGATGGTCGTGAGCTGGCGCTGCCGGCGCAGACTGCCGACAACCCGTAAGCGGAGGCGACGATGAAATTACCGGAACTCGCGGTCCGCAATCACCAGTTCACCTGGGTGTTGTTTTTGTTGCTGGTGCTGCTCGGCGTGGTGTCGTTTTTTACCATGCCGCGCTCTGAAGACCCGCAATTCGATTTTTCCGCCGCCGTGATCAAGGTGGTGAATCCGGGGACCACACCGCTCGATATGGAAAAGCTGGTGGTCGACCCGATCGAAAGTGCGCTGAACGAACTCGATGATTTGCGTGAAATTAAAACCGAGGTGGAAGACGGTCTGGCCGTGATCCGCGTTGAGTTTTTGTACGGCACCGATCCTGAGGATAAATACGACGATGTGGTGGGCGCTGTGGCGGAAGTCCGTGACGATCTGCCGGCCAGCATTGTTACGCTGGACATCGACAAAATTTCGCCCGCGGATGTCAGTATTCTGCAGCTGGCGCTGGTGTCGGACGAAGCCGATTATCTGGAATTAAAAAAACACGCCGAAGTGCTGGAGCAAAAGCTTGAGCGGGTCAGCGGCGTCAAGCGCGTCGACATCGCCGCACTGCCGACACTGGAAGTACAGATTCAGGTCGACCAGCGCAAAGTGAATGGTCTGGGCATCAGTCTCGATGAAATTTACGCGGCCGTGCAGAGTGCGGCGCAGAATTTACCCGGCGGCCACGCCAACGCCGGCGACCGTCGTTTCACCGTGCGCACCAGTGGCGACTATGAATCCCTCGATGCGATTGGCGATACCGTGGTGCGGGCGGTGAATAACCGCCTGATTTATCTGCGCGATATTGCCAATGTTTCCCTGACCGAAAGTCTGCCCAGTTACCGGGCCCGTCTGAATGGCGAGAAATCCGTCTTTATTTCTGTGGTACAGCGCAAAGGCAGTCAGATCTTTCAAGTGCGTGAAGGCATACAACAGGTGCTGGACGCGTACACCGGGCATCGCCTGCCGTCGCACATAAAACTCACGACTGTGATGGATCAGTCGCTCAGTGTTGAACGTCAGATTGACGGCTTTTTCAGCAATTTAAATCAGGGCCTGATTCTGGTGGCGGTGATGTCACTGATCGTGCTCGGTTTCCGTCCGGCGCTGGTGGTGGTGGCGGCGGTGCCGCTGTCGATTTTTATCGCCATCGGCTGGTTGGATTTAACCGGTTTCGGTCTGCAGCAGATGTCGATTGTCGGTCTGGTGATTGCGCTCGGTCTGCTGGTGGACAACGCCATTGTGGTGGTCGAAAACGTGGCGCGTCATTTGCGCGACGGCGATACGCCGACGGATGCCGCGGTAAAAGGCAGCTCGCAGGTAGCCTGGGCGGTGGCGTCCGGTACCTTAACCACCGTGCTGTCGTTTTTACCTATGTTGCTGATGCAGAACGGTTCCGGCACGTTTATGCGTGCCATGCCGGTGACTGTGGTGCTGACCCTGTTCGCTTCGCTGCTGGTGGCGCTGACGCTGACCCCTCTGCTGGCCAGTAAGCTGGGTAAGGCTGCAGCGTCGACCACACGTACGCAACAGAAAATGGAAGGCTTCGCAGCTACCGTTTATCAGGGCTGGCTGAACCGGGCGCTGGAAAAACCCAAAGCCGTCATGCTGGTGTCGGTGGCGTTACTACTGGCGTCGCTCAGTCTGTTTCCCTTCATTGGTGTCAGTCTGTTTCCGAAAGCAGAAAAGCCGATGATTCTGGTGAATATCGATATGCCGGAAGGCAGTACCTTCGAGAAAACCGACGCCATGGCCGCACGTGCCGAAGCGCTGGTGCGGGCTGAGCCTCTGGTGCTGGATATTGCCCGTAACGTCGGGCGCGGCAATCCGCGTATTTATTACAACATTATGCCGTCGCGCCAGACGGTGAATTTCGCGCAGTTATTCGTCACCTTAAGCGAGCATGAATTACCTCAGGTAGAACCTATGGTGGCGCGTCTGCGTCAGGCGCTGGCCGCGTTACCGGGGGCACAGATTACGGTAAAAGAATTTCTGCAGGGCCCGCCGGTAGAGGCGCCGGTAGAAATCCGCATCATGGGCGAAGAACTGGGCCAGATTCAGCAGGTGTCGCACGACGTGGCTGCGATTATGGAGCAGGTGCCCGGCGTGGTGGGGGTGGAAAATCCGGTGGGAAAATACAAGGTCGATCTGCACGTGCAGATTAACCGCGATAAAGCCGCCATGCTGGGAATCCCGTTGACCACCATCGACCGCACCATCCGCACGGCACTGGTGGGGTTGCCGATGGGCGTGTACCGCGATGACGACGGTGAGGAATACGATCTGGTGCTGCGTTTATCGGAATATCCGCGCCCGGAGCTGGCCACCTTTGACGATATTCAGATCAAGTCCGCCAACGGCGAACTGGTGCCTTTACTGCAACTGGCGAACGTTGAGCTGGAAACCAGTATTGCCCGTTTCCAGCATTTTGATACCGAACGGATGGCGCGCATTACCTCCGATGTGTTGCCCGGTTTTAAAACCGAGTCGGTGACCAATGCGGTGGTGGCGGAACTGAAGAATTACGCCTGGCCGGACGGAGTGCATTTTACCGTGGGTGGTGAGCAGGCGAACCGTAAAAAGGCGTTTGGTGGCATGGCGAAAGCCCTGCTGCTGGCGGTGTTCGGTATTTTTGCCGTACTGGTCCTGCAGTTCCGCTCCTTTGTGCAGCCATTAATCGTGTTTGCCGCCATTCCGTTTGCGTTAATCGGTGCGTTGCTGGCGCTGTTTTTAACCGGCTATACCTTCAGCTTTACCGCCTTTATCGGTCTGACCTCGCTGGTGGGTATTGTGGTGAATAACTCGATTATTCTGGTCGACTACGCCAACCAGATGCGGCGCGAAGGCATGGATCAGCTGGCGGCCATTGCAGCGTCGGCGCAAACCCGGTTTGTACCGATCGTGCTGACCACATTAACCACCATTGGCGGTCTGCTGCCGCTGACTCTGTCGGGCTCCAGCATGTGGTCGCCGATGGGCTGGGCCATTATTGGTGGTTTATTGGTGTCGACCGTGCTGACGCTGATTGTGGTGCCTGTGCTGTATCGCTTTTTAGGCAAAATGCCGGACTGACACTGGATGTCAGTAACGGTGTCGTGATTGTACGCGGGTCGGTTACTGCCCGATGCTGAGCGTCGGGCGGAAGTGGTAGGGCTGCGGCAGCTGTGGCGGCACCTGAGGATACGGGTTGGCGCCAATCGCGGCTTTCACGGCCCAGTCGTCGATGGCGGGGTCGCCGCTGGAGCGCACAATATCGACGTCGGTGGCGATCTGGCCGTAGCGTATGGTCAGGCTCAGACGCACACTGCCGCTGAAGCCGGCCGGGGCCTCTACCTGCTGACGCAGATGCGCCAGTATCTGTTGCTGGTACTGTCTTTCCACCGGGTCGCTGCTCAGCTCATCCTGACGGTCGGTAAGCCCTGGCTGTGCCACGCTTGCCGCTTCCTGTTTCTTTTTCTGTTCAACCGCTTCGGTTGCTGGCTCTGGCGTTGTGAGGGCTCGTGTGGCTGCAGCGGCTTTGCGCGGCGTTATTGGTGTGCCAGTGGGCTTTGTCGTTTGGGGTTCGTCTGTCGATGTTGCCGGCGCCTCATCATCAGCCGCCGGCGCCCCATCTGCGGACGCTGGCGGCTGATGATCGGCGGGTGTTTTCAGTGTCTGGGCGCTGAGTTCGGTGAGGCGGAGGTCGGCATTAATCACCCGCATGGCGGGCGGCGTCTGGTGGGTATCGGGCCATAAAAACAGCAGGTGCAGCAGCGCCGACAGCGTCAGGGCACTGACCAGAGGGTGGCGGCGGATGGCGTCCGGTATCCTGTGCACGGCATTCCTTGTAATGACATTCTGGCGGTTTTCACACCCTGTTCGGTTTTTATAAATCCCGGTTCAGATTTTATAAATCGTTTGGGGGGTTAATAAAACCGTGGCTGCCGAGCTGGCGCACTTAATGTTAACAAGCGCTGAGCCGGCCATGTATCATACCGGCCAGCGTGCCCGCCGGGCACAGCATCGGGCGTATTCCAATCAGAGAATACCCCGGCAACCGATGATTTATCACAGGGAGTAACACCATGAGCGTTCTGGTAGGTAAAAAAGCCCCGGATTTCACCGTTCCTGCAGTTCTGGGTAACGGCACCATCACTGAATCGTACAACTTCGCAGAAGCGACCAAGGGCAAATACGCTCTGGTGTTCTTCTACCCACTGGATTTCACCTTCGTGTGCCCGTCTGAGCTGATCGCTCTGGATCACCGCATGGGTAAATTCGCTGAGCTGGGTGTTGAGGTTATTTCTGTATCGATCGACTCCCACTTTACCCACAACGCATGGCGTAACACCCCGGTGGAAAAAGGCGGCATCGGCGCTGTTAAGTACACCATGGCGGCTGACGTTGATCACGGCATCTGTAAAGCCTACGACGTAGAAACCGCCGGTGGTGTGGCGCTGCGTGGCGCGTTCCTGATCGACAAAGAAGGTGTGGTACGTGCTGCCAACATCAACGACCTGCCACTGGGCCGTAACATCGACGAACTGATCCGTCTGGTGGAAGCGCTGCAGTTCCATGAAGCCCACGGCGAAGTGTGCCCGGCCGGCTGGAACAAAGGCGACAAGGGCATGAACGCTTCTCCGGAAGGCGTTGCCAAGTACCTGGCCGAAGAAGCCGGTAAGCTGTAAGACGCTGTTAACAACAGCAACAAAAAAGCCCGCCCTGAGCGGGCTTTTTTGTACCTCATGGCATAGGCTTAGTGGGAATAATTCATGAGTAAGACTGAATGCGGATTCTGTGGCTGGCACTGTTGTTTGTGCCCTGGATGGCGGATGCCGATGATCTGACGGAGCTGACCTGGGTGGTGGCGCCGTATCCGCCGTTTCATATTGCCGAGGGGCCGCTGGCCGGAAAAGGCATGGTCGATGTGGTGGTGCCGCACATGCAGGCGGCCGTGTCGGGCTTTCATCATGTGATCGGCGTGATGACCGATTCCCGCTCGTGGCAGGAAATCCGCGAAGGGCGCAATGTCTGCCAGCCGGCGGTGCTGAAAACCCCGGAACGCGAACGCGTGGCGGTGTTTTCCGAAGCTGGTGCCATCGTGCCGTCCATGGTGCTGATCATGCGCGCCGAGCAGAAGCAGCGTTTATTCGGCAAGCGGAAAACCATTGCCCTGCGCGAGGTACTGGAAAATCCGACGTTACGCATCGGCATGATCACCGAACGTGCCTACGGTGAGGTCGATTCTATGCTGCGCGCCCAGCACAACAGCGAGCGCCTGATACAGGTGTCGAACAACTACGGGCCGCTCAGTCTGCTGCGCATGCTCAATTCCGGGCGCATTGATGCCGTGGTCGAATACCCGTGGATTGTGCGTTATGTGGCAATGGGCCTGAGTGATATGCAGAGTCTGTCGACCATGGGGATTGATGAGCTGCAGCCGTTTTTCCGCAGCTATGTGGCTTGCCCGAATACCGACGTCGGACGTGAGGTCATCCGTCAGCTGAATGTCTGGATCCGCACTCAGTTACCGCTGGACGCCAATCGCCGCATCGTCGGCGACTGGCTGGACCCGGACACGCTGGAGCGTTATCAGGCGGCTTACGAGCAGATGATTGCGCCGGTGACGCGCTGAGGCTTGTTCGGGCCTCAGACATCCGCCGGCTTTGGTATTTACCGGTTTCAGGCTTTGACCGGTTTCAGCACGCGGGCCTGAAAACCCGCCTCCGTCAGAATGTAGGCCGCCGCTTCCGCCCGGCCTTCACCACACACCACGTATACAAACGCCTTTGACAGTTCGTCCAGACGCGAACGCAGCTGCCCCAGCGGGATGCACTGTGCACGGGGAATGGCGCTGACGCCGGCTTCCTGTGTCGTGCGCACGTCGAGCAGCACGGTACCGGTTTCGCCTTCCTCAATCAGATGCTCAAGCTCCGACTGGCTGACGTATTCCAGTACCGGGTTTTTCAGCAGGGTATCGAAATCGTCTTTGGTCAGGGTCATCAGCACGCCGTCACTGCTCATGGTGATGGTGGCATTGCGCGGCAGGTTGCTGATCAGGGCGTCTTCACCGAACAGATTGCCGTTGCTCAGCGCCGCCAGGGTTTCTGAGCGGTTATTGGTTTTGCGCGTCACCACAGCACGCCCGCATTTGATGACATAGCATTCGTTGCCTTCCTCACCTTCACGGATGATGACCTCACCGAGGGTGACCTCGCGTTCATTGAAACGGCTCAGCAGCTTCTGAATATTGCCCGGCGGCACCCGGTTGAACAGGCTTGAGGTCAGCAGCGCTTCCAGCCAGTCGGATTCGCTTTCGTCGAGTTCGTACGACTGGCGCAGTTCCGACCAGGTGGTGATGAGTTCCAGATACTGACGACGGATGGCGAACAGCTGGCACGGCACCTGAGTGATGGCCGCATGACGGTGGATGGCGTGGCTGGCGTCCAGTGCCAGAAAGTTCTCGTCGTCATCCCCTTTGATTTTGGTGATGCGGAACTGGTCGTCGGCCAGATCCACTTCGCCTTCCAGCAGGAAATGGCATTCGTCGTCTTCTGTACCCCGTTTGAACAGCATCTTCTTGGCTTCGGCGCGGTAAGCGCGGAAGTGCGGCATCAGCTCGGCGATGGTGTTCTCAGACAACTCATCGAACGGGATGAAGCGCTGAATCTGCAGCGGCGACAGCTCTGGGCTGTTGTTATCTTCCATAATTCAATGCCTGGTGGATAAGGTGAGCTTGTTATATCGACCAACTATAACAAAGGGTTCAGCCTAGTGTGAGTCCGGATTGGCTGCCTGTGGAAGGTGGATTTGTGGCAGGCCCATCGCGGGTGATGGTGGGGTAATGGCAGACGCCGGGGAACCTGAGGCGGCTGCAGGACTCGGAAAGAGACTTGTTCTGACAGGAGTCGCTGTATGCGCATTGCATCCCACATGGCCTCACCCTCACTGGTGGGCCACTACCGCACCGGACTGGCCATGCTGTTTTCGGCCATCTTTCATCTGCTGGCGCTGCTGCTGGTGGGCTTATCGGTGAATACGTTTTTAACCGGACTGGGTGAGCCCGGGTCCGAACTCATCTCGCTGGTGGTCAAAGCCATCAATACGCTGGTGATTGCGCTGGCCATGTATGAACTGGGGATTGGGGTCGGGAAGGAATACATCTCGGAAGAAGAGGGCGGCGACATAGTGCAGAACATGCGCCGCACCATCACCCGCTTTGTTGGCACTGTCTGCATTGCGCTGGTGCTGGAGGCGCTGATCATGATCATCAAATACAGTCAGCTCGATCTGGCCGGAAATCTGTATTACCCGGTGGCCATTCTGGTGGCCTGTGCCCTTCTGCTGGCGGCGCTGGGCGGCTTTCTAGCCCTGACCCAGCGCGTTGGTCGCCCGGCGGATTAAGCACCGGCGAGTTGGTTGTCTGGCGGATTAAACGCCGGACTGATCGCGGTTACGGGTGCGGGCCTGGCTCTGGGACACACCGGCGGTCAGGGCGAAGCGCATGGCGTCTTCAAACGACCAGTCGAGCAGCGTCAGGCGGCTGCGCGGCACAAAAAGAGTGTAGCCGCCCACCATGTAGCTCATCGGCAGGTACACAGTCACCAGATCCTCACTTTCGTTCACGGCTTTTACCGCTGCCGGAATTTTGCTGGCGGTAATAAAGCCGATCACCTGTCCCTGGCCGGGCAGGTCGATCAGAACCACCTGCTGGCCCTGCTGTTTCTCCTGATCGAACATGGCGGCAAAGTCTTTCACAGCGCCGTACAGGGTTTTCACCAGCGGGAAACGAAGCAGGGCATCCTCAACATACTGATACAGCCAGCTGACCGGATTGAACTGAAACAGCAGGCCGATCAGCAGCAGCGCCAGCAGCATCAGTCCCAGTCCCATGCCGGGAAACAGGCTGTCGATCCCCAATTGCTCCAGCAGGTTCAGACCCAGTCCGTTCAGCCACAGCAGGGCCGACCATAGCAGCCAGACGGTGACCAGTAAGGGCAGGACGACCATGGAGCCTTTCACCAGAGGTTGCAGTAGCAGGCGCTTCATCAGAGTTCCTTGGGCTTTATGTTAGTGGTTGCTCACGTTTGGTTCAGGTTCTCCTTGCGGGCCTGAAACGGGCAGAGCAGAATGGCGCGCAGTCTGGCACAGGTGTCCTGTGGCGCCAACTGTGGCAGCGAACCCGCGCCGCAACCGGGGCTGATCGGCGGCTTTGCCTGCCATTCCTGACGAAAAACCTTTACGTTAGTTAGTAACCACTTCTTATGAAGAAATTTTATATAACCCCTTGTTGGTGGGTACTAACTTCACAAATTACTTTAAGTTTGTGATGCAGGTTTAAGACTCTGTACGCTATTTCACCACCACTTTTTCCCACCTTCCTTTTATACCCCTCTAAGTCCTTGTGAAATAAAGCAAAAATCAGGATTTACGCTGGTTTCGCTGGCTTGCAAAAGGCCAGAGCGCTTTCTATAGTGTCGTAAAGTGGAGAATAGTGGGTAAATGTGGGTTATTTGGGTGTTAGTGATCACCCACATTCACTCAACAACTAACAGGAAGGACGCGAGAACTCATGTTCCGGGGGCTGCACTCGATCAATCTGGATGCTAAAGGGCGTCTGGCGATCCCGACCAAGTATCGGGAAACGCTGGCCGAGCTCTGTGGCGCCCGTTTGGTGGCCACCATCGACACCGAAGAACGCTGCCTTCTGATTTATCCCGTCAATGAATGGGAAGTGATTCAGGCCAAGATTGAGGCCTTACCCAGCTTTAACCCCGTTGCCCGTCGTATTCAGCGCCTGCTGATTGGTCATGCCACCGATCTCGAACTGGATGGCAGTGGCCGTGTGCTGTTGCCGCAGCCGCTGCGTGAATACGCCGAGCTCGACAAAGAAGTCGTGCTGATGGGTCAGGGCAAGAAGCTGGAATTGTGGAGCAAGGCGGTCTGGGAAGGCCGTCGTGATGAATACCTGGATATGGTCAGTCAGCCTGAACAGCTGCCGGCCGAACTGCAGAGTCTGTCGTTATGAATCTGAATGAATTTTTGCACACGACTGTCCTGCTGCAGGAAACCGTAGACGGCTGTCTGAATGACCCGGCCGGTGTGTATGTGGATGGTACCTTTGGGCGCGGCGGTCACAGCCGTCTGCTGCTGAGCAAGCTGGCGCCGGAAGGCCGCCTGATTGGTTTTGATAAAGACCCGCTGGCGATCAACAGCGGTAAAGAGCTGGAACAGGAAGACCCGCGATTCCGCATCGTGCAATCCAGCTTTGCTGACATGAAAGCGGAACTGACGGCGCTGGGCATCAATAAGGTAAACGGCATCCTGCTCGATCTCGGGGTGTCTTCGCCTCAGCTGGACGATGCCGAACGCGGCTTCAGCTTTATGAAAGACGGCCCGCTGGACATGCGCATGAATCCGGATGCCGGCCTCAGTGCATCCGAGTGGGTGATGACCACGGCAGAAGGCGAAATTGCCCGTGTGCTCAAAGAATACGGTGAAGAACGCTTTGCCAAGCGCATGGCGCGCGCACTGATTATTGCCCGTCAGGAAGAACCGATTACCCGCACCAAGCAGCTGGCCGAAATCATTAAGGTCGCAAACCCGGCGTGGGAGAAACACAAACATCCGGCCACCCGTGCTTTTCAGGCAATCCGCATTGCCGTGAATAACGAACTGGGTGATCTGGAAAACGCACTGGCCGACAGTGTGGATCTTCTGCTGCCGGGTGGTCGTCTGGCGGTGATCAGCTTCCACTCACTGGAAGACCGCATGGTGAAGCGCTTTATTCGCGCCCAGGAAAAAGGCCGCGATATTCCGGCCGGTGTTCCGGTGACCGACGACATGCTGGGCCGCACCATGGTGAAAGTCGGTAAAGCCATTATGCCGGGTGATGACGAAATTCAGCGTAATGCCCGTGCCCGCAGTGCGGTGCTGCGGGTGGCCGAGCGCTTGCCGCAATGAAAACCGGCGTTTGGCTGACGCTGTTGTGGGGTGCTGTGATGGCGTCCGCACTGGTGCAGATCAACGTTGTGCAGTGGCAGCGCGATCTGCTGCAGGTGTGGCAGCAGGAAGATGCAAAACGCGAACGGCTGCAACAGGAATACACCCGGTTGCTGCTGGAAAAAGGGGCTCTGACTGCGCACGGGCGCATCGATCAGGTCGCCAGAAAACAATTAAATATGACTGAACCCGAACAGGTGCAGGTGCTTCCGCAATGAACGCCAGACCGAACGAACCACAACAGACTGTGCTCACCGGCATGCAACGCTGGCGCTTCGCGCTGGTGCTGGGCGTGTTCGGTTGTCTGCTGGGTGGCGTTCTGGTTCGTCTGGTTTTATTGCACACCATTGATCAGCCGTTTCTGTTTGAACAGGGCGAAAAACGCACGGTGCGTGAAGATGTGCAGCCGGCCATGCGCGGCATGATCACCGACCGTTTCGGCAAGCCGCTGGCGGTCAGCACGCCGGTGGTGAATCTGTGGCTGAATCCGCAGCAGGTGAATTTGCAGGAATTACCGCAGCTCGCCAAGGATCTCGGACTGCCAGCAAAAGATCTGGTGAAGAAAACCAAAAGAGCGGCCGAACAGGGTCGCTCTTTCGCATATCTGAAACGTCAGGTTGAACCTGGTGCCGCGCGCCAGATTCTTGATCGCCGTCTGGCGGGTGTTTACGGCGAAGATGATTTCCGCCGTTTTTATCCGGCAGCCGAAGTAGCGGCGCATACCGTCGGTATCGTCAGCATTGATGGCAAAGGTCAGGAAGGTCTTGAGCTGGCGTTTGATCAATATCTGCAAGGGCAGGAAGGTTCACGGCAGGTGGTTAAAGACCTGTACGGTAACGTGATTAAACAGCTTAAAGTGAATTCCGTTGCCACCCCCGGCGCGAATTTAACCCTTACGCTCGATCTGCGACTGCAGTATCTGGCGTACCGCGAATTAAAAGCGGCGGTGGCTCAGCACCACGCAAAATCCGGCAGTGCCGTGCTGCTGGATGCACACACAGGTGATGTGCTGGCGCTGGTTGGGCAGCCTTCTTACAACCCGAATAATCGCGCCGGTCTGCGCCCGGAGCATATGCGCAACCGAGCCGTGGCCGACCTGATTGAACCGGGTTCCACCATGAAACCATTTACCGTGGCTGCAGCACTTGAGTCCGGTCGTTTTTCTCCGCGCAGCGAAGTGAATACGGCACCGGGTTATGTGCGCGTAAAAAATAAAACCATTCGCGATCACACCAACTACGGCGTGCTCGATATCACCGGCATTATTACCAAATCCAGTAACGTCGGTGTGACCTATCTGTCGCGCGAGCTGGGTGCGGACAATATCTGGGCATTTTTCAGTAAAGCCGGCATTGGTCAGGCAAACGTGCTCGGTTTTCCGGGGGAGGCCGTTGGCAGTCTGCCTTATCCGGAACAGCTGGATGCGCTGCGTTTAGCCACGGTTTCTTATGGCTATGGCCTGTCGGTTTCGCCACTGCAGCTGGCACACGCGTATACCGCGTTTACTCAGAAAGGCTGCATCCGTCCGCTGCGCCTGATTGTGACAGACGACAATACCGCTAATTGTGACCAGGTAATGTCGGCCAAAGTGGCGCGTCAGGTGCTGGATATGCTGGAAACCGTAACCGGTAAAGGCGGTACCGGTACCCGTGCCCGTGTCGCCGGATATCGTGTCGGCGGAAAGACTGGCACCGCGCATAAGGTAGGCCAGCAGGGTTACGAAGATTCTGAATACACCGCGGTGTTTGCCGGTGTTGCACCGATTTCCGATCCGGATCTGATTCTCGTTGTGGTGATCGATTCGCCACAGGGTAAAGAATATTACGGTGGTGAAGTCGCCGCGCCGGTATTTTCGCGGATTATGGGCCAGTCGTTGCGTCTGCGTCAGGTCGCTCCGGATGACGGCAAGGTATCGACCCTGCGTATGGCAGGAGGTCCGGCATGAAATTAAGCCAGATTGTGATGCCTGAGTTGTTCATGCCGCCGGAATGGGATCGCGATGTTCACCATCTGATTATTGACAGTCGTGACGTGCAGCCAGGTGATGTCTTTATTGCTCGCCAGGGCGCGGCCGCGCATGGTGCACAACACATTACTGATGCCGTACAGCGCGGTGCCGCTGCCATTCTTGCAGAAGGTGATGCACAGGGTTTCCGTTGTGAGTGGAATGACGACGGCGACACCATTCCGGTCTTTATTTCGGCGGACATTAAACAGCATCTGAATACCTGGTTATTCCGCCGTTACCCGCTCAATAGTATGTCGCTGATTGGCGTGACCGGCACGAATGGCAAAAGCTCGGTGACCCAATATATTGCCCAGCTGGCATCTGCCTGTGGTGAAGCCTGTGGTGTGTTGGGCACGCTGGGTAATGGTCGCTGGCCTCAGCTTGCGCCAACCCGGAATACCACGCCGGATTTGTCCATTATTCTGCGTAATTTAAGCGAATTAACGGAACAATCTGTGAACCTTACGGCGATGGAAGTGTCTTCACACGGCCTCAGCCAGAAGCGGGTTGCGGGTATCGGATTTTCCATCGCTGTGCTTACCAATCTTACGCAGGATCACCTCGATTACCACGGCACTATGGACCACTACTTTGCCGCCAAACGCGCATTGTTTGTTGACCATGGTGTGCAGATTGCGCTGATCAATACCGATGATGAATACGGTCGTCGTCTGGCGGCTGATAAGGCGCTGACCTGCAAGGTTATGCGTTACGGTCGCAACGCTGAGGCGGATGTCCGCTATCGCATGACGGCCTTAACCGGTGCTGGCATAGAGGCCGAGTTAACAACGCCCTGGGGTACCGGTCACCTGTCTCTGCCATTAATTGGCGAATTTAATCTGGCCAACGCCAGCGCGGCGATTGCCGCACTGGCGGCAAAAGGGCTGGATTTTAATGCCTTGTGTGCTGCGGCTTCTCAGTTGCAGCCAGTGGCCGGACGCATGGAGTTGTACACCAAAGCCGGTGCGCCCATGGCGGTTATTGATTTTGCCCATACTCCGGACGCGCTGAGCAATGTAATTGGCGCGCTGAAGCCCTGGGACAAACCGCTGACAACGGTTTTTGGGTGTGGCGGTGATCGCGACCGCAGCAAGCGTCCTCTGATGGCGGCCGTAGTGGCCCGCGAATCGGATTTTGCTGTGCTGACCGATGACAATCCGCGGACGGAAGATCCACACCAGATTTTTGCCGATGTATTGGCTGGTGCGCCAGAACTTGCTCATGAACATAACCGGACCGCGGCCATTCGTCAGGCGGTCACCTCTGCCGGAGCCGACGGTATCGTGCTGATTGCCGGCAAAGGACATGAAAATTATCAGGATATTATGGGTGTGAAACATCCTTACAGCGATGAATCTGTATTGCTGAGTCTGGGTTACCAAAAAGCCGGAGGAGCGCATGATTAAGTCATGGACTCTGGCCGAAATCGCTGCTGTTACGGGCGGTACCGTGCAGGGTGAATCGTCTCTGGTGATTTCAGGTATCAGCACCGACACGCGCAAAATTCAGGCGGGTGATCTGTACGTTGCATTAAAGGGCGAACGTTTCAATGGTCACGCTTTTATTGAAGCAGCGTTAGCCGCCGGTGCCGTAGCCGCTCTGGTGGATGAAGACGTCGACAGCCGGTTTCCCTGTGTCAGGGTCGACGATTGTTTGCTGGCACTGGGGCTCCTCGCCTCGGCCAATCGTGATCTGTTTACTGGTCCTGTTGTGTCGGTCACCGGCAGTGCCGGAAAAACCAGCGTCAAGCAATTAATGACCAGTGTGCTGAGCGAACGGTTCAATACCTGGATGACGCAGGGCAATCTGAATAATCACATTGGGGCGCCGCTGACCTTACTGGCACTGAAGCCTGAGCATGAAGCGGCCATGATTGAACTGGGCGCCAGTGGTCTGGGCGAAATTGCCTATACCGCGCGCTGGGTAAAACCACAGGTTGGCATCATTACCAATGCGGCTGAAGCCCACATTGAAGGTTTTGGCAGTCTGCAGGGCGTTGTCCTCACCAAAGGTGAACTGCTCGATTTTATTCAGCCGGGTGGCACTGCGGTGCTGAATGCGGACGATGTGTTTTATCCGCAGTGGGCTGAACGCGCACAGACTCAGCAATTAAGTTTCGGCTTTTCAGAGCAGGCCGATGTGCGTGCGCTGGCGATCGAAACCACGCTCAGTGGCAGTCGTTTTGTACTGGCCTTCAAGGGGCAGCAATGGCCGGCCGAGTTACCTCTGCCGGGCGTTCACAATGTGCGCAACGCACTGGCGGTTGCGGCTGCGGCGTTTGCTCTGGGTATGTCGGGCGACGAAATTACGTCGGGCCTGAAAAAAGCCGTCGCGGTTGGCGGTCGTCTGCAGTGGCTGGATGGTGTCAATGGTCAGCGCATTCTGAACGACGCTTATAACGCCAATCCGGCATCGGTTCGGGCCGCCATTGATGTACTGAAGCAGGCAGAAAACAGCTGGCTGGTGCTGGGTGATATGGCCGAACTGGGTGCTGATGAACTGGCGTTGCACGCCAGTGTTGGTGCTTATGCCCGCGAGCAGGGAATTAAACATCTGGTGGCAACGGGTAACCGTTGTCGTCAGGCAACGGACGCATTTGGTGCAGGAGCGCACTGGTTCGCATCCCGTGAAGAAGTGGTGCGATTTTTACAACAACAGACCCGCGATCAGGATGTTCTTCTGATTAAAGGGTCGCGCAGCGCCGGAATGGATGAAGTCGTCCACGCACTGCAAAAGAACACAGAGGAAAACTGATCATGCTGCTATGGCTGGGCGACTGGTTAGCACAGTACCACTCGGGCTTCGGCGTTGTTAATTATCTGACGCTGCGCGCGATTTTATCCGTGATCACCGCCTTAACGGTGTCACTGATTCTGGGTCCTGTGGTTATCCGCAAATTACGCGAATATCAGATCGGACAGGCCATCCGCGAAGTGGGCCCGAAATCTCACCTGAGTAAAGCAGGTACACCGACCATGGGTGGTGTATTGATTCTGCTGTCGATTGCCATCAGCACCTTGCTGTGGGGCAATCTGGAAAATCGCTTTGTCTGGGTTGTGCTGCTGGTCACTCTGTTTTTCGGTGCTATCGGCTGGGTCGACGATTACCGCAAAGTGGTTGAAAAGAATTCCCGTGGTTTACCGGGGCGCTGGAAATATTTCTGGCAATCTGTGTTCGCCCTGATTGTCGGCGCATACCTGTTTTATACCGCACAAAGCCCGCAGGAAACGCAGCTGGTTGTGCCGTTTATCAAAGACGTTATGCCGCAACTGGGGCTGCTGTTCATTCTGCTGACGTATTTTGTGATCGTGGGTTCCAGTAACGCGGTGAATCTGACGGACGGTCTGGATGGTCTGGCGATTATGCCGACTGTGATGGTCAGCGCGGCACTGGGTGTGTGTGCGTATCTGGCGGGTAACGTGAATTTCGCTAATTACCTGCATATTCCTTATGTCGCAGGTTCCGGTGAGCTGGTGGTGTTCTGTGCGGCCATGGTGGGGGCGGGTATCGGTTTCCTGTGGTTCAACACCTACCCGGCTCAGGTATTTATGGGTGATGTAGGCTCGCTGGCGTTGGGTGCCGCGCTGGGCGTTGTGGCCGTCATTGTCCGTCAGGAAATTGTGCTGTTCATTATGGGCGGTATCTTCGTCGCGGAAACCGTCTCTGTGATTCTGCAGGTGGCGTCTTTCAAAATGACCGGAAAACGTATTTTCCGTATGGCGCCGCTGCATCACCATTTTGAATTAAAAGGCTGGCCGGAGCCGCGCGTGATCGTGCGTTTCTGGATCATCACCATCATTCTGGTTCTGGTCGGTCTGGCGACCCTGAAGATCCGCTGAGGAAAGGTCATGTCACGGTCAAATGTCATTAACAAACGTCTTGTTGTCGGTCTCGGGTTAACCGGGCTGTCGGCTGCGCGCTGGCTTAAACGTCAGGGCTTTGCGTTTGACCTGTGTGACACCCGTGAGCAATTACCGAATATTGATGCGGTACGCGCAGAATTTCCGGATGCCGCGATCATGACCGGTAAGCTTAATGGCGATGTTCTGAGTCAGTACGACCAGCTCGTAGTCAGCCCGGGTGTGGCACTGGCTGAACCCGCTATTCAGCAGGCGATTGCGGCCAGTGTTGCCGTGACCGGCGATATTCAGTTATTCGCTGAGCACTGTGATAAACCCATTATTGCCATTACCGGCTCAAACGGAAAAAGCACGGTAACAACGCTTGTGGGTGAGTTACTGGCCGCGGCGGGATTGAACGTGGGTGTGGGTGGCAATATCGGTGTGCCGGCGCTGGATCTTGGCGCTGCTGATGTCTATGTGCTGGAGCTGTCGAGTTTTCAGCTGGAAACCACCGATCATCTGAATGCATGGGCTGGCGTGATCCTGAACCTGAGTGAAGATCATATGGATCGCTACTCAGGTATGGACGACTATCTCGCCGCCAAACAAAAAATATTCAACGGTTGCCGGCAGATTATTGCCAACCGTGATGACGCAACGACTTTCCCGCCGGCAGGGCAGGTCAATATTACGTTTGGTCTGCAGGCACCGGTTGTACGTGAGTTCGGTCTGGTGCGTGTGAAGGGTGAAAGCTGGATCGCCTTTGGTGATGAGCTGATCGTATCGGCATCAGAGCTGCGTATTAAAGGTCAGCACAATCTGGCGAACGTGATGGCGGCGCTGGCGTTGGTTCAGACAATGAATGTTGATCTGAATACTGTGCTGCCGGCGCTGAAGGCCTTTGCAGGTCTGGATCACAGATGTCAGTGGCTGGGTGAAAAAGACGGCGTCGCATTTTACAACGATTCGAAAGGCACCAATGTCGGTTCCACCCTGGCGGCCATCAATGGCCTTGGCCCGGAAATTTCGGGACGCATCTGGCTGCTCGCCGGTGGTGAAGGTAAAGGACAGGATTTCAGCCCACTGGCTGGTCCTTGTGGTGAATTCGTTGCAGAAGTTCTGACCTATGGTGCTGACGGCGGCATTATTGCCAATGCGGTGTCGGGTGATTGTCAGGTGTCGATGCAAGCGACACTGGACGAGGCCTTTGAGCGTGCCTGCTCGCTAGCGGATGACGGTGATGTGATTCTGCTGTCACCGGCTTGTGCGAGTTTTGATCAGTTCCGTAACTACAATCATCGCGGAGAGTATTTCCGTGCCCTGGTGGAGGCCCGCTTATGAACGCGGAATTCCTTCAGCGCATCGACTGGCAAAACCGCCAGCCACTGTTTTTCCCCTGGCTGGCTCTGATGTGTCTTGGCTGGATTATGGTGGCGTCAGCGTCTACCGGCATTGCGGAATACTACACGGGTAATCCGTCGTATTTTGCGATTCGTCATGCAGCCTATCTGGTGATGGGCATTCTGGTGATGTACGCGGTCAGTCAGATTCCGCTGACAGCCTGGGGAAAGGCCGACGTTGTTTTCCTGATTCTGTCGATTCTTGGCTTATTACTGGTATTTGCGCCCGGCATCGGACACGAAGTAAACGGCAGTCAGCGTTGGCTGAATTTCGGCATTATCAAAGTGCAGGCCTCGGAACTGGCGAAACTGGCGGCGGTATTTTATGTCGCAGGCTATCTGGTGCGCCGTCAGGAAGAAGTACAGAAGCAGTGGTCTGGCTTTATTAAGCCGCTGGGTATTCTGGCCTTTATTGTTTTCCTGTTGCTGCTTGAACCTGACTTTGGTGCCGTGGTCGTGCTGATGGGCGCTGTATTAATTCAGTTGTTTCTGGGTGGTGTAAAAGCCGGTCAGTTTTTCCTGTTGCTGGTCGCTACGCTGATTCTGAGCATTATTGTGCTGACGTCAGAAAGTTATCGGGTAGAACGTCTGATGGCGTATCTCGATCCGTGGGCGCCCGAGCATGTGTATGGCACTGGTTATCAGCTGACTCAGTCGTTAATCGCCTTTGGTCGCGGTGAGTGGTTTGGTGTGGGGCTGGGTGAGAGCGTACAGAAACTCTTTTATTTGCCCGAAGCGCATACCGATTTCGTGTTTGCCATCTGGGCAGAAGAAACCGGACTGGCTGGCGGTTTAATTGCACTGGCAGCATTAATGGTTGCCATTGGCCGTATCTGGCAGGTGTCGTGGCAGGCCCAGCAAAAAGGTCTGATGTACGGTGCTTATATTGCCGCCGGTATTGCGTCGCTGCTTGGTTTACAGGTGGTGATTAACCTGGGTGTAAATACCGGACTCTTGCCAACCAAAGGTCTGACACTGCCATTCTTCAGTTATGGTGGCAGTAGTTTGCTGATTTGTTGCGTTATGGTGGGTGTGGTGATGCGTGTTGCTCATGAAACCGCTGAATATCAGGGCGGAGGTGATCATGACAACAACTAACAATATTCTGATGATGGCCGGTGGTACCGGCGGTCATGTTTTTCCGGCACTTGCTGTCGCGCGTGAACTTGCAAAAGACGGTTATCAGATTCACTGGCTGGGTACGCCTTCCGGTATCGAAAACGATCTGGTTCCGGCAGCCGGCATTCCTCTGCACACCATCAATATCCAGGGGCTGCGCGGTAAAGGAAAACTGGGGCTGCTGACTGCACCGGTTCGCGTTCTGCGCGCCGTGTTGCAGGCGCGCAACGTTATGCGTTCTCTGAACCCAGTGGCCGTGGTTGGTTTTGGTGGGTATGTCACAGGTCCTGGCGGTGTCGCGGCGCGGTCATGCGGAATTCCGTTGTTGATCCATGAACAGAATGCCCGTGCCGGAATGACAAATCGTTTACTCAGCCGATTCAGTCAGTGTGTGATGCAGGCATTTCCTCAGGCTATGCCAGAAGCCCTGACCACAGGCAACCCGGTTCGTCAGGAAGTCGTTGCACTGGAAAATCCTGAGCAGCGTTACCGTGCCCGTGAAGAATCGGGTGAGCAACTCAAAGTGATGGTAATTGGCGGCAGTCAGGGGGCTGTTGCCATTAATAATGTTGTTTTCTCGGCGATGGCATCGCTTGCGGAAAGCGAGCGTCCATCGCTGGTGCATCAGGCGGGTAAGCGCAATTTTGACGAGTTACAGCAGCGCTACTCTGATGCCGGTATCAAAGTGAACGTCGCTGCATTTATTAATGACATGGCCGCGGCGTATGCCGACACCGATTTGCTGGTGTGCCGGGCCGGGGCCCTGACGGTCTCTGAAGTGGCAGCCGCTGGGTGTGCCGCTGTGTTTATTCCGCTGCCGTCCGCTGTAGATGATCACCAGACGGCCAATGCCCGTTATCTGACGGACAATCAGGCGGGCGTTTTATGTCCGCAAAACGAATTCAACGCTGAGTGGCTGGCCGACAAATTGCGCTACTTCGCTCAGCACAAAGATCAATTACGGATTATGGCCTGTGCTGCACGTCAGCTGGCCATGACCGGAGCGGCCACCGAAGTGGCTGCGCAGGTAAAGAGGTTTGCCCGTGGGTGATATGAATACTTCGCCAATGCGTCATCTGATTCCGGAAATGCGTCGTATCCGTTGCATTCATTTTGTTGGTATCGGTGGCGCTGGTATGTGCGGCATTGCCGAAGTGCTGCTGAATCAGGGCTATAAGATTTCGGGCTCCGATCTTAAAGAATCGGCGGTCACTGAGCGTCTGCAATCACTGGGTGCGACTGTGTACATAGGCCATAGTGCCGACAATATCCGCGAAGCCGATGTATTGGTAGTGTCAACGGCCATTGATCAGGCAAACCCTGAAGTGGCCGGTGCACTGGAAAAACGTATTCCTGTTGTTCGCCGTGCGGAAATGCTGGCTGAATTAATGCGCTTCCGTCACGGCATTGCGATTGCCGGTACGCACGGTAAAACCACCACCACCAGTATGGTGACGTCGGTACTGGCCGAAGCCGGTCTTGATCCGACATTTGTGATTGGTGGCAAATTAAACAGTGCCGGTACCAATGCCCGTTTGGGCGCCAGTCGTTATCTGGTGGCAGAGGCTGATGAAAGCGATGCATCGTTCCTGCATCTTCAGCCGATGGTTTCCATCGTGACCAATATCGATGCCGACCACATGAGCACCTACGGTGGTGATTTTGAAAAGCTGAAAACCACCTTTGTGGATTTTCTTCACAATCTGCCGTTCTACGGACTGGCAGTGGTGTGCATTGATGATCCTGTGGTGCGTGAATTATTACCGCGCATCAGTCGTCAGACGGTGACATACGGTTTCTCTGACGATGCCGATTACCGTGCAACCGATCTGCGTCAGGAAGGGTTATACACCTACTTCACTGTCCATCGTCCTGCAGGTCGTGCGCCACTGAATATCAGCCTGAAAATGCCGGGTCGCCACAATGTGCTGAATGCCATGGCGACCATTGCGGTTGCGGATGACGAAGGCGTTAAAGACGAAGCCATTGTCAGCGCACTGGAAAAATTCGCCGGTGTTGGCCGCCGCTTTACTGTGTGTGGTCAGTTCGAACTGGGAGATGGCGACGTCATGCTGGTTGACGATTACGGTCACCATCCGCGTGAGCTGGAAGTAACGCTGGATGCTATCCGCAAAGGCTTTCCTGAGCGTCGTCTGGTGATGGTTTTTCAGCCGCACCGCTATTCCCGTACCCGCGATCTGTATGAAGATTTTGTGCGGGTGTTGTCCGGCGCCGATGTTCTGCTGCTGATGGATGTGTATCCGGCCGGAGAAAAAGCGATAGCGGGTGCTGATGGTCGTTCGCTGTCGGGCAGTATCCGTAACCGCGGTGCGGTGGATCCGATTTTTATTGAGCGCGATGAATCGCTCGAACAGCCGCTGAAAAATGTTCTGCGTCCGGGCGATCTGCTGCTCACACAGGGAGCCGGGGATATCGGCAACCTGGCCATTGAATTAACCCGTCAGTTACCCCTGTGGATTAAAGAGGTCAAGGTATGAATCCGGCAGAACTGGGCCGAGTTGCGGTATTAATGGGCGGCACGTCGGCAGAGCGTGAGGTATCGCTGCGCAGTGGCGCTGCGGTATTGGCTGCACTGCAGTCGGTGGGTGCCGATGCGGTGGCGATTGACGTCCGCGCGCATGCCATCGAACAGCTGACGAATGAGCCATTTGATATTGCCTTTGTAGCCTTGCATGGTCGCGGTGGTGAAGACGGTACCATTCAGGGTGTTCTTGAATGGCTGAACAAACCTTACACCGGCAGTGGTGTGATGGCATCGGCGCTGGCCATGGATAAATGGCGTACCAAGCTGGTATGGCAGGCCGCCGGCTTGTCGACGCCAAAGGCATTTTTGCTGGATCAGGATACAGATTGGCAAGCCGTAATCGCTGAACTGAATTTCGACGCCATTGTTAAGCCGGCACGCGAAGGTTCCAGCATTGGTATGCGCAAAGTGCACACCGCGGATGAACTGCGCAGCAGTTACGAATTTGCATCGGGCTACGATGCATTGGTTCTGGCGGAAAGCTGGATCCAGGGGGCGGAATTTACCGTCGCGGTTGTCGATGGTCAGGCGCTGCCACCGATTCAGCTGAAAACCACCCATGCTTTTTATGATTACGACGCTAAATACCAGGCGAACGACACGCAGTATCTGCTGCCGTGCGGTCTGGCTGAAGACAAAGAAAACGAACTGAAACAACTGGCGTTGCGTGCCTTTGACGTGCTCGGCTGTCGCGGTTGGGCGCGTATGGATGTGATGCAGGATGCGGCCGGTAATTTCTGGTTGCTGGAAGCCAATACCGCCCCCGGTATGACGGACCATAGTCTGGTTCCGATGGCGGCACGCGCAGCAGGCATCGAATTTCCGCAGCTGGTAATGAAGCTGCTGGCGGAAGCAAAAGGACGTATTGGTGGCTAAAAAGCAGGACGCACCACGCGGGGCGACGCCACGGGTTGTCCGTGAGCGGAAACAATGGACGTTTAAAATACCCGCTGTACCTGCAGTTGCCTGGCAGTGGATTGCAGTTCCTGTTGTGCTGGCTGGTCTGATTTATGCCATGCAGTGGAGCTATAAAAGCTGGCCGATCACGCAGATTGATGTCAGCGGCCGTATGGCGGCGGTATCGGCCGACGATGTTGCGGCAAAGCTTCAGTGGGTTCGGGGAGAAAGTTTTTTCTCACTCAATACCCGCAAAGTGTATGACGAGGTACTGACCTTCCCGCTGGTACAGCGTGTGGTGGTTAAAAAGCAATGGCCGGGCACTTTGCAGGTAGTGATTACAGAGGATCTGCCGCTGGCGGTCTGGAATGACAAACAGTTGCTGAGTGTCAGCGGGCGTATCAGCGCAATGCCGGCAGCGATCGATACTTCCGGGTTGGCGCGAATGGTGGGTGATGATAATCAGGTGGATATCGCTATGCGTTATTTCCGCCGGGTGCAGCAAAGTCTGGATGAGCGGGCGTTGCAGATTAACGAACTGAAAGTGAATGCCGTCGGCGCTGTTGATATCCGGTTGTCGAATGGCTGGTCGGTCAGTCTGGGACGACAGTATTTTGAAGAGCGCGTTCGCCGTTTGGGCATGCTGTTGAGCCGGTTGCCGCAAGAGCGCGTTGAGAGTCTGGATTTACGTTACGGAAAGGGTGCGGCGATACGCTGGCGCTCTGAACAGGAGATGGGATGATGAGTCAGGTACAACAGAAAAACATGTTGGTTGGCCTGGATATTGGTACTTCCAAAATTGTTGCCATCGTCGGTGAAGTGGATGTCGACGGCAATATTGAGATTGTGGGCCTCGGGTCACACCCAAGCCGCGGTCTTAAAAAAGGCGTCGTGGTCAACATTGAGTCCACGGTGCAGTCCATTAAGCGTGCGGTGGAAGAAGCCGAGTTAATGGCCGGATGTACCATTCATTCCGTATTCGCGGGCATTGCCGGCAGCCATATTCATTCGATGAACTCCCACGGCATCGTGGCGGTTCGCGATCGTGAAGTGACAGCAACCGATATTGAGCGCGTGATTGATGCCGCTCAGGCCGTGGCCATTCCGCAGGATCAGCGCATTCTGCATGTGCTGCCGCAGGAGTACGTGGTTGATAATCAGGAAGGCATTAAAGAACCGATTGGTATGTCGGGCGTGCGCCTGGAAGCCAAAGTGCATCTGGTTACCGGTGCGGTGAATGCGGCGCAGAATATCGAGCGTTGTGTGCAGCGCTGCGGATTGCAGACCGATGACATCATTCTGGAACAACTGGCGTCCAGTTATGCCGTATTAACGGATGATGAGCGCGAACTGGGCGTTTGCCTGGTGGATATCGGTGGTGGCACGACGGATATTGCGATTTTCACCGAAGGTGCTATTCGCTATACGGCCGTTATACCGATTGCCGGTGATCAGGTTACCAATGATATTGCCATGGCGTTGCGTACCCCGACCCAGCATGCTGAAAAAATTAAAATCAAATACGCCTGCGCGTTGACGCAACTGGCACGTGCAGACGAAACCATCAAAGTGCCGAGCGTGGGTGATCGTCCGCCACGGGATCTGTCTCGCCAGGCGCTGGCTGAAGTTGTTGAACCGCGCTACGACGAGCTTTTTACCCTGATTCAGGCTGAACTTCGTCGCAGTGGTTTCGAAGATATGGTTGCCGCGGGCATCGTTCTGACCGGCGGTACCGCGAAAATGGAAGGCGTGGTTGAACTGGCCGAAGAGATATTCCATATGCCGGTTCGTCTGGCGAAGCCTTATGGGGTTTCTGGCCTGACTGACGTCATTAATAACCCGATTTATTCCACCGCTGTCGGCCTTTTGTTGTATGCGGCAAAGCAGCAAAAGAATAAGTTGAAAAATAGTCCGGTTGAAGAAGGTGAGGAAGGTGTTTTCTCACGTATAAAAGATTGGATTAAAGGGAATTTTTAAGATTAAATAACCGCAGCGCGCAGCTAAGGAGATAAGGTTATGTCTCATCAGAGAGAAGGGGATATGTTCGAACTCGCAGACGACTTACAACAGTCCGCAATTATTAAGGTTGTGGGCGTAGGTGGCGGTGGTGGTAACGCCGTTCAGCACATGGTTGAAAACAACATTGAAGGTGTTGATTTCATCTGTGCGAACACAGACTCACAGGCACTCCGCAATGTGACGTCCCGCTCCATTATTCAGTTGGGTACTGGCCTGACCAAAGGTTTGGGCGCAGGCGCCAATCCGGAAGTTGGTCGTCAGGCTGCGATCGAAGACCGTGAGCGTATCGCCGAAACCTTAAAAGGTGCCGACATGGTATTTATCACCGCCGGTATGGGTGGTGGTACAGGTACTGGTGGCGCGCCGGTGGTTGCAGAGGTTGCCAAGGAAATGGGTATCCTCACTGTTGCGGTTGTGACCAAGCCTTTCCCCTTTGAAGGCAAAAAGCGCATGACCATTGCCGACCAGGGGCTTAAGCAGCTGGCCGAGCATGTAGACTCTCTGATTACCATCCCGAACGAGAAGCTTCTGACCGTTCTGGGTAAAAACACCTCATTGCTGGATGCTTTTAAAGCTGCCAACAATGTTCTTCAGGGTGCTGTGCAGGGGATCGCGGATCTGATTACCCGTCCGGGTATGATCAACGTCGACTTTGCTGACGTTCGCACCGTTATGTCCGAAATGGGACAGGCGATGATGGGAACCGGCGTTGCGACTGGCGAGAACCGTGCGCGCGAAGCGGCTGAACGTGCAATTGGCAGTCCTCTGTTGGAAGACGTGGATCTGCAGGGCGCTCGTGGCATTCTCGTGAACGTCACCGCAGGCTTCGACTTGTCACTGGGCGAGTTCAGTGAAGTCGGTGCGGTTATCGAGGAGTTCGCCTCTGAAAACGCGACAGTGGTAGTTGGTACCGTAATTGATCCTGAGCTGTCGGATGAGCTGCGCGTTACTGTGGTAGCCACCGGTCTGGGTCGTCGTGAAGTTGCCGAGGAACCAAAACCGACCAAGGTTGTCGATAACACCGTGCGCAAGTCTGATGGCACTCCGGACTATAACCAGCTGGATCGTCCGACAGTGACCCGTCAGGCAGGTAGCGCCGCGAAGCAGCTGGATGTCGCAGCTCGTCCTGATATGGATTACTTAGACATCCCGGCGTTCCTTCGCCGGCAGGCAGACTAAAGAATGCGCTCTGGCGCATTCTTTTTTTATTGCTATAATGCCGGCTTGGTTAATTTTGTATGAAATTTGCTCAGTATTGGCAGGATTGTTCCGATGATTCCACAACGTACGCTTAAAAATACGATCCGGGCGACCGGTGTAGGCCTCCACTCCGGGGAGAAAGTGTACCTGACGCTGAAGCCGGCTCCTGCGAACACCGGTATCGTTTTCCGTCGTACAGACCTCGACCCTGTTGTCGATATTCCGGCGAATGCCCTGAATGTCGGTGAAACAACTCTGTCTACCACGTTGGTGAAAGAACACGCCAAGGTAGATACCGTTGAGCACCTGCTGTCAGCAATGGCAGGTCTGGGTATTGATAACGCTGTGGTTGAACTCAGCGCGCAGGAAGTTCCTATCATGGACGGCAGTTCTGGCCCGTTCGTGTTTCTGGTGCAGTCCGCCGGTATTGCGGAGCAAGCCGCTCCTAAACGTTTTATCCGTATCAAACGTAAGGTTGAAGTCCGCGATGGCGACAAGATTGCCTCCTTCCTGCCTTACGATGGCTTCAAAGTCTCTTTTGAGATTGATTTTGACCACCCTGTATTGAAGCAGAGTGTGCAGAAGGCCAGCCTCGACTTTTCCTCAACTTCTTATGTAAAAGAAGTCAGCCGTGCCCGTACCTTTGGTTTTACCAAAGATCTCGAGTACATGCGTTCCAAGAATCTGGCTCTGGGTGGCAGTGTGAAGAATGCGATCGTCGTTGACGACTACCGCGTCCTGAACGAAGACGGCCTGCGCTACGAAGACGAATTCGTTAAGCACAAGATTCTCGACGCCGTAGGCGATCTCTACTTGTTGGGCCATAGCCTGATTGGTGAGTATGTTGGTTATAAGTCAGGCCATGGTCTGAACAACAAGCTGCTGCGTGAATTGCTGCAGCAGGAAGATGCATGGGAATTCGTTGAATTTCCTGAAGAAAATGCTCCGATTTCCTACATGCGTCCGGCTGCGGCGGGTTAACGTTCTGAAACAGGATTCCGTTTGAGTATCTTCACACAGAGGCCATAATTGAGTTATGGCCTTTGTTTTGTTAGGCCTTGGAGAAATCAATCGGCGGCTGGCAGCCGACCAGGAAGTAAACAGCTGACTATGAATATCATTATCGTTGGTCGACGTCATGGAGAGTCCCGTACCTACACGCTGAGTGCCTCGGCGCGTACGGTTATGATTGGTCTTCTCTTTGCACTGCCCTTTGCTATGGGGGCGGCTGGCTATTGGCTGGCTGAGCGTCTGGCTGATGAAGGTATTCTGGATCTTAACGCTGCCAAAGCCTGGGAACGCGACCTGAGTCAGCAGAAGCAGGAGCTCCAACAGATTCGTAAGCAAACGGATCAGGAACTCGAGGCGCTGACACTGCGTCTGGCTGAGCTGCAGGCGAAGTTGCTGCGTCTGGATGCTCTGGGCGAGCGTCTGGTTGATGTTTCAGCCCTGAATTCTGATGAATTCGATTTCAGTCTTGAGCCTGCTGTGGGTGGTCCTGGCACACTCGGTGAGGCCTATCAGGTTCCCGAAATCAATGAGGTTCTGGACGAACTGGCCGAGCGCATCGACAGTCGCGAACAGCAGCTGGAAGTGCTCGATGATCTGATGTCGGCGAATAAGCTCAGTGCTGATACTTTCGTTGCCGGCCGTCCGATCAACAAAGGCTGGATGTCCTCACGCTACGGCAAACGTACTGACCCTTTCACTGGCCGTCTGGCCTGGCACGCTGGTGTCGATTTCGCTGGTAAGCTGGGTTCGGACATTGTTGCAGTAGCCTCCGGTGTTGTCACCTGGTCCGGCCCTCGTTATGGCTACGGCAAAATGGTTGAGATCAACCATGGCAATGGCTACAAAACCCGTTATGCCCACTGTCAGGATATCAACGTTGCCTTGGGCGACGTCGTCCGCAAAGGCGATATCATTGCAGAGATGGGTAGCAGCGGCCGTTCTACCGGTCCGCACGTCCACTTCGAAGTTTACAAAAACGGTCGTACCGTCGATCCCGCCGCGTACATCCACCGTACCCCTCAGTAATCTTTCTATTCAACACGCTTGTCATCATTCTGGGTTATAAGTAGCCTACAGCACTTTGGCCCAGCGCCCGTATTTTGTTTTCGGATAACGATAGAACCATGATCGGTAACCTTTTTCGTAAGATTTTTGGCAGTAAAAACAGCCGTGAACTGAAGCGCATGGGCAAGCTGGTAACCCAGATCAACGCCCTCGAAGATTCCATTAAGAAGCTCTCCGATGACGAGCTGAAAGGCAAAACGGCCGAGTTCCGTCAACGCCTTGAAGGTGGCGCTACTCTGGACAGTCTGCTGGCGGAAGCTTTTGCTGTGTGTCGCGAGGCCAGTACCCGGGTGATGGGCATGCGCCATTTTGATGTGCAGCTGATCGGTGGTATCACTCTGCATGAAGGTCGCATTGCTGAAATGCGCACCGGTGAAGGTAAGACTCTGGTGGGTACACTGCCTTCTTATCTGAATGCACTGACCGGCAAAGGCGTGCATGTGGTGACGGTGAACGATTATCTGGCCCGTCGCGATGCTGAGTGGATGCGCCCTCTGTATGAATTCTTAGGTCTGTCTGTGGGCGTGGTTGTTCCTGGCCAGAACCCGCAGGACAAGCGCGAGCAGTACAAAGCGGACATCGTTTACGGTACCAACAACGAATTCGGTTTTGATTACCTGCGTGACAACATGGCATTTTCGCTGGCCGATAAGGCGCAGCGTGAACTCTATTTCGCCATCGTCGACGAAGTGGACTCGATCCTGATCGACGAAGCGCGTACCCCGCTCATTATCTCCGGCCCTGCTGAAGACAGTTCTGAGCTGTATCGCAAAATCAACGAACTGGTGCCGCAGCTTGAGCGCGGTAAAGAGTCTGAAGATGGCAGCGAAGTCACCGGCCACTATGTGGTAGACGAGAAACACCGCACCATCGAAATGACGGAAGAAGGTCACGAGTTCATCGAAGAACTGCTGACCCGCGAAGGTGTGCTGAAAGAAGGCGAGAGTTTGTACGCCTCCTCCAACCTGTCGTTGCTGCATCACGTGCAGTCTGCGCTGAAAGCCCACGCGGTGTACCAGAAAAACGTCGACTATATCGTGCAGAACGGTCAGGTCGTGATCGTCGATGAGCACACCGGCCGTACCATGCCGGGTCGTCGCTGGAGCGATGGTCTGCATCAGGCGGTGGAAGCGAAAGAAGGCGTAAAAATTCAGGCAGAAAGTCAGACGCTGGCGTCGACCACCTTCCAGAATTATTTCCGTCTGTACGAAAAGCTGGGCGGTATGACGGGTACGGCTGATACCGAAGCGTATGAATTTCATCAGATCTACGCTCTGGATGTGGTGGTCATTCCGACCAATAAGGCGATCCGCCGTATCGATTTTAACGACGTTATTTACGCTACGCAGAAAGAAAAATACGACGCTGTGATTGAAGAGATCCGCGAAGTCGTTGCGCAGAAACGTCCGGTACTTGTGGGTACAGCCTCGATCGAAGCCTCTGAGTATCTGTCGCAGCTGCTGACCAAAGCCAAAGTGGCTCACAATGTTCTGAACGCCAAAGAAAACGCGCGTGAAGCACAGATTATTGCCGAAGCCGGTCGTCCGGGCGCGGTCACCATTGCCACCAACATGGCCGGTCGTGGTACTGACATTATGCTGGGCGGTAAATGGGAAGCCGAAGTCGCTGTTCTGGAAGCACCGACTCAGGATCAGATCGACAGCATCAAGGCCGAGTGGAAAAAGCGTCACGACGCCGTACTCGAAGCAGGTGGTCTGCACATTATCGGTACCGAACGTCACGAATCGCGCCGTATTGATAACCAGCTGCGTGGCCGTGCCGGTCGTCAGGGCGACCCGGGTTCAACTCGTTTCTTCCTGTCACTGGAAGACAACCTGATGCGCATTTTCATGTCTGAGCGTATGCGCAGCATGATGCAGGCGCTGGGCATGAAAGACGGCGAATCCATTGAACACCGTATGGTGACCAACGCCGTTGAAAAAGCACAGCGTAAAGTAGAAGGCCGTAACTTCGATATCCGTAAGCAACTGCTGGAATACGATGACGTTGCCAACGATCAGCGTCGCGTTATTTACAACCAGCGTAACGATCTGATGGCGATGGATGATATTTCTGAAATCATCGCCAATATCCGCAAGGATGTGGTGCAGGAAGCCATCGACGGTTATATCGCGCCGCAAAGTCTGGAAGAGCAATGGGATATTGAAGGTCTGGAAAAACACCTCCAGTCGGAGTTCGATATTCAGCTGCCGGTTAAACAATGGCTGGACAGCGAAGACAAGCTGTACGAAGAAAGTCTGCGTGAGCGCATTCTGGACGCGGTGCAGAAAGCGTATGAAGAAAAAGCGCAGCAGGCGGGTGAACACGCCATTCGCATGTTCGAAAAACAGGTCATGCTGCAGATTCTGGATCACCTGTGGAAAGAGCATCTGGCGACCATGGATCACCTGCGTCAGGGGATTCATCTGCGTGGCTATGGCCAGAAAAACCCGAAACAGGAATACAAGCGTGAATCCTTCGGTCTGTTCCAGGATCTGCTGAACAACATCAAGAAAGAAACCATCCGCGTTCTGTCACATGTGAAAGTGCGTCAGGAAGAAGATGTTCGCGAGCTGGAAGAGAAGCGTCGTGCTGAGGCGGAAGCTCAGGCGCGTCAGGCGACTTATCAGCATGCTGCTGCTGAGTCCATGAATGGCGGCGAGAGCGAAGAAGAAGCGCTGCCGGAACCGGCGCCATTTGTTCGCGATGAACCAAAAATCGGCCGCAATGACGCCTGTCCTTGTGGCTCAGGTAAAAAGTACAAACATTGTCACGGCAAATTGTCGTAAGGCTAATAAAGAAATGGCAGTTAACTTTACTGTTTTCGAAAATTTTAAAGCGGTTGATGGTATTCGTGTGGGCATTGCGCAGGCGCATGTCCGCTACCCGAACCGTGATGACATGGTAATTTTCGAACTGGCAGAAGGTACAAGCGTTGCAGGTGTGTTCACCACCAACGCGTTTTGTGCAGCGCCTGTGCAGATCTGCAAAACCCATCTGCAGGACACGGCGCCACGTTATTTGCTGATTAACACCGGCAATGCCAACGCAGGTACCGGCCCTCAGGGTTATGCCAATGCCGTGACCACGTGTGAGCTTCTGGCAGAAAAAACAGGCGTAAAACCTGCGCAGATTCTGCCATTTTCCACCGGTGTTATCGGTGAGCCGCTGAACATGCAGGCCTTTGAGCGCGGAATTCCAGCGGCTCTGGACAATCTGAGCGCGGATAACTGGGCCCGTGCAGCCCGTGGCATTATGACCACCGATACGCTGCCGAAAGGTTACTCCACGCAGTTTGATGTGAACGGTAAAACCGTCACCATTACCGGTATTTCCAAGGGCGCCGGCATGATTATGCCGAACATGGCGACCATGCTGGGCTATATCGCCACCGACGCCGGCATTTCTCAGGCGCTGCTGCAATCCTGGTGTAAAGAGTTTGCCGACTGCTCATTCAATCGCATTACGATTGACGGTGATACCTCGACCAACGATTCCTGCATGCTGATGGCCACTGGCCGCTCCGGTGTGCAGATCAATGATGTTGCAAGTCCGGAAGCTCAGATCGTATTTGCCAAACTGAAAGAAGCGTTCCAGATTCTGGCGCAAGCGATTGTGCGTGACGGTGAAGGTGCGACCAAGTTTGTTACCATCGAAGTGGGCAGTGCAGCCAGCCAGAAAGAGGCACTGGATGTCGCCTATACCGTTGCTCATTCACCTTTGGTTAAAACCGCGATGTTTGCTTCTGATGCAAACTGGGGCCGAATTCTGGCTGCCGTGGGTCGCAGTGGTGTGCAGAATTTTGATCTGGATAAAGTGCAGATTTATCTGGATGGCGTTCAGATCGTGGAAAACGGCGGTCGTTGTGAAAGTTACACCGAAGCCGCGGGTGCGGCTGTATTTGCCCTGAGTGAATTCCGTGTTCGCATTGAACTGGGTCGCGGTAATGCCCGTGAAGAATTGTGGACCTGCGATTTTTCACACGAATACGTGACCATCAACGCTAACTACCGTTCTTAATGAAGTCAGTACACGTTGCGGTTGCCGTCGTGGTCGTTAACGATCACGACATTCTGATTGCCCGCCGCCCGGATGACAAACATCAGGGCGGTAAATGGGAATTTCCGGGCGGTAAGGTTGAGCAGGGCGAATCCGTAACGAGCGCACTGGTCCGCGAACTGGATGAGGAAGTGGCACTGAAGGTAACCGAAGCTCAGATGTCACCACTGATGCAGATTCCGTTTTCGTATCCGGATAAAAGCGTTCTGTTGGATGTCTACTGGGTCGAAGCGAACCTGAACGATGCTTTGCTGGCACATGGTGCAGAAGGTCAGGACGTTCGTTGGGTTGGCTTTAACCGGCTGAGCGAATTTGAATTTCCCGAAGCCAATAAAGCCATCATGGATGCTGTGGTGCAACGGCTCGGCTGATTGCGCTGGATAGAATAGCAAAAGCCCCGCGTGCGGGGCTTTTTTATGGGCTGAATTAACCCGCAGTGACTTTAGTCAGCAGCGTTAATCGCGGTCAGGTCAGGGTTGGCCAACCGAAAAAAACGGCCACACCATCAATCCCAGAATCATCAGCAGCGCGAGTGCCACAGCAAAAAAATCGACGGGCCGCTCCTGAAAGCGTTGCCATAGCGTTGGAACTTCGCCTTTGCTCAGACGCTCTTCATATTCCTGCCGGACGTGTTCGTAACGCTGTTGCTGATACTCGTCGAGTAAGGCTCTGGCCTGTGGAAAATCGTCGTCGTGGCGCAGCCAGATCGCGGCAACAGAAATGCGCCAGCGACCGGCGTCGGTTTCGTAGTATTCGATACCGGCGTCATCCAGCAGGCTGCGGACATCGTCTGCCTCGTCGTCATTCACCTGATTCAGGCGGAATAATAATTTCGCCATTTACCATGTCTTCCATTCACGTTGACGATACTGACGGATAAACGCAGCCAGTAAAATCAGTGCACTGATGCCATACAGAGGCCAGAGACCGGCCTGCATATAAGGTGTCTGACCCTGACGCATTTCGGCAGTACCGGTCAGGGTGTCGCGCACTTCGTACGGCAAGCGTGCCTTCATCTGGCCTTTATTATCCACCAGTGCCGTAATGCCGGTATTGGTCGAGCGCAGCAGCCAGCGGCCTGTTTCCAGTGCGCGCATACGGGCCAGAGCCATATGTTGTTTCGGACCCAGCGAGTCGCCGAACCAGGCGTCGTTGCTGACGGTGACCAGAAAATCGGCGTCGACGGCCATGCGGTTAACCAGATCCGGATACGCAATTTCGTAGCAAATAAAAGGCGCGATCAGATACAGCTCATCGCCGCTTTCTGTGTGGCGGCCCACTTTCAGCAGCGCCTGATCGGGAGCTCCCTCAAGAAAACTCGACATCGCCAGATCAAAGAAGGGCAGCAGGCCACGGATTTGTTTTTCAAACGGCACGTATTCACCGAAGGGAACAAGACGCTGTTTATGGTACATGCCTTCACCATTGCCGAACGCCACAACACTGTTGTGAAATTCGCCGGCCAGTGGCGTGCCGCGTGGGTAGCGGTACGGAATACCGGTGACTATGGTGGTGTGGGTGTCGCGCGCTTCGTTGGCCATCTCATCCTGATACGGCTGAAACTGATCCAGCAACAGCGTCATGGCGGTTTCCGGCCACAGGATCAGGTCGGCATCCCAGTGTTCACTGGTCTGTTGGTAATAGGCGTTTATGGTTGGACTGATCCACTCGCGTAACCACTTTTTATCCTGCGGAATATTGCCCTGCACAGCGGCGACGTTAAGTTCACCTGTGGTGTGGGTCCATTCCTGACTCTGCAAAATCAAGCCGGCGGGCCAGAACAGCAGCGGCAGCAGCCACACCAATCTGCGCTGGCGGGCGGCGAACCAGAGGCCACTGGTGCTCAGCAGCAGAATAAAGGAAATACCGTAGCTGCCGATAACCGGCGCCCAGCCTGCCAGCCAGGTGTCGAGGTGAGCATCACCGGCGAATAACCAGGGAAAGCCGGTCATGAACCAGCTTCTGCACCATTCCTGCAGAAACCAGAACACCGGAATGGTAAGCCCGGCCAGGGTCTGGCCGACGAGCTTCACACGCAGGGCGAACCAGAGCGACGGGAACAGTGCCAGAAAGCCCGCAAACACCGCGACCATAGGAATGGCGAGAAAAGCCGGCGTACCGCCGTGGTCGTGCATGCTGACGTAAATCCAGGATACACCGACACCAAACTGGCCGAGGCCAAACCACCAGGCACGGGAAAACGCCTGGCGCGCGCTGCGCGCTGTGCTTTGCGCAATCACAAAGGGCAGCAGGCTTAGCAGCGCCACAGGCCACCAGAAAAAAGGCGCCAGTGCGAGTGGGAACAGAGCCCCGGCAACGAGCATGATCAGGCGGATAATCCAGGGATTCATAGTGCAGGGCTCACAGGCGGGCGGGCGGCGGTGGCCGCCCGTGGCGTATCAGGCCGGGGTTACTTCCAGCAGGTTGATCTGACGGCTGGTGCCGTTTACCACCTTGAACTGCCAGCCGTCGATGCGGATGCTTTCGTTGCATTCCGGTACACGGCCGAAGTGGTGAATAACGATACCGCCGATGGTATCAAACTCATCGTCAGAGAAACGGGCGCCGAAGTGATCATTGAAGTCTTCAACCGGCGTCAGGGCTTTCACCATGATGATGCCGTCTTCCACTTCTTTGATGTTGCTGTCTTCCTCGTCGAAATCGTGTTCGTCTTCAATTTCGCCGACGATCTGTTCCAGCACGTCTTCGATGGTCACCAGACCGGCGACGCCACCGAATTCGTCGACCACAATCGCCATGTGATTGCGGGTCGCGCGGAATTCACGCAGCAGCACATTCAGGCGTTTGCTTTCCGGCACGAACGTGGTCGGACGCAGAATCTCCTTAAGACGGAATTCTTCGCGGTTATCGTTAAGAATTAATGGCAGCAGGTCTTTGGCCAGCATAATGCCGAGCACTTCGTCCTGACCTTCGCCCATCACCGGGAAACGGGAGTGAGCCGATTCAATAATCTGAGGCAGGTAATCCTGAATTGGGGCGTTGACGTGGATGGAAACCATCTGCGAGCGCGGGATCATGATGTCCCGCACCTGCATTTCCGACACCTGTAACGCTCCTTCAAGGATGTTCAGGGTATCGCTGTCAACGATGCTGCGTTCGGCAGCTTCACGGAGAATAATTTTAATGTCCTGACGGTTTTGTGGGTCGTCAGAAAACAGGTCTGCCAGCTTTTCCAGCCAGCTCTTATGAGAGCCCGATCGGTCGTCGCTCATGATGCCTCGTCAAGGTAAGGATCGGGAAAGCCCAGTTTTGCGAGAATGTCGCGTTCCAGACTTTCCATTACTTCTGCTTCGTCGTCATTTATATGGTCGTACCCAAGTAAATGCAAGCAGCCATGCACCACCATGTGCGCCCAGTGGGCCTCGTCCGTTTTGCCCTGTTCAACGGCTTCCTGCTGCACAACTTGCGCGCAGATAATCAGGTCGCCGAGCAGTTCAATCGGCACTTCCGGTGGTGCTTCAAACGGGAAAGACAGCACGTTGGTTGGCTTGTCTTTACCGCGGTATTCAAAATTCAGCTCGTGGCTTTCCTCTTCGGCCACCAGGCGGATGGTCAGCTCAGGTTCGGCAAATTCGGTGCGGCCTTCGAGCGCACGTTCGGCCCACAGGGCCAGCTGTTCTTCCGACGGCAGGTAGGTATCAAAACCTTCCAGTTCCTCGGCGATCTGCACATCAAGCATCAGGTTCATACGGCGTCCTCATCGGCGGCATCGGTGTCCTGCTGGGCGCGGTAGGCGGCTTTGCGGGCGTCACGGTCCTGTTTTTCTTTGTCTTCAAAGACGTCATACGCTTCCACAATGCGCTGCACCAGCGGGTGGCGGACGACGTCGGCGTTGGTGAAACGGGTGACGCCAATGCCCGGCACGCCATCGAGTACTTCGAGCGCGTGCTTGAGACCGGAATACACGCCACGTGGCAGGTCGACCTGAGTCACGTCACCGGTAATCACCGCTTTGGAGCCGAAGCCCACCCGGGTGAGGAACATTTTCATCTGTTCTTTGGTGGTGTTCTGCGACTCGTCGAGAATCACAAACGAGTGGCTCAGCGTACGGCCGCGCATGTAGGCCAGCGGTGCAATTTCGATGACATTGCGTTCAATCAGGCGGGCAACCTGTTCAAAACCCAGCATCTCATACAGGGCGTCGTACAGCGGGCGCAGGTAAGGGTCGATCTTCTGCGCCAGATCGCCGGGCAGGAAGCCGAGTTTTTCACCGGCTTCTACCGCCGGACGCACCAGCAGAATACGGCGGATCTCGTCGCGTTGCAGCGCTTCTACGGCGGCGGCAACGGCGAGGAATGTCTTGCCGGTACCGGCCGGGCCGACACCGAAGTTAATATCGAATTCACGCACGCGTTCGAGGTAGTCGAGCTGATGCGGACCGCGTGCTTTTACTGTGATGCCCGGGGTTTTGATCACGCGGGCGTCGTAATCGTGCTTTTTGCCGCCGGCGGCCAGTTCTGAGCCTTCCTCCTGCAGCAGCAGGTGGATGAGGTCGGGCGTAATCGGTGTACCGTTGGCGGTTTCGCGATACAGGCGCTGAATCTGTTTTACGGCTCGCTGACCCAGCTTAAGACTGCCTTCGACCGTGAACTTGTTGCCACGGTTGTAAATCGACAGGCCGTAGTGGTCGGCAATCTGCTCGATATGGCTGTCGAAGTGGCCGCACAGGTTGGCCAGACGCTGAGCGTCGTCCGGCTCCAGGGTAAAACTGGTGCTGTGCTGGCCCGGGGTGGCGTGTTGTTGTTCTTCAGGCTGCTGGTCGTGCGGAACTGTATCGGTCAAAAACTGGTTCTCCGTGGGTGCTGACAGCCTTAGTAAGCGGCTTCCGGGTTAAGCAGGATGCCGCGCAGGCTGTTCGGACGGGCTTCTTCAATACGTACTTTCACAAATTTGCCGATGAGGCTGTGATCGTCGGCTTTGAAGTTCACGACGCGGTTGTTCTCGGTACGGCCCTGCAGCTCGCCCGGGTCTTTGCGTGAAACGCCGGTAATCAGGATGGTTTCTTCGCGCCCCACCATGCGGCGGCTGATCTGGGCGGCCTGCTGGGTGATGCGGTTCTGCAGAATCTGCAGGCGTTCTTTTTTCACCTCTTCCGGGGTGTCGTCTTCCAGACTGGCGGCCGGCGTACCCGGGCGCGGGCTGTAGACAAAGCTGAACGAGGTGTCGAAGCCGATCTCGGCGATCAGGTTCATGGTGTCTTCGAAATCCTGCGCGGTTTCGCCCGGGAAGCCGATGATGAAGTCGGAGGAGATGGAAATGTCCGGACGCAGCGCCTTGATGCGGTTGATCTTATCGATGTACATATCGATTTCATGGCCGCGTTTCATGGCGGCCAGAATGCGGTTGGAACCGCTCTGCACCGGCAGGTGCAGGTGGCTGACCAGTTCCGGCACTTCGGCGTACACCTGAATCAGACTGTCGCTGAACTCGACCGGGTGCGAGGTGGTGAAACGGATACGGTCGATGCCGTCGATATCGGCCACTTGCGTGATGAGTTCGGCCAGATCGGCGATGTCGCCATCGGTGGTTGCACCACGGTAGGCGTTCACGTTCTGACCGAGCAGGTTTACTTCACGCACGCCCTGACGGGCAAGGGCTTCCACTTCTTTCAGAACGTCGGCCAGCGGGCGGCTGACTTCTTCACCGCGGGTGTACGGCACCACACAGAAGGTACAGTACTTGGAGCAGCCTTCCATGATGGAGACAAAGGCGCTGCAACCTTCTACCTTGGGCTCGGGCAGGTGGTCGAACTTTTCGATTTCCGGGAAGGTGACGTCCACTACCTGAATGGCGTTTGAGGCTTTGTTCACCATGTCTGGCAGGCGGTGCAGGGTTTGCGGGCCGAAGACCATATCAACAAACGGCGCGCGTTTGATGATGGCGTCGCCTTCCTGCGAGGCAACGCAGCCGCCAACACCAATTTTCAGATCCGGATTTTTGGTCTTCAGGCCCTTCCAGCGGCCGAGCTCATGAAACACCTTCTCCTGCGCTTTTTCGCGGATCGAGCAGGTGTTGAGCAGAATGACGTCGGCTTCTTCCGGGTTGTCGGTCAGCTCCATCTTATGACTTTCACCCAGCATGTCCGCCATGCGTGATGAATCGTATTCGTTCATCTGGCAGCCGTGGGTTTTGATGTAGAGTTTTTTCACCTTGTCAGTCATGACGGAGTTACCGGTCTATACGCATCAGAAAAAGGGGCAGCATTATACTGTGCCTGCTTACTTCATCGCCAGCGCAGACCGGCGCGGTTTGGCGTATGGTGATATAATGTCGCGCCGCTTTTCCGGGCGGTTGTCATTCAGTGGTGAGTCTTCATGAGCAGTAAAGATAAGCAGGATCCGGTTTACCGGGTGGTATTTCAGCAGCAGGGTGAGGTGTGCGAAGTCTACGCCCGCTATCTGTATCAGAGCGATCTGTACGGTTTTGTTGAGCTGGAAGAGCTGATCTTCGGTGATCGATCGCCGCTGGTCGTGGATCCGGGCGAAGAGAAACTGAGGGCAACCTTTGCCGGTGTAAAGCGTACCTTTATTCCGATGCACAATGTGTATCGCATTGATGAAGTGGAAAGTGTCGGCACCCCGAAGGTGACCGACAGTCTGGAGCCGGATGTGAAATCCAACATCAGCCACTTTCCACGTTCATTCCGTCCGCCCCGGGACGAAGAATAACCCTTACTGTTTGCGCATCAGGGCTTCGATAGAGGCCGCGTACTCAGCCGCCTGCTGGTCCAGTGGCAGGTGGCGGATGTCTTCGTGCTTCAGCGCCACGCTGATTTTGTACAGCCAGCGTTCCATGCGCAGTGAAATGGCTTCGGCGTCGTCTTTGCCGGCGTCGAGAATTTCATTGGTCAGGTCGGTGATCACTTCCGCGTGCTGTGCAGCTTTGGTGGCGGCCACGGTCGCTTTGGCAATAGCCCCTTTGGCGCGTGGTGTTTTGCTGATCAGGTCCTGAGCCTGCAGCAGCGATTTCTGCGCGGTATCCCAGCTGATCGGAGCGACAGAAGCGCCGCCTTTGTTCTTGATGCGCTCGAGATCGTCTTTCACCGGCTTCAGCTGAATGTATTCAATGGTGTTGACTTCGACCTGATGCATTTTGGCCAGTAGTACTTTCTGACCGGCGTCCGCTTTGATGGTCTGGTTGTCTTCCATCAGTTCGATCAGATCGACCAGATCTTCTTCCACTTCAGCGTAATCCCGCGGGAAATACTGGTCGGCTTTGATTTCTTTAAGAACCTCACGGTGATCCAGCGTCGGTTTCAGTTGCTTGAGGATGGCCTTCTTAACATCCAGGCCCGCTTCTAATGTTTTCTGCGACGTCATGGCAACGGTTTTAACGATGCCGTCCGGCTCGCCGCTGGTCAGCATTTCCTGCGCTTCCAGCAGTTGTTCCTGTGCCTGTTTCAGGTGACGGGGGGCAAAGTAGGCGAGGTTCTCGCTGCGGCCCAGTTCCAGTTTGGATTGCGCGTGCTGAATGGTGCGTGAGGCAGATTCATCGGCCATTGCGGCTTCGCGTTTGGCGGTCTGAGCGATGGCGTCCTGGTTCACAATGGTTGAGGCACAGCCGGACAGCAGCATCAGGCTGCATCCGGTCAGCAATGTGGTGCGGAGCAACGGATTCATGGTATTCCCCAGTTTATTATCATGTTTTGTTATCAGAGACCCGATGGTAACACCAAAAAATGACATTAATGAATCGTTCTGAGGGCTTTTGTCGGCAGTGGCCTTGGCGCTCCACACAGGGCTTGTCTCCGTGTTTTGGCCCTGCTATAGATACGGTAAGCGAATTCAGCAGAGGGGAGGAACGGGCAGTACAACGCAGGCTCCAATAACCTTGGTAATTAAGGGAGAACACCCATGAATGCTGAGATGCAACCTTTGTTCTGGCGGATTTCGGATCAGGACAAAAGCGGATTTGAGGCCGTGAGTTTGCTGATGCCAGCAAACGCGGATGGCGAAGAAGCTACGGAATATCCTACCGAGGTCAGCTTCCGGTCAAACCGGAGCAGTACCCATCCTGTTGATCTGCGTTGGTCGGAAGAAGATTCCGATCTGTTCATGAACCTTCTTGATCGCCTGATTGAAGCCGATGCTGAAGACAGCATCGAACTGGATATCAGCGACAGTGTGATTCAGGGCATTATCCAGCTGGTTGCTCTGGTCCGTTTCAAATCCCCATGGCCGACCGACGAGCTGACCGGGGATGACTTCATTACCGAGCGTGAAGAACTTGAGGTGGGCGATCTGGTATCACTGAACACCCGCTACGGCTTTACGCTGGCCATCGTGGTGGGCCTGGATTCCATCGATGCAACCTGTGTACTGATGGAGGCGGTGGCAGACGGCGAGCAGGTGCTGATTCCTGATCACAGTCTATTGGTGATTAACCGGCACTACGTGCTGTCGCCGGCCTTCTCGGACGAGGATATGGGCGACGACGCAGTCTACCATTGATCCTCGCCAGACGTTCCGGGATCAGCCCCGGTGCGTCTGGCTTTCTTTGCTGCGCTTGCGCGTCAGCGTCAGCTGGGTCAGCACTTCATAAAATGACACATTGGCCTTTGGGGCCGGAATCTTTTTGGCAACAGGGGCTGCCGGAACAACGGATACTGCGCTGAGGTTTGCGGACATAGCGGTCTTTCCTCTGAGCTTGAGTGAATGTTCATTCATTAGTTGACTACACAGCTGGGTTATCGCAAGCCGGTTCAGGCTTTGATGGCGTCCCAGCACAGGGCCAACAGGTCTTTCTCGGATACTTCGGTGGTAAACATCTGCGGATTCAGATGCTGCTTCTTCGACATCATGATCAGACTGCCCAGTGTCATCGTCTTCAGAATCTCGTTGGGCATGTCTTTGATCAGTAACTGCTCTTTACCTTCATCCAGCAAACGGTCGGTAATTACTGAAATCTTGGCAAAGTCGTGCTCGCGCTGAATCTCACAGATTGCCGGAGAAGCCGACAGCTGCTCCATCAGCGCGCGGTTGCGCGGTACGTCATGCATGAAGTGATAGAAATTCCCCCAAAATGTGAAGAATCTCTGCTTGATGCCGGCCGATTCGTCATACCCCTTCAGACAGGACTCTGTCATATCACGGGTCAGTTCCGTGAATATCTGCGACACCAGTTCTTCTTTGGTCGTGAAGTAGCGATAGATGGTGCCGGCACCGCAACAGGCGTGCTTGGCGACCATGGCCATCGGACAATCCTGCAGACCCTGTTCGGCAATCAGGTCGGCAGTCGCTTCAAGAATTTGCTGGCGCTTATCCATACTCAGGCGTTGTTAGTGACGGAACGTTCATTCTCCTCCTGATTTACTCAGGAATCAACGTTCCAGTGTTCGATCAGTGGATCAGTCTGTTAGGGGGCGGAAACAAAAAGAGCCTGCAAGGCAGGCTCTTTTTACGGGGAGGGTTGTGGCTTATTCGACCAGGCGGCCGATCACATAGCCCTGAGAACCGTCAGTTTCACCCTGCACCAGAATTCGCAGTACAAACAGATCTTTGTTCGTGCTGACGAAACCTTCGAGCGTGGTGTCTGAATTGTTGTAGATCTTCATCAGCGAACCCGCACCGAATTCCGCGGTCATGTAATCCTCGCTCTGTACGTCTGAGCTGCTGGAGAACACTTCATTCAGGCGTACCAGAGTGAAGTTGCTGTTGTTAACCGTGCGGTGTTTTTCTGAAACGTTGATCAGCGGGTGTGTGCCTGTGCTGTCAAAGCTCATGCTACCGCTGAATGCAGACACTTCAGGGCCTCTGTCGTCGGCGTTCAGACCGAATGTAAAGCCTTGTACGGCGAAGGTTTTGTTCATGAAGTCAGAAGCGGCGATGGTTGAACCGTCAATCTTGATGCCGATGTAGCGTTCGGTCAGGTTGGCCTGCAACGCCTGGTTTGTCTGATTGTTGCTTGCGTCAGTGTACGCATACGTACCGTTCGACGTCTGTCCGAGCAATGTGGCCATAATAAAGCTGCCGTCTCCGGAGGCCATGCCTTCGAGGATGGCTTCGCTGTTGTCTCCCAGCAGAGCAGAAGACTGGGACGATGGCACGCGGAATTGACCAGACTTGCTGCTATCCACGGCAAATACAATTTCACCAGGCTCGCCGGATGGATAGGTTTCCGATTCCGATGAGCTGCTGACCGTGAAGTGGTTCGATGGCTCTACATAGACACCTTCACTGATGATCAGGTCGTGAATGTACTGAGTCTTCACTTTACCGTTGCCTGAAAGACCCGCATTTGACGTAATCGCCGTCGAAATAACGCTTGGCACTGTAGCATCGTAGGTCATTGCCCAGGTCTGCAGCTCAGACGTCACAATCTGAGAGAACGTCTCGTCAGAGGCTGTGGTCAAGGTGATCATGCCGTATTGATCGGCAAACTTGGACGCTGCGAAGTCAGCGTTGTTTTTCACCAACAGAATGCTTTCAACATCGGAGTCGCGGTACTTCATAGAGCTCAGATTTGGCGTGCCGTCACTGTTGGCTGCGTACCCTTCTGAGCGGTAGACATGGCTTGCCAGATACGTGTTGCCGTCAACCAGAGGCAGGAAGTTGATAGCTGTACCGTAGCTGACATGCACGGTTGCTGTGCCGTCACCGCTATCATCGGTTTCATAACTGGTTGGTTCGGTGAGCTGAATATTGCCGTTTTCGTAAACGGATCCACTCAGCGTAAAAGACTCGCTGCCGACTTCTGGCGTCAGGTAACCATAAACCAGAGATTTGGCCGGAGCGCCCGAGGTACTAAAGAAGCTGCCAGGGGAATAGCTGTTTTCCAGACGCCAGTCGTAGTGTGGGCCGGCGATGGTCACACTGAGGCCGCTGGTGCTGCCGGTTGCCGCTTTCACTGTGATATTGGACGTAACATTCAGGCCGGAATCGACTTCAGTATGTTCATTGGCTGACGCACTGGAAGACAACATCATGCCTGGAATATAGGCGCGGTATTTGCCAGCGACAGACGTATTGTCACCAGCGCTGGCCTTCACGCTGACCACGATACGGTCGATGTCGGTCAGTGTGGTTTCCGGGTCGGTCACTTTGAGTGCGAATTCAAGGTTTCCGGTCGTCAGCGGTGCGGTGAAGGTGACGCTGGCCGTTGTCGTGCCGCTCAGTGTGACCGGTGTGCCTGACACCTGACTCCACAGATAGCTGACGCCGGTTGTGTCACTGGAGCCGGACAGGGTGACCTGAGTCTGGCCTGGGGTAACCACCTGATCGGCGCCGGCGCGTGATACGGGTGGTACCAGATCACTGACGCCAGATTTACTGCCGGTGGCGCTGATTTCATCATCAAATTCAGTGTCGAGGCCTGAGTAGCCCGCTGTGCCGGCCAGCGCTTTGGCGGCCTGCAGGATCTGCTGAATGGTCAGCTCACCACTGGTACCGTCATTCCAGTTCAGCTGGCCGCTGTTATCGGCGAAGTTCTCAGCGAACTGAGCCAGAATTTCATCGACAGTTTTGCCGGAGTCGGCCGCAACCTGAGCCAGAGCGCCTGTGATCAGGCCGTATGCGATCTGCAATGGATCGGAATCGCCATCGATGCCGGTGGGGTCCAGCGGAGAAGTCAGCAGCAGATCAACCTCGCCGAGTGCATCCTCAGACAGGCCGAACAGCAGGCGTACGCGGTTGTTCAGCTTACGGATCAGCTCTTCATCCAGTCCACTCTGACCCGCTGCATACTGGGCAGCAATATGGGTCAGCGAGGTGATGTTGGCGGTGTAGCTGGTATCGTCGTCGGAGTCCGTCGCAATGTGCGGAACAAACGCAGACATCACGAAGTCGCGTGGCAGGTCGTAGCGTTCGCCGAAGTCGATAACGGAGTTGGTGTTGGTGTCGCGTTCGTCACCATCGCTAAAGTTACCGCAGCCATCGGCGTCGCAGACCATTTCTGCGCCTTCCTGCCAGGAAATTTTCACCAGTGCAGGGCCTGAATAGGCTTCGTCGGAGACCGCATCCAGTGTGTAGCGGCCGTTGTCATCGGTTGTTCCGTTCGCAAAGGCAGAGGCTTCAGCCTGACCATTGATCACACGGAACAGCTCGGCTTTGGCGCCAATCGCAGTACCTTTAACAGCGAGGCCGGTTAGGCTGACGCGCTGAACTTCTACGGTTTCGGTCTGGCCCGAGGTATTGGTATTGCCGTCGCTGTCGACGGTGTCATTGCTGGTGCTGGTACCGCCGCCGCTGCAGGCGGTGAGCAGGCCGCCGATGACAGCCAGAGCGAGAGGGTTGCGCAGGAAGGTCATACGAACTCCATATCGTGATGAAAAAGGAAACCAGAGCAGTATAGAAATGTCAGGCCTAAGAGGCGACAGAATTCAGCTGACTTACCGAGCCATCAACGCTCTTTTTTGCCAATGGGGATGATCCCAAAAGAAAAGGCGCCCGGAGGCGCCTTTTACTGTCACTGACTGACAAATTTCGTCATACGTTGAAACGGAAGTGAACGACGTCGCCGTCCTGGACGATGTACTCTTTGCCTTCCAGTCGCCACTTACCGGCTTCTTTCGCACCGTTCTCACCCTTGTACTGGATGAAGTCGTTGTAGGCGATCACTTCGGCACGGATAAAACCACGTTCGAAGTCGGTGTGAATGGCGGCGGCGGCGCGTGGTGCGGTATCGCCGATTTTGATGGTCCAGGCGCGGACTTCTTTCACGCCGGCAGTGAAGTAAGTCTGCAGGCCGAGCAGCGAGTAACCAGCGCGGATCACGCGGTCGAGACCCGGCTCTTCCATGCCCATTTCCTGCAGGAATTCGAGTTTGTCTTCGTCATCCAGCTCAGCGATTTCGGCTTCGATCTTGTTGCACACAGCAACCACAGAGGCACCTTCGGAGGCGGCGATGGCTTTTACCACGTCCAGATGCGGGTTATTTTCAAAGCCGTCTTCGGCCACGTTGGCGATGTACATGGTCGGCTTGATGGTCAGCAGGTGGAACATGCGCGCGACTTTGCGTTCATCATCGCTCAGTTCCAGCATGCGTGCGGTTTTACCCTGCTCGAAATGCGGGATCAGGCGCTCCAGCAGATTTTTCTGGGCCACGGCTTCTTTGTCGCCGCCTTTGGCGATGCGGGAAATGCGCTGATACTGCTTTTCGCAGGATTCGAGGTCCGCCAGCACCAGTTCGGTGTTGATGATGTCGATGTCGTCGGCCGGATGTACGCGGTTGGCGACGTGAATCACGTTATCGTCTTCAAAGCAGCGCACCACGTGGGCGATGGCATCGGTTTCGCGGATGTTAGCCAGGAACTGGTTGCCCAGACCTTCACCTTTGGATGCACCGGCTACCAGACCGGCGATGTCCACGAACTCCATGGACGTCGGTACGACACGTTCAGGTTTCACGATGGCGGCCAGTTCGTCGAGGCGCTTGTCCGGCATGGCCACCACGCCTGAGTTCGGCTCGATGGTGCAGAACGGGAAGTTCTCGGCCGCAATGCCCGATTTGGTCAGTGCGTTGAACAGGGTGGATTTACCTACGTTGGGCAGGCCAACGATACCGCATTTGAAGCCCATAGCTTGTCCTGTGATTCTGGTCGTAAAAATTGGCGGGTATTTTACCCTTTAAACGAGTGAAGTCGATTCATGGCTTTCGCCATGTCGCCACTCACGGCATCGGGCAGCACGCGCAGTGCTTCATCGATGGCATCGTCCATGGCTTTTTGCTCGGCCTGACTGGGCTTGCCCAGCACGTGGCCTGTGACTTTACTCTTGTCGCCGGGGTGGCCGATGCCAACCCGCAGGCGATGGAAATTCGGATTGTTGCCGAGTTTGCTGATGATGTCGCGCAACCCGTTCTGGCCACCATGGCCGCCACCGGTTTTAAAGCGTGCCTGACCGGCCGGCATGTCCAGTTCATCGTGAACCACCAGAATGTTTTCGGCAGGGATGCGATAGAAAGATGCCAGCGCCTGAACGGCCTGACCGCTCAGATTCATGAAGGTGGTCGGAATCAGCAGCCAGCAGTCTTCGCCCTTAATCCGGGCTTTGCCGACGTGGCCATAAAATTTTTTTTCCGGACTCAGGCGAACGCCTTCGCTGCGTGCCAGTCGTTCGACCAGCCAGGCACCGGCGTTGTGGCGGGTATTTTCGTATTCGGCGCCCGGGTTACCGAGTCCAACAATCAGTTGAATGCTGTTGCTCATAAACTCATGCCTGAACAGCCCCATCAGAATGGGATAAGCCAAATAAAAAAAGCGGGGACCAGCCCCGCTTTTTCTTCAGCAGCTGATATTACTCAGCAGCTTCGTCGCCGCCTTTAGGAGCGGTAACGGTCACAACAGAAGTGTCGTGCTCTGGACCGTGAGACAGAGCCAGAGACTCTACGCCTTTTGGCAGTTTCAGGTCAGACAGGTGGATAACGGTGCCAACTTCAACAGCAGCCAGATCCACTTCGATGAACTCAGGCAGGTCGCCAGCAGAGCAGATTACGTCGATGCTGGTCAGCTGGTGAGCAATTTTGCCACCGCCCAGTTTCACGCCTACGCAGCTGTCTTCGTTGATGAAGTGCAGTGGTACGTGGGCTTTGATCTTGGAAGTTTTGCTAACGCGCAGGAAGTCAGCGTGCCATACCATTGGCTTGGCAGGGTGACGTTGCAGGTCTTTCAGCAGAACCTGTTCTTCTTTGCCATCAACAACCAGAGTGATTACTGAGTTGTAGAAAGCTTCGTTTTCCAGTGCTTTGTTCAGCTCGTTTGCTTTCAGAGAGATAGCAACTGGCTTACGGTCGTTGGCACCGGCTTTACCGCCGTAAACGATCGCTGGAACAACGTTTTCACGACGCAGGCGGCGGCTCGCACCTTTCCCTGCTTCTTCGCGAAGGGTGGCTGACAGAGTAAATTCTGACATGGTTTTTCTCCTGGTTTTGACATAAAAGCCGGGTGAGCTTGCGACCAGCTCACCCGGCTCGAAAAAATTGTGCTGATTTCAGCTTCAGTGCTTTAGAGAAACTCTTAATTGTTCCTTAACGGAACATGGCACTGATGGATTCTTCGTTGTTTACACGACGAACCGCTTCGGCCAGCAGACCAGCGATGGTCAGCTGACGGATTTTACCGATGGCTTTGGCCGCTTCTGACAGGGGGATGGTGTCGGTAACAACCAGTTCATCCAGCTCGGCAGTGGCCAGGCGCTCAACAGCGGGGCCGGATAGTACAGGATGTGTACAGTAGGCGACAACTTTTTTCGCACCAAACTCTTTCAGAGCTTTGGCTGCGTGGCACAGGGTGCCGGCGGTATCGACCATGTCGTCAACCAGTACACAGGTACGGCCGGCAACATCACCGATGATGTTCATAACTTCAGAAACGTTGGCTTTCGGACGACGTTTGTCGATGATCGCCAGATCTACATCCAGTTGTTTCGCAATCGCACGGGCGCGAACCACACCGCCGATGTCCGGAGAAACAACGATCAGATCTTCATAAGCCTGACGCTCTAGGTCGTCCAGCAGAATAGGGGAGCCGTATACGTTATCAACAGGAACATCGAAGAAGCCCTGGATCTGGTCGGCGTGCAGGTCAACGGTCAGAACACGGTCGATGCCAGCGGTGGACATCATGTCGGCAACGGCGCGGGCACTGATAGGTACACGGGCGGAACGTGGACGACGGTCCTGACGGGCGTAACCGAAGTAAGGAACCACGGCGGTGATGCGGCTCGCAGACGCGCGGCGCAGGCCATCAGCCAGCAGCAGGATTTCCATCAGGTTATCGTTGGTTGGTGCACAGGTCGGCTGGATGATGAAAACGTCTTTACCACGTACGTTTTCATTGATCTCGATAGTGATTTCACCGTCACTGAATTTGCCGACAACGGCATCGCCAAGAGGAATATCAAGACGTTCAACGACGAGTTTCGCCAGCTCTGGGTTTGCATTGCCGGTAAATACCATCAGTTTAGACACAGCTGTCCCCTTGATGCAGATCTTCAGTAACGGAAAAGGAAAAGAGAATTGGCTGAGGTGGTAGGACTCGAACCTACGAATGGCGGGATCAAAACCCGCTGCCTTACCACTTGGCGACACCCCAGCAACTTTTAAGACGGTCTGAATAATACCTTATGGGCGGGTGATTGGTTAACACCCTTAGCCGTAAAGGCTACATATTCAGCCGGTAACTGCTCAGAAACACTGATGGCTTCTGTTTCAGAACCGAAGCTTGAAAATATGCAAGCTCCAGTGCCCGTCATCTTAGCATGGGAAAATTTATTTAGCAAATTCAATGCTTTACCTATTTCAGGGTAGAGCATCGTGACAACTTGCTGGCAGTCATTTCTGCCCCCTTGCCTCAACGCGGTGCGAATATTAATGGGGTCCGTATTTCGCGTCAACCCCTCGTGAGAAAAAATTTTTGCAGTATTAACATGGACTTGCGGACACACCACGACGAACCAGCGTTCCTCCAGCTCAGGCAATGGTGTGAGTACCTCGCCAACGCCTTCGGCAAAGGCGGCTTCACCGCGCACAAACACCGGCACGTCGGCTCCCAGCGTCAGGCCGATGGCGGCCAGCTCATCCAGCGACAGGTTGAGTTGCCACATTGTATTCAGTGCCAGAAGCGTTGTTGCTGCGTCAGAACTGCCGCCGCCAAGACCACCGCCCATGGGTAGAATTTTTTTCAGACGAATGTCCGCCCCCGCGTGCTTGCCGGCTTTTTGCTGCAGCAGGCGCGCGGCACGCACGATCAGATTGTCTTCAAATGGAACACCGTCAACCGCAGGTTCCAGCGTTAACTGGCCGTCATCGCGCGCGCGGAAGCTTAACGTGTCGCCGTAATCCAGAAACTGAAACACCGTCTGCAGATTGTGATAGCCATCCGGGCGGCGTCCGGTGATATGCAGCATCAGGTTGAGTTTGGCGGGTGCGGGTACGTCCAGCCAGATGGATGACGTGTCAGCCATTGAGGGTCCACTCTTTGATCGAAAAGATAAAACGGAAGTTATAGCCGCTGATTTTAATCAGGCCGGGCAGCCAGTAGCCATTCTGCTGCTGGTAGCGTGAGTACTTTACTTCCCAGCCGTGTTGTCTGAGCGTCGACAGCAGACCGTTGGCGTCGTATTCGGTGTCGGCATGATTGGCCGGGCTGGGTTGGCCTTTTACCCAGTAGCGGATGTCGCTGACCGGGAAGTTCCAGCCCATGTGGGTCTGCATCAGTTGTTCGGGGGAGCGGGCCACTTCCGGATTATCCCAGCCGGGCAGGGTCAGCTCGGCTTTGTTTTTGCTGCCGCTCAGGCGCGATGCACCAGAGCCGAATGGGCCGGAAATAAACAGATCGTACGTTTGCTTGTGTTGTTCCCAGGTCAGGTAGCCGGTCACTGTGTCGTCCGGCGAAGTCACGGATAACTTGCCGCGTACCTGCCAGGTGTCGAGCCCGGCCAGTTGCGACTGCAGTTCAGACTGGCCGCCGCGCGGCATAAAGGACGTGCAGGCGGTGAGTGTGATCACCGCCAGTGCCATCAGGAAAGATTTACAGAAAGTCATAGTCAGGGTTGTGGCAGGTTTTCCGGGTCAACGTTCAGACGCTGCAGGGTGCGGTCGATGATGTCGCTGTCTGGCGTCTGCTCCAGACCTTCGGCCCAGACGGTCAGGGCGCCGTTGCGTTCGCCGCTGATCCACAGCAGTTCGCCCAGGTGCGCGGCAATTTCATGGTCTTTCATCAGGCCGAAGGCTCGTTCCAGCAATGGGCGGGCGCGATCAATGTCGCCCATGCGGAAGTAAATCCAGCCGAGGCTGTCGATAACCGCCGGATTTTCCGGGCTGAGCTCCAGCGCACGTTCGATCAAAGGCAGCGCCTCAGACCAGCGGTCGGTGCGGTCGGCCAGCGTATAGCCAAGCGCATTCAGCGCTTCGGCGTGATTCGGACGCAGGCGGATAACCGCGCGCAGGTCACTTTCCAGCATGGCCAGATTGTTCATACGTTCGGCCAGCATGGCACGGGTATAAAGCAGATCGACTTCTTCCGGCGTTTTGGCCAGTGCTGACGTCAGCAGCGCCAGTGCGTCATCGTTCTGGCCATTGCTGGTTAAAAGCTCCACTTCGACGCGGATCAGCGTAGTGGTGTATTCCGGGTGCGTCGCACGCAGATCTTCCAGATAGGTACGGGCGGCATCCGGGCCGTGCAGATCGTTGGTGAGCGACACCACTTTCAGTTGTGCGGCGAGAAACTCGCGGCCGCCGGTCACCTGGGTGTAATGCTGTACCGCTTCTTCCGGCTGTTCTTCTGCTTCGGCGATGCGGCCCAGATAATAGTGGGCTTCGTTGGTGTGCGCTTCTGCGGCCAGCAGCTGGTAGAAATGCAGTTGCGCCTGTTCACGCTGATCGAGTTCTTCTTCCAGCAAGGCCAGTGACAGCAGGATGGCGCTGTCTTCCGGGAATAATTCGTGCAGTTCGCTGAAGGCCGTCAGGGCCTCCGGCATTTTGCGCATTTCCAGATAAATGCGCGCGCGCAGCACCAGAATGCCTTTTTGTTGCGGGTGATCGTCGAGCAGGTCATCGAGCCATTTGATGGCGTCGTCATGACGCTTCAGCAGTACCAGAATGCGGGCTTTCTGCATGGATGCGCTGAGAAAATCCGGGGTGAGCTGCAGCGCCTGATTGATCTGGCTGAGGGCACTTTCATAGTCGCTTAAATGCTGCGACATAATACCGCGGGCGTACCAGATGGACGGGTTCCGCGGTTGCTGCAGACTCAGCTCGGCCAGCAGGTCAGCCAGTTTTTCCTGCTGCGGGCGGGGTAAATGACCGGCGTTGGCGGCCAGATAGTCGTACTGGCTGACGCCTGCCAGTTCCTGCAGGGTTTCGAGATGCACCAGTGCTTCATCGAACTTACCCTGTTCCATCAGCAGCTGGGCAGCGGCCTGATGGGCTGACGGGTTGTGCGGGTCTTCGTCCAGCCAGATAGAGACGGCTTCCAGCGCGTGGCTGTCGCTGCCCACGTATTGAGCGATGCGCGCAGCGCGTTCGGCAATGCCCGGGTCACGGGTCAGGCGTGCCTGATCCATATAGTTGTAAAGAGAGATGTCGAAGCGCTGACGCTGTCCGGCCATTTCCGCCACAAGCAGTGAGTACAGGGTCGAGGCCGGAATTGGACGGTAGTGAATGTCGGCGGCCGCGGTCTCGGCGGTGCGGGGTGTCTGATAGTGAATGTCCTGCTCTTCGCTGACGTCTTCACTGGTGTCCGGATGAACGGCTGCGGTCTGCAAAACCGAGCAGCCGGAGAGGCCGCCCAGCGCCACGGCCCAGATCAGGGACTGCTGGCGAACTGCGATGCCTAAGGCGCGTAAGGAGAAAGCCATAATGCTCTTGGTACCTGAAAGATCTTTGTATTTAGGGTTAGATGCCGATTTAAGTCAAAGATTTCAGCGGCAAAGGAACGTTCAGATGTTTATAATCCGGCCCTTTGTCATCACTCTCGGGTCTTAGTGCCGGAGAATCGGATCAGACGGGCGGAGCAGTAAACAGCAGCATGGGCATCTGGACTCTAGGAATCAACCACAAAACAGCACCGGTGGCTGTGCGTGAACGGGTTTCGTTTGATCCGGCCACTATGCCGACTGTGCTGGGCGAGATTCAGCAGCTGGATTCCGTGGGCGAGGTGGTGATTCTGTCCACCTGCAACCGCACTGAAATCTACGGTTCTTCCAACGACGTTAACGAAGACCTGATCGTCGACTGGCTGTCGCGCCACCATGGTATTGAACGCCACGAACTCGACAGCGCCCTCTATTGCCTCACCGACGATAAAGCCGTGCAGCACACCATGCGCGTTGCCAGCGGTCTGGATTCTCTGGTGCTGGGCGAACCGCAGATTCTCGGTCAGATGAAATCGGCGTTCGCCGTAGCGCAGGAAGCCGGCACAGTGGGTTCCGAGCTTGGCCGCCTGTTCCGCCAGACCTTTTCCATTGCCAAGCGCGTACGCACCGACACCGCCATCGGTGAAAACCCGGTATCCGTGGCCTTTGCCGCAGTGCGCATGGCGCAGCATATTTTCGCTGATATGAGTAACAGCTCGGCGCTTTTAATTGGCGCCGGCGAAACCATTGAACTGGTCGCGCGTCACCTGTATCAGGCCGGTGTGCGCCAGATTGTGGTGGCGAACCGTACGCTGGCCCGTGCCCAGCATCTGGCGCAGGAATTTCACGCCGAAGCCGTGCTGCTGGAAGACATTCCCACTGTGCTGCCACGCGCCGATATCGTCATTGCCTCCACCGCCAGTCCGCTGCCGATTCTGGGCAAAGGCATGGTGGAAAAAGCGCTGAAAAAGCGCCGTCACAAGCCGATGTTTATGGTCGATATCGCCGTACCACGCGACATCGAAGAAGAAGTCGGCCAGCTGTCGGACGTGTATCTGTATACCGTTGACGACCTGCGCACCATCATCGAAGAAAACGTGCGTTCGCGTGAAGACGCCGCCCGTCAGGCCGAAGAACTGATTCTGGCCGGCGTTGATCATTTCATGCGCGAGCTGAAAGCGCTGGATGCGGTACAAACGCTCACCGATCTGCGCACTTCCATCGACGCCCTGCGCGAAGATCAGCTGGAAAAAGCCCTGAAACAATTACAGAACGGTGGCGATGCCGAAAAAGTATTGCGCCAGTTCGCCCACACCTTCAGCAATAAAATGCTGCACGAACCTACAGTCGCCCTGCGTAAAGCCGGGGCCGAAGGCCGTCTGGAAGTACTGGACTGGACCCGCGAACTGTTTAATCTCACCAGCACCGCGCCCGCTGCGGCCGATGACTCTGAATAATCCATGAAAAGCTCGATTCTCAATAAACTCGAACACCTGCGCGACCGTTACGAAGAAGTGGGGCATCTGCTCTCTGAGCCCGATGCTGCCAACGATCAGGAGCGCTTCCGCAAGCTGTCGAAGGAATACGCCGAGCTGGAAACCGTGGCGCACAGCTACACCGCCTACGAACAGGCGCAGTCCGATCTGGAAGAAGCCAGCCTGCTGGCACAGGATTCCGACCCGGATATGCGCGCCATGGGTGAAGAAGAAGTCGAAGCGGCCAAAGAGCGTCTGCAGCAGCTGGAACACGACCTCGAAATTCTGCTGTTACCGAAAGACCCGGACGACAGCCGCAACGTGATGCTGGAAATCCGTGCCGGCACCGGCGGTGACGAAGCCGCTATTTTCGCCGGCGATCTGTACCGCATGTACAGCCGCTACGCCGAAACCCGCGGCTGGCGCTCAGAACTGATCAGCGCCAGCGAAGGTGAGCACGGCGGCTTTAAAGAAGTGATCAGCCGTATCTCCGGCATCGATGTGTATTCGCAGCTGAAATTCGAATCCGGCGCCCACCGCGTGCAGCGCGTGCCGGAAACCGAAAACCAGGGCCGTATTCATACCTCTGCCTGCACCGTGGCTGTGATGCCTGAAGTGGGCGAAGAGGAAGAAATCGACATCAACAAAAACGATCTGCGCATCGACACCTTCCGTGCCTCGGGCGCCGGTGGTCAGCATATCAACAAAACCGACTCGGCCATCCGTATCACGCACCTGCCAACCGGTCTGGTAGTGGAATGTCAGGACGAGCGTTCGCAGCATAAAAACCGCGCCAAAGCGCTGTCGGTGCTGGCCACCCGTCTGCGGGATGCCCAGCGTCAGGCAGCCCATGCCGAACAGGCCGCCACGCGTAAAAGTCTGGTGGGCAGCGGCGACCGTTCCGAGCGTATCCGCACCTACAACTACCCGCAGGGCCGGGTCACCGATCACCGCATCAACCTCACTCTGTATAAGCTCGACGAAGTGATGCAGGGCGACCTGAATCCGGTGATTGAGCCGTTAATCCGCGAGCATCAGGCCAATCTGCTGGCCGAAATGGCAGGGCAGTAATGCGCGTCGATGCCTGGTTGCTCAACGCCCGGGCGCTGCTTGCGCCTGTGTCTGAGTCGGCCCGGCTGGACGCTGAGCTGCTGCTGGCCTGTGCCGTACAAAAAGACCGCACCTGGCTCTATACCTGGGCCGACAAAGAACTCGACAACGCAATGGTTGAGCAGGCCGAGGCTCTGCTGGCGCGGCGCCTGAAGGGCGAGCCGGTGGCCTACATTACCGGTGAGCGCGATTTCTGGTCGCTTAATCTGGTGGTTTCACCCGCGACCCTGATTCCCCGCGCCGATACCGAAACCCTGATTGAATGGGCACTGGAACTGCCGTTACCGGCCAACAGCCGCGTGGTGGACTTAGGTACCGGCACAGGCGCCATTGCGCTGGCGCTGGCCAGTGAACAACCCTCGTGGGCGGTGAGTGGCGTCGATTATCAGGCCGATGCCGTAGCGCTGGCGCAGGCCAACGCCCGGCGTAATCAGCTGCAGCGGGTCACGTTTAAACAGTCCGACTGGTTCAGTGCTGTCGATGGCCGCTTTGATCTGATCGTCAGCAACCCGCCCTACATTGACGCCAGCGACGAACACCTGAGTCAGGGCGATGTGCGCTTTGAGCCGCGTTCGGCACTGGTGGCCGATGACAACGGCCTGCGCGATCTGGCGCTGATCATCGACCGCGCGCCCAACTATCTGAAAGCCAATGGCTGGTTGCTGCTGGAACACGGCTGGCAACAGGCTGATGCCGTGTGCGACCTGCTGCGTCAGCGCGGTTTTGTGAACGTTGAAAACCGCCGCGATCTCGCCGGTCAGCCGCGCATCAGTGGTGGCCGCTGGGCTGAACAGCGGCTGGCCTGAGCATGTCTTGCCCTGCGGCGAAAAGCCCCCAAACCAGTGTTCAGACAGTGGCCGGACAAACCAACGACAGCGGAGCCTGCCGATGAACGATGAACAATTGCTGCGCTACTCGCGCCACATCCTGTTGCCGCAACTCGATATCGACGGCCAGCAGGCGCTGCTCGATGCGCACGTGATGATCATTGGTCTCGGCGGTCTGGGCTGTCCTGTGCTGCAGTATCTGGCCGCCAGTGGCGTGGGCCATTTATCTCTGGTCGATGACGACCGCGTTGAACTCTCGAATCTGCAACGTCAGACCGCCCATGGCAGCGACGATGTTGGCCGTTACAAGGCCGAGTCGGCCGCCGCCGAGGCACAGCGCCTGAATCCGGGAGTTCGGACCAGCGTGTATTGCCTGCGTGCCGATCAGAACTGGCTGGAGCAGATGCTGCCGTCGGTGGATCTGGTGGTCGATTGCAGCGACAACGCCGCCCTGCGCTACGCCCTCAACCGGGCGGCGCTGGCCACCCAAACCCCCTGGGTATCCGGTGCGGCCGTGGGCTTCAGTGGTCAGGTCACGCTGTTTGATGCCCGCGATCCGAAGGCCCCTTGTTACCGTTGCCTGTACCCGGCGCTCAACGAACAGCAGCTGACCTGTGCCGAAAACGGCGTAGTGTCGCCCTTGGTTGGTGTGATCGGTGCCATGCAGGCGCTGGAAGCGCTGAAATGTCTGACGGCAATCGGGCAATCTTTGTCAGGCACGCTGCTGACCTTCGATGCCTTGAGTGCCGACTGGCGTCGCTGGACGCTGCAGAAAACCGCGACCTGCTCCGACTGCCAATAATGGCAGTCGCCTGACAGTTACGCTGTCAGTCACGATTGTCATTGCCTGTTTTGTCCTGCCATACCCTCCGCCGGCCGGGGGGAAAATCCCGTGTTATCAGCCGTTTGCCGGCACCGTTAATACCTTATGCTTATACAGTAATGTTTGGCATTGCCTTTGCTCCCCTCTGATCTACACATAACAAACACGCACAGAGACAAGGGGCACTTATGGCCAGAGTCATCGTTCTTGGCGCCGGCACCGGCGGTATGGCGGGCGCTTACGAAATCCGCGAAATCCTGAGCAAAAATCATCAGGTGACGGTCATCAACGAGCGCGAAGATTTTCAGTTTGTTCCGTCCAATCCATGGATTGCGGTGGGCTGGCGTGAACGTCCGGAAATCAGCTTCCCGATCCGTCCGTATCTGGAAAAGAAAGGCATCGAATTCATCGCCTCGGCGGTGGTCACCATAGACCCGCACGCCAACAAACTCACGCTGGCCAATGGTCAGGTAGAAGCCTACGACTACCTCGTTATCTGTACCGGCCCCAAGCTCAACTTCGCTGCCATTGAAGGCGCCGGTCCGCACGGTGGTTTTACCCAGTCGGTGTGCTCGCTCGATCATGCTGAAGGCTGTTACGACAACGTTAAGGCCCTGATTGCAGAACCGGGCCCGGTGATTGTCGGCGCCATGCCGGGTGCTTCCTGTTTTGGCCCGGCGTATGAATACGCCTTTATTCTCGACACCGAACTGTGCAAGAAAAAAGTCCGCGACCGTATTCCGATGACCTATGTGTCCAGCGAGCCCTATGTTGGCCATCTGGGCTTGGGCGGTGTGGGCGATTCCAAATCCATGCTCGAAAGCGAGCTGCGTAACCGTCACATCAAGTGGATCACCAACGCCAAGGTCACCAAAGTGGGTGACGGTGTGATGTACGTCGACGAGATGAACGACGATGGAACCCTGAAGAAACAGCACGAACTGCCGTTCAAACATTCCATGATGTTGCCATCTTTCGCGGGTGTGGATCCGGTGGCTGCGGTGCCCGAGCTGGTGAATCCGAAAGGCTTTGTGAAAATTGATGAGTTCCAGCGCAGCCCGGTCTTCAAGAACATTTTCTCGGCCGGGGTGTGCGTGGCCATTCCGCCGGTGGAAGAAACTCCGGTGCCAACCGGTACGCCGAAAACCGGTTACATGATCGAATCCATGATGACCGCCATCGCCCACAACTTAGCGGCCGACCTGGATGGCAAAGGTGAAGCCAATCACCGTGGCAGCTGGAGCGCCATCTGTCTGGCTGATATGGGCAACACGGGTGCGGCGTTTGTGGCGATTCCGCAGATTCCGCCGCGCAACGTTACCTGGTTCAAGAAAGGCAAATGGGTGCATCTGGCCAAGATCGCCTTCGAGAAGTACTTCATCCGTAAGATGAAAACCGGTTCCAGCGAGCCGATTTACGAGAAGTACACCCTGAAAGCGCTGGGCATCAACCGTCTGAAAGACGACCACTGATGCGCTGAGCGCCCATAAAAAAACCGGCATCTGCCGGTTTTTTTATGTCTGTCGTTTGCGTTCGTGCGCCTACTCTTCGCCGGATTACTCTTCGCCGAACAGGGAGCAGTCGATCAGGTCGCACAGGCAGTGAATCACCAGCAGGTGCACTTCCTGAATGCGCGCGGTGACGTTGGCCGGTACGCGGATTTCCACATCGTCGGCGGTCAGCAGCGACGCCATATGGCCACCGTTTTTACCGGTCAGGGCAACGACCGTCATATCACGCTCGTGGGCGGCCTGAATGGCCTGTACCACGTTGCCCGAGTTGCCGCTGGTGGAGATGGCCAGCAGCACGTCGCCCGGATTACCCAGCGCCCGGATCTGCTTGGAGAAGATCTCGTTGTAGCTGTAATCGTTGGCGATGGAGGTCACGGTGGACGAGTCGGTGGTCAGCGCAATGGCTGGCAGGCTCGGACGTTCGCGCTCGAAGCGGTTCAGCAGCTCAGAAGAAAAGTGCTGAGCGTCACCGGCAGAGCCCCCATTTCCACAGGTCAGAATTTTGCCGCCGTTCAGCAGGGCATTCACCATTACCTGAGCACCACGCTCGATGTAAGGCGGTAACTGTTCTGCGGACAGGGTTTTGGTTTCAATGCTGGCGCCGAAATGGCCGATGATGCGGTCTTGCACAACAACTCTCCGGATGTACGAGGCTGAACATCATAAAGGAGCGGCGGGGCGAAGCCAAATAGCAGAGATTCTCAGTGTGAGGCGTCAGGCAAAAACATTTTTCAGCCAGTCGAACAGCACGGGGTCGCCGCTGGCCGAGATCACATCAAAGCGGCAGTCGGGCGGGTTGCTGCCGAACTGCTGTTGCAGGTAATGCTCGGCGGTGAGCAGCAGTTTCTGCTGCTTGCGCGGGGTGATGCTTTCGGCACCGGAACCGTGGCGGGCATTGGCGCGGTAGCGCACCTCAATAAACACCAGCACAGCGCCGTCGCGCATGATCAGGTCGATTTCACCACCACGGATGCAGTAGTTGCGGGCCACAGGCTTAAGCCCCTGCGTGCGCAGATACGCTTCGGCGGCGGCTTCAATGGCCGCGCCTTTGCGGCGGCTGGTGGCCTCATTGGCGGATGTGTTTTTGGCTGATGCTTCAGCTGCGTCAGCCGGGGTCTTTTTGCGGGAAAACCACATGGCGTCCTTGCCCTGTTGTTTTAAGCGGTTGTTGTGAGTGGGGCGTGTCTGGCGCGGGCTTCAGAAGCCCGCCAGACGGCGCGGCTTACCCGCGCGGAATTCTGTGCACTCGGTGCGGCGGTGAATGCGGCGCTCGCCGTCCAGCATCAGCGCGCCGGTGGCACCGAACATCTGACTGTGCGGGAACACTTCCAGCTGACGGATGCGCGCCAGCAGGCGGAACGAATCCACGCCCATGGCGTACAGGCGGGCATAACCACCCTGACCGTTGTTCAGAGCCGCATTCACGCTGTCGTGCAGTGCGCTCGGTTCCAGCAGCCACGGCACATCGCAGAACTGAATGCCGTTCAGGTCACGGTCTTTCTGCGAATTGGCTTCGCCGGAATACACGTGCGAGGTGGCGTACACCGGCAGGTCGCCGGCAAAGTTAAACGCCAGCGTCGGTTTGATCTGACGCGCCTGCTGCGGCAGCGCCACCATAAACACCCAGTCGACGTCTTCGCGGCGGCGCGGTTCAAATTCGGTCGGTTGCTTCAGCAGTTTGCGCATTTGCTGAAAACGCTTCTGGCTGTCGTCGACGTTCAGCAGCGCTTTGATTTCCGGGTTGTAGTCCTGACGGTTCGGGTAGAAACGCTGTTCGCCGATCTCACCGCCCAGCGCCAGCCAGCGTTCTTCAAACGCCGCGTAAATCCGCTCGCCCCAGTTGCCCTGTGGTACCAGCACCAGCGCGCGGCGGTGACCGTCGGCCCAGGCCTGCTCGGCAATCTGCACGGCTTCATCTTCCGCTGCCAGACCAAACTGATACAGGTTAGCCGGCGTGGTGCCGGTTTCGCTGCGGTCGCCGTAATTCAGCGCCAGCGTCGGCAGTGGCAGACTGGTTTTGGCCTGCAGCGCCTGCACCGCAGGCTTGCTGATTGGCCCGACCACCCACTGGGCGCCGTCCATCTGCGCCTGCACATAGGCGATCTCGGTTTCCGGGTATTGCTGGCTGTCGTACACGTTCACATCCGGCGTGGCGTAGCCTTTATCCAGCGACTCGTAATAAGCCGCCATAAAGCCATCGCGGATGGCCTGACCGGTTTTCTCCAGCGGGCCCGACAGCGGCAGCAGCAGCGCCACATGGGTCGGACGGTGCGCGGCCAGATCGCTCAGCAGCGCCAGACCGCCCGGCAGTTTCTTGCTGGCCGGATGCAGCGGGTGCTGTTTCTGCCATTGGGTAACGGCTTCCAGATGTTCGTCCAGCGTCAGGCGCGAGTTGCGTGAAATCGCTGCCAGCTGCAGCCACTGACCAAACTGGGTGTCTGGGGTTTTCTCGGCCCATTCCAGCAGCTCAAGCTCGGTAATGGCCATCAGGTCGGTCCAGATCAGTTCCTGATTCTGGTCTTTGTCTTCGCCGTCCAGCGCACCCGACAAAAAGTCGCGCTCACGGGCCGCTGCCAGATACTGGCCGGTATTCTCGTACCACGCGGCGCGCAGCAGGCTGATGCGGTTTTCCTGATCGGGGGAGGCATAAGCCATCAGCTCACCCAGCTGGTCGAGGTAGCCGGCAGCCAGTTCCGGTTCTTTGCTGGCCAGATGCAGTTCGGCTGACAGCGCCAGATAGTCGATGCGCTCTTTATGACTCAGCGTGCGTTCACCAATCAGTTGCAATTGCAGCGCGGCGTTGCCAAACTCGCCGGCGTCCAGCTCGCGCCGGACCTGCTGCAGCAGGGCTGGTGTACCTTCAGATACCGTGCTTTCACTGATGCCCACCGTGGGCTGCTGAGGCGTGGTAGAGCAGCCGCTCAGCGCGATGCACGCGCCCGCAACGAGCAAGGACAGCGCGCGGACCGTTCCGCTAATCCAGGCTTCAGGTAGATTTCCCCGCATGATTTCAGATCCCAGACTTCAGGCCGGCACGTTGTACATCGTGGCGACACCGATTGGTAATTTGGCTGACCTCACCGAACGCGCAAAGCAGGTGCTGACCAGCGTGGATGTAATTGCGTGCGAGGATACCAGACATACCCAGAAATTACTTCAGCACCTCGGCCTCAGAAAGCCGCTTCTGTCGGTGCACGAGCACAATGAACGCGAACGTGTGGAACAGGTCACATCCCACCTGCAAAGTGGCCAGACCATGGCGCTGGTGTCCGACGCCGGCACGCCGCTGATTTCCGACCCCGGCTACCCGTTAGTGGCCGCGCTGCGCGAGCGTGGTGTGAGCATTACCCCGGTGCCCGGCGTCAGCGCCATTATTACCGCGTTAAGCGCGGCGGGCCTGCCCACCGACCGTTTTACCTTCGAAGGTTTTCTGCCGCACAAAAGCGGCGGCAAACGCGAAAAACTGGATGCGCTGACCCAGGAACCGCGCACCATGGTGTTTTACGAATCCAAACACCGCATCCTCGACACGCTGGAATGCATGGCACAGGCCTTCGGCGCCGAACGTCAGGCCTGCGTCGCGCGTGAACTGACCAAAACCTTCGAGACCTTTTACCACGGCACACTGCCCGACATTCTGGCGCGCATCAGCGCCGACGAAGACCAGCAGAAAGGCGAATTTGTGGTGATGATTACCGGCAATACCAACCCCGCGCCCAGCAGCGAAGTGGACACCGACAAACTGTTCCGCTTATTGCTGGCCGAATTACCGCCGAAAAAAGCTGCGGCGGTCATTTCCGATCTGACCGGCGAGAATAAAAAAGAGCTGTACCAGAAAGCGCTGGAGATACAGGGAAAGGCGTGAGGGTTTGCGACGGTGTGGGGCCACCTGAGAAAGTATGTGGCGGACACTTGAGAAAGTAAGTGGCGGCCACTTGAGAGAGAATTGAGTGTCCGTTCTGCCGGAGCAAGATCGGCAGCCCTGTGTCAGATATTGGTTAGTCTTCGTTTCTGCCGGGTTTGATCATGTCGATATGCGGAATTCCGTCTTCATCGTATGGTTCAGTGACGGCTGTAAAACCAAACGACTCATAAAATTTTTGCAGATAAACCTGCGCGCCAATTTTTATACCCATCTGAGGGTGTTTTTCCTCAGTAAAGCGAATGGCTTCCGTCATAAGCGAACGGCCGATTTTCAGCTTTCTGAATTCTGAAATGGTCATAACGCGACCAATTGACGGTTGTTCATATTTAATGCCGGGATCAACTACCCGGGCGTACGCCGCAAGCTGATTGTCTACGGATACTTCAAGATGCCAGGCATGCAGATCCATATCATCCGTTTCCTGATATGGGCACTGCTGCTCAACAATAAAAACAGATTCTCTTGCTTTAATGATGGCAAATAGTTCGAGCGTGGAGAGGTCTTCTATTCGGGACCACTTGAAATCTAACTTCATGAGTTGATGTTTCCAAAATTCAAAAAAATTAAATTCACATTGTACAGGTAACGCCGCCAACACAGGCCGAGTGTCAGTGAGGTCCAGCCCAATGCGGCTTTTTGCATTTGGCGAATGTGTTTGGCTTTGTTATCTGTCTTCATCTTGCTCGGTCCAGCATGTTAGACAATAGTTGTCTCCTCCAATCACATTACCCTTACAGTCTGGCTCCTGACAACGAGCCCTTTCTACCTCATAATTTTGATCGCAAACCACACAGTATAAATTTTTAGAGGTTGGCGTATTGGGGTTTAAAATAGCGTAGTTTGAATCAGTTACATCGAACTCGTGATTAAGCCAATAATGGCATGATGGGCAATAGTAAGTTCTTTGTTTTAAGTTTACACCAAGCATCTCGCCAGATTTCGACTTACCCAGATATGACACAAGAAACTCAGCATATGACGTTACACTTGCCTTTTCATGGTCGCTATCATATATGCCAAATAGCGGTTCATTGAAAACATGACTTTTTAGTTGGTCCCACCATTTTCTCGGACCCCAAATGTGCACAGCAACTGTATAAAACGTTTCCAATACATAGTTTGGCGTCAGAACACCCTCAGTCACTCCGTGGGTAATCTGGTTCCGCTTTATTCTAAGGTCTTCTAATTTTGTTTTTGTTTGTGCTGTTAGATCTCCAAGCCCTAGTTCTTGATATAACACCAACAGATCATCAAATTGGTGAATGAACAATTCACTAAACTTTTTGTTTGATTTAGAAGAACCCCATTTTTTAGGCTCACCAGCCAAAAGGAGTAATGGTGAGACTCCACATATCTCTTTTTTTAAGTAATTTTCTAAGCTTAAGAAAAGTAGGGTTAAGGAGTTGTTTAGTATTCCTTGATGGTATTCCCAATAGTCTTCTTTTCGAACATCACAATCTTCAATAAAATCAAAACTTTCATCATTTGATCTAATGAGGTCGAGAGCTTGAATTAAGTACTGAACACTTTGCTTTTCGAAATCTTTTGGTTCTGGCTTATTTTGGATCATGGCTCATCGTTTTGTTTACAGATAACAGTTTATTCATAGGCATGCTCACTTACACACCTGTGTCCTTGTTTAAGTCCCGAGTCTAACCCACTGTTTCCGTTGCGAAAAGCGCGCTAATAACATTGCTATCAAGCTCTGAACGCGCACGCACACTATGACCCTGCGGTCGTCTTTACGCATTGCGCACTATCAATCTGTGCAATCTGTTAACCCATTGATTTTATTAGTCAGATTTCCTATATGCGGTGGCAATTCGTGCATGCGCGTTTGGGCGCCTGCGCGTAAACGCGCACGATTCCGACGGTGGTGCTGAATAATCTGGGGGGATATCCAGTACTTCGCTGTTTTATTAAAAGGTTTACATGCGAACTAAATATTGTTTAGATGTGAACCATTCTGCTGCATAAGCAGCAAACCAACTGTCTGAGCGAGCCGACCCGGTATGGATAAACGCCTCTTCTTTCTGCTGAACATGGCGCAGAAAAAACTCTTTCGTCACGTCGACAGCGTGTGCGAGCGCGAACTGGATGCCTCGGTCACCCAGCTGGCAGCGTTGATGATGATCTGCCAGCAGCCGGGTTGTTTGCAGAAGGATCTGGCGCAGGCACTGGAGCTGAACAAGTCGGCCATTACCGGGCTGATCGGTCGTATGGAGAAGAACGGTCTGGTGCAGCGTGCCAGCACCGACGACGCCCGCGCGGTGAGTCTGGTGCCTACTGCGGCCGGTATCGCCAAAACCCAGCAGCTAAAACCCTTAATCGCTCAGCTGAACGAGCGCTTTGCCGAGGAATTCAGCGACGACGAGCTGTTGGTGGTGCTGCGCTTTCTTAACTTTATTCTGCAGACCTTCTGAGGTTGCCCGTATGAACGTATCCGTTAATCCCGCCGCGAGCGGCGCAGTGCACGACAGTCTGAACAGCAGTCAGAACAACGGCCAGAACAACGGCCAGAACAACAACCTGAACAGCAGTCAGAACAACAGCCTGAATGGCCAGAGCATCCGCATCCGCACAAAGGCCGGTTTCGAACTGGCGGCCAAAGTATTCGAGCCGCAGGGCGCGGCCAAAGGTGTGTGCATTATCGCCCCGGCCATGGGCGTGGCCCATTATCTGTACGACGATTTTGCCCGCTGGCTGGCGGGGCAGGGCTATGTTGCGCTGAGCTTCGATTACGAAGGCATGGGCGAGTCGGTGCGCGGCCATATCAAGCACAGCAAAAGCGACAAGCTGACGTGGGCGCATAACGATTGCCCGGCGGTGCTTGGCTATGTGAAAGAGCGTTTTCCCGGGCTTGAGCGCATCTGGATCGGCCACAGCGTCGGCGGCCATCTGATTGGTTATATGGGTCATAACCCGGATATCGACCGCATTATTACCGTGGCGTCGGGTGTGGGCACCTGGTGGTACAACTCGGCGCAAACCAAACGCGTGGCCTGGTTTTTATGGTATTTCCTGGTGCCGGCGGTGGTGCCTGTGCTGGGGTATTTCCCCGGTAAAAAGCTCGGCATTATGACGGATATGCCGAAAGGCGTGATGCTGCAATGGCGCCGCTGGTGCCTGCGAAAAGAATACGCCGTGGGTGCTGAAGGCGACTGGATGCGTCAGCGTTTTGCGTCGGTGAAAGCGCCCATTACCGCCGTGGAATTCAGCGATGACGAAATGATGTCGGTGCGCAGCATAGCCATGCTGCACGGCTTTTTTACCGGTGCGCCAAAGCAGCATATCCGCGTTACGCCGCAGGACATCGGCCAGAAACGCATTGGCCATATCGGCTGGCACAAGCAACGTTATGAAGCGCTGTGGGATCAGGTGTTTGCGCCTGTGCTGAAGGGGCAGAAGGGGTAAAGCGCTGAGTGCAACTGCGCAGAAACAAGCGGCTACAAACACCTTGGGACAAACTCCGCTCGATTGTGTAATATCCGCGCCCGGAGTCGGCCAAGACAATCGCTGCCTGCGCAAGCAGGGGGAGGAAAGTCCGGGCTTCACAGGGCAGGGTGCCAGGTAACGCCTGGGAGGCGCGAGCCTACGACCAGTGCAACAGAGAGCAAACCGCCGATGGCCCACGCAAGTGGGATCAGGTAAGGGTGAAAGGGTGCGGTAAGAGCGCACCGCGCGACTGGTAACAGTTCGTGGCACGGTAAACTCCACCCGAAGCAAGACCAAATAGGCCCCCGTATGGCGCGGCCCGCGTTGGGGGCGGGTAGGTTGCTTGAGCCTGCGAGCGATTGCAGGCCTAGACGAATGATTGTCCACGACAGAACCCGGCTTAGCGGCTGACTCCTCTTATCCAAAAGCCCGTTCAGGAAACTGAACGGGCTTTTTCTTTGCGCGTCATGTTAAGCCGGGTTCCGTCGGGCCAATGATTGTCCACGACGCTATAACACAACCCTGGCGGCTTAGCGGCTGACTCCTTTTATTACGAAAAGCCCCTGCGAACTAACGTCCGCAGGGGCTTTTTCTTTTCAGCGCACCGCCGGCTCTGTCGGACAATGATTGTCCACGACGCTATAACCCCTTTGCAGTGAACCAGACGATTCGGCGGCTTAGCGGCTGACTCTTTTTATCTGAAAGTCCGCACAGGCTTTTCTTTGCGCGTACGGTGAAGCCGGCGCCGTCGGGGCAATAATTGCCAACGACGCTATGTTCCTCGTTACAGGGAACCTGACGGTTTGGCGGCGGCTGAGCCCCTGACATAAAGCCGGGCAGACGCCGCCCGGCCGGTGTTTTCTTCCCCGCGTAAAGCCATCGCTCACACATCCGCTTACCTGACATTCCGGCGTGCGCGCCGCTCAGACCGGCTTTTAACAACCTCTGGTTATTGCCCTTTGGCCGCTATACGCAATTGTTCTTAGTTGGCCGGGCCGCGTCTGCTATGCCTGAAAGACAGAAGCCAAAAAGTGGGGTGGGCTATGAGTCATCACATCGTGGTCATCAATGCGCCGGCGTATAACGGCGATGTTTATTTCAAGCGGCTGATTCAGCAGATCCGCGATAACCGGGCGAACAGCAAAACGCCGATTGTGCTGCTGAACAACAACTACCCGAACGGCCTGTCGTACGATCTGGAGGTGCCGGGGGTGCGGCTGGTGCACGGCAATCCGGCGCGCATGGAAGACATGATGCGTGCCGGTGTGGCCGAGGCGGAGCACATTCTGGTGCTGGCGCGGGACGAGCTGGAGCAGGATTCCGATTCGGTGTGCTTCGACCTGTGTTACCGCCTGAAAGAGCTGGGGCTGGCCTACCGCATTATTGTCGAGTGTGTGGACGACCAGAATCGCGACCGCTTCCGCCGTATCGGCGTGCGCTCGGTGATCCGCCCGATCCGTTCGTATCCGGAAATTCTGGTGCGCTCGATGGAATCACCGGGGGCTGAGCTGGTGATGGAAGATATGTTCACCCGCGACAACGACCTGATGATGCGTTTTCCGCTGTGGCTGGAGGGCGATCACTGGCGCGACGTGGTCACCGCCATGGTGATGGCCAATATGGGCACGCCGCTGGCGTGGGTCAGCAAAGAAGGCAAGGTGCATGTGCATCCGGCCGGCGACGAGCGGGTGTACGCACAGAGCATTCTGATGCTGGTGAAAAGCGCAGCGGCGCCAACGGATGCGGCGGTGAAAGAGGCATTCCGCCTGTATCTGAATCACCGCCACGCGGGCTGAGTCAGCGCAGCCCGACGTCTGGACTCAGAACCGGAAGCGGTTATTCGCGGATGCCGATGGCCTGCACCACGGCGCCTGTGCCTGTGTGGCCGCAGCCTTCCAGTACCGGGCGGCGCATTTCGGCCAGATGGGTAAAGTGCAGGCCCTTCAGTTCTTTCTCAAGCAGGGGGGCAGTCATCATCATGCATTCGTCTTTCGGGCCGCCGGTTTTCAGTTTCAGCTGGGCCGGCGTGTAGGCTTCGAGTAGTAACACGCCACCCGGTTTCAGGGCGCGCACCACGCGCATGTGCACGCTCTGGCGCAACGCCGGCGGCAGGTGAGCAAAGATAGAAACAATGCCGTCCCATTGCTCGACGCCCAAGTCAAAGCAGGCCAGATCGGCCACTTCGTAGGTCAGGCTCAGATGACGTTCGTTGGCCAGCTTCAGCGCTTTGCTGCGCCCGGCGGCAGAGAAATCGACCGCCGTGACCTGAAAGCCCTGACCCGCCAGCCACACGGCGTTGCGGCCTTCGCCTTCGGCCAGACACAGAATTTTGCCTTCCGGCAAAAGCCGCGCGTTCTGCACCAGAAACTGATTCGGTTCGCGCCCGTAAAAAAAGGCCTCACCGCTGTATCGCTCATCCCACATACATAACCACAGGGTAAATTGGTTATGCGCATTTTATCAGAGCGCCCTGTGCGGCATTGGCCGTGGCAACTGAATGGACTGTTGCAACGCCGCCCGCCCCGCGCCGGTTATTTCACGGTGAACGCGGGCCTTTGCCGCTGCTGCGGTTGGTTTTTCAGACGCAGCGCTTACAATCGCGTTTTCTGTGCCGGAGCGCCGTATGCCGCCCATCTTGTCCGATCAGTTGCTGAACAGCCTGCCGCCCGAGGGCGATTTGTGGGTGGGGTTCAGTGGCGGGCTGGATTCGTCGGTGTTGCTGGCGGCACTGGCCCGGCTGCCGCTGCAGGGCAGGCTGCGCGCGATTCACGTGCATCACGGTTTATCGGCCAATGCCGATGCCTGGCTGGCGCACTGTCAGCGGGTATGTGCCGGGCTGCAGGTGCCGCTGGTGTGTGAGCGGGTGACGCTTACGGATACCGGTGACGGCATCGAAAACGCCGCCCGCGAGGCCCGGTATCAGGCCTTCGCCCGTCATCTGCATAAGGGCGACACCCTGCTGCTGGCGCATCACGCCGACGATCAGCTGGAAACCTTTTTTCAGCGTCTGCTGCGCGGCAGTGGCCTGACCGGGCTGGCGGCCATGGCCTTCGAGCGTGAGTTGCAGCCGGGCATTCGTCTGCTGCGGCCGCTGCTGGGGTGGGAGCGGACTCAGTTGGAGCAACTGGCACACGATTGGTCGCTGAGCTGGGTGAACGACGAATCCAACCAGGACAGCCGTTACGAGCGCAACTGGTGGCGTAACCAGCTGCTGCCACAGATTGCTGAACGCTTTCCCGGCCGCAAGGCCAGCCTGCTGCGCTCGCTCAGCCAGCTGCAGCAGGACAAGCAGGCGCTGGCGCTGTTGCTGGCGCCGCACATCGACGCCTGCACGCAAACGCTGAGCTGGCCGCTGACCCGGCCACTGGCGCTGAATGTCGCGGCGTTGCGTTCGTTGCCGCCGGCACTTTTGCCCTATGTGGTCCGCGGCTGGCTGGAACGCTGTGCTCTGCCGCTGCCGTCGGCGCAGTGGCTGACGACCTTGCTTAATGAGGTTATGGCCGCCGGTGACGACCGCCAGCCTCAGCTGATGCTGGGTGAGCTGTCGGTGCGCCGCTTCCGCGACTGGTTATGCCTGACCGAACCTGTCGCCATGCCGGCGCCTGTGCTTATGTCGGACATCGCGCTTATCGCCGACGCCGGAATGAAATCCGACTGGGCAGGAGCAGCTCTGCAATGGTCCGCTGAGTTGAGCCAGAGCCTGCCCGCCGGTTGCCGGCTGCTGCCGGCTGAACAGGCGCGGGGGCTGACGCTGCGCATGTGCGGCCGTCCGGCCAAAGGGCTTAAAGCCTTGTTTCAGGAAGCCGGTGTACCGGTCTGGTTACGCCCGCTGTGGCCCGTGCTGGTGGCGGATGTGAACGGCGCGCCGACCCTGCTGGCGGTGGCCAATATCGGTGCCGGCGCGGGCTTGAACACGGCAGCAACGGCGGCCCATGGGCCTCTACTGCGCTGGGGCTGAGCGGAATTATTCTGTGACGCACTGGTCAGAACCGACAGAGCGTCTGGCTCTCATGCTCAGGCATGATATGCTGCCGGCGATTTTCGAAACGGTCTGTTGAATACGAGGAACTAATACACCATGCGCGGACGCGTCCTAAGCCTGATGATCGCTGTCGTGGCTCTGACTGCCTGTGAACAAACGGGTTCACCGATTCTGCGTGGTGTAAAACTGCCTTCCCCAGAAAGCCAGCAGCCGCTGGAGCCGGAGATTGACGAGTCTTCCAGCGAACAGGCGAGCGACGTGGCCGCGCCGGAAGAGCCGGTGCAGCTGAATCTGACGCTGCCGTCCATCAACTGGGACGACAATAACGTCATGCTGCAGTATTCCGTTCTGCCGGACGTCTTCCACAAAGGCAGCAAGCAGCCGTCGATGAACTGGTCGGGCAAGCTGCATCTGGATGAATCGGAAGAAGCCCGCGCCCGTCCCATCACCGAAAATATTCTCGGCGCCGAAGTCGAGCTGCAGTTACGCCTGCCCTGAGGTATTCACGGCGTTTTTAAATCGCCGCCCGGTTAAAGAAAGGTAAAAGCCGCACCGGGTACTTCTTACCGTCACGCGCCGCTGGTAGAGTTCAGCCATCTGGCCTGCAGGAAACACCGAGTGCGCACCGATCTCTTTCAGTTTCACATTTCGTCTTACTGCGAAAAGACCCGCTGGGCCCTCGATTTCAAAGGCATCCGCTACCGCAAGGTCAGCTTTATTCCCGGATTTCACATCAAACGTCTGCGCCGTCTGAGCGGTCAGACCTCCGTGCCTGTGCTGCGTTATGGACGTGACGTGGTCAGCGGTTCTGACAAAATTCTCGATTTTCTGGAAACGATTCAGCCCGAGCATCCATTGTTGCCGTCGGACCCTGTGCTGGCCCGTCAGGTACGCGAGTGGGAAAGCCGGCTCGACGACGTGGGCGCTGATGTGCGCCTTTGGAGTTACCATCATTTACTGGCGTCACCGGCGTTGGCTCTGCCGCTGCTTGGCTCGGGACAGCCGTTCTACAAACGCTGGTTGCTGAAAGCGGTGTTTCCGAAAATGGAAAAAATCATGCGCCGCTGGATGAAGATAGACGCCTCCACCGCGGCGGCTGCACAAGCCCGTATCGAAGCCATGCTGCAGGAACTGCGCGCCTGTTACAGCCAGCGTCACTTTCTGGCCGGCGAGCATTTCTCGCGTGCTGATCTCACCGCCTGCGCCATGTTTGCGCCGCTGTTTATGCCGGCCGAATACCCGGTGCCCTGGCCTGCGCGCGAGACGCTGCCGGCGCCCATGCTCAGCTGGCTGAATGCCCACGACCATTTGCTGGAACCGCTGCGCATCCGTTACGCCCAATATCGTTAATAAAAGTACCGTTAATAAAAAGCACCGCTAGTAAGAAGTACCGTTAATAAAAAGTACCGCTAGTAAGAAGTACTGCTAATAAAAAGTACCGTTAATAAAAACACGGCAAATAACGACGCAGGGCGACGGTGTACAACAGGCGGGTCAGGCAGGAAGCAAAATAAGAGAAACCCCGGCCGGCGATTCAGCCGGGGTTATTGTTCAGGGCCTCAGGCCTCAGCCGATGAACTGGCCGATGGCCAGCACACCCACGTAACCCACGCTGTAGGCCACGATCAGGGCGAAGAAATAACGGATGTAGCTGCCGAAGGTCAGTTCGTTGATTTTGCTCATGGCCACAATACCGGCGGCCGAACCAATGATCAGCAGCGAACCGCCCACACCCACGGCGTACGCCAGTGCCATCCATTCCTGCAGATTCATGCTCACGTCCGCCTTCAGCAGAGCAGCGGTCAGCGGCACGTTATCGATCACAGACGACAGCAGACCCATCAGGTAATTCGCCATCCACGCCGGCAGGTGTTCGTACACCAGCACAAAGCTGTCGAGGGCATGAATTTCTTTCAGCGAGCCAACCAGCAACAGAATGCCTAAGAAGAACAGCAGGGTGTCGAATTCGATCTGACGGATGTAGTTCATGATCGGGTGGTTTTCGGTGTCTTCACCGTAGGCACGGGCCAGCAGGAACATCACCGACAGACCGGACAGGAAGCTCAGCACCGGCGGAATATCGAACAGCACGTTACCGGCCATGGTGGCAAAAATGGTGACGATAAACACCAGACCAATGGCCATATCGACCTGCGCCAGATCGTTCTCTTTGTGCTGGATCAGCGCAACATCTTTCAGCGGCCATGACAGCATCACCGCCAGCAGCAGCACGGCCAGCACCGCCGGAATCGACAGCAGCAGCAGGTTGGTGATGCTCACTTTACCGGCCAGGAAAATCATCAGCGTGGTGACGTCGCCGGTGATCATAGACACACCGCCGGAGTTCACGGCAAACACGGCGACTGTGGCGAAACGCAGGGTTTTCGGTGCCGGCAGGTTCAGCGACAGAATCAGGGCCACACAGATCAGGGTGGCGGTGATGTTGTCGGCCAACGACGAAAACGCAAAAGCGAACAGACCGGTCAGAATCAGCAGTTTGCGTTCTGAAATCTGCTTCGGCAGAAATTTATAAATCAGGCTTTCGATCAGCCCCTTTTTGTTCAAGTACGCCACGAAGGTCATGGCCGACAGCAGGAACAACCAGAGACTGGCGATTTCGCCGATGTTCTCCTGCAACCCCTCACGCACCAGTTCGTGGGTGTGTTCATCCGACGAGAAAGCAAACAGCAGCACCCAGGACAGGGAACCGAGAAAGAGCACTACCTGTGCTTTGTTAATGTGGATGACTTCTTCCAGAACCACGGCCAGCAGGCCTGCAATCGCCAGAGCGATCAGCAGATAGGGGAGTATTTCAGGCATGAAAACCTCGGGTAAAACTTCGGAGGTTGCCGGCCACGAGCGGACCGGCAGGACGCCCGGCATTGTAGGCAGGCCAGCGGTTAAGGCAAAGGCATTTTTCGGCCAGTGGTGTCAGACCATGGCCGTAAAGACAGTGACAACGCCGGACGTTGTGGCGGTGAGACAGACTGTTCGCAAGAAAGTGCCGAAGCGCTCAGTATTCCTTCCAGCTGCCGCTGTTGAGGGAGTCGTTCCACTCGCACAGCAGTTCCGACAGGGCATGGGCCTGACGCTGCAGGAAGTGCAGTTCGTCGAGGGTATTTTTTTCGCCGGTGTACAGCGGCAGGGTGCGCAGTTTGGCAACCAGCGGGTGATCCGGAATCTGCATTTTATTGCGTTCCAGTGTCCAGCGGATGTTGCTGGTCAGCATACGGAAGAAGCTGATTTTGGTGCGCAGGCTGAACAGGGTGAAATCGTCGATATCGCTGAAGTGCTGGTAATCGATACCGGCCAGCAGGGCGGTGCGGCCACTCACTTTAATAGACGCAGAGCGTTTGAAATTCAGCACCATGGCCATTACGCCGAACATTTCGCCGGCGTTAATTTCGTTGATGACGTCACCGCTTTCATCGTCGGCCATCACCGCCAGCTGACCCTTGAGCAGGAAATACAGCACGTTGGCGTCATCGCCACGATGCAGAATCACTTCATCCTGATCCGCTGCCACGAACTGAGTCACGCTCATCAGCAGTTCAAACTGCGATGGGTCGGTGTGAATCAGATCCTTGAAGAAGGTGACGCCATTCACGATACGGTGCAGGGTATCGATTGGGTACTCTTCACGGGTAATGCGGCGCATGATGTCTCCGGTGTAAATATTTGTAGCGAATATAGCACGCTGGTGTCGTGAAAAAAGACAGCAAAGATCAATAAATCAGGCCGGAATTCAGGATGTGATGTTTTTCCCAGCACGCGCTTTCAACATTTGCGCCTGCCCGGGCATGAACTACTTTACCGGTGTTTCAGGCTCTGACTGACGCCATATTGGCGGGCTCATGTGTCAGTCCGGTGTAATTACGGCATTAAAGCCTGCGCAGCGCGTCTGGCTGACGATCTGGCTTGCGGTGCTCCCCTTTCTGCACACGCACAGACGCTTTTCAGGGTGCTGCGGCACTTTGTCCGCTTTGTGAGATATCGGACCGTCAGAGATGACGGTCCGGCAGACGGAACTGACGCATGGTGCTTTCCAGAGCGTGTTTCAGCGAGTCGAGGCGCTGGTTAACCTGCTCCACCTCGGCGGCTTCGTCGTGACACTGGCGGGCGGTGGCCACCATGTTCTGCATATCCGCCGACACGGCTTTTAAGGTCGACGACTGTTCTTCCGCCGCCGAGGCCACCATGTGAATTTCGCCATTAATGGTTTTCATGTGGCGCACAATCTGACTCAGGGTTTCGCCGGCCTGCTGCGAAATACCCGACCCCTCATCGGCGCGGCGTGAGGATTCACTCATCTTGTCGGCCGCCTCGTTGGTGCCTTCCACAATCTGCCCGATCACGTTGGCAATCTGGCGCGACGATTCCGCCGAGCGGTTGGCGAGGTTGCGGACTTCATCGGCGACCACGGCAAAGCCCCGGCCCTGTTCACCGGCGCGGGCGGCTTCGATGGCGGCGTTCAGCGCCAGCAGGTTGGTCTGCTCCGAAATATCACTGATCACACCCAGCAGCTGGTTAATGCCGTTCACCTGATCCTGCAGGCTCACCACCTGCTGGCAGGCACTCTGCAGGTCGGTGGTCAGTTTCTGGTTGGCGCTGATCATCTGCCGCATCTGTTGCTGACCGCTGGACGCCAGTGTTTCGGTTTTGTGGGTTTCATCGGCCACCCGGATACAGCCCGAGGCGATGTTGTCGGCGCCGCCTTCGACCTGAGCCAGCGCTTCCATAATGGCGTTGCTGACGGTGGCGGTGCTCGCGGTTTCGCGCGACAGACTGGCCGACAGGCTGACGCAGCTCTGAATGCCGCCGCCCAGATCGCTGGCGTTGCGGTCTACGGAGCGCACGATCTGGGTGATTTTTTCGACGAAACGGTTGAATGAGCGGCCAATGGTGCCGAGCTCGTCCTGCTGACGGCCGTCGACGCGACGGCTGAGGTCACCGTCGCCGTCGGCAATTTCGCGCAGGGTGCTGGCCAGCTCGCGCAGACTGCCCAGTACCCGGTGACGTATGTACCAGGTGGCGGCGGCCAGCAGCGCCAGACACAGGGCCAGCATGCTGACCATAATGGTGCCTGTGGTGGTGCGCACGTGATCGAGGTTAGCGGTTTCGCCTTCCACTTTGGCGTCGGCCTGTGCTTCCACTGTTTGCAGCGTTTCCAGTAAATGTGCCGAAGCGTTATTGAAGCCTGTCAGCGCCTGTTGCATGTCGCGCAGATGAGCGATGGTTTTACTCAGCTGCAGGTTGTGGGCATCGACCAGCTGGCTGTAGGCGCTGCTGATAGTGCCGCCGCTGAAGCCTTGCGGCGCCGGTCCGTTCAGGCGCTGACTGGCGATCAGGGAGGCGCGACCGTTATTGAGGAAACCGGTGGCTTCTTCCATCTGGGTTTCCAGAGCGGGCGATACGCCGTCATTGATCATGCGTTCCAGCACGTGCAGCTGCCGGTAGAAGCCGATGGTGGCTTCCATACCGCCGTCGGCCGCCATCCAGCGTCCGGCAATGCCGTCGGCCCAGCTGAGCAGACGGTCGGGTTCGTTTTCCAGTGCTTCCATCTCCTGATCGCCGGCTTCTTCAATCTGCTCGCTCAACGTCACCAGTCGTTCAGCATTGGCATTCATGCGGGCACGCTCGGTGGTAAAGGCCGCGAAGGCGCTGCGCACGTCATCGCCAGCCTGATAAAAGGCGTTGAGGCCGGATTCCAGTGCGCTCACTGAGTTCGCCTCCAGCAGACCACTGGCCACCATGCGTCCGAAGGCATCGGAGGCTTCACGGCGGATGTCGTCCATCTGGCGGGTATTGAGTTCCTGCGCTGTGTAAAGCTCGTGCATCAGCAGCATTTCGCGCTCGACCAGAATGGCGGTTTCCATCGAGCCGTCGGCGGCGTCCCAGGCGGGACCTGTGATGTATTCCAGGGCGTTGCTCAGGCTGGTGCGCGAGTACTGGCCGGCGCTGAACAGCGACACAAACAGAATGAGCAGCAGGGTAACAAAGAGGGTGGCGCGTTTGGCTAACGACATGGTGGACTCCCGCGGGGCTGGACCATCAGCGGCAGCGCAGACCCGGTCTGTCCGTTCATCCGTGATGGGTCTTACCGGTATAGGTCAGGGAGGGGGAGTTTTCCAGCGGGGAGGGCGCTGCCGGAGATGACTCTCCGGCAGCTGGGGGCGTGCGGCTTATTCGACGCCCTGACTCTTCAGGTATTCGTCGTAGGTACCGTGGAAGTCGACGATCTTGTTGTCGCGGATTTCCAGAATACGGGTGGCCAGCGAGGATACGAACTCACGGTCGTGGGAGACGAACAGCAGGGTGCCTTCGTACATTTCCAGCGCCAGGTTCAGCGACTCGATGGATTCCATATCCATGTGGTTGGTCGGTTCGTCCATGATGAGTACGTTGTGGTTACCCATCATCAGCTTACCGAACAGCAGACGGCCTTTTTCACCACCGGAACACACTTTAACGTTCTTCTTGATGGCGTCGGCGTTGAACAGCAGGCGGCCCAGAGAAGCACGTACCGCGGTTTCGTCCTGAGATTCGGTTTTCCACTGTTCCATCCACTCGAACAGGTTTTTGTCCTGGTCGAATTCGTATTCGTGGTCCTGCGCGTAGTAACCCACGTCGGCGTTCTCGGCCCATTTAATGGTGCCGTTGGATGGCTGAACGTGGTTCACCAGACATTTGAGGAAAGTGGTTTTACCGACACCGTTGGCACCGATTACCGCGATTTTCTCGCCGGCTTCGATCATCAGATCCACGCCTTTGAACAGGGCATCGCCGCCTTCATAGGTGTGGCCCAGACTGGTGATTTCCAGAGCGGTACGGTGCAGTTTCTTTTCCTGATTGAAACGGATAAACGGGTTCTGACGGCTGGATGGCTTGAACTCGTCGATCTTGATCTTTTCAATCTGCTTGGCACGGCTGGTGGCCTGCTTCGACTTGGAGGCGTTGGCCGAGAAGCGCGATACGAACTGCTGCAGTTCGGCGATCTGGGCTTTCTTCTTGGCGTTGTCGGCCTGCTGACGTTCACGCGCCTGAGTAGACGCGATCATGAAGTCGTCGTAGGTGCCCGGGTAAATCTTGATATCGCCGTAGTCGATGTCCGCCATGTGGGTACACACGGAGTTCAGGAAGTGACGGTCGTGCGAAATGATGATCATCGTGCACTTCATGTTGTTGAGGATGCCCTCAAGCCAACGGATGGTGTTGATGTCCAGGTTGTTCGTCGGTTCGTCGAGCAGCAGGATGTCCGGGTTCGAGAACAGCGCCTGAGCCAGCAGCACCCGCAGTTTCCAGCCCGGCGCCACTTCGCTCATCGGACCGTTGTGCAGTTCACCGGCAATACCGGCACCCAGCAGCAGTTCGCCGGCGCGGGATTCGGCGGTGTAACCACCCAGTTCGGCGAATTCACCCTCAAGCTCAGCGGCGCGCATGTAGTCGTCTTCGGTGGCTTCGAGGTTGGCGTAAATGGCATCACGCTCTTCTTTGATGGCCCACAGTTCCTTGTTACCCATCATCACGGTGTCGATCACAGTGAACTGTTCGAACGCGAACTGATCCTGACTCAGTTTGCCCAGACGCTCGTTCGGGGTAACGGACACGTTACCGGCGCTCGGTTCCAGAGATCCGTCCAGAATCTTCATGAAGGTCGACTTACCGCAACCGTTGGCGCCGATCAGGCCGTAGCGGTTGCCGTCACCGAATTTGACGGAAATGTTCTCAAACAGCGGCTTGGCGCCAAACTGCATGGTGATATTGGCTGTGGCAATCACAAAGGAATCCTGAAATCTGCGGTTTACGGGAAAGCGCGCGATTATACGCATTTCTGGCTGAAAAACGAACGGAAGGCGGCGCACAACGCTGGGTTCCGCCAGCGGATCAGCGTGCATGCGCTGAGGCGGCGGCCTGCGGCGTGGTGCCGGCTGCGTTGAGGGGGCCGTGAGGATGCATTGGGGGACGTTGAAGGTGCGTTGAGCGGCTGTGGACGCGCAGACGTGGTACCGCTCAGTCAGGTTGCGGCGGCTGTCACCCGATGCCTGCGGCGGGTCTTAATGCAGCCCCTTCTGGCCGCTGTACCAGTTTTCCAGCACGTCGAAGGCCATCGGCTTGCCGATGTAGAAGCCCTGCGCAATGTCGCATTGCTTCATGCGCAGCAGCTCCATCTGCGACAGGGTCTCGATGCCTTCGGCCACCACTTCCAGTTGCAGGGCGTGGGCCAGCTCGATGATGGCGGCAATGATGTGGCTGTCGGTGTCGTCACTCTGAGCGCGGGCGAAGAACTCTTTGTCGATCTTCAGGGTGTCCACCGGCAGGGTGCGCAGATACGCCAGCGACGAGTAGCCGGTGCCGAAGTCGTCGATGGCAATTTTGACCCCAAGGGCCTTCAGCGAGGCCAGAATCTGATGGGCCGACTCGCTGTCGGCAATCAGGTCGTTCTCGGTGATTTCCAGCATCAGGGTTGAAGGTTTCATACCCACGGCCGCCAGCAGGCGGCGCAGCTTACCGACCAGACTGTCGTCGGTGAACTGCCTTGGTGACAGGTTAACGCTCATCATCAGCGCCTTGCCGAAACGTTTCTGCCACTGGGCAGAAATGGATATGGCCTCCTGCAGCACCCAGTCGCCGATGGCGGAAATCAGGCCACAGTCTTCGGCGATGTGGATAAAACTGTCGGGACCGAGCAGACCTTTCTGCGGGTGGTTCCAGCGGATCAGGGCTTCGACACCGGCGATGGTGCCGTTGGAAACATCGATCTGCGGCTGGTAATAGAGCACAAATTCTTCGTTTTCGATGGCCTGACGCAGCTCGCTTTCCAGCGCCAGCCGTTCGGTCATGCGGGTATTCATTTCGGCGGTGAAAAAGCGGAACACGCCTTTGCCCTCGGCTTTGGCCTGATACATGGCCTGATCCGCGTGGCTGATCAGGGCCTGCGAATTTAGGCCGTCTTCCGGGTAGTGGGCAATGCCGATGCTGGCACCGATATAGATATCGTGGCCTTCAATACGGAAGGGTTTCTGAAATTCGCGGATGATTTTTTCGGCCACGGTAATGGCCGAGCGCTGGTGGCTTTGTTGCTCGAGCAATAACACGAACTCATCGCCGGCCCAGCGCGCCAGCGTGTCGCAGTCGCGACAGCGTTTTTTCAGCCGGTCGCCGACCATGCGCAGCAGCAGATCGCCGGCGTTATGGCCGAGTTTATCGTTCACGCTTTTGAAGCGGTCGAGGTCGATAAAAAACACCGACAGACCGTCGTCGTTGCGCTTGTGCAGTTGCAGGGCGTATTCGAGTTTTTCCATCAGCGACAGGCGGTTGTCGAGACCGGTAACGCCGTCGAAGCGGGCCATGCGGAACAGCCGCTCTTCGGCTTTTTTCTGTTTGGTGACATCGCGGAAGAAAATATAAAAACGGGTCTGCTCATCCGGATGGGGAATCACGTTAAACGAGGCTTTTAACGGAATGGTTTTGCCATCGCGGTCGGTCAGCTCAATTTCGCGTTCCTGCTCATGATGCTCGGCCAGACGCTGAATGCGCTTTTCGGCATTGCCGTTGCGGAAATCCTGTTCACTGACGGCGTCGATGTAATGGTAAATACAATCGCCGGTCAGTTCGTTGCGGGGGGCGCCGATTAAGCGCACGGCGGCGGGGTTCACACTGATGATCTGACCGTCGGTATCAAAAATAATAATACCGTTCTGGGTGCTGTTAAAAATGGTCAGTAATTCGTGGTCTTTTTCTTTCAGGTCGGTGACCAGCTGGCTCAGGGTGTCGGACTGGGTGCGCAACGTGCGTTCGCGCAGGTCCGAGGTGCTGATGTCGAACACCGAAATCACGCAATACTGGCTGCCGTCCTGTTCCAGCGGCTTGATCTGAATCGACTGCACAATGCGCTGGCGGCGCTTACGGCTGACGATGGATTCGGTAAACAGCGGAAAGGCGACTTTCATCAGTTTGGCCGACAGCAGCGACGGGCTGTTCTGATGCAGGGCTTTCTGAATGGCGCGGTCAATGCGGCTGGCGGTCAGCTCCGGAAAAATATCGAGCAGCGGTTTGTTCAGTACCTCGGCAGCGGCCATACCCGAGCGCTTTTCCATCCAGGTATTCCAGCTGATGATGCGGGTGTTCTGATCCAGTACCAGAATGCCGGCGCTGACGCTGTTGATGATGTGCTGGTGGAAGCTGCTTTTCATAAACCGTCCGTGGTCGGAGTCAGAGATTCATCCGTGTTCTGATGTGGTCGTAGAGTTTAACCAGGGTATTTTTCGGCTGGAAAAACATCAGTTGCGCGGTGGCATTTTTGGCGACCACGGTAAAGGCAATGGTCAGTAATAAAATACGTTCATCGGCGTTGCTGAGCAGGTCTGTTTCCTGCGTCAGTTCGTCGAAGGTGCCGTATTCGCAATCGGGTAATTCGGTGGTCAGACGGATGCTGAGCAGGCTTGATAACGCGTAAATAACACCGGATACGGCAACGTTGGTCAGGTCGAGCAGCATTTCTTCTTCGGTGGCGGCAAATTCCAGACGCTGCTCATCGTTGTCGGGCAGCAGACCGTTCAGCAGATTCAGACTTTCTTTTTCGCTGAAAAACAGCACCGCCTCGCCGTCGATATCCCCACTGAATTGCTGACGCACAAAAATGGCTTTGCCGTCGCGGCGCATGGCCTGAGTGATGGTCAGTGCCTCGTCTTTGGGGATCATCGACGCTTTCGGCACGTGCAGCACAATGCGGCTGCCGGAGATTTCTGACAGCTCTTCAATTACGTGCCCCAGACCCAGATTGATGGATTCCGCCAGCAGGTCCAGCGACAGGGCTTCAACCTGTTCATCGTTGGTCATGGTCAGCCTCCTGCCGGCGTACCGGAAAAGAAGCGGCGCAGACGCTCGATAAACTGATCAACGTCGGCCGGGCTGATGGTTTTGATGATGTAGGTCAGGCCCTGCTCGGCGGCATCACTTTGCAATTCGTTACTGCGGTTGCCGGTGACCAGCGCAATGCGTGCGGAGGGCACGCCGGCGGTGATCAGCTGGCGGGCGGTGAGCAGGCCGTCGGGAGCGCCCATGTTGATGTCGAGCAGATACCAGTCGAGCGCGTAGCCGGCGGCCTCCGCCTGAGCGAGGGCCTGTTCACCGGAGGCCGCTTCAGTAAATTCAGCATCGGTGATCACCTGAGCGACGGCTTCCTTGGCCAGCATGCGGGCATACAGGCTGTCGTCGGCCACCATAATGCGTGTCGGCATACATCGTCCTGAAAAAGATGGCATATCGCCTGAGTCTAGTTCAGGGACGTGTCACTGCAACGCGGCCAGAAGCCGCTGGCGCAGCCAGTGTGCGGCGCCTTTTCAGTGGCCGGATTTTCCCGTTATTGATCAGTCGCTTAGCGGTCGGAGGCATTGCCATACGCAGGTTGTGGTTATTGAGAGTCGGCGTAATTGGTCGGACGCCAATGCGCGTAACCCCGGGAATTAATGGAAATCGTGCGATTGTGCCTGCAGCGTCTGCAATAAATGGCTGATGTCGAGCAGGCGGTAGGCGATCACATGCACAATGCCCGATGCTTCGTCTTTTTCGATGCGTCCGTAGGCCTGCAGAATGCGCGACTGGGTCAGGGTTTTCAGCTGGCGTTCGGCGGTGGCCAGCCAGACCACCAGATTCACGCTGCCGGTTTCGTCTTCCAGCGTCACAAAGGTGACGCCGGCGGAGGTGCCGGGGCGCTGCCGGCAGGTCACCAGGCCGGCGACAAAGGCTTCGCTGTCGTGCGGTTGCGACAGCAGATCGCAGGCGCGCAGGCTGCTGCCCAGCTGTCCCTGTTCGCGCAGCACGGCCAGCGGGTGGCGGCCCAGCGTTAATCCCAGCGCCTGATAATCTTCCAGCAGGTTGTCGACCTCGTTGGGGCTGTTCAGCGCCTGCAGCACCGGGTTCTGATCCTGTGCGGTGAGGGCATCGGCCAGTAAATCGGGCTGCAGGGGTTCACTGACCGCCCAGCGGGCGGCGTATCTGTGTTCGCTTAGGGCACCGAAGGCGTTGGCCGAGGCCAGGGCGGCGCTGTTGTGGGTCGATAATCCGGCGCGCAGGCGGCAGTCGTTCACCGACAAAAAAGGCGCCTGTGCACGGGCTTCCAGAATGGGCCGGGCGGCCTCTTCGGTCAGACCTTTTACCAGCCGCAGGCCGAGTCTCAGGCTGGGCTTATCGTTGCCGGCGTCTGCCTGATGCAGCCAGTCGCTGTGCGTGACATCCACGGGTAATACACAGACGCCGTGGGCGCGGGCGTCGTTGATCAGTTGCGCCGGGCTGTAAAAACCCATCGGCTGACTGTTGAGCAGGGCGGCGCAGAACAGCGCCGGGTGATGGCATTTCAGCCAGGCACTGACGTACACCAGCAGGGCGAAACTGGCGGCGTGGGATTCGGGAAAACCGTATTCACCAAAGCCTTCCAGCTGGCGCTGTAACCGCTGGATGTACGCCAGTTCAAACCCGTTCGCCAGCATGTTGTCTTGCAGGCGTTGCTGCAGCCGGTGCATATGACCTTTCTTACGCCAGCTGGCCATGGAGCGGCGCAGTAAATCGGCTTCGGCGGCGCTGAAATTGGCCGCCACCATAGCAAAGGCGATGACCTGTTCCTGAAATAACGGAATGCCGAGCGTGCGTTCTAAAATGGGCTTCAGCGCGTCCATCGGGTAATCGGCCTGTTCTTCGCCGTTACGCCGTTTTAAATACGGGTGCACCATGTCGCCGTGAATCGGGCCGGGTCGGACGATCGATACTTCAATGACCAGATCGTAATAATGACGCGGCTTTAAGCGCGGCAGCATGTTCATCTGAGCGCAGCTTTCGACCTGAAATACGCCGATGCTGTCGGCTTTCTGCAGCATGGCGTAGGTGGCGGCATCGTCCCGCGGAATATCCGTCATGCTGATGTTCAGCTGCTGCAGACAACGGCGGATGGCGGTCAGCATGCCCAGACTTAAAATGTCGACTTTCATCAGCCCCAGACTTTCCAGGTCTTCTTTATCCCACTGAATAATGGTGCGGTCGGCCATGGCGGCATTTTCCACCGGTACCAGATCGGTCAGGCAATCGCGGGCGATAACAAAACCACCGACGTGTTGCGATAAATGACGCGGAAAACGCAGAATTTCCCCCACCAGTTGCTGCAGTAAATGCAGCCGGGTGGCATCGGCAACGCGCCGGTCGACCAGTTCGTCGAGCCAGTTGTGCTTTTTATAGCGGTAGCCAAAATTGGCCAGCACAGGTTCGAGCGCGGTTAAATCCAGCCCCAAGGCACCGGCCACATCGCGCAGCGCACTTTTCGCCCGGTAGGTAATCACGGTGGCGGCCAGCGCTGCACGGTTACGACCGTATTTCTGATAAATATACTGAATCACCTCTTCGCGCCGCTGGCTTTCAAAATCGACATCGATGTCCGGTGGCTCATGACGCTCAGCCGAAATAAAGCGTTCGAATAATAAATTCACCTCCTGCGGATTCACCTCGGTAATGCCCAGGCAATAACAGACCACGGAATTGGCCGCTGAACCGCGCCCCTGACAGAGAATGTTCTGCGCACGGGCGTACTGCACAATGTCGTTGATGGTCAGAAAATAATGTTCGTATTCTTTCAGCGCGATCAGCGTCAGTTCTTTATTGATGGTGTCCAGCACGCGTTGCGGAATGCCATCCGGAAAGCGCTTTCCGGCACCGGTCATGACCTTTTCACGCAGGTAACCGGCGGCATCGCGTCCGGGGGGCAGGGTGTCGGTCGGGTACTGATAGCGGATTTCGCTTAATTCAAAATGGCAGCGGGCGGCAATGTCGCAGGTGCCGGCCAGCAGCGTTGGGCCGTATAAGTGCGTGAGTTTATTGGCCGAGCGCAGATGCCGTTCGTTGTTGGCAAACAGATGGCCGGTAATCTGCGTGACGGGCTGATTCAGGCGGATGGCGGTCAGACAGTCTTGCAGGGCCTGGCGCGCGGGCTTGTGCATGTGTACCTGACTGGCGCAGGTCAGCGGAATCTGCCAGCGCACGGCATAATGCTGCATCTGCTGAAAACGCCAGTCGTCATCACCGTCCAGCATGCGCTCGGCCAGCAGCCATAAACGGCCGTTAAACGTCTGCTGCAGTTGTGCGGCCAGCACTTCGTCAAAGCCGTTTTTCTGCGGCTGCCAGAGCAACAGGGCGTGCTGACTATCCGTTAATAAATCCGGGCTGAAAACGTAACTGCCTTTATCGGCCGCGCGCCGGCAGTGGGTAATTAACCGGCATAATTCGCTGTACGCGGTTTTATCCGCTGCCAGCACTACAAACAGCTGATCGTCACAGCGGAATTCGCTGCCGGTGATTAAACGGAAATCCGCCGCGGCGTTGTGCAGCGGATGTTCCGCGTCGGCGCGGATATCCTCCAGTGCCTGCCACGCCCGCACGACGCCGGCCAGCGAACATTCATCGGTGATGGCAAGGGCTTGATAATTCAGGGCAAGCGCCTGCTGCAGCAGTTCTTCCGGGTGCGACGCGCCGCGTAAAAATGAAAAATTACTGACGCAATGCAGCTCGGCGTAACGGAATGCGGCGGCTTGTGGCCTGGTTGCCTGAGGTGGTTCGTTCCTCTGGGGCAGTGCGTTCCTCTGAGGCGGAGTGTTCACAGGGGGCGGTGCGTCCACAGGGGGCGGCGTATGGATCAGAACCGGTGTCTTTTTCATGAAAAAACACCGTGAATAAACCACTGGCCGTCGCTGTGAAACAGCCACACTAACTGCGCCCCCTGACGCGCCCGGTAGTAATCGCGGCGCAGGGGCTGGTCGTCCCACCAACCGCTGCACAGGCGTTCGGGGCCGCTGACGATGTGCTCCGGCGGTGGGCAGGGCAGAGGCTCGGCCAGCAGCCACAGCGGACGCTGGCCAAGGTCTGGTCGCAGCGCGGGTTGCGGCTGCCGCACGCTGTCGCTGTCACAGGGGACGAGGCGGGCAGCCTGTTCCGGACGCGGGTCGGGGCGGGCGCGCAGCTGCAGCAACTGATGCGGCAACAGGCGACTGCCCAGCCGGTTGAGTAATTGCTGACTGTCGCTGTGCTGGTGGTCGTTATGGTTGTGCTGCTGAGCAAAAGCCGCGCACTGCTCAGGCCCGGTGAGTAACGTTTTTTGCTGGCGGTTGCGTTCGCTGAATTCCCGCACCTGCAGAATCAGCGTCTGTACCGGCGCGCGCAGCGTCTGCTTTTCAAGAAAATAGCGGCATAAATACACAAGCTCTGGCTGGCGGTATTCGCCGTGGGCAAAGCGTACGCTCCAGTCGGTTGCGGGCTGGCCTCTGTGGGTCAGATGCAGGTACAGACAGCGGGTGCTGAGCTGGCGCCGCTGCAGAAATTCCGCCAGCCGTTGCAGGAGCCGCTGCAGTGGAAACAACAGCCCGTTGGCGTGTTCGACTTCGCGGATAAACTGCGCCTGCTGCTGAAAATATTCCGCCGGCTGAAACGCCGGTAACGGGTGCGCCTGCTGACCCGACAGCCGCTGCAGACGCAGGCTCAGGCCAGTGCCGAAGCGGCTGGCAAGACCGCTGTGCGGCAGACGCAGCAGATCGCTCAGACGCTGAATGCCAAGGCGTTGCAGCTGGGCCAGTTCGTCGGCATTAAGCAAACGCCCCTGATGCAATTGCGCCAGCGTCAGCGGTTGCAGACCGGCACCGGCCGGCAGGCGGCAACAGGCACGCAGCCGTGCGGCGAGCGGCGTGTCGCCACTGCCACAGTGCAGCGGCCATTGCTCGGCGGCGGCGGCCTGTGTGATGCGGGCAATCAAGGCCTCGTGTCCCTGAAACAGACGCAGCATGCTGGCGCTTTCAAGCCACAGGCCATCGTCACCATCCGGGCATACCTGAGCGCTGAACTGCCCGGCCCACAGCGCCCGGCCATCGAGCAATTGTTGTTGCTGATGCGGATCCAGCCGCGCCAGCGACAAAGCCGGGCACAGACACAGCGCCGTGGTCAGCGGCATGTCGGCCTCCACCCCCTGACGGCGCGCGGCCTGATTACAGCTGACGATGTGCGCCGCCTGGCCGTTGCCCGGCGGCAACAGCGCCAGCGGCAGCTGAGCATCGTCGCTGTGTTGCAGCAGATGATGCAGGTAAAGGTCGGGAAACCAGAGATACAGCCAGCGCATAGACGGGGGTTATTGCAGGGCGGCCTGCAGCGCCAGACGGAACGGCTGGCCGGGCCACAGCCCGCGGCGTTTGTAGCATTCGACCTGAACCTCCTGTTCATTGACGCGCTCGACGCCCAGCCGCAGCGCCGCCGGTGAGCCTGTGCTGTCGAACGGGCATTGCGGCCATAACCAGCAATAACTGTTGTGCTGACTGGCGGCCAGTTGCAGGCGCCGGATATGCGGTTTGTTGAGCGTGCTCGGCCAGCCAAGCACGGCCGAGCAGTGGCCGCTTTTCAGCCCTTCTTCCAGACTCCACAAGGCCTGTTGTTCGTCACGCGGATGCACCAGCAGAATGCGGCGGATATCAATGCCGGCCTGCAGCAGAGCTGCCGGTTGTGGCAGCAGGCGGCGGTTGTGCAGCGTCGGGCCACCCACCCACAGAATCCAGCGCGGTTCCCGGCTGAGGCTGGCCAGAGCCGGCAGAATCAGCGACAGCTCGCCCTGACCGCTGTGCGCCCCGGCGTAAATTTCACACACCTGACCCGCCTGCCAGCCGGATGCCGGCAGCTCGCGGTTGAGGGATTCAAAACCGGTGCTGAGCGCAGGTGCCGGACGCAGCGCCTGTTGCTGAGCGCGCGCCGGCCAGACCTGTCCCTGATTGAGCACCTGATGCAGCGTGGTGGCCATGTGCTGTCCTGCTTGACTGTGTGTTGGATATAAATACAGTACTGGTTATGTATACAGCATTCAAGATTCAAAACAGCCCCGACAGGAGAGTCATGCGTTCAGGCCGGCTATGGCGGTGTGCTGGCATAAAACGAAAACCCCGCCGGTGGCGGGGTGGTGATGAACGTGATTATTCCGCTGCGTACAGACGGGCCAGCTGGCCGTCGGTCTGCCACTGGCGTTGCTCGCGGGTGCGCCAGCGGCTGGCTTTGTCTTCGCCCAGAACCGTCCGGCGCAGCTCGTAGCGGCGTTGCACCGGGTCGTCGCTGGGATCCAGTTCGTGCAGGGCAATCAGGCGGTTGAGGTCTTCGCTGGCATCGCTGCTGAGGGCGCTCAGCGGCTGACCATGACGCTGACTGAAGGCGTTTTGCTGTCGTTGGTACCAGCTCAGCCGTTCACTGAGCGGCAAGGTTCCGGCGTTGCTCAGGAAATCCTGAAAACGCTGGTTAAAGCGCATGCCGTCGCGCTGCGGGCCAAACACTTTGGCGGCCACCTCCGCGCCGTACAGGGCATCCTGTTCTGCCCAGTAGGCGTCGAAGAAGGCCAGTGGCTGCGCGAAATCGCTTAACGGTGAGCGCGCCTGAAAGCCGTTCAGCGGCTGTGGGTTGGCGCGGCTGATGGCGATGAATTGCGAGGCCTGCTCGCTGCTGAGACCGAACTGATGGGCCAGACTCAGACGCAGTTGCTGGTCGCACAGCTGGCGGATGTCGGCCTGAATGTCCTGCCCGTTATGGCCTTCCGTGGGGGCTTCCGTGGGGGCTTCTGCTTGTTGGGCGCTGAAGGCATGGCCCAGCGAGCGCTCGCATTGCAGGCGCAGCCGTTCCAGTCCGGCGGCCGGGTCGGCGAGCCATTCACTTTCGCGCCAGTGCAGCTGATTCAGGCCGCTGTCGGTGGCGTTGGCCGCCGCCCGCTGCGCGGCACGCAGCAGGCTGTGCAGCAGACGTTCACGCAGTGCCGGGGGGGCGTCGGCCAGCGCTGATGGACTTTGGCTGGTCGCGGCTGCAACCGGCAGCGGCTCGTGGCTGGTGGCCACTTCAACCTTGGGTGCGCGCAGGCTGAGCATCACCGCCAGCGCCGTGGAAACGACGCCGACGGCCAGCAGGGTGTGGTAGCGGGTCTGCATATCAGCGGCAGAAGTCGATTTCGGTCAGGCTGCCGTAGTGGTCGCTGTGGGTGTAATACGCCAGATAACGCTGGCCATCCTGACCGCGCCATTCGGGAGCCCACACGCTGGTGTTGACGCGGGTAACGCCACAGCCGCTGGCCGGTGCTGTGATGCTCCAGTGGGCCGCATCGAATACCAGGGTGTAATCGAACCAGGCGTAGTCGTCGGTGGCCAGGCCGTTCGGACCTGTGTCCTGACAGCAATCGTCTTTCGGCCAGTACGAGTATTTCAGGCCGTCGCGCACCTCGGTGCTCTGGTTGCGGATCAGGGCCATCTGATTCCACAGGGCGCCCTGCGTGACGTCCTGTACCGCTGCCGGGTTGTGCAGGTCGGTGTTGAAGTCGCCGCCGAGAATCACCGCCGCCGGCGGGAACTGCGCGGCGTTTTCGTCGATTTTGCCTTTGATCCAGTTCACGGCTTCGTCCATCTGCGCACGACGGGCGTTGTCGTCACCGCTGTTGCCACCGAAGTGCTGGGCGCTGCCGTACACCAGATGGGTGGTGAACACGTAAATGTACTGGTCGTTTTTCTTGACGATGGCGCCGATAACGCCTTTGCCTTTCACGCCGTCAATGCCATTGGTGGCGTTGTATTTGTGGTAGCCGAGTTTTTTCTCATAGCCCAGACGGGAGAACATCATCAGGCCCGGGCAGTCGGTTTCGATGTCGCTGCCATTGCAGTAGTTACTGCCACCGCCGTAGGTATCTTCAAAGCCGCGGGCGGCGAAATCGTCCACCGGACCGTCTTCGTACATATCGTCGTAGTCCCAGGCTTCCTGCAGCAGAATCACGTCGGCGCACTCGGTTACCTTACCCAGTGACTGCTCCATTTCGTCGCCGAAGTCGTAAACAAAACCGACGTTATGGAAAATGTTGTAAGTAACCGCGGTAAAATCGGCCGTATTGTCGCAGGCCGGATTGGTCACCCAGGGCGTGGTCAGGTTGGTATTGAAATAGTCAATTTCAGAGACGGCGTCGTACCATTCAACCGGGTGCGTGGAATAATGGGCGTTCATGCCCGGTGTGGAAGAACCTGCGTGTGCCTGAGGCAGCAGCAGGGGAGACAGCGCAAGCAATACAGCAGCGCCCGCTTTCGCAGCAGCTTTCATAAGGAATCCCTGAGGGTGAGTGTTATTGTTATGCCGCCGATTTTGCACGATAGAACCACTTTCTCAAGGGCATGGCCCGCATTGCCTGACGCTTCAGGCATAATGGCGTGCAGTGCGGCATGGCCGCGTATCTCAACTGCCCGGAGTGACAGACGTATGACGCTGAGGTTCACCCTGTTAAGCCTGCTGGTGGCGGCGTTATGGCCGGCGACGGCTCAGGCCTGGCGCCCGGAAGGCTATGCGGCGCTGGCCCTGGGCTTTTCGCTGCAGAGCATTCCCGCAGAGCAGACCACCGATGGACTGGACGACACCATTCTGACCAACGTCATGGCGGCCCGCACCGGTGTGGAGTGGATTCCCGGCATCAGCACCGGCATTGGTTTCTGGTTGTGGGGCGACAAGAACGTCAACACCGAAGCCGAGTCGGTGCAGTTCGATGGCATCAGCGCCGGCTGGGACGTGACCTTCCGCATCCCGTTTTCCGGCGGCGTCGGGCCCTATGTGCGGGTCGGTCGTCACTGCTGGAGCGCGGTGACCAGCGGCCTGCTCGACCCCTGGTCGGAAGATGGCTGCAGCGCCATGCGCAGCGCCGGGTTCAACTTTCCGGTGGAACACGATCTGGTGATGTACGCCGAGTATTCGACCACCCGTTTTCAGGATATTGATGCCGACAGCCTGCTGGCAGGTGTGCAGGCGCGTTTTTAGAGGTTAAGCATGGAATTTTCTTTGTTGCAGCTGGCGCTGGCCAGTTGTGTGATCAGTGCCGCTGCGGCGACGGCCGGTGTCTGGCTGCAGCGTTTACTGGGCGCGGCGCAGCAACGTCTGCAGGAGCTGGCACTGGCGCAGCAGACGCAGGCGGCGGCCGATGCTCAGGCCCGCGCCGAACAACTGGGCCGTCAGCTGGAAGAGCTGCAGCAGCAGGCGCAGCAACAACGGCTGGAGGCCACCCGCTGGCAGGAGCGAGCGCAGAATCTGCAGCAGCAGGAACAGCAACAGAGCGCCCTGCGTCAGCAACAGCATCAGCAGCAACAGCAGCAGGCGGAACAACTGCAGCAGCAACTCAGCCGCCTGCAGCAGCAACTGGCCACCGAGCAGGAAGCCCGCGCGCAGGAACAGCGCAACGCCGAAGAAAAACTGGCGCTGCTGGCGCAAAGCAAAGAGCAGATGCTGAAAGAATTCGAGAATTTATCGAACCGAATTTTCGAACAGAAACAGCGTCAGTTCAGCGAGCAAAGCCAGAAAGGGCTGGATTCGTTATTAAATCCGTTTAAAGACCAGCTCGAAGGTCTGCGTAAAAAAGTCGACGACGTCTATGTAGCCGACGCCAAAGACCGCACCGAACTGAAAACCCAGATTGAAAACCTGCACAAACTGAATCAGCAGATCACTGCCGAAGCGCATGCTTTAACCACCGCATTGCGCGGTGAGAAAAAAATGCAGGGTAACTGGGGCGAAATGGTGCTGGAAACCGTGCTCGACCGTTCCGGTTTGCGCAAAGGGGAAGAATACCTGCGCGAACAGGTGCATCAGGACGATGGTGGCAAAAACTACCGCCCGGATGTGATTATTAATCTGCCGGAAGGCAAGCACATCATCATCGACTCCAAGGTTTCATTAAACGCCTACACGGATTATGTGAATGCGGAAAATGATGCCGACCGGGACGCCGCGGCCCGCCGTCATACCGACGCTATCCGCAATCATATCCGCGGTTTAAGCGAAAAGGCCTACCAGCAGCTGGAAGGTCTGAATTCACCGGATTTTGTCTTCCTGTTTATGCCGATTGAGCCGGCCTTTATGCTGGCGTTCCAGCAGGACGAAGCCCTGTTTAACGAAGCGTTTGAAAAACGCATTGTGGTGGTCACGCCAACAACCCTGCTGGCGACCCTGCGCACCGTGGCCAGTATCTGGGCCATTGAACGCCGTAACCGCAGCACCGAAAAGCTCGCTGAGCAGGCCGGTAAGGTGTACGACAAACTGGTGCTGGTGGTGGAGAAATTCGAAAAAGTCGGCAACCAGCTCAACACCGTGCAAAAGAGTTACGACGACGCCTGGAACTCGATGCGCACCGGTCGTGGCAACCTGCTCAGTCAGGCCGACGGTTTCCGCAAGTTGGGCGTGCGGGCGAAAAAAGAACTCGACCGCACGCTGGTGGCCGATGCCAACGCCGAAGCGGATTTGTTTGAATTGGTCGACAGCTCCGACGAATAAAAAAACCGGCGAAAGCCGGTTTTTTTATTGCACTCTGTGGGTGTTTAAACACGCACAGATGATCAGAACTCGAGCGTGATCTGTACGGTGTCATCAACCACGTTACCGTCGCTATTCACCAGACCGTTTACAGAATCGAATACCTCGATCAGCGTGGTGTCATCGCTGTCGGTCAGACGCACAAACAGGTCGCTGTAGGTGATGGTCAGACCGTTGTCGGCGGTGCCGCTGTTGCTGCCATTGAAGGCCTGTGGGTTGGTGCTGAAGTTTGGTGACAGGGTCAGGGTCAGACCGTCGGTGGAAACGGTGGCTGTCACGTCGCTGCCCTGGCTGTTGGTGTCCAGCGCGGCGGTGGTGTCGTTGGTCAGGCTGGCGGATGCCAGAGACTCGTTGACGATACTGACCGGGCGGCTCAGGTGAATGATCAGGGTGCCGTTGCTGTTGATGGCATTGCTGTCTTCATTTGACGCAGACACCACGTACAGACCATCGGTAGTACCCGGAACGATGTCGGCCAGGGCGACGGTCTGGATAATGGCGGACGTGCCCACGGTGACTGAGGTCGGGGTTGCCAGCGCCAGTTGGGTGTCTTCGTACACCATTGGCAGTACCTGAACGGCGTAACGGCCACCCAGCACCAGAGTGTCGCCGTCAAATACCGCGTTGCCGTCGGCATCTGAAGTGGCAGACAGGGCGCCCTGGAAGCCATCGGTCGGAGCGATGATGGCGGTGGCGTCTGCGGTCAGCACGTTAGAAGCGGTGTTTGGCTGCAGCATGACAGTGGCACCTTCGATGCGCTCACCGTTGTAAGTGACGGTTACGGTCATGTCCGGCGCAGTGCTGCCCAGTGGGTACAGATAGAAGTTACCCAGGCTCCACACTTCGCGGTCCTGCAGGTTAGCGGTGTTCACGTTAAAGGTCACAGTAGAAACGACCGGCTGGAAACCATCGGCGCTGGCTTCCATACGGAAGGTCACGTTGCCGTTGGTTGAGGTCGGAATGTCGGCGAAGAAATAGTCGCCCGGATAAGCGCTGTTCTGTTTGGCGTTGCGGTAGTCAGAGCCCTGTACCAGCAGGACGTCGGCATCTACACGGGCGCCGGTGACAGCGTTGAAAACAGTGCCCTGCAGGTTGGTGGTGATGTCGTGGTAGTTCTGCGGAACGGCGGCGTTCTGGGTATCGTCGGTGGCACCGCAGGCTGCCAGACCGAGTGCCAGCGCAGAAAGGCCGGCCGCTTTGCAAAGAGAATTCATCCTGTATCTCCGTTGTTTTCATTGTCGGTTTTCATAGATCGTGCAGGGACGCTGATGCCCGGATCAAACTGACAACCACATCCCTGTTGTCGCCCCGCTTGGGGGTGGCGCGACCATATAGCGTTGTCACAAAAGCGTCAAAGTCGGGCTCAGTCAGAAAGCGCAGAAAGGGTTGCGCGGCGATCAGGTAAAGACATTGGCATTAGAACGCCAGCGCCTTGAGGGGCAGAGTTGACGGTGGCGGTCGATTTCAGCGGCTTGTCTGGTTCCGCTGGGGAGCTTCCGCTAAAATGCGCGCCCTGTTCAGATTATGGCCAGTCTTCATGTCCGACACCTTCGATCAACACGCCGACAACATTTACCAGACCGCGCTGGATAAGGTGCCGGGGTTTACCTTCGACAATGCGGTTGCGCGTGTCTTTCCTGACATGATCAAGCGCTCGGTGCCGGGCTATGCCGAAACCGTGGCCATGTCGGGCATCATTGCCGGCCGTTACGCCACGCCGGGTTCCCATCTTTATGATCTGGGTTGTTCGCTGGGCGCGGTGACGCTGGCCATGCGTCACGCCCTGCAGGCCCGTGGTGACGAACTGAGCGGCTGCCGCATTATCGGCATTGATAATTCGCAATCCATGATCGAGCGCGCCGGCCATTACGTGGCGCTGGACGAAGCGACGGTGCCGGTGGATATGCTGTGCGCCGATATTCTGCAATATCCACTGCAAAATGCGTCGGTGACGTCGCTTAATTTTGTGCTGCAGTTTATTGCGCCAGAACAGCGCTTAGCGCTGCTGCAGGCCATTGCTGCTGCCACCTTGCCGGGCGGTGTGCTGATTCTGTCGGAAAAACTCTGCTTCAGCGCTGAAGAACAGCTTGTGCAGGATAAACTGCATCTGGATTTCAAACGCGCCAATGGTTATTCCGAACTGGAAATCGCCCAGAAGCGCAGTGCCATTGAAAATGTGCTGATTCCGGAAACCGAACAGACGCATATTGAACGGTTAAAAGCCGCGGGTTTCTCCCAGGTAGTGCGCTGGTACCAGTGCTTTAATTTCGCCTCTTTTCTTGCCATTAAATAATGCTTTCAGCGCCTGTTATGACTGACGAACAATCCATTCTGCACTGGTTTAACGACGTTCTGCGTTTTATGCGCGCCGGCAAACTGGCGCGCTGGGCGGACGTGCTGCCGGAGCAGCTGACCGCCATTCTGCACGACAACGAACACGGTGATCAGCAGCGCTGGCTGAATGCACTGGCGCAGCTGCCGGCGCTTGAACACGTGCAGGCCGACCTGAATGCCCACGATATTAAATTGTCGGCACCTGAACTGACTGCCGCACAAAGTGACGCCCTGCATCAGGGGCTGCGCGGTTTAATGCCGTGGCGCAAAGGCCCGTTTCAGTTTTTCGATACCTTTATTGATACCGAATGGCGTTCCGACTGGAAATGGGACCGCGTCAGTCCGCACATTGCCCCGCTGCAAAATCGTGTGGTGCTGGATGTCGGCTGCGGTTCGGGTTATCACATGTGGCGTATGCTCGGCGCGGGTGCGGCGCGGGTGATTGGTATTGATCCGTCGCGTTTATTCCTGATGCAGTTTCAGGCTTATAAACAGTACCTCGAAGCCGCACAGGGCCATGTCGGCGCCGACCTGCTGCCATTGAAAATGGAAGACGTGCCGGCCAACCTGAAAGCCTTTGATACGGTGTTTTCCATGGGGGTGCTGTATCACCGTCAGTCACCGATTGATCACCTGCGCGAGCTGAAAGAAGCACTGCGTCCGGGTGGTGAGCTGGTGCTGGAGACTCTGGTGATCGACGGCCCGCTGGGCGACGTGCTGATGCCGGAAGACCGTTACGCTGTGATGCGCAACGTGTGGTTTATTCCGTCGCCGGAAACCCTGCTGCTCTGGTGCCGTCGTGTTGGCTTTAAAAATGCCCGCATCGTCGACCTGAATCAGACCTCCATCGAAGAACAGCGCGCCACCGACTGGATGCGTTTTAATTCCCTGCCGGATTTTCTCGACCCCAACGACCACAACAAGACGGCCGAAGGCTATCCGGCGCCGTTACGGGCCGTGGTGGTGGCGGAGGCCTGAAACTTAAAGTCTGCAGCCTGAAGCCGGAAACGAAGGGTTGAAAAAGCGCTGAACAGGCGTACTATGATTCGCATGAACAAGATCCGTAACGCACATAACCGTATTGAAACTCTCCGCTCTGCCAACGCAGCGGTGGGTCTGTGCGTGTGCGGCTGGTGGTTTGGTTATGGCTATTACTTTAGCCAGGAGCCGGGCCGCCCTTAAGCATTGTGCTAAGGCAGTCCGGCAACACGCCGACTGCCACCGGAAGAAAACCCCGACTGGCAGTCCGCCACTCGGGGTTTTTTATTGGCCGTTATCCGGCTTCCGGAACGAACAGCAAGGGAAAGAGTATGAAAGCTTCAGCCTGTAACGTCATGGTTCAGACCGCCCGGTTCGGGGCGTGCTGGCGATTTAGCGACGGTCGATATTGATGGGCCTAAGCCCCGTCATTTGACCGAAAAACCGCAAAGTTGCCCGAAAACACGACCTTTACTCAGCGATCAGGACATAACGATGAACAACATGACTCAGGCTCTGGCCACTCAGCAAACCCGCACAGACAACCCGCGCACGAACGACCCGGCGGTACGCCCGCTGGCCAGTCCGCGCGCCCTTAAAAACGAATTGCCACTGCCCGAGGCACTGGCTTTGCAGATTGATCAGCAGCGTCAGCAGATCCGCGATTGTCTGAGCGGTGCCGATTCACGTTTGCTGATCATTACCGGTCCATGCTCCATTCACGACGAAGCGGCCGTGCTCGATTACGGCCGCCGGCTGGCGGCGCTCAACGAACAGTTGCAGGACCGCATGCTGATTGTGCTGCGCGCCTACGTCGAAAAACCGCGCACCAGCATCGGCTGGAAAGGTCTGGCCTACGACCCGGCCCGTGATGGCAAAGGCGATATGGCCGCGGGTATCCGCCGCTCACGTCAGGTGATGCTGCAACTGGCTGAGCTGGGTTTACCGCTGGCCACCGAAGCGCTGAATCCGCTGGTGATGGCGTACCTTGATGATCTGGTGAGCTGGACCGCCATTGGCGCACGCACGGCAGAATCCCAGACCCACCGCGAAATGGTCAGCCATCTGCCGATGCCGGTGGGCATTAAGAACAGCACCGACGGCTCGGCGGCCAACGCCATTAATGCCATGATCGCCGCGCGTCACAGCCACCACACGCTGGGCGTGGATGTTGACGGCCAGCTGGCCATGCTCGATACCCCCGGAAATCCGGATACCCATCTGGTGTTGCGCGGTGGTCGCGGCATCACCAATTACGATACCGCCTCTATTGCTGAGGCGCTGGCGACCTTAAAGAAAGGCGATTGCATTGAAAAAGTGCTGGTCGACTGCAGCCACGATAACGCCTGCAAACAACATGAGCGCCAGCCGCTGATTGCCCGCGACGTTGTCGCGCAACGGGTGGCCGGCAACCGCGGGATTCTGGGCCTGATGCTGGAAAGCTTCATCACTGCCGGGCGTCAGAACGACGGTTGCGATCTGACCTACGGCCAGTCGATTACCGACGCCTGCATCGGCTGGGATGAAACGGAATCTCTGCTGCGCGAATTGCACAGCATGCTGGGCGGCGCCTGAGGGCGCGCTCAGCGGCTGTTTTACGCTGACGTTTCAGTCGTAATAAGGGTCGAGGAATTTGGTGCGGATGCGTTCAATGCCGTTGAACGACTGCTCGAAATCCACTGTGATGCCGCCGTTGGGAATATTCATAAAGGCACCGGAAACCGCCGTGGTTTCTGTGCCGCTGTCGATCCAGGTGACGTCTTTTGACTGAAACGAAATGAACATGCCGGTGGCCGCCGTGGCGGTGTCCAGATCACCGATCTCCAGCGTACGGAAGGTCGACAGACTGAAGCAGGTGGTGAGGCCGAGAATTTCACAGCCATCCGATTTAAACAGGCTGAGCAGAGAGCTGCTCAGCCCGCCCAGATTACAGCCATCCTCGCAGGTGAGGGCGGTACCGTTGGGAATACCCACGGACGTCGCCCGCACATTGATTTCATTGCCATCGGCATCGACCAGTACGGCGCTGGATGACAGCACAGTGTCTCTGTCGACCCCGGCAAGGGTCAGGGCAGCCTGCTGGATCCAGCTTGCTTCGTCGTAAATTGCGTCCGCCGTGCCGGTCACATTCACTTCAATATTCCCGGTCAGCGACTCGATATTGCCGGATAAATAGCCCAGCGCTTCGCCAAACCCTAACCGCACACCCACAATGTTTTCGTTGCCGTCGGCGTCGGTTTCAAAGGCCAGTTCAAAGAAAGGGTCGCTGATACTGAACGGGTTGAGTGTGCCGTCGTCGTTGACCGAGCCGAGCGCGAAATCGTTGATCAGAATATCGCTGCCGGAAGAACCGTCGCGCTCATAATTGCCCAGATCAATCAGGTCGGCGTTGAGGGATACGTCGGCGTCGATACCAAAGGTAAAGCGGGTGAAATCGAAATCGTCCGATGACGGGCGGTCGATCTGAATAAAGCCCTGACCGGTTTCCTGCGACAGTTCGTCGTCGCTCAGCTGGGTCAGTGCGTGGGCCGGAAGGGCGCCTGTCAGTGCGCTCAGTACAAGGCACAGAAATACAGTCAGTCGCATGGGCAGAATGTCCGCTGTGACGTTCCGGCCGTGGGCTGAGCCTCTGCAGAACGCCTGTTATGTTTGTTATTCTCCGGCCACTCTAAGCCTTCGGGCGGTCAGTTCAACGCATGCGGACGGACTTTACACAATCCAATGAAACGCCCGTTCCAGAAGCGTTCCGGCGGGTATCTCCGGTCAATCCGTTGAATGGGCAGCAGACTGTCCGAACTCGCCGGTTCTGGCGGACAGTGCCATCGGGTACAATGGCCCTTTTCTTTTGGGTTCAGGACCGCGGGCCATGACGCAGGGCTTTGTTCATCTCCGGATACATTCGGAATACTCCCTTTACGACAGCACCATCCGGGTGAAGAAACTCATCGGGCAGGCGGCGGATATGGGGATGCCGGCGCTGGCGCTGACCGATCAGGCCAACATGTACGCGCTGGTGAAGTTCTACAAAGTGTGTCTGGAAAAAGGCGTGAAGCCGATTCTGGGCGCCGATCTGTGGCTCGAAAACCCCGACGACATTACCCAGCCCTTCCGTATTACGGCCCTGTGCCAGACACCGGCGGGTTATCTTGGCCTGCGTGAACTGGTGTCGCGGGCGTTTGCCGAAAATCAGCACTACGACAAAGCCATCGTCAAAAAGGAATGGCTGTTCGAGAAGCACGAGGGTCTGATCATTCTGTCCGGCGGCCGCGATGGCGATGTTGGTCAGCGGGTCATCAAGGGCAAACTGGACGCCGCCGCGCGTCTGGCCAATGAATACCGCGAAGTATTCGGCGACCGTTTTTATCTCGAAGTACAGCGTACCGGGCGCCCGTCCGAAGAACTGGTGGTAAAAGCCAGCAGTGCCATTGGCGGCCGCTACCGCATCCCGCTGGTGGCCACCAACGATGTCCGCTTTCTGAAAGCCGACGATTTCGAAGCCCATGAAACCCGGGTGTCGATTGGTCAGGGCTATGCACTGGAAGACAAACGCCGCCCGCGCGAATATTCCGAGCAGCAGTACTTCCGCAGCGCGGAAGAAATGACGCAACTGTTTCACGACATTCCATCGGCCATCAGCAACACGGTCGAAATTGCGACCCGCTGTTCGGTGGAAGTTTTGCTGGGTAAATATTTCCTGCCGGATTACCCGATTCCGACGGGCATGAGTGAAGACGACTTTTTCCGCAAGATTTCTGAAGTGGGTCTGGAAGAACGCCTGGATGTGATTCTGGCCGGAATTCCGAAAGATTCGCCCGAATACGCCGAAAAACGTAAGCCCTATGACGACCGTCTGAAATTCGAGCTGGATATTATTATTCAGATGGGATTCCCCGGTTACTTCCTGATCGTGATGGACTTTATTCAGTGGGCCAAGGATCACGATATTCCGGTTGGTCCTGGCCGGGGTTCCGGTGCCGGCTCGCTGGTGGCGTATGCGCAGAAAATTACCGACCTTGATCCACTCGAATACGATCTGCTGTTCGAACGATTCCTGAACCCGGAACGGGTATCCATGCCCGACTTCGATATCGACTTCTGCATGGAAGACCGGGAAAAAGTAATCGCCTACGTGGCCGACAACTACGGCCGCGAAGCGGTATCCCAGATTGTGACCTTCGGTACCATGGCCGCCAAGGCGGTGGTACGCGACGTGGCGCGGGCGCAGGGTAAATCGTTCGGTCTGGCCGATAAATTGTCCAAGCTGATTCCGGGCGACCCGGGTATGACGCTGGAAAAAGCGCTGGAAATTGAGCCGCTGCTGAAAGAATTCCTCGACGACGATGAAGAGGCCCAGGAAATCTGGGAAATGGCGCTCAAGCTCGAAGGTATTGCCCGTCAGACCGGTAAGCACGCCGGTGGTGTGGTGATTGCGCCGACCAAGCTGACCGACTTTTCCGCCACCGCCTGTGAGCCGGATGGTACGGGTCTGGTGACTCAGTTCGATAAAAACGACGTGGAAGAAGCGGGTCTGGTGAAGTTCGACTTCCTCGGTCTGCGTACCCTGACCATCATCGATTGGGCGCTGAAAACCATCAATAAAAAGCGCGCCAGTGAAAATCTGCCGCCGGTAGATATCGCCCATATTCCGCTGGATGACCAGCCGTCGTACGACTTATTAAAAGCCGCCAAAACCACGGCCGTATTCCAGTTGGAATCGCGTGGTATGAAAGATCTGATCCGCCGCCTGCAGCCCGATAACATCGAAGACATGATCGCTCTGGTGGCGCTGTTCCGTCCGGGCCCGCTCGAATCGGGGATGGTGGACGACTTTATTAACCGTAAGCACGGCCGCGCTCAGGTGGCTTACCCGCATCCGGATTTCCAGCACGAAAACCTGAAGGAAATTCTGGAGCCGACCTACGGCGTTATCGTTTATCAGGAACAGGTAATGCAGATTGCGCAGGCCCTGTCCGGTTATACCCTGGGTGGCGCGGACATGCTGCGCCGGGCGATGGGTAAGAAAAAACCGGAAGAAATGGCCAAGCAGCGCGATACCTTCCGTGACGGGGCGATTTCGCAGGGCGTTGACCCCGATCTGGCGATGAAAATCTTCGACCTGGTGGAAAAATTCGCCGGTTATGGTTTTAACAAATCGCACTCTGCTGCTTACGCCGTGGTGTCGTACCAGACGTTGTGGCTGAAGCAGCATTATCCGGCCGCCTTTATGGCGGCGGTTCTGACCTCGGATATGCAGAACACCGATAAAGTCGTGACCTTTATCGAAGAATGCCGCGAGATGGGGCTGGAGCTGGTATTACCCGATGTGAACCAGAGCCGCTTTGGTTTTACCGTGAACGACGATGACGCCATTGTGTATGGTCTGGGCGCGGTGAAAGGTGTGGGTGAAGGCCCGATTGCCGCCATTATTGAAGCGCGCGAAGAGGGTGGTCCGTTTAAAGACTTATTCGATTTCTGCCAGCGCGTCGATGGCAAGAAAATCAATAAACGCGTGCTGGAAGCCCTGATCCGCTGCGGCGCCTTTGACCGTGTGCAGAATGTGGCAACCCGCTCGGTGCTGATGGCCAGCCTTGAAGACGCCATTAAGAGTGCCGGCCAGAGTGCCGCCAATGAAGCGGCGGGCATGATGGATTTATTTGGTGAAGTACAGGCTGAAGTCGCGGACATTACCGACCCTTATGAGCGTTTCCGTCATCTGCGCGACTGGACCTTAAAAGAGCGCCTGCAGGGCGAAAAAGACACACTCGGCTTGTTCGTTACCGGCCATCCCTTCGACGAATACGAAGCCGAAGTGCGCAAGCTGGTGCCGAATAAACTGTCGCAGTTGCAGGAAGCCAAAGCGCCGCAGAAATTATCCGGTCTGGTGGTCGACATGCGCGTGATGAAAAACAAGCGCGGCGACAATATGTGTTTCGTTACCCTCGACGACCGCACGGGGCGTGTGGAAGTGGCGCTGTTCTCGGATATTTACGAGCAGGTGCGCGAGGTCGTTGCCAAAGACAAAGTGCTGGTGGTGGAAGCGCTGGTATCTCACGATGACTATTCCGGCGGGTTGAAAGCCACCGGGCGCAGCGCCATGGAAATCAGTCAGGCGCGGCTGAATTTCGCCAAAGCCCTGCGCATTACCGTCAACGGTGACCGGCCGGAAGATGAGTTCTGCAATGAACTGAAACGTCTGCTGCAACGCATGGACAACGGGTGTCCCGTGGTTCTGGATTTTTACAACAGCGTGGCTCGCTGCGATATTCAGCTGGGTGAAGGCTGGCGTGTGAATCCGACCGATGATCAATTGCAGGAACTGCGTTTTGCTTACGGCGATAACGCCGTTGAGCTGATATTCCACTGACGTCTGGCTGAGCGTCAGAAAGCAAAAGCCCTGTTCCGTTTGTGCGGAACAGGGCTTTTTTATGGGCTGAGCATTCAGGCTTTCATTGAGCCTGTCTCTTCATACTTCTGATGCCAGCTCAGTGCTTCACCCAGCAAATGCGGTGTGTGCATGCCGCGGCCGCTGGCGCAGGCGCGTTCGAAATAACTCGTCAGTTCGGCGCGGTAATCCGGATGGGCGCAGTTATTAATAATTGCGTGCGCGCGTTTACGTGGCGACAGACCGCGCAGGTCGGCCAGCCCCTGTTCGGTGACGATGATTTTCACGTCGTGTTCGGTGTGATCAACGTGCGACACCATGGGTACAATCGACGAAATCGCACCGTCTTTGGCGACGGATGGCGTTACAAAAATCGACAGGTAGGCATTGCGGGCAAAGTCGCCGGAACCACCGATGCCGTTCATCATGCGCGTGCCCATAATGTGGGTGGAATTCACGTTGCCGTAAATATCCGCTTCAATCAGGCCGTTCATGGCGATGATGCCGAGACGGCGGATCAGCTCCGGATGGTTACTGATGTCCTGCTGGCGCAGGATGATTTTGTCACGGTAAATATCGATGTTGTCGTCGAATTCTTTAATACCGGCCGGACTCAGTGAAAACGCAGTGGAAGACGCCACCGCCAGCGTGTCGGACCTGAGCATTTTCAGCATGCCGTCCTGGATCACTTCGGTGAAAGCGGTCAGATTTTTATACGGGCCTGAGTCCAGTCCTTCGAGCACGGCGTTGGGAATGTTGCCCACACCGGACTGAATCGGCAGCAGATCTTTCGGCAGGCGGCCGGCGGCAATTTCGCGGTCGAAGAAATCCAGAATGTGCTGGGCAATACGGCGTGACACATCATCCGGTTCCTTGAACGGGGTGTTGCGGTCGGCGGCGTTGGTTTCCACCACGGCGATCACTTTCTCAATCGGGCAGCGCAGATACTGGTCGCCGATGCGGTCGGCCGGCTGCGTCAGCTGAATGGGCTTGCGGTTGGGCGGCAGGGCGGTGCCGTAGTAGATGTCGTGCATGCCTTCGAGCTTGATGTTCTGTTGGCTGTTGACCTCAAGGATCACTTTGTCGGCCTGCTCAATCCAGGTTTTGTTGTTGCCGATGGACGATGACGGAATCAGGCTGCCGTCTTCTCGGATGCCGGCCACTTCGATGATGGCGAGGTCCATCTTGCCGAGAAAGCCCGACCAGGCGTACTGCGAGACTTCCGACAGGTGGTAGTCGACGTAGTCCATTTCGCCGTTGTTGATGCGGTTGCGGCAGATGGGGTCGGTCTGAAACGGCAGGCGCATCTCGATGCCGTCGACCTCTGCCAGCGCGCCATCGAGTTCCGGAGCGGTGGATGCGCCGGTCCAGACGTTGATGCGGAAGCGGCCGCCGTTCTGGTTAATGCCTTCAATGCGTCGGGCCAGCGCCTGTGGGATGGCTTTCGGATAACCGGCACCGGTGAAACCGCTCATGCCGACCGTGGCTCCATTGGGAATCAGGGCGGCAGCATCTTCGGCACTCATGACGCGCTGACGCAACGCCGGACACTGGATGCGCGAGGTATCGGACATAACAGATTTCTCCTGATGAAACTGGCTGGTGTGCAGAGCCCGGACAGGCTGTGGGCATTCACGCCCGGCAGAACGCGGACGGTAAGCGGCCGGCATCATACGCCGCTGGTGACGGGTGAATCTAAGACCTTGGTAGTAGAAAACAGGCTGTTCAGCCCATGGAAAGGTGGTCGTCCCGGACTTCTGAAGCGGCTACCGATGTCTCTGCCGTTGTTGGTAACGGCCAATGTTGGTTCAGCGGTGACAGGATGTGGCGCCAAGCCCCGTGGTTATGGGCTTTGTTGCAAACTCTGCTTGAGATTGATGGCCGGATTTTATACACTACGCGCCCTTTTAAGGCCCCGTGTGCCTGGAACGTCCCTGTTTATGGGCCGTTCGACGTGTGCGGGAAGTAAAACGACAGGCGATCCCAAAACCTGTCACTCGGTAAACGATCGGAGTGATCTGAACTTATGGTAGTAATCCGTTTGGCCCGTGGTGGCTCTAAGAAACGTCCTTTTTACAGCATTAACGTAGCTGATGCCCGCGCACCTCGCGACGGTCGCTTTATCGAGCGCGTTGGGTTCTTCAACCCTGTTGCTCGCGGTCAGGAAGAAGCTGTCCGTATCGATCTGGAGCGCGTTGAGTACTGGCTGGGCAAAGGCGCTCAACCGACTGACCGTGTTGCCAGCTTGCTGAAGCAAGCCAAAAAAGCCCAGGCTTAATTGGCAGCGGAGTTCTGAAGTTGCAAAACCAGATGCCGGTGGACCAGGACATCACCATCCTGGGCAAAGTAACAACTGCATTTGGTATCAAGGGCTGGGTGAAGGTGTACTCGTATACCGATCCTATGACCAACATCCTTGATTTCAGCAGCTGGCTGTTACGTGTGAACGGTCAGTGGCGTGAATATAAGGTAGTGAACAGCCAGCTTCAGACAAAAGGGTTAGCCGTAGCCCTGGAAGGTGTGAACGACCGTGATGCCGCTCTGGCGTTGTCTCAGGTTGAAATCGCAGTACCGACCAGTGAGTTACCCGAACTCGAAGAAGACGAATATTATTGGTTCCAGCTTGAAGGACTGAACGTGGTTAACACGGCAGGTCAATTGCTGGGCCAGGTAAAGGAACTGTTTGATTCCGGCGGCGGTAATCAGGTGCTTGTGGTAGACAGCTGCGAAGGCAGTGTGGACCGTCAGCAACGTCTGATTCCTTACGCAGACTCAATCGTTCTAGAGGTTGATCTGGAAGGTGGTGAGATTCAGGTCGACTGGGAAGCGGATTTTTAACCGGTGTGGTTTGGGGTTATATCCCTTTTTCCTGACATGTTCAGGGCGCTGACCGAATATGGAGTCAGTGGCCGTGCAGTCAAACAGGAAAGAGTGAGCGTACAGTGCTGGAATCCCCGTGATTTCGCACACGATAACTACCAGACCGTGGACGATCGTCCGTACGGTGGCGGCCCGGGCATGCTGATGATGATTCAGCCTCTGCGCGATGCCATCCACGCAGCGAAAGCCGCTGCGGGGGAAGGCGCTAAGGTGATCTACATGTCACCTCAGGGACGCAAGCTGGACCAGCGTGGTGCTCTGGAGTTAGTCCAGAACGACAAGCTGATTCTGGTGGCCGGACGGTACGAAGGCATTGATGAGCGGCTGATCGAAGCTGAGATCGACGAAGAATGGTCGATCGGTGACTTCGTTCTGAGTGGTGGCGAGCTGGCTGCCATGACGCTGATGGATGCCGTGATCCGGCTGGTGCCCGGTGTACTCGGGCATGATCAGTCGGCACAGCAGGACTCCTTTATGGATGGCTTGCTGGATTGTCCGCACTACACCCGCCCGGAAGTTTACGAAGGGCAGGCGGTACCGGAAGTGTTGCTCAGCGGCAACCACGCAAAAATCCGTCAGTGGCGCTTAAAGCAGTCACTGGGCAGAACCTGGCAGCGCAGACCGGATCTTCTGGACGCGCTGGAACTGACAAACGAGCAACAAAGGTTATTGACAGAGTATCTGCGCGAGCATGGCGAACACTCGGCAGACTGTTAAGGAGCGAACAATGAGCAACAAGAACCCAATCATTCAGCAGATTGAAAACGCGCAGCTGAAAAGCAACGTACCGGCCTTCAGCACCGGTGACACTGTTATCGTTCAGGTAAAAGTGAAAGAAGGTGAGCGTGAGCGTATCCAGGCTTTCGAAGGCGTGGTTATCGGTAAGCGTAACCGTGGTCTGAACTCTGCTTTCACCGTACGTAAAATCTCCCACGGTGTGGGCGTTGAGCGTACTTTCCAGACCCACAGCCCGATGATCGATTCTATCGAGCTGAAACGTCGCGGTGACGTACGTAAAGCCAAGCTGTACTACCTGCGTGAGCGTAGCGGCAAGTCTGCACGTATCAAAGAAAAGGTTTAATCCTTCTCTTTATAAAAGAACGGGCCTCTGGCCCGTTTTTTTATGCCCTTTATCCGGCGGTCATCGCCATGCCACACAGCCCTGTTATACTCGGCCGGTTAACCATTCTTTCCGACTTCAGGTTGGCCGCTTCGGGCGGAACCGGATTCACTCTCCGGGTTCAAACCTGTACAGCATGAGCAAGGTAGCAGTAATGAAAAAGACTCTGATGGCCGCCGTACTTGGCCTGACTCTGATGGTTCCGGCACTGGCCGAAACTGCCGCAACGCCGGTTAAAAAGCAGGTTGAAGCCCGTCTGGTACAGGCCTTTGGTCCGCGTCTGGAAGTGCGTGAAGTGGCGTCGCTGGCCGATGGCCAGATTCTGGAAGTGGTGCTGACGGACGGCTCTGTGATGCACATGACCCCGGACATGAGCCATTTTGTCTACCGCGACGAGCTGTACTCGCTGGCGGAAAGCGGCCCGGTGAATGTGACCCAAAGCCGTAACAACCCACGCCGTGCGGCCGCGATGGAAGCCATTGCCGATGCCCAGACGGTGGTTTTCCCGGCCCAGGGCGAGCAGAAAGCCCTGATCAACGTCTTCACGGATATCGACTGCGGCTACTGCCAGAAACTGCATCAGGAAGTACCGCGTCTGAACGAGCTGGGCATTACCGTACGCTACCTCGCATACCCGCGTTCGGGTATCAAAAACCCGCAGACGGGCCAGCTGACCGAGTCTTACCTCAAGATCAACTACGTCTGGTGTCAGGCCGACCGTAAAGCGGCGCTGACTGAAATGAAGAATAACCAGCGTGAAATGAACGTACTCAGCCAGAAACTGCGTCAGGGCGGTGCTGTGATGCTGCAGGATCAGTACCGTGCACTGGCATCGCAGATGGACGATGTGCTGAACAAGAGCAAAGACTGCGGTGCTCCGATCGCAGCTCAGTATGAGCTGGGTGGTGAGTTGGGTGTGACCGGTACCCCGGCCATCATCGCGCAGGACGGGCGTCTGTTCCCGGGTTACATGCCTGCGGATGAACTGGCGCGTCGCCTGGGCGTTATCTGAGTCGGCCCCACCTGGAAAGCTGCTTGTCTGAAAACCCGCGCCAGCGGGTTTTTTTATGCCTGAGTGACAGCTTTCCGGCGCACGCTGGCCTGACGCAACGCCAGGCAACTCATACCTGCGAATTATCCACAGTTCAGTCGGTGGGTACCCGCTAACGTCCGGCGGCCTGTTTCTGCTGGCCTGCGGGGAGCGAATCGAGGAAATTGTACGTCCGCCTCATAATAGGGCGTAGTGTTCCGTAATGAGGCGGGTTATGCACACGGGCCCGTTTGCGGGATTTTACGGGTTTCCACTACGACTTTTTGGCTCGAAATACTGAAAAAAGAGTCTTGATTTATATAAGTTATTGAAAAATAACACTTTTTATTTTGGTTAAAAAACAACCAATTTAAAAGGGAGCCTGTATCCATGGGATTTGTGTGGCACTATAAATAACTTCTCAACAGAATTATCCACAGTTTCTGTGGACAGACTAACGCGACATTTCTACCTATTGATACAAAACAGAAAATGGCCGGTATTTTCCTGAGGCGCTACTTGACGAAGAACAGCCCGGATTGTTATGCACACAGAAAGTGGTCAACTTCTGAACGTTAATTCAAAAGTCAAAAAACTGAAACATGTGCTCGGAAAGTCTGTAACTCATTGAAATTAAGAGATTTTGCCCAGTGGCGCAATTTCGCTCAATCTGAGCTGACCCCGCATAAACACTGGCCTCAAGCCAGTTTTACCAAAGTTTTCCAAAGAATTATCCACAGAAATTGTGAGTAACTTGGCCAGTTCAGGTAAATCGCGGCTTTGCGGGGCTGTGGATGATTACTCCGGCGCTTATTCGGCCTCTTCGTCGTCCTCATTTGTGAGATTGAGGAAGCAATTCATTGACGGATGAACGTCATGGCTGAGGCTTGCCGCCACATTGGCTGGCAGTTGATCCGACCAGCCAAAGCGGTTCATCAGATCACGGAAAATGGCGTCGGGTGGTGCGGTCACGGTCAGGTTTTCGCCGGTCAGCGGATGCGGCACCGTCAGTTCGGACGCGTGCAGCAGCAGACGCGGGGCATTCAGGTGGTCGCGGAAGTAGCGGCTGTGACGGCCTTTGCCGTAGCGGGCGTCGCCGATGATCGGGTGTGCCAGATGCTTCAGATGGCGGCGGATCTGATGTTTGCGTCCGGTGAACGGGCTGGCTTCCACCAGTGAGTAACGCGACTGCGGGTATTTATCGATTTCGACCGGAATCTCGACCGTAGCCAGACAGCGGAAGTCGGTGATCGCTTCCTGTTCTTCGCGCACTTTCTCGTGCTTGGCGTATTTGTCTACCGGCGGTGCCATGGGCTTGTCGAGGTGAATGAACTCCGGCATCCAGCCACGGACAATGGCCAGATACTTCTTTTCTACCTGACGCTGGCGCCAGAGATCGGTGATCACGCTTGCCATCTCCGACGACAGGGCGAAGGCAAGGGCGCCGGACGTTGGCTTATCGAGACGGTGCACCGGATACACTTTCTGTCCCAGCTGATCACGCAGCAGCTGAAGGGCGAAACGGGTTTCATGACGGTCGATTTCACTGCGGTGCACCAGCAGGCCGCTGGGCTTGTTGATGACCACCAGAACTTCGTCCTGATAGAGAATTTCAAGGGCTGTCGACATCAGGAAGTGCCTGTCACTCGGATTCAAAGGGGCGCGACTTTACCCCAAAGCGGCGGCCAAGTAACCCTGCTCCCAAGCCGCCCGGTCGAGCAGCCCTGCGCGGCAAGCCGGACAGGCGCCGGACCGGTTCAGGCGGAGGGACCGGCTTTACGCAGGTTTTCGAACACGGCGCTGCTCTGGTGATCCGGACGGCAATGGAAATCGAGCAGCAGGGTGGCGACGTGCTCCGGGTCTTCCAGTTGCGGAAAGTGCCCGGTGTCCAGCCGGCTGACCTGTGCCTCGGGCAGCAGCTGACTCAGCGAAGGCAGAGGGTCGTAGCGGCCTTCCAGCAATTGCAGCGGCAGGGCAAAGGTTGCGGTGGCAAACTCGGCCCTGAGGGGGAGTTCGTAGCGGTAGTTGAGCAGTTGCGGTAACACCTGCAGCCCCTGATGGGCGGTCAGCAGTTGCCAGCTGTCACGCAGTCGCTGAGTACTAAGGCGGGCATAGGGGCCGGTCAGTTTTTCCAGATAGCGGCCATACAGACCTTCCGTCACCAAACGCCACAGCAATTGCCCCGATGGCCCCGACAGCCACAGTTCGCGCCATAAATAGTCGCGGTTGTCGCCGGTCAGTCTGGGGCTGAGCAGACTGACCGCCTGTGGTGGTTGATCAGACTGCACCAGCAGGGTCCCGATGGCGGCGCCATAGTCGTGAGCGGCCAGCTGGTAGTCGCGGATATCCAGATACTCCAGCAAGGCCAGCACGGCGGCGGCCTGGTCAGCCAGCCGGTAATCGTGTAGCAGGGGTTTGTCGGAGTCGCCGCAACCCGGCAGGTCGGGCGCGATAAGCCGGAACTGGCCGCTGAGCATGGGCCAGACCGGATGCCAGTCCCAGCTGCTGCCGGGCAGACCGTGCAATAACACAAGAACCGGGCCTTCACCGACGTCCTGATAACCGATGCGGTGCTCCTGCCAGACAAATTCCTTTTGCTGGCTGCGCCAGATATTGGGATTAAGCACACCTTCTCCTTAAGGCTTTGTTCTTATTATTCCGCCCTGTGGCTGGGATGTGTTCAGTCCGGTGGCAGGTACAGCAGATCGGTAACACCGTAATCCACGCCCAGCCGGCTGAGTTCTGCGGTCAGTTGTCCGCGATGATGGGTCTGATGGTTGAACAGATGCTGCAGGATCAGATCCAGCGGTTTCACCATGGCCTCGCCACGGGTGTTGGTGTACTCCACCATGTCGGTTGCTTCGTCGGCGCGCAGCAGGTCGCACCAGCGGATCAGCAGATCATCCAGTCGCTGACGCAGGGCGCGGATTTCATCGGACGAGGAGGCAAGTGTCTGGTCGAGACGGGCGGGTGGCGGCAGGTCGCGCAGTTCTTCTTCGAGCAGCGGTGATACCTGACCGAGGCGTTTCAGCCATAAAAGATCGGTTACCAGCAGATGATTCCAGGTGCCGAGCAGGGAGCCGAAGAACAGGCCGGTGGGCTCGCTCAGACGGCCGTCAGGCAGCGTGGCGCAGACGTCCAGCAGGTTATTGTTGACCCACTGGTTATAACGGGCATAGCGGCGATAGTGATCAGACCACGGCATCGCAATTCTCCCTTGGTATAACAAGTTACTCTATGCCAGCCCCTGCGGTTGGGCAAGTTTACCCCCGAGCGGTGCGGTTGTTGGCGGGCCCTGAATCCGCTATGTTCCGCTGAGTTTTCGCAGGCGCACGCGCCAGAGAGGAAAGGATGCCGTTTATTGACTCTGCTATTCGCCGTACCACTCAACCGGCTGTGCACCGAATCATCCGTCTGCTATTGCTGACCTGCCTGTGTCAGGTCTTGCCGGTGCAGGCGATCCCGGCGGCCTGGGATAAGCGCGGCCAGGTCTGGAAAACGCTGGAATCTGAACACTTCGACGTGCATTTTAGCGACGGCTATCAGCCCATGGCCCAGCGGGCGCTGGACATTGCCGAGCAGGTGCATACCGAACTGGTGCCGTTTTTCGGACAGGCGCCCGATGAACGTACGCAGATGGTGCTGGTGGATGACTTTGATTATTCCAACGGCTGGGCCACGCCACTGCCGTTTGTGCAGATCCGCCTGTTCGCCAGCCCGCCGGAGGAGGTGGCCGGACTTGATCATATGGACGAGTGGCTGCACGGTCTGATCCGTCACGAATACGTGCACATCCTGCATCTGAACATGGCCTCGCGCACCGTCACCACGCTGCGTAATGTGTTCGGCAACTATCCGCTGCTCTACCCGCATTTGTTTACCCCGTCGTTCTTTACCGAGGGGCTGGCGGTGTATCTGGAAACCAACCATGACGCCGGTTATGGCCGCCTCGACAGCCCGTTCTTTGCCATGCAGATGAAGGCCGACGTACAGGCGCAGGGCGCAGACGATCTGAATCAGGTGATTGTGCCGCTGCGCGACTGGCCGGGCGGTAAGCACTACGTTTACGGTGCGTATTTCTGGCAGTTTCTGGCTGAGCAGTATGGTGAAGCACGCATGCGCCAGTACCTGAAAAGTTACAGCGGCGAGCTGATTCCCTGGTTCTTTCAGAACCGTAAAGCCCGCCAGGTATTCGGCAAATCCTTCTCCACGCTCTGGCGCGATTACCAGCAGTGGCTGGCCGTTCGTTTCAGCGCGACTGAACCACCCACCTCATCCCAGTCACTGACCACCGGGTCGCCGGCTGGCGGCATCGGCCAGCCGCCGCTGTTGCCCGGCCGTCGTCAGGTGACCGTTGCCGATGGCGCGGATCTGCTGCAGGTGGTGAACAATGGCGAAGACCGGCCAACGCTTATGCGAATAACGCCGCAGGCCGGCGGCTGGCAGGCGCAGAGTCTGGCCTCACTGGCAGATGTGACCGACATGGACATCGCTGCCGACGGTACGCTGGTGGTCTCGCGCTTGTTAAGCCACGCCGACGGACGCGATCTGAATGACCTTTTTCTGTGGCGTGAGCAGGACGGCCTCACCCGCCTGACGGAAAACAGCCGGTTGCGCAAAGCGCGCTGGCTGCCCGATGGCCAGAGCCTGATCGCCAGCCGCAAAGAACTGGGGCTCAGCGAGCTGTGGCAGGTCGGACGCGATGGCAGCCAGCAACGGCTGTGGCGCGGTGCCACCGACGTGGTGCTCGGGGAATTCGACGTCAGCCCCGATGGTCAGGCGCTGGTTGCGTCGGTAAAACGCCCGCAGCAGGGCTGGAATCTGGAGCGTTTCGACCTGAACCGCCGCCAGTGGCAGGCGCTGACGGATACGAAGGCCTCGGAAAATGCGCCGGAATTTTTGCCCGACGGCCGCATTCTGTTCAGCGCCGATTATCAGGGTGTGTATAACCTCTGGGTGCTGACGCCGGAAAGCGGCCGGCTTGAGCGCTGGAGTGACGAAACCACAGGCGCCTTCAGTCCGCGCTGGGCTGCTGGTCGCGTGTTTTATCAGGCCTACACCTCGGAAGGCTATATGCTGCGTTGTCTTTGTCAGACGCCGGCGTCCGCTGCGCCGCTTGCGGTCAGTCAGCTGGCGGATGTGCAGGGCCGTTATGACTACCCGCGTGTGGCGCCAGACCCGGTCGCCAGCGAGCTCAGCGACTACTCGCCATGGCCGACGCTGCGGCCCAGATACTGGTTCCCGCTGGCAGGTGTGGATGAGCACAGCGTTTACGCCGGCGCCGTGACATCGAGCAATGATGCCGTTGGCCGTCACGCTTATAGTGTGGCAGCGACGTGGGATTTCACGCAGAACTGGGCGGATTTCACCGCTCAGTATCTGTACGACACCCGCTGGTTATTGCTGTGGAACCGCAGCCATTCCTTCGATGAACTGAATCTGGATCTGCCGGACGATTATCTGGCCAGTCGTGAAGACCTGGTGATCCTTCAGCGCGACCATTTGTGGGATGCCTTTGAAGATCAGCTGCAGCTGCATGCCGGGGTAACGGCCGATCACGAGAAGATTGTGCGCTCACCGGCCTACATCACCACCGGCAGTGGTTATGAGGAGACGCTGGCGGGTATCGCCCTGACGTTCGATAACCGCGAGTTCTACCGCAACGTGCCGGACGTCGGCTGGGGAACCTACGCCGATCTGGTGTACGAAACCAACGACGTACTCAACAGCGACTTCAGCGGGGCGCAGTGGCAGGCGTCGGTGAAGCGCACCTTCGATCTGCCGGGCCGGCAGACGCTGGCGCTGGGTCTGGCCGGTGGTGTTGCCGACCGGGAAGCCGAGCCCTTCGCCATTGGAGGCACGGGGGGCGAAGACGCCCTGCTGTTTGGCCGCGATCAGTTTGCCTTGCCGGGATACGACGACGGCGTTGAGATCGGGCATAAGTACTACAATGGGGTGCTGCGTTATACCCGCTTCATCAGCCGCGTCGAGCGCAACTGGGGCTTTATGCCGCTGGGGCTCGGCGATATTTCCGCCAGCGTCTGGACGCAGACCGCCAGCGCCTGGTTCCGGGAGCAGCACCGGCCGTCGCTGACCGCGGTGGGAGCCGAGCTCGGCGTGGATGTGGTGCTTGGTTATCATCTGCCGCTGCCCCTGCGTGCCGGATTGGCGCGGGGCCTGAATGAAACGGCCGGCCTGAGCCAGTTTTACCTGCGCCTGCAGGCCGCGTTCTGAACCGGCCTGCAAGGCGTGACAGCACAACAGGATCAGAACGGTGAGTGGTACTGACGGCCTGAGCCGTCTTCGTTAACAGGGAGCTTTATGGATTACTTGTGGGTGCTGGTGGCGTTTGTCTTCGGCTTTGGTGTGAAACAGCTGGGCATGCCCCCGCTGGTGGGCTATCTGATTGCCGGCTTCGGGCTTAATGCGCTGGGCGTACAGCCAGCGGACAGCCTCGACGCACTGGCGGAACTCGGCATTACCCTGATGCTGTTCACCATCGGACTGAAGCTGGATGTGCGCGCACTGGTGCGCAAAGAGGTGCTGGTAACGAGTCTGGGCCACACACTGATCTGGGTGGTGGTGGGCACGGCCTTGCTGTCGCTGCTGGTCGTGTCGGGTATTGGTGCCTTCGCCGGGTTAACCTTGCAGGCGCAACTGCTGGTGCTGTTTGCCCTGAGCTTCTCAAGCACTGTGTGCGTGGTGAAAATGCTGGAGGAAGCCTCTGAACTGAAGACCCGGCACGGCAAAACGGCACTTGGGATTCTGGTGTTGCAGGACATCATCGCCGTGGCCTTTCTGGTGGTGTCGATGGGCAAAATCCCCTCGCTCTGGGCGTTCGGACTGCTGGGTCTGTGGGCGGCCCGGCCGCTGCTGTTCCGTCTGTTGAACCGCGCAGGCCACGACGAGCTGCTGCCGCTGGTGGGCTTCTTTCTGGCCTTAGGCGGCGCTGAGCTGTTCTCGCTGGTGAACATCAAAGGCGATCTGGGCGCGCTGGTGGCGGGTATGCTGATTGCCTCGCATGCCAAGTCCGCCGAGCTGTACAAAGCGCTGATGGGCTTTAAAGATCTGTTCCTCATTGGTTTCTTCCTCACCATCGGCTTTACCGCCGTGCCGACACTGGATATGACGCTCACCGCCTTAGCGCTGTTGCCGCTGCTGGCGCTCAAGTTCGTGCTGTTTTTTGTGTTGCTGAACTGGCTCGGGATGTCGGGTCGTTCGTCCTACCTGACCTCGCTGGCGCTGACCAATTTCAGTGAGTTCGGCCTGATCGTGGCGCATCTGGGCGCTGAGCATCAGTGGCTGCCGGAATCCTGGCTGGTGATCATCGCGCTGGTGATGTCTTTTTCGTTTGTGCTGTCGAGCTTCGGCTACCGCCGTGCGCACCGGATATACGCCGGCTACAAACACTGGATTAATCGATTCGAACGCCCGGAAGCGCATCAGGGCGTGGCCTTGCCGGCCGGTGCTGACGTGCTGATCGTCGGTATGGGACGGGTGGGCAAAGGCGCGTACATGGCGCTGGAAAAAGAACTGGGTGGCCGCGTTTTTGGTATCGAATCCGACCCGGAGCGGGCGCTGGCCCTGCGTGGTGAAGGCCTGAATGTCATGGCCGGCGACTCGGACGACCTTGAGTTCTGGGAGCAGGTCTGCAAAGGCCACATCGAGCTGGTGATGCTGGCGCTGCCTTCCCAGATTGAAATGCGCAGCACGCTCGAAATGCTGGGACTGGCGGGTTACCGCGGTAAGGTCGCAGCGGTCGCCCGCTACGAAGACGAACGCAAAGAGCTGTTACGCCTCGGTGTGGATGTGGCCTTCAACTACTACTCAGAAGTGGGCTCCGGCTTCGCCGCAGAATGTGGCCATCTGCTGCCGGTGCCTTCCTTCCAGTCGGTCTGAGCGTCAGCTCAGACCCAGCAAACTGGCCAGTCCTGCGGTTGAGCTGACCCGTTCAATCTGACGTTCGCCGTGGGCAAAACCTTCCTGCTGGACGTGATTGAGCAGATCAAACAGCGGCTGCCAGTAATGGTCGACGTCGTAACACAGGCAGGGTTTGCTGTGGGCGCCGACTCCGGCCCAGCACCAGATCTCAATCAGTTCGTCGAGGGTGCCGATTCCGCCGGGCAGGGCAATAAAGGCGTCGGCCAGTTCTGCCATCAGGGCCTTGCGTTCGTGCATGCTGGTCACCCGGTGCAGCTCGGTCAGCCCCGGATGTTCAGCCTCGCGCTGGGTCAGCCACTCAGGAATCACGCCGATCACTTCGCCGCCAGCGGCCAGCGCACTATCGGCGACCACGCCCATCAGCCCGGTTTTACTGCCGCCATACACCACAGCGATGCCCTGACGGGCGAGAAAGGTCGCCAGTTCGGCGGCGGCGTGTGCGTATTTCGGATCGTTGCCGTGGCGCGAGCCACAGTAGATGGCGATGCGTTTCATCAGAACCTCGTTTTATAGCCATGTGCTCTGTGCAAAGAGCCGGTTAGGTTAAGTCTCTATATGGTGACGCTTTTGCCGGGTGATTTCAGCTTTTCGTCTAGCCTCAGAAGATAGTCTGAAGAGGAGGGCTGGTCATGGCGAAAATGTCATTCCGCTTTACCACAGAAGTAGAAGTCGAGCTGCGTGGCAACTCGTACGAGGAAATTTATCTGATGCTGAAGGACATGATGCGCGGCAACCGGCCGATCAGTAATCAGGCCAATCTTAAGGTGTGTCCGCCTGAAGCCAGCGGCATGTTCTTCAGCATGGAAGGGGAGAAAGAGCTGCATGAAATCCCGATGTTCAAAGGCGATTTCCGGCGCGACATTCTTGAGCACTGAATAAAAAAGCCAGTGCGGTGCACTGGCTTTTTCACTGCTGCCTTGGCGAATGACAGGGCGGCTCAGCGGGCGTGCGGCTGCATTAGAACAGCTGCAGCACCAGTGCGGCCTGTTCGCAGTGGTCTTTTTCTTTCAGGTCGTTCTTCTGCTTGGACTGACCGGATTTGATCCAGGTGTAGCTGGACGGTGATCCTTTGCAGATGGTCAGGCCCAGCACGTTATTGCGCGACTTCACGAACAGATTCATGTTCACCAGGCCTTTGGTGCGGGAACGCAGGTAAATCTTCTTCGGCGAAATGGTGTAGGAACGCAGACCGTCTTTGGCGGTGACGCTCATGGATTCACCGGCCGGCGCGTTGACGAACACGGCGTCGTCGCGGATTTCGATGCTGGTCCAGTTGGAGTCGGTTTCGAATTCCAGCTCGTACACGGTTTCTTCTGCCGGTGCTGCGGTTGGCTGTGCGGCGATGACTGGCAGAGTCAGTGCGGACAGAGCGGCGAATGCTAAGACTTTGATCATGGTAAACCTTCCGTGGATGGCTCGGATGGTGAATTCAGGGGTGAAAAAAGGGACTCTGATTAACAGAGTCCCTTAGTTATATAGTTCACACTTCTTATATCGTCAAAGTTCTAACGATAAACGTCTGTTCTGTTAAAGATGCGTTTCGGCGTACTCCGCCAGCACAGAACGTGGTGAACCTTCGAGGTGAATGGTGCCGCCGTAGCTGAACTGCTTGAAGCGTTCAATCAGATAGGTCAGACCGGAACTGATCGGGTTCAGGTAAGGCGTATCGATCTGCGCCAGATTACCCAGACACACCACTTTCGAGCCGGAGCCGGCGCGGGTGATGATGGTCTTCATCTGATGCGGCGTCAGGTTCTGGCACTCGTCGATCAGGATCAGACTGTGCTGAAAACTGCGGCCACGGATGTAGTTCAGCGACTTAAACTGCAGCGGCACTTTCTGCAGTATGTAATCGACACTGCTGCCCGCGTGTTCGTCCTCGTTGTGCAGGGCTTCCAGGTTATCGGTGATGGCGCCCAGCCAGGGTTCCATTTTCTCGGCTTCGGTACCCGGCAGGAAGCCGATGTCTTCGTCCAGCCCGCGGGTCGAGCGGGTGGCGATGATGCGGCGGAACTGCTTGGTGGCCACTGTCATTTCGATGGCTGCGGCCAGCGCCAGAATGGTTTTACCTGAACCTGCCTGACCACTCAGGGTCACCAGATGCACGTCCGGATCGAGCAGCAGATGCAGGGCCAGAGCCTGCGGAATATCGCGTGGCGTCAGGCCCCAGGCGCTCTGGCGCATCAGCTGATCGCTGGGCAGGTCCTGCAGCACAGCGCTGTGTTCTTCCAGTGCCACGACTTTGCCGACAAAGCCCTTCTCGTCGACGATGAAGCGGTTGATGAACAGATCTTCCGGCAGGTTCGCCAGTGGCACCCGGTGGTAGGTACCACTCTGGTCGTGAAAGGTTTCAACCTCGGCCTGAGTTTCCCAGAAGGAATCGGCGAAGGCGTGGTAGCCGGTTTCCAGCAGTGACACATCGGATACCAGCTGATCGTTCTGGTAGTCCTGCGCGCCGATGCCGCAGCCACGGGCCTTGAGCCGCATGTTGATGTCTTTGGTGATCAGAATTACGTCACGGCGCGGGTATTTCTCCTGCAGCCCGACCAGACTGTTAATGATCTTGTTGTCGTTCAGATCCGGTGGCAACGACCGGTTCGGATGATCGAAGCCATCAAGCAGAATCGACAGATGGCCCTGACAACCACCATCCGGGCGGATGATGGGAACCCCTTTGGCAATTTCAGTCGGCGAGGCATCGCCGATGATGCGGTCAATTTTACGGATGGCTTCGCGGCAATCGGTGGCGATTGCGGCTTTGCCCATCTTGAGTTTGTCCAACTCCTCCAGAACGGTCATCGGAATCACGACCTGATGTTCTTCAAAATTCAGGATCGCAGCCGGATCGTGAATCAGAACATTGGTATCCAGAACATACAGCTTGGTATCGGACTTACGTGCGGCCATAGGAGCACTCCTGGTAACGGATAGGGCTGAGTATCTCAGAGGGAATCGACATGCCTTTCGGGGAACGCTTCTCCGGGGGCTGGCAGGGCATGAACTGCGGTGTGAGTGAGAGGGTAGGGGGCAGAATCTGAGGGCGGTCGGGGGAGTCGACGTTGCAACCGGCGGTCAGCGTCGTGTGTGTCGGGCAGTGGACTGACAGAAGCCATCGGCTGGCTCTGCCGGTTCTGCCATGTCCTGACAGAAAATCGTTTCGGCGCAACAACAACCCTCCTCCGTGGGGGCTAAGTCTCTAATATCACTCCATGAAAGCCTCTTGCCAAGTGTTTGTTTTATGACATCCGATTGGCGGCATTGACTGGCTCAGATGCCGCGCAGGCGGGCCAGATACTGAGCCAGATCGGGCAACAGCTGCAGATACAGCCCGAGCCGGCTGGCCGTCAGCAGGGTATCGGGCTGATGAACCTGAGCCACTGCCTGCTCAACCGTCTGCGTCAGCAGCCGCCGCGCCCGCAGGCGGTTCATGCCCAGCTCGACACCGGGCGCGAGCAGGGGCGACAGCAGCAACAGAGCGGCAATGCCTGAGCCTGCACCGGCAAGGGTTACCCAGCCCGGCGTGCCGAACCAGCCGGCCCAGAGGGCGCCCCACCAGGATTGCTGCGACACGTACAGCGAGGTCGCCAGCGTGCCCCCAAGACTGGCAGCGCTGCTGAGCAGTGCTTTATCGCCGAGCACGCGCCCGCCGAGCATGATGCCGATGGCCAGCAGCCCTTCCCGCACACCGTCAGCGGGCAGATGCAGCCGCTCCAGCTGACGCTGCAGGTAGGCGGCAAAGGCTTGCTGTTGTTCCTGACTGAGCGCCGCCAGTTGCTGTGCGCCCAGCCCTGCGGCGGCGGCCGCGCCCTCGCAGTAGGCACTGAGGGTGCTTTGCAGTCCGGGCAGGTCGAGCAGGTCTTCTTCCAGTATCCGGCGCAGCGCCTGCTGTTTGCCGGACATTTCCTGCGCGCCCTGACGGCGCAACAGGACACGCCCCAGCGTGCGCGGCAGAATCATCAGGTCGTTGGGAATATCCCGGCGGTGGGTCCAGTGGCGACGCAGTACGGCGGCCTGACTGGCAAAGTGCTGGCGGTAAACCACGTCCACCCGCTCAGCCGCCTGCTGAAAGTGGGCGTCCATGAGCGACAGTAGCTGTCGTTCGTGTTCGGCGGCGGACATCGCCGGAATTGACCCGGGGCTTTGGCGCATTTTAACCTTTTGGCAGCTGGCGTTTACTTCTATTGTCGCTGGCCCGGCAATGCCGGACGCTCAGCGCATACCCGGTTGCCAGAATCCGGGAAGAATAACAACAAAACTCTCATCAGAAACGGGGGCTTCATGGCTTTCTTATCACGGTTACTGCTGGGCGCGCTGGCGTTCAGTGCCCTGTCCGGCTGTTCCACGATTTACCGCACCACTGGCTGGTTTGCGTACGACTACACCGAAGACTACGCCATCCCATACACCATGAAGGACAGCGACCCTGAGATGGCCTGCGGCCTGACCACGGCCATGGCGCCGGCACTGCTGTCGTTCACCGAGCTGACCTTCACCCCGGACCGCGCGGCGGTCACCATGTACATGATGTCCGGCTCCTGTGCGGAAGAAAAAGCCCACGAAGAAGCGCTGTCGTATCTGCGTGCCTTTAAGGCGCAGAACGTGAACGAAGCGAAAGACGCCCGCATCCGCGAAAAACGTCAGTTTGCCGTAGCGGCGGCCCGTCAGTACCGCGCCTACCAGCACATGGTGGCTGAATTCGGTGAGCCGGGTGAGAAGTGCCCGGATCTGGACGAAGACGAAGAGATTTTCTGGGTGCTGGGTTCGATTGCCGGCATGCAGTCGGTGATGAGCGATCTGCGTTCCCAAAGCTCGGTGAACGTGCCGAAAGACATCGCCATGAAAGCGGTCCGTGGTCTGCAGTGTGTGGACAACGTACGCTGGTGGGGCCTGCCACAGGCACTGCAGGCGGGTATCTGGGTGATGATGCCTGATACCGCTCCGAAAGGAACGGACCCGTGGGTTGAAATGGAAAACGCCAGCCGTATCGCCACCGCCTCGGGTGTACGCATGGCACACGCCATTGAAGTGGTGATTGCCGACGGCTCCGGTAACACCGAACAGCTGCGCGCGGCGATCCGTCGTCACGCCGATTCCCTGAAGACCGTTCCGAGCAATCCGAAGTACCGCATGATGGACATCATGGCGACCCGTCAGATTCAGGCTGTATCCGATCGTATGTGGACGGAAGCAACCGGTGCCCGCACGCCAATCGGCAGTCTGGGTACCTTCTGGGACGACGCCCAGCCGGCGCTGAATTCCCTGAACATCGATGATCTGCTGGAGGACTAATATGCTGCGTACCCTGATCGCTGTCGGCCTGGTGGCCGTCAGCCAGATGACTCTGGCGGTGGAAAAACGCAACTTCTGTGTGTTCGACCCGCTGGGCGCCAACGGCTCGCTGTTCGGTATGAGTAAAGACTACGGCACCATGGCGCTGGAGTGGGGTGTGGATTTCCATTTGCACGCCTACACCGACGAAAAAATCGCCGTGGACGATTTCAAAGCCGAGCAGTGTGATGCCGTGCTGATGACCGGCGCCCGTGCGCGCCCGTTCAATAAATTCGCCGCCACCATCGAAGCCATTGGTGCGGTGCCAACGGAAAGCGTCATGCGCGATCTGGTGGCGACGGTATCGTCACCGAAAGCGGCTAAATACATGACTGAAGGCCGCTACGAAGTGGGCGGCATTCTGCCAGCCGGTCCGATTTATCTGTTCGTGCGTGACCGCAACATCGACTCCGTCGAAGAGCTGTCGGGCAAGCGCATTGCCACGTTCGAATACGACGAGCCGTCGATCAAACTGGTGAACCACGTGGGCGCCTCTGTGGTGCCGGCTAACTCAGCCAACTTCTCCGGTAAATTCAACAACGGCAGTGTGGATGCCGCGTACGCACCGGCCCTCGCCTATAAACCTCTGGAAATGTACAAAGGTTTAGGCAACAAGGGTGGCATCCTGAATTTCAATCTGGCGTATCTGGATTTCCAGATCATTCTGCACAAAGAGCGTTTCCCGGAAGGCTTTGGTCAGAAATCCCGCGAGAAAATCGCCTCCGTATTTGACCGCATGAGTGATTACATCAAAAAAGACACCGCCGAAATCGACAAGAAATACTGGGTTAATCTGGCGCAGGCGGATCAGGATAAATACAACCTGATGCTGCGTAGTGTGCGCGTTAACCTGCGTGACGAAGGCGTGTACGACAGCAATATGCTGCGTCTGATGCGCAAGCTGCGTTGTGGCGAAAATCCGGCCGCTGCCGAGTGTGTTGAAAAGCTCGAATAAAAAACCGGGGCGTACCTGACCCCGGCACTGATAATAAAAATATCGCGCGGTTCCCAACCGCGCTTGTGAGGTACCTTGATGGAGCAGACCCTACGCGTAGGGCAGCGCACCGCTTACGAGTGGCTCGCGGCCCTGCCGGCATTTCTGGTGCTGGTTTTCGTTGTCATCCTTAACACCAGTCATGCCATGCATGCGCAGCTGCTGCAGCTGGGTGAAAATATCTGGGATGGTTATTTTCAGCTGCGGACGGATCCGGTATTACCCAGCTGCAACCCGGCCATGGATATTGATGCCGAACTGGCGCGCCTGATGGCGGAGTCGGAATCGGCGGATGACGATTGGGATCTGCTCGATTCAGAACCTGCAGACCCGTCGGTGATGCGTCAGTCGCTGGTGGCTGCGCAGGCACAATGTGTTGAAAAACACGCGTTTTACGACCAGACCGCCGGCCGAATCACGCCCGCAGTGCGCGCCTTCCGCGCGGTAGAGCTGAGCGTAGCCAGCTTCGGTGAATTCGGCATGATGGCCCAGCGTATTATGCTGGCCGTGCTGGTGCTGATCTGTGGTCTTACTGCGTTGTTCCGTCGTCACCATATTGCGCTGCGTCCGATGGAAACCGTGATGGATTACCGCGTGGCGTCGTTCGCGCAATTGCTGGCGTCCGGTATTCTGTTTTATTCCGTGTACAGCTTCCGTCAGGTGGCCTTTACCTCTGGCGTAGAAGTCACAGGTCAGCACGCGGTGCTGCATCACCTGTGGATTGTGGGCTTTGCCTTTATTCTGCTGCTCAGTCTGTACCAGTTCCTGTTTATTCCGAAAGATGCCATTCCCGGCGGCAGCTTCTTTAAAGCTCAGCTGTCGGTGCCGCTGTATTCCACTATGTGCATCATTTCCGGCACCTATTTTATTTTGTCCGGCCACAGCGCGGGCATTGGTATTTACCTGAACCAGATGATGGAACTGTCGCAACTGTTCCTGAATGTGGGCCTGTACGTGTGGATTGGTATGCTGCTGAAGCGTACCGAGCTGGCGCAGGTGGTATTCAATGTTTTCCGTCCGTTTAAAATGCCGGCCGAATTGCTGGCAGTGGTCGTGGTGGCGATTGCTGCCATCCCGACGGCTTACACCGGCGCTTCCGGTATTTTCGTTATCGCGGTCGGCGGTCTGATTTACAACGAACTGCGTCGTGCCGGTTCCCGTCGTCAGCTGGCGCTGGCGGCTACGGCCATGTCGGGCTCGCTGGGTGTGGTTCTGCGTCCGTGTCTGCTGGTGGTGATTATTGCTGCCCTGAACAACGAAGTGACCACCGACCAGCTGTTTGGCTGGGGCGTCAAGGTGTTCTTCCTGACCACCATGCTGTTCGCCACTATTGCCCTGTTTACCCGCCGTGGTCCGATGACGCTGGAAACACCGGAGAATCTGCTGCCGGAATTTCTGGCGGCGCTGAAACCTCTGATTCCGTACACCATCATCATTGCGCTGACACTGGCGGCGTATGCGCTGGCGCTGAACGCGTATCTGGATGAATTCTCAGCACCGATCATTCTGCCGGTGCTGCTGCTGGTGATTCTGATTTATGAGCGCATCACCAAAGAAAAAGCCATTCTGCAGCGTGAAAACCTGAACATTGATTACGTCGAAACCCGTCTGGAAAAATCCTGGTCGGATCTGCGCAGCGGCAACGATTCCATTGAAAAAACCATCCGCGAAGCGACCACCGAAACAACCGGTCATATCGGCGCTCTGCTGATGCTGATGGGTCTTTCAGTCAGCATCGGTGGTGTGGTTGAGCGGGCTGAACTGATGAGCCTGGTGCCGACGTCGTTCGATTCCATCTGGCTGGCCATGGCATTGCTGGTCGCCATTCTGGTGGTCATCGGTATGGTGATGGACCCATACGGTGCCGTGATTCTGGTGAGCGCGACCATTGCTACCATCGCCTATGACAGTGGCATTAATCCGGTTCATTTCTGGATGGTGACCCTGGTTGCCTTCGAGCTGGGGTATCTCAGTCCGCCGGTGGCCCTGAATCACTTATTAACGCGGCAGGTGGTGGGTGAGGAAGAAGTCCGTCTGGCGGCTGAAGAGTCGCGCGGCATGCCGTTCTGGTATCGCCATGAGCGCATACTGTTGCCGCTGGTGACCATGGGCATTGCGCTGATAATCGTCGCCTTCGTGCCGCTGATGATTGGTTACAACTGATCTGAATACCGTTTGATGTTCAGAAAATAAAAAGGGAGCTTGGCTCCCTTTTTTATTCTCTATCGCACGGGGTTATTCACGCCCGTGGTCTGCTGTCTGAGGCAGGTATTTTTTGAGGCGTGTACGTTGAAGCACGGCCTCCCTGATCTCAGTGTCTGGGCCCGACTCAAGGCCGTAAGGCTTGGGCTGTTGCCGGGAATGAACACAGAGAATGCAGCCCATAAAAAATGCCGCAGTCAGCGGCATTTTTTATGGCGGTTTCGCGATCAGCGCAGCGTGATGCGTACCGTGGTGTCAGGACCGAAGCTGATGTCTTTCAGCACCAGATCACCGAAATGTTCCCCTTCAGCACCAGCCACGCGCACATTGCGGAAAGCGATCTGGCGGATTCGGGTCGGCATCTGAATGTCCAGTGAACCGTCGGCGTTGATGGTGGTGCGTGGGCCCGGTTCGTATTCGACACCGGACACTTCCATATCGGCATCCAGCAGGTTGGTGCCCGGCAGCAGAGAGCCAGCCAGCGATTCCAGAGTGGTCAGCGCGGCGTCGTCGTCGGAACTCAGATCGTTGTTCACAATATCGAGCAGGCGTTCGTAGTTGCTCATGGTGCCCTGTGCGCTGACCGATGACATCGCCAGTTCGGACAGTTCCTGCATACCGCTGCGGGCGGAAACGGTCTGTTCTGCGATGGCTTTGTTGTCATCGCTGGCGGCGTTGGCGCTGGCCATAAAGGGTTGCAATGGTCCGAGCAGCACAGCGCTGACGGCGGCAATCAGACGGTAGCGGGACTGCTTGCGCAGGGCTTTGTCCAGCTGTCTCTGGGTCAGCCAGCCCTTGCTGATCAGCGCCTCCCCCAATCGCATGCCGCTGGTGGACTGCATAACCAGTGCTTCGTCCAGCTGCTGACGGGTAATCAGACCTTTGTTGATGAGCAGCGAACCCAGTCGGGAGCGTTGCTGAATGTCGTGGCGCTTCTGCATGTTGAGACCTTCTTTAGTTCTTGTTATCTGTCCTCAGCCCACATGCTGCCTGAGCGGTTGTAAACGCTCAACGCAGGCTTTCCGGCGGATAACCTGGATAAGTCCATTTAATAATGTAACCTGTTGAAAACTAATGAAAAAGTTTAATCAGGCCATTTTGTAACGAATGCGCTTTTATGGGCACACCGAACGCATGAACTGAGTATAGTTGCTACCTGTTGAGACGCGTCCTTATAGCGATAAAGCATAGAACCATCGGGATTTTTTATTTTGTCAGGCCTCGGATACCCACTAATCTGGCGCGCTAAGTGCCATTTCCGGTAGGGGCAGAACGACAGCCGGCGTTTAACAGGAACCGCCGGCCCCCTATAATGCGGCCAACGAATCTGGATTTATGAACACTGGAGACTCATGAACATGAGCGAAGCACGTCACCTTAAGTTACTCATTCTGGGCTCAGGCCCGGCCGGTTACACCGCAGCGGTGTACGCGGCGCGCGCGAACCTGAAGCCTGTGATCATCACTGGTATGCAGATGGGCGGTCAGCTGACCACCACCACGGAAGTGGATAACTGGCCGGGTGATGTAATGGGTGTTCAAGGCCCGGAACTGATGGAACGCATGAAAGCCCACGCTGAGCGCTTCGATACCGAGATCGTGTTTGACCAGATCAGCGAAGTGGATCTGAACCAGCGTCCTTTCCGTCTGAAAGGCGATACCGGCCAGTACACCTGTGATGCGCTGATCATTGCCACCGGCGCCAGCGCCAAATATCTGGGTCTGGACAGTGAAGAAGCCTTCAAAGGCAAGGGCGTCTCCGCCTGTGCCACCTGTGACGGTTTCTTCTACCGCAAAAAACGCGTGGCTGTGATCGGTGGTGGTAACACCGCCGTTGAAGAAGCCCTGTATCTGTCCAACATCGCAGCCGAAGTGGTGGTGGTGCACCGTCGCGACAGCTTCAAGTCAGAAAAAATTCTGGCCGACAAGCTGATGGACAAAGCCGCTAACGGCAATGTGAAAATCATCTGGAACAGTGAACTGGACGAAGTGCTGGGCGACGACATGGGCGTCACCGGCATGCGCATCAAAAATCGCGAAACCGGTGAAACCCAGAACATTGAGCTGGAAGGTATCTTCGTGGCCATTGGTCACTCACCGAACACCGGCATTTTCGAAGGCCAGCTGGCCATGAAAGACGGTTATCTGGTGGTGCAGAGCGGTTCGAACGGCAATGCGACCCAGACCAGTATTGAAGGTGTGTTTGCGGCTGGCGACGTATCCGACCACATCTACCGTCAGGCCATTACCTCCGCCGGTACCGGCTGTATGGCAGCACTCGATGCCGAGCGCTACCTCGATAACCTGAAGTAATTCAGGTGAAAAAAAGCCCCGCAATCGCGGGGCTTTTTTATAGGCGCTGATGTGAAACGAACAGGTCGGTCTGCCGGGCGTTTGAATGGCCCGATCAATCGATTTTTACTTCGTTACTGACCTTGGTAAAGGCTTTGATGCTGTCGCGCATCTGATGGCTGAAACGGTCGGCGCGCATAATGCGCGAGCGCACATTGCCCGACAGTTCATCAATGGTGGTCGAGCGTTCGCGGATTTTATTGATATCGCGCAGCTGTTCGTCCGACAGGGTATTCACCGACTGATTCAGCGAGTGAATACTTTCGATGTATTCAAAAATCGCCTGCAGCGAGGCAATCACATCGCCGCTGATGCTGGCATTGCGTTCGGCGACTTTGCGGCTGCGGTTAATAACCCCAACGGCGTTTTCCGACAATTTCTGCAAGGTATCTATGGTGCTGCGGATTTCGCTGGTGGATTCCTGAGTGCGTTGCGCCAGCGCGCGCACTTCGTCGGCGACCACCGCAAAACCGCGTCCCTGATCACCGGCGCGGGCGGCTTCGATGGCGGCATTCAGGGCCAGCAGGTTGGTCTGTTCGGCCACCGCGCTGATGGTGGTGATGACGGTGTTAATGGTCTGGGTCTGATTGGCCAGACTGATGATTGCCTGCTCGGCCTGTTCAAGCTGCGAGCCCATTTCTTCGACGGTAGAGCGTGCATCTTCGAGCGTGGTGCGGCTGTCGTTCACTTTGCCGCGGGCACCGCTGGTTTCGTCGCGGGCTTTTTTCAGCGCTTCCTGCATATGGTCGGTGGAGTGACACAGCTCTTCCACTTCGCGGATGACGTTCACGCTTTCCTCGGTCTGTTCCTCAACGAATTTCACCGCATCCTGCACCGAAAACAGCAGCGCGTAGGAATAGCTCGAATTCATATTGGCCGAACCAATAATTTTGGCGATGAAATCCTGATAGGTGCGGCTGATACGGCGTGATGCGCTGGCAATGCGGCCCAGTTCGTCAGCACTTTTGTACTGCAGTTCGCCGCGTAAATCGCCGGCGGCGATGGCCGTGAGTTTGTCAGCAATAATCCGCGCCGGAATCGCGACTTTGCGGTGAATTATGTAGAACAGCCCCATCAGCACGCCGATCAGGGTAAGAAAGCTCAGGAGGATAATCTCGTTCTGTTCTTTCAGAATGGTGCTGGCGATGTGCTGATCGTGCTTCGCCAGTTTCAGCAGGTGCGCCTGCACTTCGGTCATTTTATCGGTAATGGCACTGGCGGCGAAGTCGAATGCTTCCATGTGGGCGTTGCCGGCGCTGGTACCTTCTTCGACGTAGGCGGTGGCCATTTCTTTACCCGCCGCATAGTAGACGTCGAACACAGGTTTAATGCCGGTGTACAGATCCTGATGCTCAGGGTCCAGAACCATCAGCTGTTTCAGGTTGGCCTGAAAGCCCTCGTAGGCGGCTTTGGCTTCGGTAAAGCCGTCGTCCAGTCCATCTTCGCCACGGGTGGCGCTGATGTCGGTCAGCCATTGCTGAACCTGAATGGTGTTGATCTTGGCTTCGTAGCCCTGCGCCAGAATCGGAAGCAGCAGCTTTTCGTTGCGTTCCAGTACGCCCCGTAACTGTTGTACTTCCTGCCAGATGATGGAGCCGACGATGGCCATGGCCACGCCGACGACAACCGCCAGGGCGGCAATCAGTTGTTTGATGCTCATGTTTTTCATGGTGTGCCACAGTCGTCCTGATTGATCCGATGAGTCTAGATCAAATTGACGCTGTGCCCGGCGCGGTGTCGTTTCTGCCGGTAAAAAGCGCGTCGTATCGGCTGGAAAAACAGTCTTTTGGCTGACGGAGCGCGGTTAATCGGCCACCGCTGCGTTCTGACTTTGAGCCTGCAACAGAGCCTGTGGCAGTGGCGTCAGGGCGCCGTCAGGTTGCGCGAGCAGGGCATCGAGACGTGTCTGGGTCAGTGGGTGGCTGCTGAACATCTGCGTCCAGCCGGGTTCATCGTGCTGCGTCAGCATGTGCGCGAAGAACTCACCGCTGCCGCCGGCATGACCATAGGTAGCCTTCACCAGCTGCACGGCGTAGGCATCAGCGTCGGCTTCCATGTCGCGGCTGAAGGCGAGCAGGGTGGCCAGCCGGGTCTGCTGGCTGATCAGTGCCGCGGCATCGCCGCCGAACAGGCCGGTGACCAGCCCGGTCGACAGCTGCTCCAGTATCAGTGTCAGCGGATGACGCAGGGCCACATGCGCGTATTCGTGCGCCAGCACCATGGCCAGACCGTTTTCAGAGCTTACGTTGTTGACCAGACCGCGGGTCACGAAGATCTGTCCGCCGGGCATGGCGAAGGCATTGGGCAATGCTTCGTCGGCCAGCCAGTGCACGCTGACGGCCAGAGGTGCGGCTTCGTTGGCCAGCAACTTCTGCATCAGTGCATTGAGGGCGTCCTGGGCCTGTTTTTCAGCCTGTTTTTGAGCTTGTTGCTCTGCCGTTAGCGGATTGCCAGTCAGCGTATCGTCTGTTTCGCCAGGTGCCGACTGAGAGGCCTGCGAAGGCACCAGCGCCTGTTCCCATTCGTACGGAATGAGCGGTGCCACCCAGCGGGCGCTGAACGAAAGCCCGGCCGCCAGCAACAGCACCAGCACCACCAGAGCCACTGCCAGCAGCACAAAATCGCGCAGCGGCGATTCGTGCTGGTTGTTGATGGAATCCGGCAGTTTCGGGTTGCCGCTTGGCAGGCTGGCGCTCATATCAGGCGGTGGCTCCCGGCGGAATCAGGGCCGTGCCGTAGGCCAGTACCTCTACCGAGCCCAGCCCCTTGCCGGCGTTCTGACCGATGCGGCTGGTCTCGAACTTGAGGTTGAACACGGCGTCAGCCCCCAGCGCCAGTGCCTCTTCCTGCATGCGCAGAATGGCTTCGCGGCGGGCGCGGTCGAGCAGGCTTTCATAGGCGCCGACCCGGCCGCCGAAAATACCGCGCAGGCCGGCGGCCACGGTTTTGAAATAATCGACGGAAATCACCACCGAGCCGGTCACCAGAGTCGAATCGTGCTGGCTGAAGTCCAGCGGAGGCATACGGTCGGGCAGCACCAGCAGGTGGCGCATGGCATCTTCCCGCGCGTGAATGCTGCGGTAATGGCGCGACTCAGCCAGACGTCCGAAGCTGTAGCCCAGCGCCAGCAGCACCAGAAAGACGACGAGCTGACCCATCAGCGATCCTCCAGAATCACCGCCGTACCGTACACAAAAATCTCAGAGGCGCCGGCGGCAATGGACGAGGTTGAAAAGCGCACGTTCACCACAGCGTTGGCGCCCAGCTGGCGTGCCTGCTCGCTCATACGGGCGAGGGCTTCATCGCGCGATTCCGACAGCAGCTCGGTGTAGCCTTTCAGCTCGCCGCCGAAAATGTTTTTGATACCGGCCATGATGTCGCGGCCGGCGTGCTTGGCGCGCACCGTACTGCCCTGTACCAGTCCCAGATGGCGGGCCACTTTCTTGCCCGGCACCACTTCCATATTGCTGATCAGCATGCTGTTCCCAACTCCGTTCGGTTCTGTGTAAAGACGCTATTTAGCCGTGAACTGGCGCCATTGTGAAGGTGCTTTATAGCGAGACGGCAAATCAGGCAAAGTGCACTAGACTTATCAGGAATAACACGCTGAGAGAGCAGCAGGACATGATGGAGCAGTTTTCCGGATGGACGCTGGGTCTGATGGTGGTGATTGCCGCACTTACCGTCTTTTTCCATGCCTTCCGCTACACCAACCGCACCGCCGAAGTGGCGCCGAATATTCTTACCAGTATTGGTATCTTCGGTACCTTTCTGGGGGTTGCGCTGGGGCTGTGGCATTTCGACACCGCCGATATTCAGGGCAGTGTGCCGAAACTGATGGACGGTCTGAAAACCGCGTTCTGGTCGTCCATCGTTGGTCTGCTCGGTGCGCTGACGCTCAAAATCCGTGGCGCCCTGTCTCAGACCGGCCGGCGGGAAGCCGCCCAGACCCGCATCGCCACCATCGACGATCTGGACACCTCGCTGAAGCATCTGGCCGACGTGATGAACCCGGACAACGAACGCGGGCTGCAGGGGCAGCTGATCAAACAGCATCTGCAGACTCTCGACCGCATGAATCAGGTGATCAGCACCCTTGAGAGTTATCAGGAACGTCAGGCCGAGGCCAACGCCAAGGCACTGGTGAACGCCATCGAAATGGTGATGCGCGAATTCAACACCAAGATCAATGAACAGTACGGCGACAACTTCAAGCGGCTGAATCAGTCGGTTATCGCCATGCTGGAATGGCAACAGGCTTACCGCGATCAGCTGAACGTGCTGATCAGCGAGCAGGAACGCACCTCAGGCGCCATGAAAGAGGCGAGCACCGCCTTTGAATACATGGTGCGCCACGCCAATGCCTTTAATGGCATTTCCGAATCGCTGCAGGATCTGCTGAACGGCCTTGAAGCGCAGCGCTCGAATCTGCAGTCGCAGCTGACCAGTCTGGCCGATCTGGTGAATCACGCCGCCGATGGTTTGCCGAAGCTCGAAGACCGCATTGTCGCCCTCACCAAAGGCATGGCCGATGCCGTGCAGATGCAGCAGCGCTGGGCCGTGGATGAGCTGGGCAAAATGCAGCACAAAATTGAAGGCCAGTTGCAGCAGGCACTGACCGACAGCAGCCAGCGTCTGCAGGATCAGCAGAGCAACAGTCTGCAACAGTTGCAGCGTCTGGGTGAGCGGGTTGAGCGTCAGGTGTCTGTGCTCGACGAGTCCATGGAAGCCGAGCTGAATAAAGCGCTGAAATCCTTTGGTATGCAGCTTACCGCCCTGTCGGAAAAATTCGTCAGTGATTACTCACCACTGACCGATAAACTGCAGCGTCTGGTTCAGATGGCAGAGCGCGTCGATGAATGAAAATGAACTGGAACAACTGAAAGAACAGGAAGGCCACTGGGTTGCGGTGTCCGACCTGATGGCCGGCCTGATGATGGTGTTCATGCTGATTTCCATCGTCTTTATGGTGAACGTCGAAACCGAGCGCAATAAAATCCGCGACGTAGCCATTCTTTACGATCACCTGCGTGTGCAGTTGTACGAAGACTTAAAAACCGAATTCGCGCCAGACATGGCCCGCTGGGGCGCGGAGCTGGATAAAGACCTGACGTTCCGTTTTAACAACAGCGAAGTGCTGTTCGATAAAGGCGATGCGGAACTTAAACCCGAATTTCAGTCTATTTTGTCGGATTTTTTTCCGCGCTATATGCGCATCATTACCCGCGATAAATACAAAGACGATATTCAGGAAGTGCGCATCGAAGGTCATACCTCCAGCGCCTGGGTCGGTGCAGCCAGTGACGACGATGCTTATATCCGTAATATGGAGCTGTCGCAGAAGCGTACCCGCTCGACACTGGGCTTTGTGCTCGAATTACCCGATGTCAGTGCTAACAAGAACTGGCTGAAATCCCATTTAACCGCCAATGGACTGTCGTCGGCCAAAGTCGTGCGCAACGATGATGGCAGCGAAAATGACGACCGTTCACGCCGCGTGGAATTCCGGGTGCGCACCGACGCCGAAGGGCGTATCGCCACCATTCTGGAGAAGGTGCTGTGAAGCTGCCGGATTTTCTGCAGGATGAAGCTTTTAACCGTCTGCGCCAGACCATGAAGGCGGAACAGCTGGGCAGTTTCGAATTATTCGATCCCGAAAAACAACTGACCTACGCCGAACGCGAGGCACTGGAAGACGGAGTGTTGCAGGTGTCCGGCGCGGCGTTGCGGGTGCTGAAAGACAAAACGCTGGCGTTTAAAAATACCCGTGTCTGGCTGAAGGATCAGGCAGACTACCATCTGGCCTACTGCGCTAAGGTGCAGTCGTTGCGACATCGTGCGGATACCATCGACGTCGGTACTGGCAACACAATGACCGGCAATGCAGCGACCGGCAATGCAGCGACCGGCAATGCAGCGACCGGCAATGCAGCGACCGGCAATGCAGCGACCGGCAATGCAGTGACCGGCATCCCAATGGTCAGCAACAAAGGCTGCGGCGTGTGCCTCGAATGCCTGTCGGTACTGCAGTATCAGGGCGTTGATGCCCGGCGCATGCGCCGGGCTGAGTTTTCCGATCAGATCCGCGAACAGTTTTCGCTGGCCGACTTCAAACAGACGTATCCTTTCTATCCGATTCTCTGATGGCACCGCCACTTAAGCGGGTTCGTTCAGGTCTTCTTCTGCGCTTGTAAGCCTGAATCCGAACGGAAATTGTCCGAGCACCTGAGCGGCGGTTGCCTGTTGTTGTGCCTCGCTGGTTGGCAGGCGTACATCCAGCGAAAGTCCTTTGTGCTTATCGTCCTGAACAAGCACGTCTTCACAGGTAATACCTGCGTCCTGCAGGGCGTCGATCAGCGCAGAACGGATTTCCTGCTTTTTAAGGGCCGGTTTAAATATCTTGCCGATCGGTGTCAGCGGGATGGCATCAATCAGATAGATCCGCTTTGGTATGGCAGCACGCTCACTGATGTGTTCGCGCGCAAAGGCCAGTAACTCTTCTTCGCTGACGCTACTGCCTGGCTTTAATTGCACATAGGCAACCGGCACTTCGCCGGCGTGTGCATCCGGGCGGCCAATGGCGGCGATCAGCTGTACGGCCGGGTGTTTGTGCAGCGGTTCTTCAATGGCGGCCGGGTCGATATTGTGACCACCGCGGATAATCAGTTCTTTTTTTCGTCCGGTTAACCAGAAATAGCCATCGTTATCCTGATAGCCCAGATCGCCAGTGTTCAGCCAGCGCAGGCCGTCGCCACAGTCAATCCATAACCCTGTGTTCTGGCTGTCGATGCGGTAACCGGCAAACACATTGGGCCCGGCAATGACCAACACGCCGGTTTCATTGGCGGCACAGTCGCGCATATAGGCTCCGCTCTCATCCAGCTCAACCGCTTTCATCTGCTGGCCGGGAATGCGCAGACCAATCG